>NZ_NVQF01000143.1 GCF_002592005.1 Mycolicibacterium palauense | reverse complement strand
GGAGTTGGGGGCCGGGGAGTTAGGGGCGGCCTTGAGCGCCTCGGCGGTCTCGTCGATGGCCCTGATCTTCTCGGCCAGCAGCGCCGGGTCGGTGGTGACCGCGAATCGTCCACACATGTGGCCCATGGTTCCAGAACCGCCCGACAGGGCAGGATGGAGCCGTGACCGCCCTGCAGACCTGGACAGCACCCCCGGCAATCGCACCCGTGCACGCCACGGTGACCGTCCCCGGATCGAAGTCGCTGACCAACCGGACCCTCGTGCTGGCGGCCCTGGCGGCCGCGCAGGGGCAGGGACCGTCCACGATCACCGGCGCCCTGCGCAGCCGCGACACCGACCTGATGATCGGCGCGTTGCGCACGCTGGGGCTCGACGTCTCGGGTGCGGGCGCCGAGCTGACGGTCGCGGGCCGGCTGGCCCCCGGCGAGCACGCCCGGGTGGACTGCGGCCTGGCCGGCACCGTGCTGCGGTTCGTGCCGCCGGTGGCGGCGCTGGCGCGGGCGGCGGTCGAGTTCGATGGAGACGCCCAGGCCCGGGCACGGCCGATCGCGCCGCTGCTCGACGCGCTGCGCTCGATCGGCGTGGACATCGACGGTGCCGGGATGCCGTTCTCGGTGCGGGGCACCGGGCAGGTCCGGGGCGGCACGGTGGAGATCGACGCCTCGGGGTCCTCGCAGTTCGTCTCCGGGTTGCTGCTCTCCGGTGCGGCGTTCACCGAGGGCATCGAGGTGCTGCACCGCCCCGCCGTGGCCGGTTCCGCGGTGCCGTCGATGCCGCACATCGCGATGACCGTGGCGATGCTGCGCCGGGCCGGCGTCGAGGTCGACGACGCCGGGCCGAACCGCTGGCGGGTGGCGCCGGGCACCGTGGCGGCCCGGACCTGGGAGGTGGAACCGGATCTGTCCAACGCGGTGCCGTTCCTGGCCGCGGCGGTGGTCACCGGCGGCGACGTCCGTATCACCGGCTGGCCGGCGCGGAGCCTGCAGCCCGCGGGCACCATCCTGGGGATCCTGGACATGCTCGGCACCCGGGCCACCCGAAGCGACGCCCACCTGCAGGTCGAGGGCGCCGCCGAGTATGCCGGCCTCGACGTGGACCTGCGCGACGTCGGGGAGCTGACCCCGGCGATCGCGGTGCTTGCCGCGCTGGCGTCGCCGGGATCGGTTTCACGACTGAGGGGCATCGCGCATCTGCGCGGCCACGAAACCGACCGGCTGGCCGCGCTGAGCACCGAGATCAACCGGCTCGGCGGTGACTGCCGCGAAACCGAGGACGGCCTGGTGATCACCGCGGTGCCCCTGCACGGCGGCACCTGGCGCTCCTACGCCGATCACCGGATGGCCATGGCCGGCGCCATCGTCGGGTTGCGGGTGCCCGGGGTCGAGGTGGAGGACATCGCCACCACGGCCAAGACGCTGCCCGACTTTCCCGCGATGTGGGCGGGGCTGTTGGCGGGCCAGGGCCTGTGACCGACGGGGGCGGGGCCCGCGGCGGGGACAGGGTGCGGCCTTGAGCCGACGCGACTACGACGAATCCGACGTCCGGATCCGCCCGGGCAAGGGTTCGCGGCCGCGCACCAAGAACCGCCCCGATCACGCCGATGCCCAGCCGGCCATGGTGGTGACCGTGGACCGCGGCCGCTGGGGATGCGTGCTCGACGACGATCCCACCCGTCGGGTGACAGCCATGCGCGCACGCGAGCTGGGCCGCACCCCGATCGTGGTCGGCGACGACGTCGACATCGTCGGCGACCTGTCCGGACGGCCCGACACGCTGGCGCGCATCGTGCGCCGCGGCGATCGCCGAACGGTGTTGCGGCGCACCGCCGACGACACCGACCCCACGGAACGGGTGGTGGTCGCCAACGCCGACCAGCTGGCCATTGTGGTGGCGCTGGCCGATCCCCCGCCGCGCACCGGCTTCGTCGAACGCTCGCTGATCGCCGCCTACGCCGGCGGACTCGAACCCATTCTGTGCCTGACGAAGTCGGACCTGGCCGCCGGCGTGTCCTTCGCCGCGCAGTTCGCCGATCTGGACCTCACCGTCATCGCCGCCGGACGCGACGACGGCCTCGGCGCGCTCCAACGGGCACTGGCCGGCAAGGTCACCGTGCTGCTCGGTCACTCCGGGGTGGGCAAGTCGACGTTGGTGAATCGCCTTGTCCCGGATGCGGACCGGGCAATCGGTGAGGTGTCGGGTGTGGGCAAGGGCAAGCACACCTCCACCCAGTCGGTGGCGCTGGCGCTACCGGGTGGCGGCTGGGTGATCGACACTCCGGGGGTGCGTTCCTTCGGGCTGGCCCACATCGACCCCGACGACGTCCTGCTGGCGTTCTCCGACCTGGCCGAGGTGATCGCCGAGTGCCCTCGGGGCTGCGGCCACATGGGTCCGCCGGCGGATCCGGAGTGCGCCCTGGACACCCTGACCGGACCCGCGGCGGGCCGGGTGGCCGCAGCCCGCCGACTGCTGTCCGTGCTGCGCGAAGGCTAGGCAGGCGGCGGCTAGTCAGGCGGCCAGGTCGGGACGCGAACCGGCCTCGCCGGCGGCGCGCCTGTCGGCCCTGCCCCGGCGCCATGCCCGCACCGTGGCGATCGCGCTCTTGAGACCACGTCGCCGACCCGTCCCCGGATCGACGTCGGCGAAACCCGGCCCGAGTGCGTCGAACATCCGCTCACTGCGGGTTTCGGGTGCGTCGTCGGCGGTGTCACGCAGATACCGGTCGGGCAGCGACAGCTTGGCGATGGTGCGCCACGTCTTGCCGTACTGCACCAGGAACGATCCCGTGGTGTAGGGCAGGTCGTACTTGTCGCAGATCTGACGGACCCGCAGCGAGATCTCATAGAGCCGGTTGCTCGGCAGATCCGGGTAGATGTGGTGCTCGATCTGGTGACACAGGTTGCCGCTCATGAACCGCAGCACCGGCCCGTTCTCGAAGTTGGCGCTGCCGAGCATCTGACGCAGGTACCACTGACCCTTGGACTCGCCGACCATGTCGGTCTTGGTGAATTTCTCTGCGCCGTCGGGGAAATGGCCGCAGAAGATCACCGCGTTGGACCACACGTTGCGGATGATGTTGGCGACCGCGTTGGCCGTCGCCGTGGAACGGTAGGTGGCGTGCGGCGACAGTGAGGTCAGTGCGGGGAACGCGACATAGTCCTTGGCCACCTGATGACCGGCCTTGGTGGTGAACTCACGCAGCCGCACCATGGTGGCCCTGCGGTCGTCGCGGCCCTTGAAGATCTTGCCGAGCTCGAGGTGCTGAAGGCCCACGCCCCACTCGAAGAGTGTGGCGAGCATGGTGTTGAAGAACAGGTTGAAGACGTTGTGCGGCTTCCACTTCTGGTCACGCGTGACGCGCAGCAGTCCGTAGCCCACATCGTCGTCCATGCCCAGGATGTTGGTGTACTTGTGATGCATGAAGTTGTGGGTGAAGCGCCAGTGCTTGGACGCACCGGACATGTCCCATTCCCAGCTGGAGGAGTGGATCTCCGGATCGTTCATCCAGTCCCACTGGCCGTGCATGACGTTGTGGCCGATCTCCATGTTCTCGATGATCTTGGCCACGCCGAGGGTGGCGGTGCCGGCCCACCAGAACCTGCGCTTGGAACTGCCCGCCAGCATCAACCGGCCGGCGATCTCCAGCGCCCGCTGGGCGGCGATGGTCCGCCGGATGTAGCGGGCGTCGCGCTCGCCCCGGGAGTCCTCGATGTCCTGTCGGATGGCGTCGAGCTCCACCGCAAGGCTGTCGATGTCGGCGTCGGTGAGGTGTGCGAACGCCGGAACGTCGGTGATTGCCATTACCTGTCCTCCCTTCGCTTACCTACGCTACCGTAACCTACGCCTTCGTAGGTTACCACCTGGTAATACCTAGACGTCCAGTACACAATCTCCGGACGCGGCCGACACACAGGTCTGCACCCGGGTCCCCGGCGCATGCTCCACACCGGTGCGCAGGTCCCGGACATACCCGTCGACCAGGCCGACCACACACGACTGACAGATGCCCATCCGGCAGCCGAACGGCATCTGGATGCCCGCCTGTTCGCCGGCCTCCATCAGCGGGGTGGCACCGTCGACGGCGACGGCCCTGTCACTGCGCTCGAAGGTGACGGTCCCGCCGGCCCCGTGCGGCGCCGCCCTGGACACCGCGAAGCGCTCCAGGTGCAGCCGCTCGGGGATCCCCGCCTCGGTCCACACCCGCTCGGCCGCATCCAGCATGCCTTCCGGGCCGCACGCCCAGGTCTGGCGCTGACGCCAGTCGGCGACCACCTCGTCGAGCCGGGCCGGGTCGAGCCGGCCCTGGGTGCGGGTGGCGCGCACCGTGAGGCGGTAGCCGGGCCGGGATCGGGCCAGCTCGGCCAGCTCGGCGGCGAACATGACGTCGGCGTCGGTGGGCGCGGAGTGCACGTGCTCGACGTCGACGAGCTGATCGCGACGGACCAGGGTGCGCAGCATCGACATCACCGGAGTGATGCCGGATCCGCCGGTCAGGAACAGCACCCGCGGGGGCGCCGGGTCGGGCATGACGAAGTTGCCCTGCGGGGCCGCCAGCCGCACGATCGTGCCGGGGGCCACACCGCTGACCAGATGGCTCGACAGAAAGCCTTCGGGCATCGCCTTGATGGCAATGGTGATCGTGCGCTGTCCCGTGACCGGGCTGGAGGTCAGCGAGTAGGAGCGCCAGCACCACCGCCCGCCCATCAGCACGCCGATTCCGATGTACTGGCCGGGCTCGTAGTCGAAGGTGAAACCCCACCCCGGTTTGATCACCAGGGTGGCCGAGTCCTCGGTCTCGCGACGCACCTGGACCACGCGCCCGCGCAGTTCACGCGCCGACCACAACGGATTGGCCAGGTGCAGGTAGTCGTCGGGCAGCAGTGGTGTGGTGATCCGCCCGGCCAGGGTGCGCAGGGCGTGCCAGCCCCGATGCCTGTCGGTTCCGGCCACGGTCGGGCGCACCGTGTCGGCGACCCGGGCGCCGATCTTGATGTGATTTTTGGCCATCGGATCTCCTGACCGACCGGGCCGCACCGATCACGGCGATCCGGTCTCGCGTTAAAGCTACGGTACCGTAACCTACGGTTGCGTAGCCAGTGTGCGGCTCGCCGCTCCGCGGGCCGGTTCCGCCCGTGTCTAGAGCAGCTCGAGCAGGAACGGCAGCTCCTGTGTGGCGTACCAGGCCAGGTCGTGATCCTGGGCGTCGCCCACCGTCAGTTCGGCGTCCTCGTCGCCGAGGTCGGCGGCATCGATGACCTCGACGGCGGCGGCCACGGCCGGTTCGGCGGCGGCGGTGTCGACGTAGACGGCCACCACGTCGGGGGTGGCCAGCGGTTCACCGAGGCGCACGACGGCGTCGTCGAGATCGGGACGCGGGGTGGCCGAGTCCACGTCGGCGACCAGCACCGCACGCCGCAGCGGCAACCCGTTCTCGGCTCCGGCGGGGGTGACTGCGTCGATGCCGGCGCCGGTGGCCAGCAACCGCAGCGAGGCCAGCGCGGCTTCACGCAGCGCCACCTCGGCCAGCTCCTCGTCGTCGCCGTCGGAGTAGGCCTCGCGCAACGTCGGGGTGACGGAAAAGGCGGTGCCGCCGAGCGGGAACAGCGTCCCGTCGGCGACCAACTTCTGCAGCATGGCCAGCGTGGCCGGTACGTAGACCCGCACAGGTGCGAGGGTAGCCGCAGACCCGGCCGCGCGGAGCGCGAGGGCGCGAGGCGCCACTACTGCCGGTCTCCGAACAGGCCGGCGACGTGATCCTCGACGTAGGTGATGACCTCGCGGGAGGTCCGCTCGTAGTTGTTCACGGCCAACGGCTTGACCGGCAGTTCGACCGCCGGACGGTCGACGTCGCTGTAGTCGATGGTGGACAGCAGGTGGGCCATCATGTTCAGCCGGGCCCGCTTCTTGTCGTCGGACTCCACGACGAACCAGGGACTGACCGGAGTGTCGGTGTGAACCATCATCTGGTCCTTGGCCCGCGAGTAGTCCTCCCAGCGGTACACCGACTCCAGATCCATCGGGGACAGTTTCCACTGGCGCACCGGGTCGTGCATGCGCTTGTGGAACCGCCGCAACTGTTCGTCGGCGGACACCGAAAACCAGTACTTGCGCAGCAGGATTCCATCCTCGATGAGCATCTGCTCGATGATCGGGGTCTGGCGGAGGAACAGCGTGTGCTCCTGGGGTGTGCAGAAGCCCATCACCTTCTCCACCCCGGCCCGGTTGTACCAGGACCGGTCGAACAGCACGATCTCGCCGCGGGCGGGCAGGTGCTCGATATAGCGCTGGTAGTACCACTGTCCCTTTTCGCGGTCACTGGGTGCGGGCAACGCGGCGATCCGCGCCACCCGGGGGCTCAGGTATTCGGTGATCCGCTTGATGGTGCCGCCCTTGCCGGCGGCGTCGCGGCCCTCGAAGACGATCACGATGCGCGCGCCGGTGTGCTTGGTCCATTCCTGCAGTTTCACGAGTTCGGTTTGCAGGCGGAACAATTCGGCGGCGTAGACGTCCTTGGGCAGCTTCGGCGGCCGATGTCCCCTATTGGACTTCTTGTCCTTTCCCACCGGTGGATTCTACTGCCAGGTCCGTCTATTGCGCGGAATCGAGCAGCTCCTCGAGCGACTCCCCCAGCAGCGCGGGCAACATCTCCACGTCGCTCATCGCCTCGCGGTCGGCGTTGATACCGAAATACAGTCTCCCGCAGTAGGAGGTCACCCCGATGGCGAGCACCTGATTGTGCAGCAACGGAGGCACCGCGTAGGTCTCCAGCAGCTTGGTGCCCGCCACATACATCTGCGACTGCGCACCGGGCACGTTGGTGATCAGCAGGTTGAACAGCCGCGCCGAGAAGCTGGTGGCCACCCTGATCCCCATGGCGTGCAGCGTGGGCGGGGCGAACCCCGACAGCGTGACGATCGTGCGCGCGTCGACCAGGCTGGCTGCCGTGGAATGGGACTCGGTGGCGTGGGCGATCTGCGAGAGCCGCACCACGGCGTTGCCCTCCCCCACCGGCAGGTCCACCAGGAACGGCGCCACCTCGTCGATCGCCTGCCCGGGGCCCGCCGACGGGTCGTGGTCGACCTCGGGGTACACCGACATCGGCGCCATCGCGCGGACACTGGCCGTCGGGGTGACCGGCTCGCCGCGGGACAGCAGCCAGTTCCGCAGCGCACCCGCGATCACCGCCAGCACCACATCGTTGACGTCACAGTCGTATCGGGCGCGCACCGTGCGGTAGTCCTCCAGCGAATGCCCGGCGACCGTGAAACGCCGATTGCGTGACACCGGCGCGTTGAGCGGGCTGGGCGGCGCGGTGCCCCGGGCGAACGTTCTTGCCACATCGGCGAATCGCTGCCCGGCAGCGACAAGCTGTTCGGAGTTGGTGAGGATGCCGCCGACCGCCGACTGCACCGCCTGCAGCTGTTGCCCGGGACCCACCACCCACTCCCCGAGCGCGCCGAGCAGCAGGCCGGCGGTGCTGGGTTCGCGGGACGGGATCCAGATGTCCTCCCCGAACTCCGGGGGCCGTTGGGTGCGATCGGCGATGACGTGGCCGATCTCCAGGGCCGTCATGCCGTTGACGAGCGCCTGGTGCGATTTGGTGTAGATGGCGATCCGGTTCTTCGCCAGGCCCTCGACCAGGTACATCTCCCACAGCGGCCGCGACTTGTCGAGCGGGCGCGAGCCCAGCCGCGCGACCAGATCGTGCAGCTGCGCGTCGCTGCCCGGCGAGGGCAGGGCCGAGCGGCGGATGTGGTAGGTGATGTCGAAGTCACGGTCGTCGATCCACACCGGACGCGCCAACCCCAGGGTGACCTCGCGGACCTTCTGCCGGTACCGGGGAATCTGGGGCAACCGCTGCTCGACGGTGGCCAGCAGCGTCTCGTAGCTCAGGCCCGCGCGGGGGCGCCGCAGGATCGACAGCGAGCCCACGTACATCGGCGTGGAGGTGTTCTCCAGCTGATAGAAGGACGCATCCGATGCTGACAACCGGGTCACCATCGCGGCTTGGCCCCCCTTCCCCACCGATAGTTGCGCTCGCCACGGTAGCGGCCCGCGCCCAGGGCGCCCACCGCGGGTGCACACACGGGCCGGCGATCTGTGCCATCATCAGGCCGTCTGCCCACTCTCCAGCAGGCCCGCCCCGTTTCGCCGTGCCCGTTGGAGGTGCCGTCCGTGTTCGTATCCACTCCAGTACCCGCTTCGGGAACCCCGTCAGGCCCGGTCCCGGGCCACGCGTCGACACCCGCCCCGGCGTCGCGGCCGTCGGTGACCCCGATCATCGACTGTGAGCCTCCCGTCGTGGCCGCCGGCTCCACGCCGCGGCTGCCGGTGCGCCGGCGGGGTCGCCGCCCGGCCCGGCCGCGGCGCGCGGTCCCCCCGCCGGCGCACCGGCAG
>NZ_NVQF01000142.1 GCF_002592005.1 Mycolicibacterium palauense | reverse complement strand
CTGCGGATTGGTGGGCGGGCTGGGGGCCTGGCCGGGAGCCTGGCCGGGAGCACCGTAGAAGCCGCCCGAGTACCCGCCGGGGGCGCCGTAGGGGGTGTACTGGCCGTACTGGCCGAACTGCTGGTCATACCGTGGCTTCGGGGCCGGGGGACTCAGCACCTCGGTGTCGTAGAGCAGGACCATGATCGCCGCGGCGGCCTGCAGCACCGTCAGGGCCAGCACCAACCACAACGCCCATCCGATCGTGGCGCTGGCGTCCTTGGTGAAGATCGCCCCGAGCACCACCAGCACGCCGATGACCGACAGGATCGCCACCAGCGTCGACTGGTCGTTGATCTTGGGCAGCAGGCTGACGGCGGCCAGCAGGGAGGCCAGCACCGCGGCCAGCGTCATGAGAATGGTGCCGGAGTCGTAGGCGACCACCGTGAACGCCCCGACCTGGGCGATGGGCGTGCTGAACACCGGCCCGAAGCTGGCCAGGTAGGCGGCCAGGCCCAGCACCACGACCGCGATGGTCAGGTACTGCGGCAGCTTGCTCGGCCCGGGATCGGCGACCGGCCCGGTGGGGCTGTACGGCCCGGCGGGCGCACCATAGGAGCCGGGCGGCGGCCCCGGCGGGTAGCCCGAACTGCCAGGTGAGCCGGGTGAGTAGGTCATGACCTCTCCTATGTCGTGTCGTCGGGCACCGTCGGCGCGGCGCTGGTGTCGGATCGCGTCCTCCGGGTTCGGGACGCAGCGCAGGGCTGCCGCACATCCGGGACGCGATTCGACCATCCACGCTAGCGCAACCGGCCGGCGTCGCCGCGTCCCAATCGGCGTGTCCGTAGCGGCGGCGGTCACAGCGGCCGGAACGAGGCGCGCGACGACGGGGCCCGGGGTTCTGCGCCCGAAGACACGGGCCGAAGACACAGCCCGAAGACACAGCCCGAAGACACGGCCCGAAGACACGGCCGGAAGGCACGGCCCGAAGACAGGGGCGCGGGGGCCGCGGACGACCCGGCCTTGCCCCGATGACTAGAACACGTTCTAATTCTGGGCATGGACTACGGGCTCGTTCTCTTCACCAGTGATCGCGGCATTGCTCCGGCAGCGGCCGCCAAACTCGCCGACGACCACGGTTTCACCACCTTCTACGTGCCCGAGCACACGCACATCCCGGTGAAGCGACAGGCCGCCCACCCCACCACCGGGGATGACAGCCTGCCCGACGACCGCTACATGCGGACACTCGATCCGTGGGTGTCGCTGGGAACCGCCTGCGCGGTCACGTCCCGGGTCCGCCTGTCCACGGCCGTGGCGCTGCCCGTCGAACACGACCCGATCACGCTGGCGAAGTCGATCGCCACGCTGGACCACCTGTCCGGCGGCCGGGTCAGCCTCGGCGTGGGTTTCGGCTGGAACACCGACGAACTGGCCGATCACAACGTGCCGCCCGGGCGGCGCCGCACCATGCTGCGGGAGTACCTGGAGGCGATGCGCGCCCTGTGGACCGAGGAGGAGGCCAGCTACGAGGGCGAGTTCGTCAACTTCGGGCCGTCATGGGCCTGGCCCAAGCCGGTGCAGTCCCACATCCCGGTGCTGGTCGGGGCGGCCGGCACCGAGAAGAACTTCAAATGGATCGCCCGCAGCGCCGACGGGTGGATCACCACCCCGCGCGATGTCACCATCGACGAGCCCGTCAAGCTGCTGCAGGACACCTGGGCCGGCGCCGGCCGCGACGGCGCACCCCAGATCGTCGCGCTGGATTTCAAGCCCGATGCCGACAAGCTGGCGCACTGGCGCGAACTCGGGGTGACCGAGGTGCTGTTCGGATTGCCCGACAAGTCCGAACCCGAGGTCGCCGCCTACGTCGAACGCCTGGCGGGCAAGCTCGCCGCCCTCGTCTGAGACGGCGTGGGTCCGGCTTGAGGCGGGGTTGTGATGGCTAGCCCAGCCGGGCCCGGTTGACCCCGTCGACGGCGGTGACCGCGATGTGCGCCCCCAGCGGGTCACCGTCACTCATCAGTGCCACCAGGTCCGCGTCCTCGGTGAGCGCCATGAACCGGCTGTCGTCGGTGTCGAGGCGGCCGATGATCATGCCGGTGCGCACCGGCCAGTCGTAGCGCACCGAGTAGGTCTCGACGGTGCCGCCGCCGTTGACGTGGCGGGTGACGGGGATGCGCGGCCGGGCATCGATATCGGCCTGCAGGGCGGCGCCCGCGTCCGGCCTGAACTCGACCGGTTCGCTCGAGTAGACGCCGACCGAGTACTTGCTCATGATCCCGCCGTTGGCCCCGACCAGACCGAACCGGCCCTTGCCGTCGCGCATCGCGGCGACCGTCTCGGCGATGCCGTGCAGGGAGTAGCTGTTTCCCGGGCCGCCGAAGAACGGCAGTCCCCCGGTGAGCGTCAGCCCGCGGGGGTCGTCGGTGGCCAGCCCGACCGCGTCGCACACGGCGAAGACCGGGAACGGGAAGCAGCTGTAGAGGTCGAAGGTCGCGACGTCGGCCAGCGCGATGCCGGCCATCCGGAGCGCCTCACCCACGGCGAGTTCCGCGGACACGCTCGCGCCGAGGTCGGCGCGGTCCAGCGGGGGCTGCTCCCGCAGGTCGGCGTGCCCGTGCAGGTAGACGCGCTTCTCGACGGGGACGCCCAGCCGGTCCGCGGCCGAGATCGACATCATCAGCGCGGCCGAACCCTGGTTGACCTGGTCCCGGGCGACCATCAGGCGCGGGTAGGGGTCGCAGATCATCCGGTTGTCGTCGGTCACCGTGGTCAGCTCGGCCACCGAACGCTCCACCGGAGCGGACGCGAACGGGTTCTTGGCGGCCACCCGGGAGAACGGGGCGAACAACTCGCCCATCGCCTGCCGGTAGGCCTCGACGCTGCGTCCCAGTCGGGCGCGCCGGGCGTTGTCGAGCAGACCGTACTGCGCCGGTGCCCCCGTCATGCCGTGGGCGACGGTGTACTCGTCGATGTACTGCTCGTAGCCGTAGCCGCGGTCCTCCAGCTGGCCGCCGACCTTCTCGGTGAAATCCGGCTTGTCGTCCCGTTTGGCGAAATAGCGTGCGGTCGAACCCGGTTCGGATCCCACCAGCAGGACGGTGTCGGCCTCCCCGGCGGCGATCGCCCCGGCGAACTCGGTGAGCAGCTTCTGCGGCCCGTGGCCGCCGAGGGGCTCGAGGACGGCGCGGGCCGGCGCGGCGCCGACACGGTGCGCCACCGAGCGCAGGTAGTTGTCCGAGCAGCCCAGTGGGGGTTCGGCGAAGGGGGTGCAGATCTCGAACTGCCGCAGTCCGGCGAAGACCTCGATGGCGCCGGCGACCGTGGCGGTGTCGGCACCGGTGTCGGCCAGCGCGGCGCGCACCGCCTCGGTGGCCAGTTCGACCGCGGACATGCCTCGGTACCCCGGATCGTCGATGCGTTCGGTGAACTGACCGACGCCGACGATGACGGGTGTGCGCGGATCCATGCAGGGCCCTCCGGCGAGCGTGACGACGAACGACTGACGAACGATTGCCGAACGATTACAGCAAGCGATTACTTCGTAAGGCTAATCGGCGGGATGTTCCGGAGCGAACGCGGGGCGAGCGCCCGGCTGGGTCACGACTGCTGGGAGGCGCCCAGGCGGGCGACCTGGGCGGCCATGAACTCCAGCGTCTCGGGGATGGTCTTGAAGGGCACCTGCGGGTCCAATCCGTGGTAGACCGCGGCGACGAGGGTGGGCAGCGTCAGCACGGCATCGGGGTGGGCGGCCACGTCGATACGGCTTGCGGCCTCGTCGACGGGCACCCCACGCGCGAAGAGCGTCGCGGCCTGCTCGTGCAGCGACGACCAGAAGCCCACCCCGGCGTCGATCGCCGCCCGGATCTGACCGTCGACGAGGACCGGGCCGTGCCCGGGCACGACGGTCTCAGCGTCGAAGGCACGGATGCGCTCCAGTGCGGCGATCCAGTTCTCGACCGAACCGGACCACACCACCTTGACGATGTCGCGGGTGAGCAGGTCACCGGCGAACAGCACCCGTTTCTCCGGAAGATAGGCGACCGCGTCGCCGACGGTGTGGGCCGGGCCGAGTTCGTGCAGCTCGACGTCCACGGCGCCCACCCGCAGGTGTTTCTCCGCGCTGAAGGTGGTGTCGGCGGGCCGGACCCGAACGGGGTGGAAGTCGAACGGTCGCGCCAGGATCGACAGCGGATGCAGCGGCGATGCCGGGTCGGCGCTCTCGTCGAAGGCGGCCGCGGTCAGGTCGGCCTGCTCCTGGGTCATCAACGCCGCGGCCGCGACGGTGGCGATGACCTCCACGTCCTGGGAGAACAGCTGGTTTCCGAAGATGTGGTCGCCGTCGCTGTGGGTGTTGAACACGTAGCGCACCGGCGCCGAGCCGGTGTGTTCCCCGATCGCGTCGACCAGCTCCTGCGCGTGGGCCACGTCGTAGAGGGTGTCCACCACCAGCGCCTCGCCGCCGGCGACCACCAGACCCGCATTGGACAGCCCGAAGTCGGTGCTGCCGGACAGGTAGCCGTACACGCCGCCACCGAGGTCGACCAGTCCCTTGCCGAAGGCGGACTCCGCCACGCGCTCTCCCGTCACCGTCGGTGCTCGCCGGGCCCGTCCTCGGGCTCGATGCCCAGGGTCCGGAGGAACAACGATGTCATCACGTAGTGACCGACCAGGAGCACCACTTCGGCGATTTCGTTGCGCGAGAAGTACTCTTCGAGCGCATCCGGGGGTGGTGCCGAACCCCGGACGGCGTCGACCAGCCGGTCCACGAACGCCAGGAGGGCGTCGAGATCGGGGCGCCCCACGGACCGCGAGCCGTCGATCACGGCGTCGATGTGCTCGTCGGACAGCCCCGCCCGGCGGGCCTCGGGAACGTGGTGGTGCAGCTCGTAGCGGCTGGCGGTCAGCGCCCCCACCCGCAGGATGACCAGCTCACGCACCGCAGCCGACAGATATCCGCGGCGAAACGACCGCCCCAGCGACAGGTAGGGCTCGGCGCTGCAGCCGGTGAGCAGCAGCCCCCGGGTCAGGTTCGACGGCAGCAGGTCGTAGACCGCGCGTTGGTCGGCGCTGAGCTCACCCGGATCCGGGAGATAGGACGCCATCGGCCCGCCCTTCGAACGGAACTCGTGGTCCGGGGCCGCGGCGGCGGGACCGGCCCGCCGCCGCGCCTGCGGTCTGCCCGCGACCGGGCTAGCTCTGCTCCAGAATCTTGCGGGCCAGCTGGGCGGTCTCCGACGGAGTCTTGCCCACCTTGACACCCGCGGCCTCCAGGGCCTCCTTCTTGGCGGCCGCCGTGCCCGAGGAACCCGACACGATCGCGCCCGCGTGCCCCATCGTCTTGCCCTCGGGGGCGGTGAAGCCGGCCACGTAACCCACCACCGGCTTGGACACGTTGGCCTTGACGTAGTCGGCGGCACGCTCCTCGGCGTCGCCGCCGATCTCGCCGATCATCACGATCACCTTGGTCTCGGGGTCCTTCTCGAAGGCCTCGATGGCGTCGATGTGGGTGGTGCCGATCACCGGGTCGCCACCGATGCCGATCGCGGTGGAGAAACCGAGGTCACGCAGCTCGTACATCATCTGGTAGGTCAGGGTGCCCGACTTGGACACCAGGCCGATCGGTCCCTTGCCGGTGATGTTGTTGGGCGTGATGCCCACCAGCGACTCGCCGGGGGTGATGATGCCGGGGCAGTTCGGGCCGATGATGCGGGTCTTGGCGCCCTTGTCCAGGTTGTAGGCCCACGCGTAGGCGGTGTCCTGGACGGGGATGCCCTCGGTGATGACGACCAGCAACGGGATCTCGGCGTCGATCGCCTCGATGATCGCGTCCTTCGAGAAGGCCGGCGGGACGAAGGCGATCGACACGTCGGCGCCGGTCTCCTTCATCGCCTCGGCGACGCTGCCGAACACCGGCAGCTCGACCTCCTGGCCGTCCTTGTTCTGGTGCTTGACGGTGGTGCCGGCCTTGCGGGCGTTGACGCCGCCGACGATCTGCGTGCCGGCCTTGAGCATCAGCGCGGTGTGCTTGGTGCCTTCACCACCGGTGATGCCCTGGACGATGACCTTGGAGTCCTTGTTCAGAAAGATAGACATTGGTTGCGTCCCTTACTTGTTCGCCAGCTCGGCGGCCTTGTCGGCACCGGAGTCCATGGTGTCGGCCTGGATCACCAGCGGGTGATTGGCCTCGGCAAGAATGCGACGGCCCTCGTCGACGTTGTTGCCGTCGAGGCGCACCACCAGCGGCTTGTTCGCCTCGTCGCCGAGGATCTGCAGCGCCTTGACGATGCCGTTGGCCACCGCGTCACAGGCGGTGATGCCACCGAAGACGTTGACGAACACGCTCTTGACCTGGCTGTCGTTCAGGATCACGTCGAGCCCGTTGGCCATCACCTCGGCAGAGGCGCCGCCACCGATGTCGAGGAAGTTCGCGGGCTTGACACCGTTGTGCTTCTCACCGGCGTAGGCGACGACGTCCAGCGTGGACATCACCAGACCGGCGCCGTTGCCGATGATGCCGACCTCGCCGTCGAGCTTGACGTAGTTGAGGTCGTTCTCCTTGGCCTTGAGCTCGAGCGGGTCGGTGGAGTCCTTGTCCTCGAACTCGGCGTGGCCGGGCTGGCGGAAATCGGCGTTCGCGTCGAGAGTGACCTTGCCGTCCAGCGCCAGGATCTGATCATCGGGCGTACGCACCAGCGGGTTGACCTCCACCAGGGTGGCGTCCTCCTTGACGAACACCTCCCACAGCTTCTGGATGGTCACCGCGGCGGCGTCGAGCACCTCGGCGGGCAGGTGGCCCTGCTCGGCGATGGAGCGGGCGAACGCCAGATCGACACCCTTGACGGCGTCGACGGGGACCTTGGCCAGCCGGTCGGGCTTGGTGGCGGCCACCTCTTCGATCTCCATGCCGCCCTCGACCGAGCACATCGCCAGGTAGGTGCGGTTGGCGCGGTCGAGCAGGAAGGAGATGTAGTACTCCTCGGCGATGTCGCTGGCCTCGGCGACCAGCAGCTTCTTGACGATGTGACCCTTGATGTCCAGGCCGAGGATGTTCGTCGCGTGGGTGAAGGCGTCATCGGGGGTGGCGGCGAACTTCACGCCACCGGCCTTGCCGCGGCCGCCGACCTTGACCTGGGCCTTGACCATCACCGGCTTGCCGATCTCCTCGGCGATCGCCTTGGCGTCCTCGGCCGAATCGGTAACCCGGCCAGGCGTGGTCGGAACGTTGTGCTTGGCGAACAGCTCCTTCGCCT
The DNA here is from genome assembly GCF_002592005.1 of Mycolicibacterium palauense. GTDB lineage: Bacteria > Actinomycetota > Actinomycetes > Mycobacteriales > Mycobacteriaceae > Mycobacterium > Mycobacterium palauense. Next base: position 1,520 of record NZ_NVQF01000142.1, on the reverse strand, counting down.
GGTACTCGAAAAGGTCCATGTGCGCTCACTGTCTTTTCTGAAATTGACGGCGGTGTCTGATGACGGCGGTGTTTCGAGAAACAGCCCGGTGGGAACTGTATCCACACCGCTGCGACACGCTCGCACCACCTACCACCCTTGTGGTACAGGTCACCGCCGCGCCTCAGTGATACGAATCACAATCCGCGCCGGAACATCGGCACGGGTTGCCACCAACATTGGGATTTGGTTAACGTCTCTGTGGTCCAGGTAACGCTTTGGTCACGACAAGAGGGACACCAGGTTGGCGCAGCAAAGTTCGGCAGAGTCTTCGCGCTCGAAGATGCCGACCACTGCGCGCGGACGGGGCTGGGAGCTCAACCCTCACCAAAGCCCTTTCGAAAACCCCAACGAAGTCACCGACATCGTGCCGTTCAACGAGTTCGGCAGCCTTGCCGATCTCGACGGTGACCTGGATCTCGGGGCCGATTTCCAGGGCGACCTACGGGCTGACGTCTGCGGAGCGTTTCCCGCCGCCGATGCGGCCGTACTCAACGCGCCCGAGCTCGACGACCTGCTGCACGCCGAGAACGTCGTCCCGCTGATCCTGCAGCCCCGCAAAGATCTCGGTGACACCGGTCCCGGTTCGGGGCGCCACCACCGCCCCGTCTTCGGCGACCTTCGGGATGACCTGACCCGTGCCGCTGGGTCCACCGGCGGGGACGCCGGTGAGCATGCCGCCGACGCCTACGACTCGACCGTCACCGACGTCCTGCCCCGGGTGGCCCAGCACCGCAAGACCAACCCGAATGCGCTCAAGGGCCGGGTGATGATCGCCGCGATGGCCGCCGGCGCCGCCGCGGCCGCCGCGCACACCGCGATCAACTCGTCCACCCAGGAGAGCACCACCAAGACGGTGCTGGCCGCCGACCGCACCTCGATGGGCGCCGTCCCGTCGGTCAGCGGCAACTCCGACGGGATGCAGCTGGTCACCGTCACGCCGGCGCTGAACAGCAGCACGCACTCCGAGGAGGTCGCCACCGGCGTCGCCTTCGCCCAGGAGCGCGCCGAGCGCGAGGCCCGGCTGCAGCGGCCACTGTTCGTGATGCCCACCCACGGCATCTTCACCTCCGGGTTCGGCTACCGCTGGGGCGCGCTGCACGCCGGCATCGACCTGGCCAACTCCATCGGAACGCCGATCTACGCCGTCTCCGACGGTGTGGTCATCGCCGCCGGCCCCACCGCTGGGTACGGCGCGTACGTGAAACTGCGCCACGCCGACGGCACCGTAACGCTCTACGGGCACGTCAACAGCTGGCTGGTCAATGTGGGTCAGCGGGTGATGGCCGGAGACGAGATCGCCACCATCGGCAACCGGGGCAACTCCACGGGCCCGCACCTGCATTTCGAGGTCATGCCCAACGGGCAGGATCGCATCGATCCGGTGCCGTGGCTGGCCGCCCGGGGCATCAGTCTCGGCGGTTAGGCGCCCCGCCGACGCGGCCCCCCGGCATCCCACCTGGTGACCCTGTCGCTTATAC
>NZ_NVQF01000141.1 GCF_002592005.1 Mycolicibacterium palauense | reverse complement strand
AGCTTGCGCACGATGTCCTCCGCAGAATTCCGCTTCCGACCAGCCATGTGTTCATCGTCCCTTCTGGCCCGACATCGGGCCACAGGACTCTAGAACTGGTTGGACTCATTCAGCGGGAACACGCCAGGGGCACTTTGCGCTTTTGCGGGTCAGCGGTGTTTCCGGACGGTTGCCCTACTCGCCGTCGCTCCTCTCTGGTCGGTGTGTGGTCGGTGCTTCTTCGGCGCCGCATGTTGTATGTGGTGCGCGACAGCCTGCCTCTTAACATCCATGCCAAGATCCGAGGTAGCGAATGAAGATCCACAAGATCAAGAGACCTCCGAGTCGAGTGCCCACCGCACAATCGAGCGGACGTCTCCGCGGCGGGTCAATAGTTCGCTCACCTTCGCTCCGCCGTACATCAGTCCAGCACTAATCAGTCCGCCGGCTGCGGCGGCTGCTGGCGACCCACTACTCAGGGCAAAGCTCGCAAAGGTAGTGCCGGTCGGAACTATTACCCGCTCTTGTTGATAGATCGGCTTATCGATCTTGGGCTTTTTCGGGTTCAGGCTTTCCATGATGCCTTCGACCAGACGCTCCAGAGTGCCCTTGTTGCGCGCCGCCAACCAAGAACGTCGCGCCAGTTTGGTGCTATCTAGAAGCTCGCCATACTCTTTCTCTGTTAGTCCTCCAAGAATGGAAACAATCCGCTTCAGTGCATCGACATGTTTATCGTTTTCCACCACCTGGTTGCCAGCTTGCGAGTCATTCAAAATTGCGGGTAGTAGATGCGCGTAATTCGATGGTCGATTAGCAAGTAGGCAGTTGTGTTGCCGCGAAATCGTAACTTGTCGACAATCGTGATACCACTCACGAAGCACGGATCTGTCGAGCTGCGCTGAATCATCGGAACGATGCTTAAATTCCTGACGGAGGATTTCGTCGGCAGAGGCGCTCCTAGAATCACCACGCGCAACCAGATCCACAATTTTAGCGTATGCCTGCTCGCCCTCACCAGTCGCAAAAGTGTCTTCTTTCAGAGGTGAATCGACGACGACCGAGCGCAAATCGAAGGCCCTTCGAGGCCAGCGGGTAAATAGTCCATGGGCAGATTCCGTCGCTCCCCACGATTTCCAGCCGGACTTTAACTCGTTCTGATCCTCTTTCGAAACGCCCAACAAGTCCATCTCACGAAGAACTGCGGGGATCGGAGAGGCATGGGGCCCAATAGAAATACCAGTTCGCAGCCTATCCGCGAGCGCCGCTTCCTGCGTATCTGAAATAAGGAAGCGAAATTCCAGTGGACGGAGACGCCGGGTTTCATTGTCAAGAAGATATTCAGTTAGCGACCCCTGAAACGTAGCCTGACGCAATCGAATCTCGACCGTGCGACGATCCGCAGTCTGGCCGCATGCAGCGGCTAACGATTCTGGCGTGAAGAAGCGCAGCAGAATGTTACCGTCAAAGAGATGACTGTCAGGAATCAATAGCTTACCGAACAGAAGAATATCCAGCCTCATGACGGCAACAATGTCTTCTTTGTCGACACCTTGCATCAAAAGATCCCGCTGGGAAAGCGTCGAAAAAAAATCCGAAAGCAACCCACGTCTCACAACAAACCCCCCGCTAGGTTTGAAGAACAGGCGCCGGTCGTCCCAGCGGAACCGATCATATCCACGAAAGAGCGAAGCGAGCCTTCTCTCACGGAATTTGTCACGGCAGAGGCGACGGGTTCCCGCTCATGCCTCATCGCTCCGCTCCCCTAGCTAGCCCATCACAGTTTGCCCGTCATTCTGAGCGCCTGTCGCGCTGCCCCATCAAGCCGTTTCGCCACGTCATCGAGGTCGCTCGGGAAGAGGCCGGCGTAGTGGTTCAAGGTGGTCGCGGCGGACTCATGACCGAGCAGACGCGCCACGGCGACGACGGAGGCGCCCGCGTGAATCGCGAGCGATGCAGCGGTGTCGCGCAGATTGTGCGGCGTGATGTCGAGTTCCAGAGCGTCGACCGCATCGTCGAAGACGTCACGGCGGAAATTGCGATTGCGGAGCGGCGTGCGGTTCGCAGAACAAAAGACGGGTTCATCGGGTTTGTGGTCTCCCCGGAGCTTAGCGAGTTCCTCCGACACGATCGCGGGGATGGGCACGGTCCTGGCCTGGTTATCCTTGACCGACGACATCTCGCCCCGCGGCGCTTCTTCCGAGTACGCACGCGCAACCCGCAGGGTTCGCCTGCCGAGATCGACGTCAGCCCATCGCAGAGCTGCTAGTTCGCCCCAACGCAGGCCGCAGCATCCGGCGACCAATACGAGGATGCGGTCCCGTCTCTCATCGAGGTGGTCGGCCAACTGCCAGAGTTCGTCATGCGTCAGCGGACGCGGGTCATTGCCCTGGACCTTGGGAAGGCGGATACCGGCAGCAGGGTTGCGATGGATGGCACCATCGCGGACCGCATGATCGAACACTCGGCGCAATACGCCGAGCGAATGGCGCGCGGTCGCCGCCGACTGCTTGCGCGAAATCTCGGCCACCCAAGCCTGTACCTCGGAGGGTCGGACCGATACAAGCGGGCGCCGACCAAATGTCTGAGCAATCTGCTTGGCGGTGATCAGCGACGGTTTGTCGACCTCGCAGGCCGCATCGAAGGTGGGTGTGTCGGGGCCCAGCCGGCACACGACCACGAGCAACGGTGTGGCGGCCTCAGCTCAAGGGTGAGGAATCCGTGATGCCCTCGGAGATCTCGTTGGCCATCCACTTGCACATCCGCCGGACCGGTTCCATCCCGTCGTGGGACAGGCCGATCAGCGGACCGTTGTACAGCGCGTTCCCGAGCGTCACGAGGCGCTGCGCCCCGTAGAACGGAACGATGTCCTGCAGCTGGTCCTTCAGGCTCTCCGGCCACACCCCGATGGTCTGGGTGTAGGCGTCGATGCCGAGCAGGATGTCCTGCAGGGACTCCACCGGCACGAAGTTGGCCGTGCGATCGGCCAGGTAGGCGGCGAAGTCGACCTTGCGCGGCAGCTTGGAGACGATCATCGCTCCTTCGCCGCGCTCGCCGCCGATCACCTCGTACCAGTCGTCGTCGAGCCGCAGGGCGTCCACATGCGACTTCAACTCCCTGTCGTAGGACTTCGGCATGGTGCTGAAATAGGCCGGCAGTTCCATGATCGCGGCGTAGGTGCGCCTGGCCAGGTCGACCACCCGGTCAACGCCGTCCTCGTGGTCGCCGGTCAGCACGTAGGTCACCCGTGAGCTGGCACAGCCGGCCTGGTTGGCCCCTCCGATGTCGACGGCCAGCCGGCGCGCGGTCTCCTCCATCTCCTCGGCGTTGTCGAGTGCTTCCGGCCCGACGACGCTGATGCTGGTCTTGGGATCCAACGAGATCAACTCCAGGCCCGGCTGCAGGTATTTGGTGACGTGCTTGATGCCGGCGAATCCGCCCCAGGCGATGATCTTCTCCACGTTGTGGGGTTGGTAGAGCTTCTCCTCGACGGCGGCATCACCGCCCTACCAGTAGGCGACGGCGAAATGCTTGGTGATGGGGTGGTCGGGCGCCATCTCGCACATCGTCATGCCCAGCGCCGCCGAGGTGAACGGGTCGTTGGACGGCGCCTTGATGATGCAGTCGCTGCGCGAGATGGCACTTCGCAGCAGCGTGATCATGCCCAGCCCCGGGCCGTTGCCGGCCACGATGTGCACCCCGCGGGTGCCGAACGCGCGGACCTTGATGCGCACGCCGTCGATCAGCCGGTGCTCCACCCAGCCTTCGATGTGGGCCAGCCCCACGCTCTTCTCGGCGATCTGGCGGACCTTGTCGCGTTCGAAGAACGAGGCGAAGCCGTTGTAGCCCAGATCGACCAGCGCGCGCGGCACCGGCGCGACGTCGTAGGTCAGATCACGCGCCTCCTGCATGTACTCGTTGCTGTTGATGTCGAGCCGCGTACCCAGCTCCTCCAGGTAGTCGAGGATGTCCTCGAAACTGAGCTCGTAGAGATCGGCCATCAGGCCCGGCGAGGCGAGTGGGAGCCGGTCGACGAACTTCCTGGGGTCCGGTGCGCTGAAGGTCACCCCGCCGCCGCGGCCGGGATACTCGATCAGGTCCGAGTCGATGACCTCACCGCGGATGACGGTGCGTGCGATGGGATTTGTCATGTTTTCGTCCTCGGGCACTTAGAAACTGGTGAGAAAGTCCATGGCGTCCTCGTGCGCCTCGGGCGTCGCCGTGCAGGTGATCTTGTCGGTTCCGCCCTGCTCCACGCTGAAGCGCTTGATGTCATCGGAGATGTGCACGGTGGTGCGGCCGCAAGGGCAGTCGCTCCAGTCGATCTCCACCTTGTCCCCGGTGATCAGGCCGCCCCAGACGCCGTTGATCGCCAGGTCGAAGAACGCCGCGCGACCCACATGCGTGCCCGAGCGGGGCAGCAGGTCGCTGGTCTCCGGGTCGAGGATCATCGGAATCAGCCACGGGGGCAGGTGGCAGCGGCCGTGCTCGCAGCGCACGCTGACCCCGGTCTGTTCGGAGAATCCGTAGAAGTAGCCGAATTCGCGACCGAAGTTCAGGAAGTCTTCGACGACCTTCTCCCAGCCGTCCGGCATGGTGAAGCCCTTGCCGCCCAGCCCAACCGAGATGAACGAATCCTCGGCGAAGTCGCATTGGTGGCCGGCGGCCATGCCGGAGTTGGCGACGTCGTAGATCAACTGGGCCGGGGACATCAGGAACACGCGCTTGCCCCTGAGCTTGTGCACGAGGGTGTCGGTCCAGGCTTCGGCGCGAGCCGGTCGTTCGGCTTCCATCCGGACGAGTTCGTCGCGGCGATCCAGGAGCCGCTGCGGGACGTCGACCTGGCTGTTACCCCGCGCCTGGGCGGCGCGCAGCCGCGCGGCCAGGAACATCACGTCAGTGTCCCCGCGGGTGTCGAACATCGGGTGGAAGTGATCGTCGCGGTCGAGTGCCATGTACTCGCGGAAGTAGTGCGGCGCCCGGAAGAAGGGAGTGTGACCGTCGGGGTAGCTGGGCCAGCACACGTGAATGGGCTCGTTCAGGTCGGCCTCCGAGGGCGCCTCACCGAACCGCTGCAGCAACTGCACGCGGAATCCACCCAGGATGAACGTGCGCCAGTCGCTGCGGTCGCGGGGAGTGAACGACATCGTGCCGGTGGTGCCCGAGGAGGTGATCGGGTCGAGTTCGGTCTCGGAGCTGAGCAGGTCCAGCCAGGAGTCGATCGAGTCGCACCCGGTTGCATCGATCCCACTCAGGTCATACGGCGTGAGGCGGTTGAGCCAGGTGGTCAGCTTGTCGAACTGGCCCTTCTCCAGCAGGTAGGTGGGATAGGACTTGTACATCGTGTGCTCGAACATCAACGGCAGCACATCGTCGAGTTCGCAGACTTCGGTGATTCCCTGCCGGGCGGCCAGCTTCGACAGGGTGGGAATCCGGTCTTTCTGTTGCTCGAACCTCTTCGACAGCGCCGCCCTGTGAACGTCGGTCAGGACGTCTCTGGGCACCGACTGCATCTTCGTGAGGGACATGCCGAAGAACGTCAACGGGTCCTTGATCAAGGCGTCCGCCGACTCGTCGACGGTGGCGCTACCGGCAAGCAGGTTGTCCACGGTGACCATGTGCTTCCCTTCTGTGCAAAGCGGTGGGGTGGAGGCCGCCGATCAGCGGACCCGTATTGGGAATCCGCCGCCGGGCCGAATCCCGGGTGTGTGTTTGCTGCTGGGTGGAACGAGCGCGCCGGACCCGGCGCGCACGCAACGAGGCGCCTCGTGCCCATGGGGCGTCGGGTGCGCGCGGAGTATGCCCGGAGGTGTGCGGCCTGCGCCCGCTGCGGCACGATGTTGCGGCGCAGCGTGAGCGTCGAGCCGCTCAGGCATGCGCACACGATACCGACGGGCCGGCGGCTTTGTGATCGGAATCACTTTATCTATGCATCGTTTTCGGTCGGCGGGGCGTGTGCGAATAACGAACAGATCGACGGCGACACCTGTGTGCGAATAACGAACAGCGAGGATCGACTGCCCGACTCTGGGAGGACACGCCGGCGTGCCGTAAACCTTGATTCACGGCCGGCCGATGAGTTTGGGCGTTGAGCACGGAAACGCCAGAGTGGTTGGCCGCGAGCGACTTTCGACCCCCGCTTTGCGCGATTCAGCTCAGATGTGATGGGTTGACATCGACGAGGGTTCTTATGGCCCAGCTGATTTCGGATCGAGGCCGACAGCAGGCCTCGACTCTGCGAGACATCGACGGCGCAGTGACGGCGGAATTCTTCCAACGCCGGTGTCGCACGTTCGAGTCCTGCCGCGGGCACTTCGCTGTGGCATTTCGTGCAGCACGTCAGCACCGATGTAGCCGGTAGCCGGCTGGGTGCCCCTGCACCGCGAGTGCGCTTCGGCGCTCGCCGGTGGCAGGTTCGCACCGGAGAGACCGCCGACCGGTTCCGGAGGCCGATTCGCACCGAGTGCAGATCACCGGCGAGGGGGTGGGTCTGCGATGGTCGTGAGCAGGATGTCGATGAGTTCATCGGCCGAGGTCTGCCACTTGTCCGTGTTGAGCAGACCACTGGTTTCCAGGCCGGCCGCGCCGTGGGCTGCGGTCAACAGGATGGCCGCATGGCCATTGGCCCGTTGTTCTCCGGCCACGGGCGAGACGATCGCGAGGAACAGATCGCAGGTCCGCTGCGCCGCACGCACGATGGCCGCGGGGTCGCCCAGCGGTGGACTGAACATCAGCTGGTACAGGTGGGGCCGCTGGCGGCTGACGGTGATGACGACGAGCAACGCCGCGCGCAGCGTTTCCTCGGGCGAAAGGCCGGAATCGTCTCGCAGCCTCTGCATCTCGTCGGCGATGCGCTCCCATCCCTCGACGGCAACCGCCGTCAGCAGGGCCTCCTTGTCGGCGAAGTGGCCGTATGGCGCACCGCGGCTAACACCCGCACGCGCCCCCACCTCGCGCAGTGTCACCGCGGCGGGGCCGCCGGCGTCGAGCAAGGCGGCCGCCTCGTCGAGCAGGGCCCGGCGCGTCGCCGCGGCTGCCTCGATGCGGCTCGAGAAGCCCTCCTGTTCGACGTCGACGCGAACGCTACCCGTTGCGGGGTGCGTCACCCCGCGGTCGGCAGCGCGCCGAACACCCCGGGATTGCCGGTCTGGATGCGAGAGGTGAGCTTCAGTTTCGAGATCCGCCAGCCGTCCTCGGTCCGGACGAACGAATTCGTGTAGTAGCCGTAGACGGTCTGCTCGGCGCCGCCCTCGGTCGCGGCGTTGTGATGGATGGCGCGGACATACGCCGCGACGGTCGCGTGGTCCGAATCCTCGAACGTGATCGTCAGGTTGCTCATCATGTGTTGTGTTGCGGTCAGTGCGCTCATGATGGGAGCGATCAACGCGACGAACTCGTCGGCGCCCAGACGCGCGGGAGGCGTGCCGAACACCGAGCTGTAGTCACCCTCGATCTCGTCGGTGAAGCACGTGCGGAACAGTTCCCAGTCGCGCGAGTCGACGGCCGTCGCGTAGCGGAATTGCACGTCAGCGATCTCGGCGCGATCGACGAGACGCTGGAGGCGCTCAGCACTGACATCGGCTTGATCTGACGCTTGATCTGACACTGTCATACGAAATAGTGTCACCGGTCCAGATGACGCTGTCAACTCAAAGGTCGGGCCGGGCCGGGAAATCTTTCGGCACGGGCCGTGGCTCAGAGTCCACCGGACGCGGTGAGAGTCCGGCCGGTGATCCAACGGGCCTGCGGGCCGGTGAGGAACGCGACGACATCGGCGCCGCGCGTCACCCCCGCGCTTTCGGCACCACCTCGCTGCCGAGCAGGTGTACCTGTTCGAGTACCTCTGCGTTGTCCATACCGTGATGCCCGGGCCTGAAGACAAAGTTGGTGACACCGCAGTCGCGCAGGCCGCCGACGTCGTCGACGACCTGGTCGATACCTCCGGTCAGCGGCACCCGCTCCGCGCCGTCGACGCTGCGGGCCCCAACGGCGCCGAACATGGCGCTGTAGGACAGTGTCGGGCACGGTCGATTCGCCTGCTCGGCTAGCTGTGCAAGGTTGGCCGCGCTGTTGCGGTATTCATCCGGGGTCAGCGACAGCGGTTGCCATCCGTCGCCGATCGTTGCGGCGCGGCGTATGGCTGCCGGCGAGTTTCCGCCCACCCATATGGGCGGATGGGGCCGCTGAACAGGTTTGGGATCCAGACGCTCGGCGGCCAGGCGGTAGTACTCACCTGTGAAGTCGACGGGCCCGTCGGACCAAACCGCCCTCCACACCGCCAGGTACTCATCGGTGATTGCCCCGCGGCGGTGGTAATCCACCTGCAGCGCTTCATATTCGACCCGATCGACTCCCACCCCGACGCCGACGATCAGTCGACCGCCGCTGATGATGTCGACGGTGGCCAGCATTTTCGCTGCGGCGACCGGATTGCGATAGGGAACGATCAGTACGTCGGTGCCCAGCGTGAGGTTGGGCACCACTGCGGCGAGACCAGCCAACAAGGTGGGTGCGTCGTACCAGGTACGCGGATGCTGTGGTGGTGGACCGACGACCAGATGGTCACCGACCCACAGCCCGTCAAAACCGGCAGTCTGCGCGCCGGTAGCGAAGGCGACGATGTCGGCATACCCGAGTTGGTGCTCGTAGAACGGCAGTGCCACCCCGAATGTGGTCCGCCCTGCCTTTGCCGCCGGCGGCGTCGTAGAAGGGGTCGTGGAAGGTTCAGTCGACGTCACCGTGCGCCGCTCACCGACTGTACCTTATACACATCT
>NZ_NVQF01000140.1 GCF_002592005.1 Mycolicibacterium palauense | reverse complement strand
CACTCGCGAGGTGCCTTCCCGTCAGGATGATTGAACCCTAGAGAAGTCCAATTATCCCTTGCAGGACAGGCACTTTCGCTTATCTACACACCCTCACAGCCGACATTCCGCGAAAAATCTGGGCTAGGTGGCCTTGTCATAGCCCCATCCCCCCATTTGGTTATCCGATTTTCGGCAGACTTCTCCCCAAAATCTATAATAATGATTGATTGCGTTCCCCAGATTTGGGCGCACTTATCCCTGTCAATATATTAGCACGCTTACAAAGTTCCCTTTGTTTGCGCAGAATTGCAGTACCACGGTCAAGTCACGGCCTGCGCCTCCTGCGCGCCTGCGCCGACTTCAACGCCAAACGGGCGTAGTGCGCCTTGCGCAGAGATACTGCGCGCGCCTGCCGCTCGTGAGCGGGTAGTACGCCCTCGGGATCTGCCAGCCTCAGAAACTTCTCTTCCAGAGCCTTACGCGCTGGGGCTGTCCGGGCACTCCGGTCAGTAGTGTTCGCCCACGACTGGTGGGCGCCGAACCTAGATGCGAGCGCGTGCTCCGCCGCTGTTCGTGTCACACATTGGCCCTCCGCGACACTTTCTCAGGCCCGCCCCATGTTGGCGGGTTCCTCGGCGCGAAACGGCTGCCGCTGCCTCTCGCGATGACCGACACTGTAACGAACACACGTTCGAACACAAGCAACACACCGCCTGGCGTGTCGTGTCGGCTACGGCTCGACAGCCAGGTTCAGACGGTCGAACTCATCGGCGGCAAGTTCCTCGTTCGCACTCTTGATATAGCGGTCCACCATGTGGCGCGACTGCCAACCGGCCTGCGCCATCAGGCCCGACTCCGACCCGCCCGCCCTCAGCCATCGCACCGCCGCGCTGTGCCTGAGCCGGTGGAGGTGAAAGTTCGGCACGCCAGCCGCCTCCGCACGCGCTCCGAGGGCATGTTGTAGGCCGCTATAGGACAACGCGCCACGGCTGCTCAACCACAATGGCCCCTCCTGCGCCGGATGGCCCTCCTTGCGACGCGCTCTCATGTAGCGATCTAACGCCGCCGCCGTCTGAGCGCTGAACTTCGACTTGCGACCCTTAGCGCCCTTACCCCGGACGACAGTTACCGAACAATCCGCAATCGACACGTCACCAACAGTTAGGGCCAACATCTCCTCGGCCCTCATGCCCGTCTCTACGAACAGAGACACCAAAGCCTTGTCGCGCTTGTCGCGCAGTTCGCCGCCGTCACAAGCCCTGAGTAGCGCCCTGACTTCATTCTCGGTCAGGTGTGCAACCACCCGCTGATCAAGCTTCGGGGCCCTCACCGCTTGGATCGGGTCGGCGTTGAACCCCTCTTCGTCAGCCAGCCAGCGCGCGAACAGCTTAACCGCCGTTAGTCGCAGCCGGGCAGTCGCGGGCTCGCGGTCGGATAGGTAGGCCATGAAGCTGACGACGTTCGCCTTAGTCAGGTCGGCGGGGATGCCTTGTGCCGCGCAGTAGTCAATGAACGCTTGCACCCCGGAGCGATACGCCTTCACCGTTGACGGTGATTTTCGTTCTCCCCGGAGGGTGATTAGCCAGGACGGCAACAGCTCGGACAGGTCTAGCAAACTTTCGGCCATGCTGTTATCTTACAGTGGAGCGTTGTGGTACCTAGTTATCGGCAGTGATCTCTCTATAATTGCAGGTAAAGACGTTTTCGGCCTCTACCGCATACTGCCGGTAACCGAACATTAACCACCGCACGGGCCCGCCACAGCGCATTCTCCTTTCTGTAACGCTGTCGTGTCGGTCTGGCCGCACAACCGGATCTCTGCAGGCAAAACGGCTGAGATGCGGCGCGGGTGTGGGAAACTTCGCCCATGCAAACCACTGCTGTTCCCAGCCTTTTACCGCATCTGTGGAAGTCGACGCTCATCTCCGGTGTGTTAGCGCTGATTCTGGGTGTGCTGGTGCTGGCGTGGCCGGCCAAGACCCTGATCGTGGCGGCCATCCTGTTCGGCATCTACCTCATCGTCACCGGCATCGCCCAGGTGGTGTTCGCCTTCGCGCTGCACGTGTCCGCCGGTGGACGGGTGCTGCTGTTCATCAGCGGGGCGGCCTCAATCGTGCTGGCGGTGCTGGCCTTCCGGCACTTCGGCGAGGGCTACGCGGTCCTGCTGCTGGCCATCTGGATCGGTATCGGCTTCATCTTCCGCGGGGTGGCAACCACCGTGTCGGCGATCAGCGACCCGGCCCTGCCCGGCCGCGGCTGGTCGATCTTCTTCGGCATCATCAGCCTCCTCGCCGGCATCGTGATGCTCGCGTGGCCGGGGCTGTCGCTGCTCACGCTGTTCTGGGTCGTGGGGATCTGGCTGGTGGTGCTGGGCGTGTTCGAGATCGTCTCGGCCTTCAGCATCCGGAAGGCCTCCAAGGCCCTCGACGCGACCGTCGAATAAGGCCCTCCGACCAGACCCTCGAAAACAGACCCGGCGTCTCGGCCGGACTCCCCGCCCCGGCCGGGAGTCCGGCCGAAGACCTCGCCGAGAGCCCAAGGCCCTCGCCGGACAGTCCAAAGCCTCTTGTGACCAACGCCGCCCGGTGCCAGGGTCGTAGGCGCTGGTACATGCGAGATGTACCTACTACACTTTGTCGTAGAAATTACCCGTAGCCCCGGGAGTAGCGCATATGGACGCCCTCGACGTATCGAGATGGCAGTTCGGGATCACCACCGTCTACCACTTCATCTTCGTGCCGCTGACCATCGGTCTGGCACCGCTGATCGCGGTGATGCAGACCATCTGGCACGTCACCGGACGCACCGAGTGGTACCGGCTGACCCGCTTCTTCGGGAAGCTGTTCCTGATCAACTTCGCGATCGGGGTCGCCACCGGGATCGTCCAGGAGTTCCAGTTCGGCATGAACTGGAGCGAGTACTCCCGCTTCGTCGGTGACATCTTCGGCGCGCCGCTGGCGCTGGAGGGGCTGGTCGCCTTCTTCTTCGAGTCGACGTTCATCGGGCTGTGGATCTTCGGCTGGAACCGGCTGCCCAAGGCGCTGCACCTGGCCAGCATCTGGATCGTGGCCATCGCGGTGAACATGTCGGCCTACTTCATCATCACCGCCAACTCGTTCATGCAGCACCCGGTCGGTACCAAGTTCAACCCGGAGACCGGGCGCGCGGAGCTGGACAACTTCGCGGCACTGCTGACCAACAACACCGGGATCTGGGCCTTCACCCACGCGGTGATGGGTTCGTTCCTGACCGCGGGGGCCTTCGTGGCCGGCATCTGCGCCTGGTGGATGGTGCGGGAACGGCGGCGTGCGGCCTCCGAGGGCGACGGCGCCGCCGGCACCGACGCGGCCACCATGTACCGACCGGCGACCATCCTGGGCTGCTGGGTGGCCCTGGTGGCCGCCGTCGGCCTGACCCTCACCGGCGACGTGCAGGGCAAGCTGATGTTCCAGCAGCAGCCGATGAAGATGGCCTCGGCGGAATCGTTGTGTCACACCGAGACCGACCCCAATTTCTCCATCCTGACCGTCGGCACCCACAACAACTGCGACAGCATCACCCGGGTCATCGAGGTGCCCTACGTGCTGCCGTTCCTCGCCGCGGGCAAACCCAGCGGAGTCACCCTGGATGGTGTGGAGGATCTGCAGGTGCAGGCCGAGCAGAAATTCGGGCCGGGGAACTACCGCCCCAACCTGTTCGTCACCTACTGGGCCTTCCGCGCGATGATCGGCCTGCTCGCCATCCCGGGACTGTTCGCGCTGACCGCGCTGTGGCTGACCCGGCGGGGCCGGGTTCCCGATCAGCCCTGGTTCGCCAAGTTCGCCCTGTTCACCCTGCCGATGCCGTTCCTGGCCAACAGCGCCGGGTGGATCTTCACCGAGATGGGCCGCCAACCCTGGGTGGTGGTGCCGAATCCGACCGGGGACCAGATGGTTCGGCTGACCGTGCAGGACGGCGTGTCCAACCACTCCGCGGGAATGGTGTGGTTCAGCCTGATCGGATTCACCCTCACCTACGCGGTGCTCGCGGTGATCTGGTTCTACCTGCTCAAACGCTATGTCGTCGCCGGGCCGCAGGAGCACGACTCCGAGCCGGCTCCGCCCACCCCGCCCGACGAGTCCGACGTCGCCCCGATGTCGTTCGCGTACTGACCGATTCGACCGTGGTTTAGGAGCTGATCGGCGATGGGACTTCAACAGTTCTGGTTCATTCTGGTCGCGGTGCTGTTCCTGGGGTTCCTCATCCTGGAGGGCTTCGACTTCGGCGTCGGCATGCTGATGGAGCCGCTGGGCCGGATGGCCGGGCGCAAGGGGCTCGACGCCGACTCGCACCGCCGCGCCGCGCTGAACACCATCGGCCCGGTCTGGGACGGCAACGAGGTGTGGCTGATCACCGCCGGCGGCGCCATGTTCGCGGCCTTCCCGGCGTGGTATGCCAGCGTGTTCTCCGCGCTGTACCTGCCGCTGTTCATCATCTTGTTCGCCATGATCCTGCGCATCGTGGCCATCGAGTGGCGCGGCAAGATCGACGACCCGGTGTGGCGGGCGCGCGCCGACCTGGGGATCGCCATCGGATCGTGGCTGCCGGCGATCCTGTGGGGTGCGGCGTTCTCCGTGCTGGTGCGCGGGCTGCCCGTCGACGCCGACCAGCAGGTCCACCTGTCGTTCGGGGACGTGATCAACCCCTACACACTGCTCGGCGGCCTGGCCACCTGCAGCATCTTCCTGCTGCACGGAGCGGCGTTCCTGGCCCTGAAGACCTCCGGGGAGGTCCGGCACAACGCACTGACGATCGCCCGCTGGATCTCGCTTCCGGTGATCGTGATCGCCGGCGCCTACGGCGTGTGGACCCAGCTCGCCTACGGCAAGGGCTGGACGTGGGTCGCCCTGGGCGTGGCGGTGGTCGCCCTGCTGGCCGCGGTGCAGCTGCTGCGCACCGGGACCCGGGACGGCTGGGCGTTCCTCTGCACCACCGTCGTCGTGGCCGCCGTGGTGATCATGCTCTTCGGTGACCTGTACCCGAACGTGCTGCCCTCCACCCTGAATCCGGAGTGGAGCCTGACCATCTACAACGCCTCCTCCACGCACTACACGCTGACCATCATGACCTGGGCGGCGTTGATCTTCGCCCCACTGGTGATCGTCTACCAGGCCTGGACGTATTGGGTCTTCCGCCAGCGCATCTCGGCGGATCGGATCCCCGCACCGGTGGGCCTGCCGGGACGCCAGTCCTGAGCGCAGCGTCGCGCGGCCCACTGGATCCCCGGCTGTGGCGGGGTTCCCGGGCCGTGCGGCGCTTCCTGGTCGCCACCGTGGCCTGCGGGCTGGTGACCACGGGGTGCGCCCTGGCCGCCGCGGTGGTGCTGGCTCGGCTGGTGGCCGGTGTCATCACCGACCCGGCCACCCGCTCAATCGCACAGTGGGTGCCGGAGTTGCTCGCACTGGTGGTGCTCTGGTCGGTTCGGGCGTTGACGGTGTGGATGCAGAACCGGCTCAGCCAACGCGGTGCCAGCGCGACGATCGCCGACCTGAGCGGACAGGTCCTGCAGGCCGTGACCGCCGGCGATCCCCGCAACCTGTCTGCCCGGCGTGACACCGCGGCCGCGGTGGTGCTGCGCGGCCTCGACGGGTTGCGGCCGTATTTCAACGCCTACCTGCCGGCGCTGTTCCTGGCCGTCATCCTGACGCCGGCGGCGGTGGCCCTGATCGCGGTCACCGACCTGCAGGCGGCCGTCGTGGTGGTGATCGCGTTGCCGTTGATCCCGCTGTTCATGGTGTTGATCGGGCTGGCCACCGCGGAGCGCTCGGCGGCCGCACTCACGGCGATGTCGGCCCTGCAGGCACAGCTGCTCGACCTCGTCGCCGGCATCCCGACGCTGCGGGCCCTCGGCCGTGCCGACGGGCCCGCCGGGCGCATCGCCGATCTGGGCGCGGCACACCGGCGCTCGGCGATGGCCACCCTGCGGATCGCCTTCCTGTCCACCCTGGTGCTCGAGCTGATCGCCACCCTGGGCGTGGCGCTGGTGGCGGTCAGCGTGGGCCTGCGGCTGGTCTTCGGCGAGATCACGCTGACCGCCGGCCTGACCGTCCTGCTGCTGGCCCCCGACGTGTTCTGGCCGCTGCGGCGCGTCGGCGTGGAATTCCATGCCGCCCAGGACGGTAAGGCCGCCGCCGACCGCGCCTTCGACCTGATCGAGCAGGCGCCGACGGCGACGTCCGGGGCACAGACGGTGGCCGCCGCCGGTGCCGCCATCCGCCTCGAGGCGCTGACGGTGCTCGGACGCGACGGGCGGGCGCCCGACCAGCTCAGCGCCGAACTGGCGCCTTCCACCCTCACCGTGCTCACCGGCCCGAACGGGGCGGGTAAGTCCACCACGCTGCTGGCGGTGGCCGGACTGATCACGCCGACCTCCGGGCGGGTCAGCGTCGACGGGGTCGACGTCGCCGACCTCGATCCGGCGCGGTGGTGGGCCCAGCTGGCCTGGCTGCCCCAGCGCCCGGTGCTCGTCCCGGGGACCGTCGCCGAGAATCTGGAACTGTTCGGCCCCCTGACCGACCCGCAGAGCGCCTTCAGCGCTTCGGGTTTCGACGCCGTGCTGGCCGAGCTGCCCGACGGGACGCACACCCGGCTCGGCCGCGGCGGTGTCGGGCTCTCGCTGGGGCAGCGGCAACGACTCGGCCTGGCCCGCACGCTGGGTTCGGCCGCGCCGGTGCTGTTACTCGACGAACCCACCGCTCACCTGGACCCCGCCACCGAGCAGCGGGTACTGCAGGCCCTGGCGGCGCGCGCCCGCGCCGGCGCCACCGTGGTCGTGGTCGGACACCGGCCGCCGATCCGGGCGATCGCCGATCGGGTCGTGGAGGTGAGTGCACATGCTGCGGTCTGACCCGCTGCTGCGCGCGCTGCCGATCCTGCGCCCCCGGCTGCCGAGACTGCTGCTGGCGACCGTGTGCGGGGTGCTCTCGCTGGGCAGCGCGCTGGCGCTGGCGGCGGTGTCGGCCTGGCTGATCACCAAGGCGTGGCAGATGCCGCCGGTGCTGGATCTGTCGGTGGCCGTGGTCGCGGTGCGCGCACTGGCCATCTCCCGCGGAGTGCTGCACTACTGCGAGCGGCTGGCCTCCCACGACACCGCGCTGCGCGCGGCGGCCTCGGCGCGCGAACAGATCTATCGGCTGCTGGCGCACGGGCCCGCGGTGCTGTCGACCGCGGTGCCCAGTGGCGATCTGGTCGGGCGGCTGGGTTCGGATGTCGACGAGTTCTCCGACGTGCTGGTGCGCGCCGTGCTGCCGGTGGCCGTGGCCGCGGTGCTGGCGGTCGCCGCCGTCGGTGTCATCGCGGTGATATCGCCGGCCGCGGCGGTCGTTCTGGCGGTCTGCCTGCTCGTGGCGGGAGTGCTGGCCCCGTGGCTGGCGGCGCGCGGCTCGGCCGCACAGGAGCAGCTGGCGCGCACCAGCCACACCGACCGCGATGTCGCCGCGATGCTGGCCCTGGAGCATGCCGCCGAGCTGCGTGTGGCCGGCCGCCTCGGCGATGTCATCGCCGAGTCCGGACGGCGTCAGCGGCAGTGGGGCGAGGATCTCGACCGTGCCGCGGCTCCGGCGGCCGTCGGGGCGGCCGTGCCCGTCGCCGCCATCGGCGCCGCGGTCGTGGGGGCCGCCGTCGTGGGCATCGGCATCGCCTCCAGCGTCGCACCGACCACGCTGGCGATCCTGATGTTGTTACCACTGTCGGCTTTCGAGGCCACCACCGCACTGCCCGCCGCGGCCATCCAGCTGACCCGTTCGCGGATCGCCGCCGCGCGGTTGCTGGAGCTGACCGAGGCAGCCGAACCGGCCCCGCGGGCGGCCACCGGCGTCGCCCGCCGCCCCACCCCGCGGCCCGTCCTGCAGGCCGCCGGGGTACGCGCCGGGTTCGACCCCGCCCGGCCCGGCCCCCCGGTGAATCTGGAGCTGTCGCCGGGCTCGAGGATGGCGGTCGTGGGGCCCAGCGGTTCGGGAAAGACGACACTGCTGATGACACTCGCCGGCCTGATGCCGCCGCTGGCCGGGTCCGTGACGGTCTGCGGTACCCCGGTCGGCCAACTCGGCGCCGACGAACTGCCCGCAGCGGTGTCGTTCTTCGCCGAGGACGCCCACCTGTTCGACACCACGGTGCGCGACAACCTGCTGGTCGTCCGCGGCGACTGCACGGATGCCGAGGTGAGCGACGCGCTGGAGCGGGTCGGCCTGGGCCCGTGGCTGCGCTCGCTGCCCGACGGGCTGGCGACCGTGCTGAGCGGCGGCGCGGCGGCGGTGTCGGCGGGACAGCGACGCCGGCTCTTGCTGGCTCGGGTCCTGCTCAGCCGGGCCCGCGCGGTCCTGCTCGACGAACCCACCGAACATCTCGACGCCGCGGACTCCGACGCGATCCTGCAGGGACTGCTCGGCGGTGATCTGCTGCCCGCCGACCGGATCGTCGTCGTGGCCACCCATCACCTGCCGGGCCAGATCGACTGTCCCGTTCTCCAGACCACGCCGGGCCGGTAACCTGGCGGCGGAACCGTCCGTGCCGGCCCGATCTGGAGTGCAGTCATGACACAGCCACCGGGATCCCCGGAGCAGCCCGACAAACCGACGGAGTCCTCCGGGCCCCCGTCCGGGAGTGACGCGGGGCCCGCCGGCGGACCACCGCCGCCCTACTACTTGCCTCTTAAACCTCTCACACGCTGCCGCCGACGACCCCTGTGTAGATGTAGCTGGTCGCCTCATCATCACAAAACAAATCTCATACTATATCCGTGTGTTCACCCGTCTACAGCTAGTCCATCATATTTCAATTTCGCTACTACCTA
>NZ_NVQF01000014.1 GCF_002592005.1 Mycolicibacterium palauense | reverse complement strand
TGCAATGTGCTGGGTGTTGTTTTGAGGGGTGGCGAGTCTACGGTGGGCTACAGATGGGGCATCGGCGGCAGAGTCAGATTGGGGCGGGAGCGGTGTGGTGGTGGTGATGATCTCGTCCTGTACCGGTGGCGCGGTGGTGGTGCTGGTGGCGGGCGTCGCCAGCTTGTCGGCGTCGGTGCTGGTCACCAGCAGGGCCACCGAGACCACCAGCGAGATCGCGGCGACGATGGCGGTGATCCCGACGACCCACGGCCACCGCGGCGGCCGCGCAGCGTCGGCCTGCTCGCCGGCGCCCTCGTAGTCGTCGTAATCGTAGAGATTGGGGTCCGCCGGGACATAGGAGCTGGCGAACTGCTCGGACTCGGGCGCCGAGTACGCCTGGGAGGGGAACCCCGCCGACGGCACCTCCAGGTCGTCGGCCGCGCCACCGAAATCGCCGCCGAACTGATCGCCGTACTGTTCGGTGGGCCCGTCCTGCGTGCCGTCGCCCGGCCGGTCTTCCTCGCCCGGCGAAGGGGGTTTCGGCCCGCTCATCTCTGGCTGTCCCTCTCGACTACTTCATCGCGATCCGCGGGCGAGCTACCCGGGGGCGGTCACCGCACCGATCGTGCGTCGGCAACATTACCGAACTCGCCACGCGGAATCGCCACGCCACGGAACCGCCGAGGTCATCTGCACCACGATTGTGACCTTGTTCCGGCATTCCGGATGCGCCCGGCGGTAGTCAGTGCTTCTCGGGACCCAGGTAGTACTCGAAGACCAGGCCGGCCACCGAGGCCAGCACCATGGCCACCCCGGCCACCAGCAGCCACGGCAGCCACAGCGCGGCGCCGACGGCGGTGACCGACGCCGACAACGCGATCAGCACGGGCCACCAGCTGTGCGGGCTGAAGAAGCCCAGTTCGCCGGCGCCGTCGCTGATCTCGGCGTCCTCGTAGTCCTCCGGGCGGGTGTCGAGCCGGCGCGCCACGAAGCGGAAGAAGGTGCCGACGATCAGCGACAATCCGGCGCTCAGGGCCAGCGCGGTGGTACCGGCCCACTCGATACCGCCGTAAGCGAACAGGTGAGTGAGCACCCCGTAGATGACCGTCGCCAGCACGAAGAACGCGGTGAGGATCTCGAACAGCCTCGACTCGATATGCATGCCTGTGTGCCCCTGGTCCTATCGGCTTGCCTGCGGCGCGAGCTCACCGCGGCGGGTGTCGAACGGATGCGTGGTGATCGCCATGGGTTCCTGCTTGATCGCACTCAGCGCCTCGGCGTTGGTCTTGCCGGCGATGCGCTGCTGCAGGTAGGCCTTGAAGTCGTTGGGCTGCACCACCCGGACCTCGAAGTTCATCATCGAGTGGTAGGTGCCGCACATCTCCGCGCAGCGCCCCACGAACGCGGCGCTGGTCTTGCCCTCCGGCAGTTGGATCTCACTGACCTGGAACACGTTCTCGGAGTGGTTGGCCTCCGGGTCCGGCATGACGTCGCGCTTGAACAGGAACTCCGGCACCCAGAACGAGTGCACCACGTCGGCCGAGGCGAGCACGAACTCGATGCGCTTGCCGGCCGGCACCACCAGCACCGGGATCTCGTTGCTGGAGCCCAGCGTCTCGACCTTGTCGAAGTTGAGGTAGGTGCGGTCCTCGGGGTTGAGACCGCGGATGGCGCCCACCCGCTCCTCACCGTGCGCGTCGACCCCTTCGGGCTTGGACTCCATGGCCGCCTTGCGGGCCGGGTCCGCGCCGTCGTAGTCGAAGGTGCCGTCGGCGAAGGCCACCTTCTGGTATCCGAACTTCCAGTTCCACTGGAAGGCGGTCACGTCGACGACCACCTCGGGGTTGGCGTCCTTGTGCATCATCTTCTCCTGCACCACCACGGTGAAGTAGAAGAGCACCGAGATGATCAGGAACGGGATGACGGTGAGCACCAGCTCGAGCGGCATGTTGTAGCCGAACTGGCGCGGCAGCTCTGTGTCGGAGGCCTTCTTGCGGTGGAAGCTGGCCGTCCAGAACATCAGGCCCCACACGATGATGCCGATCGCGAACGCGGCGATCACCGAGCCGATCCACAGCTCACGGTTGGCGTGTGCTTCCGGGGTGACGCCCTTCGGCCAACCCAGACCCAGCACCTCCGACCAACTGCAGCCGCTCAGCGTCACCGCCAGGGCACCCAGCGTGACCGCCAGAGCCAACACCCGGAGCCGGCGGGAACCGCGGGTCTTCACGTTGGCGCCTCCTGTATCAGTCCTGCTCGCACCGCTTATTTCCGGCACTTGCCTGGGCACTTGTCGTAGTCCTGCGTTCGTTACACGCGAGAACGCGCGAGACGAATACTACGCAGCGTAGACCACCCCCACACGCGAGGCTCGACACACCTGCCCTATCGCGGGAACTTCTCCGCATCGATCCCGGCGAACAGGTGTTTTGCGCACGGACCTCTCGGCGAGCCGTCCCCGGAACGCTGCCGCGGTGTCGCCAAGGCGCCGGGCCGGCGGGAGCGGGTGGCCGCCACCGGCGGTGGGGTCAGGCATACTTACCGGCGATGTGCGGACTGCTCGCTCTGCTGTGTGATCCGGCCCGGTCCGTCACCGGTGACCTCGTCGACAAGGTCGCCGGTGCGTCGCATCTGATGCGGCACCGGGGCCCCGACGAACCGGGCACCTGGACGGACGCCGCCGAGCCCGCCCCCGATATCTCCGCCGAGTCCGCCCCCGATAACTCCGCCGAGTCCGCGGGTGGGCGGGTGGTGCTCGGGTTCAACCGCCTGTCGATCATCGACATCGCCCACTCCCATCAGCCGCTGCGCTGGGGACCGGCCGACTGCCCGGACCGCTACGTGCTGGTCTTCAACGGTGAGATCTACAACTACCTGGAGCTGCGCGCGCAGCTGACGGCCGAGCACGGCGCGACGTTCGCCACCGAGGGCGACGGCGAGGCCATCGTGGCCGCCTACCACCACTGGGGTCCGGCCGCGCTGTCGCGGCTGCGCGGGATGTTCGCCTTCGCGTTGTGGGACACCGTCGAGCGGGAGCTGTTCTGCGCGCGCGACCCGTTCGGGATCAAACCGCTGTTCATGGCGACCGGGCCGGCCGGCACCGCCGTCGGCAGCGAGAAGAAGTGCCTGCTGGATCTGGCCCCCGAACTGGAGCTGGACACCGCGCTCGACGAGCGGGCCGTGCAGCACTACACGGTGCTGCAGTACGTGCCCGAACCCGAGACGCTGCACCGCGGTGTGCGCCGGCTCCCCTCCGGCTGCTACGCGCGCATCACTCCGGGCCGGGCCCCGCAGGTCACCCGCTACTTCGAACCCCGCTTCTCCGCGGTGCCGTTCACCAGGGGCGGCGAGCAGGCCCGCTACGACGAGATCACCGCGGTCCTGGAGGACTCGGTGGCCAAACACATGCGCGCCGACGTCACGGTCGGGGCGTTCCTGTCCGGGGGGATCGATTCCACGGCCATCGCCGCGCTGGCCATCCGCCACAACCCGAACCTGATCACCTTCACCACCGGCTTCGAGCGGGAGGGCTTCTCCGAGGTCGACGTCGCGGTGGCCTCGGCCGAGGCGATCGGCGCGCGGCACGTGACCAAGGTGGTCAGCGCCGGCGAGTTCGTCGAGGCCCTGCCGGAGATCGTCTGGTACCTCGACGAGCCGGTGGCCGATCCGGCGCTGGTGCCTCTGTTCTTCATCGCCCGCGAGGCCCGCAAGCACGTGAAGGTGGTGCTCTCCGGGGAGGGCGCCGACGAGCTGTTCGGCGGCTACACCATTTACCGGGAGCCGTTGTCCCTCAAGCCGTTCGACTACATTCCGCGGCCGCTGCGCCGCTCCCTGGGGCGGGTCTCGACTCCGCTGCCCGACGGGATGCGCGGCAAGAGCCTGCTGCACCGGGGATCGCTGACGCTGGAGGAGCGCTACTACGGCAACGCGCGCAGCTTCTCCGACGAGCAACTGCGCGCGGTGCTGCGCGGATTCCGCCCGGAATGGACGCACACCGACGTCACCGCCCCGCTCTACGCGGAGTCGGCCGGCTGGGACCCGGTCGCGCGGATGCAGCACATCGACCTGTTCACCTGGCTGCGCGGCGACATCCTGGTCAAGGCCGACAAGATGACGATGGCCAACTCGCTGGAGCTGCGGGTTCCGTTCCTGGACCCCGAGGTGTTCGCCGTGGCCTCGCGGCTGCCGCTGGACCAGAAGATCACCCGAACCACCACGAAGTACGCGCTGCGCCGCGCCCTGGAGCCGATCGTGCCGGCACACGTGCTGCACCGCGCCAAGCTCGGCTTTCCGGTGCCGATCCGGCACTGGTTGCGCGCCGGCGAACTGCTGGAGTGGGCCTACTCCCTGATCGAGGCCGCCATGACCGATTCGTCACGGGCGGGCGAGCTGGTCGACCTGCCCGCGGTCCGCACGATGCTCGACGAACATCGAACCGGGACGAGCGATCACAGCCGCCGGCTGTGGACGGTGCTGATCTTCCTGCTCTGGCACGCGATCTTCGTCGACGGCTCGGTGACCCCGCGGATCGGCGAGCCGCAGTACCCGGTGCAGATCTGACTGACACCGGGCCCGCCGGCCCTGTTCGACGGCCGGCCCGCCGGCCCTGTTCGACGGCCGGCCCGCCGGCCCGGTCTACAGCCCCGGCACTACAGCAGTGCCGCGGCGATGTCGTTGGCGGCCTCCGGCCCGTAGGCGTCCTTGAGCCGCGCGATCCCGCTTTCGCGGTTCCAGGTCCAGTTCTGGGTGCCGGTGGACTCCAGCACCAGCACCGCCACCAACGAGCCGAGCTGGGCCGAGCGCTGCAGGTCCAGCCCGGCGCTGCGCCCGGTGAGGAAGCCGGCCCGGAAGGCGTCGCCCACACCGGTCGGGTCCACCCGCGCGGTCTCGGGCACCACCCCGACGTGGATGCTGGTGCCGTCCGGGGAGACGATGTCGACACCGTCGGCGCCCAGCGTGGTGATCCGCAGCCCGATCTGCGCCATCACCTCGGCCTCGGTGAGCCCGGACTTGCTCAGCAGCAGATCCCACTCGTAGTCGTTGGTGAACAGGATCGCCGCGCCGCCGATCAGGGCGCGAATCTCCTCGCCGGACAGCCGCGCCAGCTGCTGGGAGGGGTCGGCGGCGAAGGCGAGCTTGAGCTCGCGGCACTCCTGGGTGTGCCGGAACATCGCCTCCGGATCGTTGGCACCGACGATGACCAGTTCCGGCGCGCTGCCCGCGGCCACCAGGTCGGCCAGCGAGATGTTGCGCGCCTCGGACATGGCCCCGGGATAGAACGACGCGATCTGCGCCATCTCGGTGTCGGTGGTGCACACGAACCGCGCCGTGTGCGCGGTCTCGGAGATCAGCACACCACTGCAGTCGACGCCGGCCTGCTCCAGCCACGCCCGGTAGTCGCCGAAGTCGATCCCGGCGGCCCCGACCAGGGCGGCGTCCCCGCCCAGCACCCCGATCGCGTAGGCCATGTTGCCCGCGACGCCACCCCGGTGCACCACCAGGTCGTCGACGAGGAAGCTCAGCGACACCTTCTGCAGGTGCTCGGCCAGCAACTGCTCGGAGAAGCGGCCGGGGAATCGCATCAGATGATCGGTCGCGATGGATCCGGTCACGGCAATCGTCACGAAGTGCTCCACCCTTCATTCATGAGCCGGTTCAGCTGCGACCAGACAAGCCTAACCACGCCCCGCGGACAGGGAGCGCCCCGCTCGAGTGCGCTAACCTGCGTACCAGAGCCGGACGGGTGACCAGT
This sequence comes from Mycolicibacterium palauense, assembly GCF_002592005.1. Classification (GTDB taxonomy): domain Bacteria; phylum Actinomycetota; class Actinomycetes; order Mycobacteriales; family Mycobacteriaceae; genus Mycobacterium; species Mycobacterium palauense. The sequence continues at coordinate 85,242 of NZ_NVQF01000014.1, read as the reverse complement.
GCGCACCGGTGGCTCATCAACGGTGTCCCGAATTCACCCTTTTAACCGCAGGAGTAACCATGTCTGGCCCGTATCCGCCGCACCACGCTACCGGTGCGTCGGGGCCAAAGTTCTCCGGACCCCCCCGCGACCAGCCACCCGGTGGATATCCGCAGGACCGGGCGGGTGGCCGGTTCGACCCCGGACCGGCCGCGGCGGCCTATCCCGGGACGCTGCCCCCGCCGGTGCAGTACCCCAGACGACGCCGGTGGCCGGTGGTGGCCGCGATCGCCGTGGCGGCCGCGGTGGTCGCCGCGATCGTGGTCGGTCTGGTCTTCGTGGTGCGCGATCAGCCCGCCGAGGAGAGCGCGGTGCTGACCCCCGCCTCCGCGCAGCAGGCGATCCAGACGTATCTGGACGCGCTGTCGGACGCCGACATCCAGACCATCGCCAAGAACACGCTGTGCGGCCTCTACGACGGGGTCAAGGACCGTCGTTCCGACGATGCGCTGGCCAAGCTCAGCGCCGAGGCGTTCCACAAGCAGTTCTCCAAGGCCGAGGTGACCTCGGTGGACGCCATGGTCTTCGCGTCCCCGACGGCGGCGCAGGCCCTGTTCACCATGAAGGTCGTGCCCGCCGGGCGCACCGGCTCGGGCGCCGAGATCGAACGCCAGGGTGTGGCCCAGATGCTGGTCTACAACAACGAGGTGCTGGTCTGCTCCTACGTGCTGCGCACCGCCGGTACGTTCTGACACACACCCGGAAGCCGGGAGAGACCGTCACAAACGACGAAACCGGCCGCACGAGGCGGCCGGTTTCCGATCGGGCCGGTGGTCAGTTGAACGAGTCGCCGCAGGCGCAGGAGCCCGTGGCATTGGGGTTGTCGATGGTGAAACCCTGCTTCTCGATGGTGTCGACGAAGTCGATGGTGGCGCCCTGCACGTACGGCGCGCTCATCCGGTCCACCGTCAGCGTGACACCGCCGAACTCGGCGTTGAGGTCACCGTCGAGGCTGCGGTCGTCGAAGAACAGGTTGTAGCGCAGACCGGCGCAGCCACCGGGCTGCACGGCGATCCGCAGGGAGAGGTCGTCACGCCCCTCCTGGTCCAACAGCGACTTCGCCTTGGCCGCCGCGGCGTCGCTCAGCGTCACGCCATGGGTGGCGGTGGCGGTCGCTGACTCGTCGTGAACAGTCATTACGTCTCCTCAGCTGGTGGCTTGCGTGGATTGAACCCACTATCTCAACCGTACCTTGTCGGTGCGCTATTCCCGAGTCTTGCCGGTGCCGCGGCCCGGGTCCGGATCTCCCCCGGGTGCCCCGCCCGGCTCGGAAACCGCCAGCTCGGAGGCCGCACGGTAGGCCAGCCCGGCCAGCTGGTTGGCCGCGTCGTCGATCGCCTTCTGCACCGACCCGGCGAAGTCGCTGAGCGAGAACGCCCCGGCGATGCCGGCGGAGCGCAGCGCCGTGTCGGCCAGGGTCACCTGTCCGGCCAGCACCAGCACCGGGGTCCGGCGCTCCCGGGCGCCGTTGGCCAGGGCGCTGACCACCTTGCCGTGCAGTGACTGGTCGTCGAACCGTCCCTCACCGGTGAGGATCAGCTCGGCGGCCGCCACGTCCGCGCCCAGATGGGTGTGCTCGGCGATGATCGCCGCACCCGATTCGCGGCGCGCGCCCAGCGCCAGCAGCGCGGCCCCGAGGCCGCCGGCGGCGCCTGCGCCCGGCTCCGCACGCACGGGCCGGCCCGCCACCCGGTCCAGCTCGTCGGCCCAGGCGGCGAGCCGGTCCTCCAGCACGCCCACGGTGCGGGCGTCGGCGCCCTTCTGCGGTCCGAACACGTGCGCGGCGCCCATCGTGCCGAGCAGCGGATGCTCGACGTCGGAGGCGGCGATCAGTTCCACCCCGGCCAGCCGCTCACGCGCGGCGTCCAACCCGCCCAGTTCCTCGACCATGCCGCGGCCGCCGTCGGTGCTGCCGCTGCCGCCGAGCCCGACCACGATGCGGGTGGCTCCCGCGGCCAGCGCCGCCTCGACCAGACGGCCCACTCCCCTGGTGTGCGCCGCCAGCGCGGTGTCCACGGTGGGCGGCCCGTCGAGCAGGGCCAATCCGCAGGCCTGCGCACACTCGATGTAGGCGGTGCCCGAGGCCGGCTCGTAGACCCACTCGGCGTCCACCTCGTCCTGCAGGGGCCCGGGCACCCGCAGGTGGTGCAGTTCGCCCAGCCGGCTGGCCAGCACGCCCACGAATCCGGGCCCGCCGTCGGACTGTGGTGCCAGGGTGAGGTCATCGCCGGGCCGCGCCTGCTGCCAGCCGACCGCGATCGCCTGGGCGGCCTCCACCGCGGTCAGGGAGTCGCCGAAGCAGTCGGGGGCGACCAGCACGCGCAGCCCGGTCTCCGGTGCGCCCGTCATCTGTGCAGATTAAGGCCGCCGCTGCCCCGGTGCATGCCGGGGGTCTGCGCCGGCGCCGGGCCGGCGAAGTAACCTGGGGATCGTGAAGTTGCTGGGCCGAAACAAGGATGACGACGCCGGAGACGCGCGCAACGCCACGGAGCAGTCCGCGCCGGACCCGGCGGTGGATTCCGGGCCGGATTCCGCGCAAGAATCCGCTGGGCAGGCGGCCGGGACCGCCCCGAAGGGCCGCCCGACGCCCAAACGTTCGGAGAGCACCCGCCGGCGCGGCCCGGTGGCACCGGCACCGATGACCGGTTCGGAGGCGCGGGCCCGCCGCAAGGCGTTGGCCGGCCCGAAACTGTCCCGCTCCGAACGCAAGGTCGACCGCGCCGAGCGTCGCGTTCAGATGAACGAGCGGCGCGAGAAGATGATGGCCGGCGACGAGGCCTATCTGCTGCCCCGCGACAAGGGCCCGGTCCGGCGGTATGTCCGCGACATCGTCGACTCCCGCCGCAACGCGCTGGGGTTGTTCATGCCCGCGGCGCTGGTCCTGATCTTCGCGATGCTGGCGGTGCCGCAGGTGCAGCTGTTCGTCTCCCCGGCGATGCTTCTGCTGATGGCGGTCATGGCCATCGACGGGATCGTGCTGGCCCGCAAGGTCGGCAACATGGTCGACGAGAAGTTCCCGAACAACACCGAGAGCCGGTGGCGGTTGGGTTTCTACGCCGCCGGCCGGGCGTCGCAGCTGCGCCGCATGCGCGCTCCGCGCCCGCAGGTCGAGCGCGGCGACGAAGTCGGCTGAGCACCCTCACGATGCGGACATTGGTGCTTGGGGGCATCAGGTCGGGGAAATCGCGCTGGGCCGAGCAGGCCATCGGTGGGCCACTCGGATCCAGCCACCCGGTGCGCTACCTGGCCACCGGACCGTCACCCGGATCGGATGCCGACTGGTCGGCGCGGGTGTCGCGGCACCGGGCGCGCCGCCCCGCGCACTGGGCGACCGTGGAGACCGCCGACGTGGCGGCCTGCCTGCGGGAGACGCCGGCGGCGCCGACCCTGGTCGACGACATCGGCGGGTGGCTGACCGCGACGATGGACCGCCACGGCGCGTGGGAGCCGGCGCCGGCGGGCGGCACCGCGCGGGACCCGGTCGACGACGTCGAGGACGAGATCGCCGAGCTCGTCGATGCCGTGGCCGGATTCGGTGCAGCGCTGACCCTGGTCAGCCCGGAGGTGGGGCTGACCGTCGTGCCGGCCACCGCGAGCGGTCGTCGCTTCGCCGACACACTCGGCGAACTCAACCAGCGGCTGGCGGCCGCCTGTGAGCGCGTCGTCCTGGTGATCGCGGGGGTCGCGGTGCCGGTCAAACCGGAGCGGGTGTCATGACCGAGTCGCCGGTGCAGCCGCCGGTGGAGTTCCCGGCGGTACGGGCGCCCGACGCCGCGGCCGCCGACGCCGCCCGGGTCCGCCAGGACACGCTGACCAAACCGTCGGGCGCGCTCGGCCGCCTGGAGGACCTCTCGGTGTGGGTGTCGGCGTGCCAGGGCACCTGCCCGCCGACGCAGTTCGAGCGCGCCCGGGTCGTCGTGTTCGCCGGCGACCACGGGGTGGCGAGGTCGGGTGTGTCGGCCTATCCCCCGGAGGTGACCGCGCAGATGGTCGCCAACATCGCCGCGGGCGGTGCGGCCATCAACGTGCTGGCCGGCTGCGCGGATGCCGGGGTGCGGGTGGTCGACATCGCGGTCGACACCCCCGACACCGGGCCCGATACCCCCCTCGATACCCCCGTGTCACCGGCCCAGCGGATCGGCGCGTACAAGGTGCGCCGGTCCAGCGGCGACATCGCCGTGACCGACGCGCTGTCGCAGGAGGAAACCGCCGCCGCGCTGGCGGCGGGCCGGCGGATCGCCGACGAGGAGGTCGACGCCGGCGCCGACCTGCTGATCGCCGGGGACATGGGCATCGGGAACACCACCGCGGCCACCGTGCTGGTGGCCGCCCTGACCAACAGCGAGCCGGTCGCGGTGGTCGGCCGGGGCACCGGCATCGACGACGAGGGCTGGAAACGCAAGACCGCCGCGGTGCGCGACGCGCTCTACCGGGTGCACCCGGTGCGCTTCGATCCCGAGGCGGTGCTGCGGGTCGGCGCCGGCGCCGACCTGGCGGCCATGGCCGGCTTCCTGGCGCAGGCGGCGGTGCGGCGCACCCCGGTGCTGCTCGACGGGATGGTGGTCACCGCCGCCGCCCTGGTCGCCGAGCGGCTGGCCCCCGGAGCCCGCGCCTGGTGGCAGGCCGGGCACCGCTCCACCGAGCCCGCGCACGGGCTGGCCCTGGCGCAGTTGGAACTGGAACCGATCGTGGATCTGGGCATGCGCCTGGGCGAGGGCTCCGGCGCGGCGCTGGCCCTGCCGATCCTGCGCGCCGCGGTCGCGGTGCTCGCGGGCATGGCGACATTCGACTCGGCCAGCGTGTCCGGCCGAACCGACCCCCCGTGATCGCCGCGCTGACCGGCGCTTTCGGCTTCGCGACGGTGCTGCCGGTGCCGGCGGGCACCCGCATCGGCCGGGGTGCGCTGACGGCGCTGCCGGTGGTCGGGGTGGTGTTGGGGGCGCTGGCCGCGGCCGTCGCCGCCGGGTGTGCGGCCCTCTTCGGCGCCGGCAGCCTGATCCCGGGCCTGGCGGCGGTGGCGGTGTTGCTGCTGGCCACCCGGGGCCTGCACATCGACGGGCTGGCCGACACGGTCGACGGCCTGGGCTGCTACGGCCCGCCCGAACGCGCGCTGGCGGTGATGCGCGACGGTACCGTGGGCCCGTTCGCCGTGGCGGCGGTCATGGTGGTGCTGGGCCTGCAGGCCTCCGCTTTCTCGCACGCCTTCTCGGTGGCCGCGCCGGGGGTCCCGGGGGTCCTGGAGGCCCTGGGAGTCATCGTCGTCGCGGTGACCGCGGGCCGGGTGGCCGCCGTCGTCGCGTGCCGCCGCTGGGTGCCCGCCGCGCCCGGCAGCACGCTCGGCGCGACGGTGGCCGGCACCCAACCGCTGGGCGTGGTGCTGGCCTGGGCGGTGGCGCTCGCCGGTGCGTCGGTGTTCGTCACGCCACGGCCCTGGCAGGGGCCCCTGGTGGTGGCGGGCGCGCTGCTGCTGACCGCCGCGCTGCTCACCCACTGTGTGCGCCGGTTCGGCGGGGTCACCGGGGACGTGCTGGGCGCCGCCGTCGAGGTGACGACGACGGTGACCGCGCTGGGCCTGGTCGCCGGCGGTTAACCCAGTCGGGCCATCCAGCCGTGGGTGTCGGCGAAGGTGCCGCGCTGGATGCCGGTCAGCGTGTCCCGCAGCGCCATCGTCACCTCGCCGGGCTGGCCGTCGGCGATGGTGAACTCGCCGTCGCCGTATTTCACCCGGGCGACGGGGGTGATGACCGCGGCGGTGCCGCAGGCGAACACCTCGGTGATCTCCCCGGTGGCCGTGCCCTTGCGCCACTCCTCGACGTCGATCTTGCGTTCCTCGACGGCGAAGCCGGCGTCGGTGGCCAACTGCAGCAGCGAGTTGCGGGTGATGCCGGGCAGCAGCGAGCCCGACAGCTCCGGGGTGACCAGGCGCGCCGAGCCGCCGCTGCCGAAGACGAAGAACAGGTTCATCCCGCCCATCTCCTCGATGTAGCGGCGCTCGATGGCGTCCAGCCAGACCACCTGGTCGCAGTCGTGCGCGGCGGCCTCGGCCTGGGCCAGCAGCGACGCGGCGTAGTTGCCGCCGAACTTGGCCGCCCCGGTGCCGCCGGGGCTGGCGCGCACGTATTCGGTGGACAGCCACACGCTGACCGGTTTGACCCCGCCCTTGAAGTAGGCCCCCGCGGGCGAGCCGATCACCAGGTAGCGGTACTCGGCGGCGGGGCGCACCCCCAGACCGGGTTCGGTCGCGAACATGAACGGCCGCAGGTACAGCGACTCCTCACCGCCGGCGGGCGGCACCCAGGCGCCGTCGACGGCGATCAGCTGGCGCAGCGACTCGATGAACGCCTCGTCGGGCAGCTCCGGCATGGCCAGCCGGCGCGCGGAGGTCCGCATCCGGGCGGCGTTGGCCTCCGGCCGGAACGACACGATGGACCCGTCGGCCCAGCGGTAGGCCTTGAGACCCTCGAAGACCTCCTGCGCGTAGTGCAGCACGATCGCCGACGGGTCGAGTTCGATGGGACCGTAGGGCAGCACGGCGGCGTTGTGCCAGCCGGTGCCCTCGGTGTAGTCGATCGACACCATGTGGTCGGTGTGAAAACGACCGAAGCCGGGGTCACGCAGAATCTCGGCGCGTACCTCGTCGCTTGCCGGGGTGGTGTTGCGGGCAAGCGTGAACTCGAGGGGGCCGTTGGTCATGGACGAATTGTATAACCGGGCGCTAGCGGGTTTTGGGGGCCACGAACGGCGGTTTGACCACGTCGCATTCCAGCGGCCTGCCGCGCACGTCGACGATGAGCCGGTCGCCGTCGGACACCCCGGCGGCGGTGTCGATGAGCGCCAGCGCGATACCGGCTTTCAGCGTCGGCGAGAACGTCCCGGAGGTGGTGACGCCGACGGGGGTGTCGCCGGCGAGCACGGTCAGCTCGCCGCGCAGGACGCCGCGGCCGACCGCACGCAGCCCGCGCAGCAACCGGGCCGGGCCGGCGGCCTTCTCGGCCAGCAGCGCCTCGCGGCCCCAGAACACGTCCTTCTTCCAGCCGATCGCCCATCCGCAGCGCGCCTGCAGCGGCGAGATGTCCAGCGACAGCTCGTGGCCGTGCAGCGGGTAGCCCATCTCGGTGCGCAGGGTGTCACGCGCGCCCAGTCCGGCCAGCTCACCGCCGGCCTCGCCCACCGCCGCCACCAGCGCGTCGAACACCGCCGGCGCGGCGTCCCACGTCGGCAGCAGTTCGTAGCCGTGTTCGCCGGTGTATCCGGTGCGGCAGACCCGCACCGGCACACCGCCGTACTCGGCGTCGGCGTAACCCATGTAGTCCATGTCGGTGGGCAGGCCCAACGCCTGCAGCACCTCGGTGGACCTGGGGCCCTGGACCGCCAGCACCGCGTAGGACCGGTGTTCGTCGGTGATGCTGAGGTCTTGGGGGGCACGGGCTTTCATCGCGGCAACCACCGAGGCGGTGTTGGCGGCGTTGGGCACCAGGAAGATCTCGTCGTCGGAGACGTAGTAGGCGATCAGGTCGTCGATCACCCCGCCGTCCTCGGTGCAGCACAGGGTGTACTGGGCCTTGCCCGGACCGATGCGGCGCAGGTCGTTGGTCAGCGCGGAGTTGACGAACTCCGCCGCACCGGGACCGCGTACCAGCGCCTTGCCCAGGTGGCTGACGTCGAACAGGCCGACCGCGTTGCGGGTGGCGTTGTGTTCGGCGACGGTGCCGGCGTAGGAGACCGGCATCAGCCAGCCGCCGAACTCGGCGAAGCTGGCGCCCAGCTGGCGGTGGCGGTCTTCGAGCGGGCCGTGCAGGAGCTGGTTGTCGGTCACGAGCACCCAGAGTAGTGCCCCACGTTTAGGGTGATCGGGGTGAGCACCCAACCCGGTTACCAGTCCCCCACCGTCGCCGTCGCGTCCACCATGCCCAGCCGTGGGCTGGGTTCGGCCGTGTTGATCGTCGGTGTGGTCGGCGCCGAGCCAGAATCCCCGGCGTCCCCGGCCAAGTCCGGGCCGGACAAGTCCGCCCGGGTCGTCGGCACGCCGTTCCTCGACGCCGAGGCCGTCGGCGAGATCGAGGTGGCGCTGGAGGCCCTCGGCGCCAAGGGCGGCGCCGAGCAGGTGACCCGGTTGGTGGTGCCGTCGCTGCCGGTGGCCAGCGTGCTGGCCGTCGGGCTGGGCAAGCCCCGTCAGGACTGGCCCGCCGAGACGATCCGGCGTGCCGCCGGCGCGGCCGCCCGGTCGCTCTCGGGGGTCGAGACCGTGGTGACCACGCTGTCCGAACTGGACCTGGCGGCCACGGTGGAGGGCCTGATCCTCGGTGCCTACCGGTTCAGCGACTTCCGCAGCGCGAAGACGGCCCCCACCGACAGGGGACTGCGCAAGATCACCGTGCTGTCCACGGCCCGGGACGCCCGCAAGCAGGCGGTGCGGGCCGCCGCGATCGCCACCGGCGTGGCGACCGCCCGCGACCTCGTCAACACCCCGCCGAGCCACCTGTTTCCGGCCGAATTCGCCAAGCGGGCAAAGGCTCTCGGCGAGGCCGCCGGGCTGGAGGTGGAGGTCCTCGACGAGAAGGCGCTGGAGAAGGGCGGCTACGGCGGCGTCGTCGGTGTCGGCAAGGGGTCCTCACGGCCGCCGCGGCTGGTGCGGCTGATCCATCGCGGCGCCACCAAACGCAACGCCAAGAAGGTTGCTCTGGTGGGCAAGGGCATCACCTTCGACACCGGCGGCATCTCGATCAAGCCGGCGGCCTCGATGCACCACATGACCTCCGACATGGGTGGGGCCGCCGCGGTGATCGCCGCGACCGTGACCGCCGCCGAACTCGGGCTGCCGCTGGACGTCATCGCCACGGTGCCGATGGCCGAGAACATGCCCTCGGCGACCGCGCAGCGCCCCGGCGATGTGCTGACCCAGTACGGCGGCACCACCGTCGAGGTGCTCAACACCGACGCCGAGGGCCGGCTGATCCTCGCCGACGCGATCGTGCGGGCCTGCGAGGACAAGCCCGACTACCTGATGGAGACCTCGACGCTGACCGGTGCGCAGACGGTGGCGCTGGGCGCGCGCATCCCGGGGGTGATGGGGTCCGACGACTTCCGCGACCGGGTCGCGAACATCTCCCAGGAGGTCGGCGAGAACGGCTGGGCCATGCCGCTGCCCGACGAGCTCAAGGACGACCTGAAGTCGAGCGTGGCCGACCTGGCCAACATCAGCGGCCAGCGGTTCGCCGGGATGCTGGTGGCCGGGGTGTATCTGCGCGAGTTCGTCGCAGACGGTGTGCAGTGGGTGCACATCGACGTCGCCGGCCCGGCCTACAACACCGGCGGCCCGTGGGGCTACACCGGCAAGGGTGGCACCGGGGTGCCGGCGCGCACCATGCTCGCGGTGCTCGAGGACATCGTCGAGAAGGGCTAGCGAGAACGGCTGGCGAGAACGGCTGGCTCACCCCCACCCGGGCTTCGATTCGGTACCCAGAGCGAGGTTTCGCGCTTGCCGTCGCTCTCATTACCGTCTCGATGCCATCGCGTTGACTCGGGCGACCATCCAGATGACTCGGGTGTGCGGAGGCGGGGTCAGACCACCCGGCCGCGGGCGGTGCTGCGCAACACGGGCGGCAGCACCCGTGAAACCCCGTAGAGCAGGTGCGCCTCCGGCGCCACGGGCTGGATCGCCTTGTCTTTCCTGACCGCCGAGACGATCTGGCGGGCCACCTTCTGGGGCGGGTAGCGCCGCACCGAGAACAGCTTCTGCACCTTGGCGCGGGCCTGGGCGCCCTGGCGCGCGCCGGCGCCTCCGGCGGGGGTGTCGAACCGGGTGGCCCCCACGATGCCGGTGTCGATGAGCCCGGGACAGATGGTGGTGAGCCCGATCCCCGCGGCGGACAGTTCCGCGCGCAGACAGTCGGAGAACATGTACACCGCCGCCTTGGAGGTGCAGTAGGCGTTCAGTGACTGCAGTGGCGCGTAGGCCGCCATCGACGCGACGTTGACCACATGGCCGCCGGCACCGCGCGCGACCATCGGCGCCGCGAACGCCCGGCAGCAGTTGACGACCCCGCCGAGGTTCACCTCTAGCACCCGGTCCCACTGCTCGCGCGGGGTGTCCAGGAACTGCCCGGCCTGACCGATTCCGGCGTTGTTGACCACGACGTCGGGTACGCCGTGCTCGGCGCAGATCCGCTCGGCGAAGCGTTCCACGGCCGCGGCGTCGGAGACGTCCAGGGCGTACGCGTGGGCCACGCCGCCGCGGGAGGCGATGGCCGCGGCGGTGTCCTTGGCGCCGGCCTCGTCGATGTCGCTGACGATCACCTCGGCGCCCTCGGCGGCGAACGCCAGCGCGGTCTCGCGGCCGATGCCACGGCCGGCGCCGGTCACCGAGACCAGGGTGTCGGTGAACGGGCCGCGGTCTCGGCGGCCGACCTCGGCGCGCCGCAGCGCACGCGCGGCGTGACCGGTGCGGACGAACTCGGCCAGCTCCGCGACGGCCTGCGCGAGCACCTGGGGATGCGACATCGGCGCCCAGTGCCCCGAGGCGATGTCGCGGCGCCACAGCCGTGGCACCCAGCGCGGCGTCTCATCGAATATGTAGTACCGCACGAACGGGTCGCGCGTGTTGACGATCAGCTGGACCGGGGTGCGGACGTAGTGGTCGTTCCGGGCACTGGCGAACGAGCGAAAGAAGTTGGCGCGGTACACCTTCAGGCTGTTGGCGGCGTCGTCACGATAGGCGGGGCCGTGGTGGATGTGTTCGGCGGGAATGCCGTCGCGGCGGCGCAGCGACCGGGTGACCATCTTCTCGGCGACGAACAGGCGCACCGCCGCGGGCGCCAGCACGGGCACCGAGAAGGCGCCCATGTAGCTCAGTCGGCTCAGCTGGGCCAGGCTGCGCAGGAAGCGGCGGGGTCGGTAGGGCCGTTTGAGCCCGCCCATCACGTAGCGGTTGAGATGGTCTCCGCTCGGGCCGGACACCGAGGTGAACGCGGCGACCCGGTCGTCGGCGCCGGGTCTGCTCAGGTACTCCCAGATGGCGGTGGACCCCCAGTCGTGGGCGAGAACGTGGACCGGCTCGGCGGGGCTGGTGGCCGCGATGACCGCGGCGAAGTCGTCGGCGTAGCGGGCCATGGTGTACCCGGAGTGGTGCGCGGGTCCCGAGGATTCCCCGACGGCGCGGTTGTCGTAGCGGATGATCCGGAAGGTGTCCCGCAGCAACGGCACGACGCCGTCCCAGAGCACATGCGAGTCGGGCCAGCCGTGCACGAGGACCAGGGTGGGGCCGTCGGGGTCGCCCTCCTCGTAGACCGCGATCCGGGCATCGCTGCTGTCGACGAACCGTGTGGGCGTCATCGCTTGGGGGCCTCCCGCCTGGACATCCGCTGCATGAGCTGTCCGATACTTCACCAGGTATCCAATACCGGCGGTATCGGATGGTTCAGACCCTGCCCAGCCGCCGCCGCGGTGTCAAGAGCGCCGGAGCGCGGCGCCGGTCTAGTCTTCGAGCTCCTCGCGCAGGGCGCGGCGCCGTTCGATGCGCCGGCGCGCGTCGTGGTCGCGCATGCGCTGGGGGTAGCCGACCTTCTGGACGTCGTAGACGGGGATCTTCAACCGGTCGGAGAGCCGCCGGGCCCCGGATTCTCCCCCGACCCGGCGCCGGGTCCATTCGCCGTCGGCGGCCACGAGCACGACGGTCAGGTCGGTGACGGTGGTCTTGGGCTCGACGAAGGCCTCCACACCGGTGTGTTGTGCCGTCCAGTCGCGCAGGTATCTCAGGTCGGCGCCGGCGGCTCGCGAGCGGCGGGGGCGCAGTCTGTCGAACAGTCCCACCAGCGGTGCACTCCTCCCGGAATCTGGAATCCCTCGGTCAATTCGATAGTGCCAGAACCCGCGGTCAACCCTGGGTGAGTGCGAATCCGGAAGCAATGATTGGATTGGTATCGCAAGGGTGAAAGACAATCCACTTGGGTGCCTGACTCGGTACACGACGCTGTGGTAAGCCAGAGGTTCGACCCGTGACGAATGACCTTCGAGGAGTCAACAGACATGGCCGTCTCCGTACAGATGCCCGCACTCGGTGAGAGCGTCACCGAAGGGACCGTCACCCGCTGGCTGAAACAGGAGGGCGACACCGTCGAGGTCGACGAGCCACTGCTCGAAGTCTCCACGGACAAGGTCGATACCGAGATCCCCTCGCCGGTGGCCGGTGTGCTCACGAAGATCATCGCCCAGGAGGACGACACCGTGGAGGTCGGTGGCGACCTCGCGACGATCGGTGAGGCCGGCGAAGGCGGCGGCGAGGAGCAGCCGGCGCCCGAAGCCAGCCCGGAACCCGAACCCGAGCCCGAGCCCGAACCGCAGGCGGCTTCCGAACCGGAACCCGAGCCCGAGCCCGAGCCGCAATCCTCGAGTGACTCCTCCGGTGGCGGGTCGGCCACGCCCGTGCTGATGCCCGAACTGGGCGAGTCGGTCACCGAGGGCACCGTGACCCGGTGGCTGAAGAAGGTGGGCGACTCGGTGGAGGTCGACGAGCCACTCGTCGAGGTTTCCACCGACAAGGTCGACACCGAGATCCCCTCGCCGGTGGCCGGCACCCTGCTGAGCATCACCGCCGACGAGGACGCGACCGTGGAGGTCGGCGGCGAACTGGCCAAGATCGGGGACGCCTCGGCCGCTCCCGAATCCAAGCCGGAACCCAAGCCCGAGCCCAAACCCGAACCGAAACCCGAGCCCAAGCCGGAACCGAAGGCCGAGCCCAAGCCCGAGCCCAAACCCGAGCCCAAGCCGGAACCCAAGCCCGAACCCAAGCCCGAACCCAAGCGTGAGCCCGCCCCGGCGGCGGCCGCCGGCGGCGAGGGTGACGGCGAGTCCGGGCCGTACGTCACCCCGCTGGTGCGCAAACTGGCCGCCGAGAACGACGTAGATCTGAGCGCGGTGAAGGGCACCGGCGTCGGCGGGCGCATCCGCAAGCAGGACGTGCTGGCCGCCGCCGAGCAGAAGTCGAAGCCGGCCGAGCAGCCGGCCGAGAAACCGGCCCAGAAGCCGGCCCCGGCACCCGCGGCGGCCCCGGAGAGCGGACCGCTGGCCCACCTGCGCGGCACCACCCAGAAGGCCAACCGGATCCGGCAGATCACCGCGAAGAAGACCCGCGAGTCGCTGCAGGCGACCGCGCAGCTGACCCAGACCCACGAGGTCGACATGACCAGGGTCGTGGCGCTGCGGGCCCGGGCGAAGAAGGACTTCGCCGAGCGCGAGGGTGTCAACCTGACCTACCTGCCGTTCATCGCCCGTGCGGTGATCGACGCCCTCAAGACACACCCCAACGTCAACGCCAGCTACAACGAGGACTCCAAGGAGATCACCTACTACGACTCCGAGCACCTCGGGTTCGCTGTCGACACCGAGCAGGGCCTGCTCTCCCCGGTGATCCACAACGCCGGTGACCTGTCGTTGGCCGGGCTGGCCCGCGCCATCAACGACATCGCCGCGCGCGCCCGCTCGGGCGACCTCAAGCCCGACGAACTGTCCGGCGGCACCTTCACCATCACCAACATCGGCAGCCAGGGCGCCCTGTTCGACACCCCGATCCTGGTGCCGCCGCAGGCCGCCATGCTCGGCACGGGTGCCATCGTCAAGCGGCCGCGGGTGGTCGTCGACGACGCCGGCAACGAACTGATCGGCATCCGGTCGGTGTGCTACCTGCCGCTGACCTACGACCACCGCCTCATCGACGGCGCCGATGCGGGCCGCTTCGTCACGACGATCAAGCGGCGGCTCGAAGAGGGGGCGTTCGAGGCCGACCTGGGGCTCTAGGGATCCCCGGAGAGGACACACATCTCGTGGCACCGGCCACCATCGCGATCGCAGGGTCGTCCGGTCTGATCGGCTCCGCGCTGGTTTCGGCGCTGCGCGCCGGCGATCGGCGCGTCCTTCGCATCGTGCGTCGCGCGCCCTCGAGCGCCGACGAGCTGTACTGGAATCCGGCCACCGGCGAATTCGATGCCGACGCGCTGATCGGCGTGGACGCCGTGGTGAATCTGTGCGGCGTGGGGATCAGCGACTCCCGGTGGTCGGGGGCCTTCAAGCAGAGCCTGCGCGACAGCCGCATCGCACCGACCGAGGTGCTGGCTTCGGCGGTCGCGCAGGCGGGCGTGCCCACCCTGGTCAACGCCAGCGCTGTCGGCTACTACGGCGACACGCGCAACCGCGTGGTCGACGAAACCGCTCCTCCCGGAAGCGGTTTCCTGGCCCGGCTGTGCATGGACTGGGAGGCGGCGACGGGGGCCGCCGCCGATGCCGGAAGCCGGGTGGTGCTGGCCCGCACGGGTCTGGTGCTCTCTCCGCAGGGCGGTCTGCTGGGGCGGCTCAAGCCGATCTTCTCGCTGGGACTCGGCGCCCGGCTGGGCAACGGTCGCCAGTACATGCCGTGGATCTCGCTGGAGGACGCCGTCCGTGCGGTGCTGTTCGCCGTCGACTCCCCCGAGCTGTCCGGCCCCGTCAACCTCGCGGGTCCGGCGCCGGTGACCAACGCGGAGTTCACCACCGCCCTCGGGCGCGCGCTCAACCGGCCCACCCTGCTGCTCGCGCCGGGCTTCGCGGTGCGCGCGGCCCTGGGCGAGTTCGCCGACGAGGGGCTGCTGGCCGGGCAGCGGGTGATCCCGGCCGCGCTGGAGCGCGCCGGGTTCGGCTTCCACCACAACACCATCGGCGAAGCGCTGGCCTACGCCACCGCACGTCCGCGCGGCTAGCGGTACCGTCGGGACATGGCCGCACCGTCGCAGATCCCCGGGTCCGCATCCCGGTCGATCCGGTCCGCCGGGACATCGGTACGGGTCCGCCACCTCGGCAGCATCGACTACCTGACCGCCTGGCAGCTGCAGCGCGACCTGGCCGAGGCCCGGGTCGGCGGCGGGCCCGACACCCTGCTGCTGCTGGAGCATCCGGCGGTGTACACCGCGGGCCGGCGCACCGAGGCCCACGAACGCCCGGTGGACGGCACGCCCGTGGTCGACACCGACCGCGGGGGCAAGATCACCTGGCACGGGCCCGGCCAGCTGGTCGGCTATCCGATCATCGGGCTGGCCGAACCGTTGGACGTGGTGAACTTCGTCCGGCGCCTGGAGGAGGCGCTGATCGGCGTGTGTGCCGCACTCGGCCTGCCGGCCGCCGGCCGGGTCGAAGGACGCTCCGGGGTCTGGCTGCCGGCGCAGGGTCCGCGTCCGGCCCGCAAGATCGGCGCGATCGGGATCCGGGTGGCGCGGTCGGTCACGCTGCACGGGTTCGCGCTGAACTGCGACTGCGATCTGGGCGCGTTCGGCACCATCGTGCCGTGCGGTATCGCCGACGCCGGGGTGACCTCGCTGGCCGCCGAGCTGGGCCGGCGGGTCGGCGTCGACGAGGTCCGGCCGCTGGTGCAGCGCGCGGTGCTCGACGCTCTCGACGGCGAGCTTGCGGTCGGGACCCGCCCGGGCAGCCATCCCACCACTGAAGCCGGGCACGGCGGCGCCGGGAGCGGCCGCGTAGCATCGTTGCGGTGAGCGTCGTTCCCGAGGGCCGGAAGCTGCTGCGGCTGGAGGTCCGAAACGCCCAAACCCCCATCGAGCGCAAGCCGCCCTGGATCAAGACCCGGGCCCGGATGGGGCCGGAGTACACCGAGCTCAAGGCACTGGTCAAACGCGAAGGCCTGCACACGGTGTGCGAGGAGGCCGGCTGCCCCAACATCTACGAGTGCTGGGAGGACCGGGAGGCGACGTTCCTCATCGGCGGTGAACAGTGCACCCGGCGCTGCGACTTCTGCCAGATCGACACCGGCCGGCCCGCCGAGCTCGACCGTGACGAGCCGCGCCGCGTGGCCGAGAGTGTGGCCGCGATGGGCCTGCGGTACTCCACGGTGACCGGGGTGGCGCGCGACGACCTGCCCGACGGCGGGGCCTGGCTGTACGCCGAAACGGTGCGCGCCATCAAGGAACTCAACCCCGACACCGGGGTGGAGCTGCTCATCCCCGATTTCAACGGCGAACCGGCGCTGCTGCGCGAGGTCTTCGACGCCCGCCCGGAGGTGCTGGCCCACAACGTCGAGACCGTGCCGCGGATCTTCAAACGCATCCGCCCCGCGTTCCGCTACCAGCGCAGCCTGGACGTCCTGACCGCCGCCCGCGAGGCGGGGCTGGTGAGCAAGTCCAATCTGATCCTGGGCATGGGTGAGACCCCCGAGGAGGTGCGCACCGCGCTGCGCGACCTGCACGGGGCGGGCTGCGACATCGTCACCATCACCCAGTACCTGCGGCCGTCGGTGCGCCACCATCCGGTGGAGCGCTGGGTCGAACCCGGGGAGTTCGACGAGCACGCCGAGTTCGCCGAGTCGCTGGGGTTCGCCGGCGTGCTGGCCGGGCCGCTGGTGCGGTCGTCGTACCGGGCCGGCCGGCTCTACGGCCAGGCCATCCGGTCGCGCTCGGAACACGCGACGACCCGGGGCTGACGCCCGCGCCCCACGCCCGCCGTTTTCGCGGCGCCCCGCCGGTTCCGTATCCTGTGGAGCTATGGCGAAATCCAGCAGTGCCGCCGCGAAGAAGGCCGCCAAGGCCGAGGCGAAGGCAGCCCGCAAGAAGGCGTCGAAGGACCGGCGCAGTCAGCTGTGGCAGGCGTTCCAGATCCAGCGCAAAGAGGACAAGCGGCTGCTGCCGTACATGGCGCTGGTGTTCGTGGTGATCGTCGCGCTGTCGGTGGCCGCGGGGCTGTTCTTCGGCGGATTCACCATGTACATGATGATCGTGTTCGGCGTGGTGCTGGGCGCGCTGGTGGCCTTCATCGTGTTCGGCCGGCGGGCGCAGAAGTCGGTCTACCGCAAGGCCGAGGGCCAGACCGGGGCCGCCGCGTGGGCGCTGGAGAACCTGCGGGGCAAGTGGCGGGTGACCCCCGGGGTGGCGGCCACCGGCCACTTCGACGCGGTGCACCGGGTGATCGGGCGCCCCGGTGTCATCTTCGTCGCCGAGGGCTCACCGGGGCGGGTCAAACCACTGCTGGCGCAGGAGAAGAAGCGCACCGCCCGCCTGGTCGGCGACGTCCCGATCTACGACATCGTGGTGGGCAACGGCGAGGGCGAGGTGCCGCTGGCCAAGCTGGAGCGGCACCTGAGCAAGTTGCCGGCAAACATCAGCGCCAAGCAGATGGACTCGCTGGAGTCACGCCTGGTGGCCCTGGGCTCGAAGGTCGGCCCGGCGGCGATGCCGAAGGGACCGCTGCCCGCACAGGCCAAGATGCGCGGCGTGCAGCGCACGGTCAAGCGCCGCTAGCCACCGGCCCCGCCGGCGGTGGCTCCGGTCAGCGGGTCAGCGCCGCACCACCGCGGTGAAGGTCAGTTTGTCCTGCAGGCCGCGCCCGTCGGCGTCCATGAACAGCGCGGGGATCACCAGGGCCAGCAGCAGGCCGCGGCCCAGCGCGCGGCCGAATCCGGTATGCAGCCGGCCGTCGACGGGAACCACCATCAGGCCCAGCGCCCACTGGCCCGGGGAGAACCCGAACAACCGGACCGACACCGCGCCGAGGGCGAACCAGATGGCCAGCACCGCCGTCGAGAGGAAGGCCTGCGAGTAGAGCCCGAACGTCATCAGCAGCGCGGCCAGACCGTAGGAGATCAGCCAGTCCACCAAAAGCGCGGCGAAGCGCCGGCCCGTCCGCGCCATCGACCGGGGGCCGTTCTCGGGCAGGCCGAGCGCCTCGCCCGGGTAGCGGGATCCGCGGTCGTAGTCGGTCGGCTCGGGACCGGACAGCCAGGACGAGATCGAGCGGGCCATATCTGACAGCATAGGTCGCCGCAGATTGCGTAACGTCAGCGCAACATGCGGTTGACTGCCGTGCAACATCGGCTTCATAGCGTCAGCCGCGGGTTATCAGAATTCTGTGTGCCTAGACATAGGAGTACTAAGTGGCAGAAACGACCGCTGACGACATTTTCAAGTTGATCAAGGACGAGAGCGTCGAGTATGTCGACGTCCGGTTCTGCGATCTGCCCGGTGTTGTGCAGCACTTCTCCATCCCTGCGTCGGCGTTCGACGAGAGCGTCTTCGAAGACGGCCTGGCCTTCGACGGCTCGTCGGTGCGCGGCTTCCAGTCGATCCACGAATCCGACATGATGCTGCTGCCGGACCCCGCGACCGCTCAGATCGACCCGTTCCGCGCCGCCAAGACGCTCAACCTCAACTTCTTCGTCCACGATCCGTTCACCCGCGAGGCCTACTCCCGCGATCCGCGCAACGTGGCCCGCAAGGCGGAGAACTACCTGGCCTCCACCGGCATCGCCGACACCGTCTACTTCGGCGCCGAGGCCGAGTTCTACATCTTCGACTCGGTGGCCTTCGACTCGAAGATGAACGGCACCTTCTACGAGGTCGACTCCGAGTCGGGCTGGTGGAACTCCGGGGAGCCCACCGAGTTCGACGGCTCCCCCAACCGTGGCTACAAGGTGCGCCCCAAGGGCGGCTACTTCCCCGTCGCGCCCTATGACCACTACGTCGACCTGCGCGACGAGATGGCCACCAATCTGATCAACGCCGGATTCGAGCTGGAACGCGGTCACCACGAGGTGGGCACCGCCGGGCAGGCCGAGATCAACTACAAGTTCAACACGATGCTGCACGCGGCCGACGATGTGCTGCTGTTCAAGTACATCATCAAGAACACCGCCTGGGCCAACGGCAAGACCGTGACCTTCATGCCCAAGCCGCTGTTCGGCGACAACGGCTCGGGCATGCACTGCCACCAGTCGCTGTGGAAGGACGGCAAGCCGCTGTTCCACGACGAGGCCGGCTACGCGGGTCTGTCGGATCTGGCCCGCCACTACATCGGCGGCATCCTGCACCACGCGCCGTCGCTGCTGGCGTTCACCAACCCGACGGTGAACTCCTACAAGCGTCTGGTGCCGGGCTACGAGGCCCCGATCAACCTGGTGTACAGCCAGCGCAACCGCAGCGCCTGCGTGCGTATCCCGATCACCGGCAACAACCCCAAGGCCAAGCGCCTGGAGTTCCGCTGCCCGGACAGCTCGGGCAACCCGTACCTGGCGTTCGCGGCCATGCTGATGGCCGGGATCGACGGCATCAAGAACAAGATCGAGCCGCTGGCCCCGGTCGACAAGGACCTCTACGAGCTGCCGCCGGACGAGGCCGCCAACATCCCGCAGGCCCCGACTCAGCTTTCCGCGGTCATCGACCGCCTCGAGGAGGACCACGAGTACCTCACCGAGGGCGGCGTGTTCACGCCGGACCTGATCGAGACCTGGATCTCCTACAAGCGGGAGAACGAGATCATGCCGGTGCAGATCCGTCCGCACCCGTACGAGTTCGCGCTCTACTACGACGTGTGAGAGACGACGTGTGAGAGACGACGTGTAACGCGTAACGACCGACGAGACACCCGCGCCCTCCCGCACCCCGGGGCGGCGCGGGTGTTTTCGCAGGGACCCCGGGACGACATTGTGGCCTGGGTCACAGCGGAGTACCGTTGAGTGCAGCGAGTCGCTCGCCGGTCCTCGACAATGGGGTGGTGACCGCCGTGATACGGGTGTTGGGCACGGGCTCGGTATTGCTTGCGCTCACACTGTCCGGATGCGTGAGCACGGTGGACGGGGTTGCCGTCCGCGGCCAGGGTGAACCGCCCGAAGCCACGCTGCTCGGCGAGGACGACCTGGACCCCATCCTGCTCGGCGAGGCCGAACTCGTCGACACCTTCGGCGGCACCCGCATCGAGGTGGTCAGGGATCTCTATGCGATGGACGACGATTCCGGCGATATTTCCGCCCCGGAGTGCATCGGGGCCATCTACACCGCCGAGGAACTGGCCTATGCCGGCACCGACTACACCGCGGTGTTGAGGCGGGTGGCCACCGAGCCCGACGACGAACTGGGCCTGTGGATCGAGCAGGCCGTGGTGGCCCTGCCCTCCGCCGGTGCCGCCGAGGACTTCCTAAACGAATCGGCGCGGATATGGAGCGACTGCTCCGCCGCGCCGCTGACGCTCACCGACGGCACCGACTGGCTCGACGTGGTGCTCGACGACGTCGTCCACGAAGGGCCCGTCATCAGCCAGATGTCCCGGCTCGCCGACTTCGGCCCCGCGGAGTGCCAGCACTCCATGGCGGCCGTGGAGAATGCGATCGTCGAGACCTCGGTGTGCGGCGTGCGGATCCGCGACGAGGCAACGGCACTCATCAACAGCATGCTCGTCAACGCCGGCGAGCAGTAGCCGCGACCGGCCCCGCGGTGCCGCCGGCGTGGGCACGGGAGAATGGCGTGATGCGCGTGTTGGTGCAGCGGGTGTCCTCAGCCAGTGTCAGTGTCGGCGGCGAGGTGGTCGGCGAGATCCGACCCTCCGGACAGGGCCTGGTCGCCCTGGTGGGCGTCACGCACTCCGACGACGCCGCCCTGGCCCGCCGGATGGCCGAAAAGCTCTGGACGCTGCGGATTCTCGACGACGAACGCAGCGCCGCCGACCTCGGCGCACCGGTGCTGGTGATCAGTCAGTTCACGCTGTACGCCAACACCGCCAAGGGTCGGCGCCCCTCCTGGAACGCCGCGGCCCCCCGGCCGGTGGCCGAACCCCTGGTGACCGCGTTCGCCGACGCGTTGCGCGGGCTCGGCGCCACGGTGGCCAGTGGGGTGTTCGGCGCCGACATGCAGGTGGCGCTGGTCAACGACGGCCCGGTGACGGTGATGCTGGAATTGAACGATTCGTGACGGTCACCCTCCCGCACTATCCGGACCGCGGTCCGTTAAGTATGATCCACAGTCATGTCACAGACACTGGACGACCGGCTCAGCACCCAGTCCGACCTGGCCATCGGCATCTTCCGCATCGTCATCGGCCTGCTGTTCTTCCTGCATGGCACCTCCAAGCTCTTCGGCTGGCCGGCGGGCCCGGCCCTGGACGTCGGCGTCTGGCCCATGTGGTGGGCCGGGGTGATCGAGCTGGTGGTCGGCGCCCTGGTCACCGTGGGCTTCTTCTCCCGCCCGGCGGCGTTCCTGGGCTCCGGGTCGATGGCGGTGGCCTACTTCTGGCAGCACCTCGGCACCGACTTCTGGCCGATCAACAACGGCGGTGAGCCCGCGGTGCTGTTCTGCTTCGCGCTGCTGCTGCTGGTGTTCATCGGGCCCGGATCGCCGGCGGTGAACCGGCGGTAGCCTCACCTGCATGGTGAGCAAGCACGTACCGTCCTGGTACGACGACGAGGTGACGGCGCTCTTCGAGCTGGCGAAGGGCTTCTTCGACCGAGAGGTCGTCGCGCACGTCGACACCTGGGACAGACAGCGCCGCATCGACCGGTCGGTGTGGACCGAGGCCGGCAAGCTGGGACTGCTGCTGTGCTCGATCCCGACCGAATACGGCGGCGGCGGAGGCACATTCGCCCATGATCTGGCGGTGTTCGACGCCCAGGGCTACGCCGGCGACCTGTCCCTGGGCATCGGCGTGCACAGCGGAATCGTGCCGCACTACCTGCTGGCCTACGGCAGCGAGGAGCAGAAGCGGCGCTGGCTGCCGCCGATGGCCAGCGGCGAGGTGCTCGGCGCGATCGGTATGACCGAACCCGGCGCCGGCTCGGACCTCAAGGCCATCCGCGCCACCGCGGTGCGCGAGGGCGACGCGTATGTGGTCAACGGGTCCAAGACCTTCATCACCAACGGCGGCTCGGCGGACCTGGTGCTGCTGGCGGTCAAGACCGACCCGAAGGCGGGCGCGCGGGGCGTCTCGCTGCTGCTCGTCGACGTGCGCGACAACCCCGGCTACCAGGTGACCCGCGTGCTGGACAAGGTCGGGCTGCACGGGTCGGACACCGCCGAGATCTCGTTCACCGATGTGCGGGTCCCGGTGTCCAACCTGCTGGGCGCCGAGGAGGGTCGGGGTTTCGGGCAGATGATCGCCCAGTTGCCCCAGGAGCGCCTGATCGTCAGCGCCCAGGCCGTCGGCGGGATGGAACGCGCCGTCGACGACACCGTCGCCTACACGAAATCCCGGGAAGCCTTCGGGCACAGCCTGTTCGCGTTCCAGAACACGGCCTTCGAGCTCGCCGAATGCGTGACCATGGCCCGCACCTGCCGGGTCTTCCTCGACCACTGCGTCGAATCGCACCTGCGGGGCCGGCTCGATGCCACCGAGGCGGCGATGGCCAAGTACTGGCTGACCGACCGGCAGTGCGAGGTCGTCGACCGCTGCGTTCAGCTGCACGGCGGCTACGGCTACATGCGCGAGTACCTGGTCGCCCGGATGTACGAGGACGCCCGGGTGCAACGGATCTACGCCGGCGCCAACGAGGTGATGAAGGAGATCATCGCCCGCTCGCTGTGAGCCTCCCGGTGCGCCCGCGGGCGCTCAGTCCAGCCCCATGTCGGTGCGGAACCGGCGCAGCCCGTCGATCTTCTCGGCCAGCGTGCAGTCGGCACCGGAGTAGAACATCCAGGGGGCGGTGAGGATCGCGGTGATGCCGGCCGCCTCCGCGCGCGCGTAGTGCTCGGGGGTGAACGCGTCGACCAGCGGGGTCACGACGGTGAAATCCTGCATCGTCAGACCCTTTTCGGCGCGCAACTCCCGGATCCGGTCGATCCGCTCGATCGCCTGGTCGGTGGTGATCAGGTCACCGATCCAGCCGTCGTGGCGCGCGGCGCGGCGCAGCGCGATCTCCGAGAGGCCGCCGACGTAGACCGGGATGCGGGGCGGGGTGGGCTCCATCTCCAGCCGGGGGGTCCGGTAGAACTCGCCGTCGAACTCGGTCCAGCCGGGCTGCCACAGCGCCTTCATCAGCTCCAGCATCTCGTCGGTGCGCCGGCCGCGCTGGTCGAACCGCTGTCCCATGAGCTCGAACTCGTCGCGACACCAGCCCACGCCGATCCCGAGCTCCAGGCGTCCCCCGGCCAGAGCCGCCGCGGTGCCGATCTGCTTGGCGGCCAGGTACGGGTTGCGCATCGCCGGGATGTAGACCGTGGTGACGAACCGCAGCCGCGTGGTGACCAGTGCGATCGCGCCGATCATCACCCACGGGTCGGGCCAGTCGGTGAACGGCTCCCAGCGCCGCTTGCCGTCCTTGGTGTACGGGTAGGGCGTGCTCAGCGTCTCCAGGTTGACGACGTGGTCGGGAATGGCGATGCCGTCGTAGCCCAGGTCGTCGGCCGCCCTGGCGACCTCGACGGCCTCCTGCGGCGCCATGAACGCGGTCCCGACATAGAACTTCACTCAGGCCTCACCCGCCTCGCCCTCGCGCGCCCACGCCGGCTGGATGAACACGCCCTCGGCCTGCACCGTGGGCCCCTCGGCGTTCACGATGTGGCCGCGGGCGTAGGTCTTGATGCCCTCGACGCGGTCGATCCAGGCCTCGGCCCGCAACGGTCCCAGCGGGGTGCCGCGCAGGTATTTCAGGGTGATGGTTCCGGTGAACAGCGGCTTGGTCATCCCCGCGCTGGCGGCCTCGCCGAGGATGTGGTCGAGGATCAGCGCGCTGATGCCGCCGTGCACATGGTCGGGCGGTCCCTCGTAGGCCGCGCCCAGCTCGAAGTCCGACCAGCACCGCCGACCGTCGCGCTCGATCACCAGCGGCGGCGCTATCGGGTTGCGCACCCCCACCACCGGGTTCCCCCACGACTGGCCCTGGCCGTCGGTGGTGAACCGCACCCCGAAGGGCCCCGGCAGCTGGCGGGCCCGCAGGGTGGCGGTGACGTGTTCGATGGCGCGCTGCGCCTCGGCGATGACCTCGGGTTCTGCCTCGGTGCGGATCGTCGCGTCGAGCAGGTCGCGCACCGCCAGCGTCAGCGGTTCGTAGACGGACCGCTGCCGGGCGGCCTCCTCGCTGGTGATCGCGTCATAGGTGAAGCGCATCCAAGCTTCATAGCATCAAACCGTCTATGAAACAGCGTCAGGGTTGCGATCCGGGCCGCGCGGTCGCCCCCGCCGACGGCGGGATCCGCAAGGTCCGCCGACGGGCCCGACCCCCCGCTAGCCCCCGAAGACCTTGCGCACCACGTTCTTCGCTCGACGCGTGACCCGCAGGTAGTTGTCCAGGAACTCCCCGCCGTCGTCGTTGTGCCAGCCGGCGGCCACCGCCACGGCGTTGAGGAAGCGTCCCGGCCCGGGCAGCTGGTCGGTGGGCTTGCCGCGCACCAGCACCAGCGCGTTGCGGGCCCGGGTCGCGGTCAACCACGCGTCACGCAGCAGTTCCACATCGCCCTCGGCGATCAGCTCGGCGGCCCCGATCGCGTCCAGCGATTCCAGCGTCGAGGTGTTGTGCAGCGCCGGGATCTTGTGGGCGAAGCGCAGCTGCAGCAGCTGCACCGTCCACTCGACGTCGGCCAGCCCCCCGCGCCCCAGCTTGGTGTGGGTGTTCGGGTCGGCGCCGCGGGGCAGCCGCTCGGCGTCCACGCGGGCCTTGACCCGCCGGATCTCCTGCATCGCCTCGGCGGACACGCCGCCGGGCGGATAGCGCGTCTCGTCGATCATCACCAGGAACCGGCGGCCCAGCTCGAGATCGCCGGCGACACGGTGCGCCCGCAACAGCGCCTGGACCTCCCAGGGCTGCGCCCACTGGCGGTAGTACGTCGCATAGGAGGACAGGGTGCGCACCAGCGGCCCGCTGCGGCCCTCCGGGCGCAGGTTGGCGTCGACCTCCAGCGGCGGATCCGCGCTGGGCGTGCCCAGCAGGGCGCGGACCTGCTCGGCGACCTGCACCGACCACTTGACCGCCCGCGCCTCCTCGACACCCTCGGCGGGCTCGCACACGAACATCACATCGGCGTCGGATCCGTACCCGAGTTCTCCCCCGCCGAGCCGGCCCATCCCGATCACCGCGATCGAGGCCGGCGGGCCCTCGCCCTCGGGGGTGTTGGCGCGGATCACCGCGTTCAGCGCGGCCTGCAGCACCGCCACCCACACCGAGGTCAGCGCCTTGCAGACGGCGCGGACGTCGAGCATGCCGAGCAGGTCGGCCGAGGCGATGCGGGCCAGCTCCCGGCGGCGCAGCGTGCGGGCCGCGGCGATGGCCTTGACCGGGTCGCGGTGGCGACCGGCGGCGGTGACCAGCGACCGGGCCACCGCCTCGGGCGCGGTGTCCAGCAGCTTGGGGCCGCCGGGGCCGTCGGCGTAGGCGCGGATGACCTCCGGCGCCCGCATCAGCAGCTCCGGGACGAACGCCGAGGTGCCCAGCACGTGCATGAGCCGGCGGGCCACCGCGCTCTCGTCGCGCAGCGCCCCCAGGAACCAGCGCTCGTCGGCGACGGCCATCGCCTCGGAGAGCTTGCGGTAGGCCAGCAGCCCGGCGTCGGGGTCGGGAGTGTCGGAGAGCCAGTCCAGCAGCGTCGGCAACAGGATGGTCTGCACCCGGCCGCGCCGGCCGCTCTGATTCGCCAGCGCCGCCAGGTGGGTCAGCGCGCTGCGGGGGGCCTGGTAGTTCAGTGCGGCCAACTGCCGTTCGGCGGCCTCGGTCGACATGCCCGGCGCCAGGTCCAGCGTCGCCCCGACCGACTCCAGCAGCGGCTGATAGAAGAGCTTGGCGTGCAGCCGCGACACCCGCACGCTCTGCCGTTTGAGCTCCTCCCGCAGCACCCCGAGCGCGTCGTGGGTGCCGTCCGGGCGCACGTGGGCCGCCCGCGCCAGCCAGCGCAGCGACTCGTCGTCGTCGGGCGCGGGCAGCAGGTGGGTGCGCTTGAGCCGCTGCAGCTGCAGCCGGTGCTCCAGCAGCCGCAGAAACTCGTAGGACGCGGTCATGTTCGCCGCGTCGTCGCGGCCCACGTAGCCGGCGTCGCCGAGGGCGGCCAGGGCGTCCACCGTCGAGGCCACCTGCAGCGACGGGTCGTTGCGGCCGTGCACCAGCTGGAGCAGCTGCACGGTGAACTCCACGTCTCGCAGGCCGCCGGTACCGAGCTTGATCTCGCGCTCGCGCACGTCGGCGGGCACGTTCTCGACCACCCGCCGGCGCATGGCCTGTACGTCGGGCACGAAATCCTCACGCTCGCAGGCGGTCCACACCATCGGCATCACCGCCGCGATGTACTGTTCGCCGAGCTCGGCGTCACCGGCGGCCGGTCGCGCCTTGAGCAGGGCCTGGAACTCCCAGGTCTTGGCCCAGCGCTCGTAGTAGGCGATGTGCGAGTCCAGGGTGCGCACCAGCTGGCCGTGTTTGCCCTCCGGGCGCAGCGCGGCGTCGACCTCGAAGAAGGTCTCCGACCCGATGCGCATCATCTCCCCCGCCACCCGGGTGGTGACGGCGTCGGCCTTCTCGGCGACGAAGATGACGTCGACGTCGCTGACGTAGTTCAGCTCCCGCGCACCGCATTTGCCCATCGCGATCACCGCCAGCCGGGGCGGCGCGGTGTCCTCCTTGCAGACGATGCGCACCGCCACCCGCAACGCGGCGGCCAGCGCGGCGTCGGCCAGGTCCGCCAGCTGCGCACCGACGGTGACGAACGGCATCACCGGCTCGTTCTCCACGGTGGGCGCCACGTCCAGGGCGGCCAGCACCAGCACCCGGTCGCGGTAGCGCGTCCGCAGGGCCGGCAGCACCGCGTTGACGGGCGTGTCCTCGGCGCAGGCGACGAAGTCGCGGCGCAGCTCCTCGGCGGTGGGCAGCGCGATCCTGCCCTGGAGCAGATGCCACGAATCCGGGTTGGCCACCAGGTGATCGCCCAGGGCCAGGGACGAGCCGAGCACCGCGAACAGCCGCCCGCGCAGGCTCTTGTCCTTCAGCAGCGCCGTGGCCAGCTCGTCCCAGCCCGAGCCGAGGGCGTCGGCCAGGCGCACCATGGTGCGCAGGGCGGCGTCGGCGTCGGGGGCCCGCGACAGCGACCAGAGCAACTCGACGTGGGCGTCGGTGTCCCACCCCAGGCGGGCCAGGTCGGCGCGCGCCGGCGGCTCCACGAGACCCAGTCGCCCGACACTGGGCAGTGTGGGACGCTTCGTCGCGGGTTTCGGCACGACAGAAACGTTAACGCACCCTGATCGCGAATCGGCAATGCCCGGCGGCTTTCCCGGGCAGCGTCGCTCCGCGGTTCTAGAGCGCCAGGTAGGTCTTCAGCTCGAAGGGGGTGACGTTGCTGCGGTAGCTCTCCCACTCGCTGCGCTTGTTGCGCAGGAAGAAGTCGAACACGTGCTCGCCGAGCGCCTCGGCGACCAGCTCGGAATCCTGCATGTGTTCCAGGGCCTGCCCGAGGCTGGACGGCAGTTCCCGGTAGCCCATCGCGCGGCGTTCCTCGGGCGTCAACGTCCACACGTTGTCCTCGGCCTGCGGGCCCAGCACGTAGTTCTTCTCCACCCCGCGCAGCCCGGCCGCCAGGAGCACGGCGAACGTGAGGTACGGGTTGCACGCCGAATCGGGGCTGCGCACCTCGACCCGCCGCGACGACGACTTGTTCGGCGTGTACATCGGCACCCGCACCAGCGCCGAGCGGTTGGCCGCACCCCAGGACGCCGCCGTCGGGGCCTCCCCGCCGTGGATCAGCCGCTTGTAGGAGTTGACCCACTGGTTGGTGACGGCGCTGATCTCGCTGGCGTGCTCGATGATGCCGGCGATGAACGACTTGCCGATGTCGGAGAGCTGCAGCGGATCGTCGGGGCTGTGGAAGGCGTTGGTCTCGCCCTCGAACAGGCTCATGTGGGTGTGCATCGCCGAGCCGGCGTACTCGCTGAACGGCTTGGGCATGAACGAGGCCCGCACCCCCTCGCCGAGGGCGACCTCCTTGACCACGTAGCGGAACGTCATCACGTTGTCGGCCATCGACAGCGCGTCGGCGTAGCGCAGGTCGATCTCCTGCTGACCGGGCGCGCCCTCGTGGTGGCTGAACTCCACCGAGATGCCCATGGATTCCAGCGCGTCGATGGCGTGCCGGCGGAAGTTGGGGGCCGAATCGTGGACGGCCTGGTCGAAGTAGCCGCCGTTGTCGGAGGGCTCGGGCACCGACCCGTCGTAGGGGCCGGGCTGCAGCAGGAAGAACTCGATCTCGGGGTGCACGTAGCAGGAGAAACCCAGATCGCTGGCCTTGGCCAGCTGGCGGCGCAGCACGTGGCGCGAGTCCGCCCAGGAGGGCGAGCCGTCGGGCATGGTGATGTCGCAGAACATCCGCGCGGAGTGATGGTCGCCGCCGCTGGTGGTCCAGGGCAGGATCTGGAACGTCGACGGGTCCGGGCGCGCGACGGTGTCGGACTCGAAGACCCGGGCGAACCCCTCGATGGAGGATCCGTCGAAGCCGATGCCCTCCTCGAACGCCCCTTCCAGTTCGGCCGGGGCGATGGCTACTGACTTCAGGTATCCGAGCACGTCGGTGAACCACAACCGGACAAAACGGATGTCCCGTTCCTCCAGCGTGCGCAGCACGAATTCCTTCTGTCGATCCATACCCGCGAGCGTATGCATCAGCTGTTAATTCTGTGTTACGACCGTGTCGCCAACGGCGACGAGCGTCGGTGAGACGCTGCTAACAGTGCAGCCCGTCGGGCGGCACCACCCCGTCGA
Organism: Mycolicibacterium palauense; assembly: GCF_002592005.1. Taxonomy (GTDB): domain Bacteria; phylum Actinomycetota; class Actinomycetes; order Mycobacteriales; family Mycobacteriaceae; genus Mycobacterium; species Mycobacterium palauense. The sequence continues at coordinate 56,747 of NZ_NVQF01000014.1, read as the reverse complement.
CCAGGTAATTGACGATCGCGGTGTCGATGCACTCGTGGCCGTTGAACACCGCGGTGTGTTGGGTGCCCTCGAAGGTGATCAGCGGCGCGTCGAGTTCGTGGGCGAGGTCGACACCGGCCTGATACGGCGTGGCCGGGTCGTGTGTCGTGGACACCACGACGACCTTGCCGGGCGGTGCGGGCGTGGCCGGCGCGGGCACCGAGGTCGCCGGGACGGGCCAGAACGAACAGATGTCGCGCGGGGCGAAGCCGGTGAACGCGCCGTAGGACACGAACGGGGCCACCTCGCGGATCCGGCGGTCGGCCTCGGCCCACACCGCGGGGTCGGTCGGCGACGGCGCGTCGACGCAGCGGACCGCGTTGAACGCGTCCTGCTGATTGCGGTAGGTGCCGTCGGGGGCCCGGCCGTAGTACTCGTCGGCCAGCAGCAGCAGGTCGCCGGCGTCGGTGCCGCGCTGCAGGCCCAGCAGCCCGCTGGTCAGGTACGGCCAGTATTGCTGGGTGTAGAGCGCGTTGACGGTGCCGGTGATGGCGTCGGAATAGCTGAGGCCGCGGGCATCGGAGGTGGCGCCGGGCCGGTACACCAGGGGGTTGATCAGGTCGTGGTAGCGGTTGACCCACTGCGCCGGATCCTGGCCCAGGGGACAGCCGGCCGCGCGGGCGCAGTCGGCGGCGTAGTCGTTGAACGCCGTCTGGAAGCCGGCCATCTGGCGGATGTTCTTCTCCACCGGGCCCACGTTCGGGTCGATGGCGCCGTCGAGCACCATCGCTCGCACGTGGTCGGAGTAGCGCTGCAGATAGGCCGCGCCGATCTCGGTGCCGTAGCTGAAACCCAGATAGTTGATCTGGTCGTCGCCGAGAACCTGCCGCACCGTGTCCATGTCGCGGGCGACCGCCTCGGTGCCCGCCCCGGCAAGGAACTCGTCGCCCATCCGCTCGGAGCACTGCTGGACGAAGCCCTGATAGAGCCGTTCGATCTGGGCGACCCCGGCGGGGCTGAAGTCCACCATCGGTTCGCGGCGCCACGCGTCCAGCTCGGCGTCGGTCCGGCAGCGCAGTTCGGGCGTGGAGTGCCCGACACCGCGCGGGTCGAAGCCGACCAGGTCGAAATGCTCGGTGATCGTGGTGCCCTGCAGCGCCGCCCCCATGCCCGCCACGGCGTCGACCGCCGAGGCGCCCGGACCGCCGGGGTTGACGAACAGCACGCCCAGGCGCCGCCCGTTCGCGGGGATGCGCACGGTGGCCAGCTCGGCGCGCGCACCGCTGGGGTCCTCGACGGGGATCATCGCGCAGGCGGCGCGGGGCACCGCGGCGGCGTCGTTGCCGAAGAACTCCTCGCAGCCGCCCCAGTCCGGCTGCGAGACGGCGGGTTTGGTGGGCGCCGCCGTCGCCGGGGCGGCGATCGGCAGACCGGCGAGCAGCGCCGCGAGCCCGGCCAGCACCCTCAGCGCCGTCAGGCGTCTGCAGTGTTTCAAGGGTGTCGGTGGGCTTTCCGCCGGGGCTCGTCCCTCGCCCGCCTCGTCGGCGAAGGTGGTGTTGATCTCTCCGACTCCTCACCGGGCTGGTCCCTCGCCCCGCATCGTCGTCGACGAGGGCCGCGCATTCCGGTCATCGTCGCACCCGCGGATGGCAACGCGGCTCCGGAATGGTCACGCCTCGGTCTCGGTGCGGCCCGGGGCGCCGGTCAGCGCGGAATCAGCAGGTGGCCCCGGGCGGCGGCATGGTGCCGTCGATCAGGTAGTCGGCGGCGACCTTGTCGACGCAGGCGTTGCCCTGGAACACCACCGTGTGCTGGGTGCCGTCGAAGGTCAGCAGCCCGCCACCGAGCTGTTTGGCCAGGTCCACCCCGGCCTGGTACGGCGTGGCGGGGTCCCCGGTGGTGGACACGATGACCGGCGGGGGCAGGTCCTTGACCGACACCTCGTGGGGCTCGCTGGTCGGCGGCACCGGCCAGAAGGCGCAGGTCGGCATCGGGGCCAGGCCGGTGAACTCGCCGTAGCTCATGAACGGGGCGACCTCGCGCATCCGGCGGTCCTCGTCGACCACCTTGGCGCGATCGGTCACCGCCGGCTCGTCGACACAGTTGACCGCGATGCGCGCGTCGGTGGCGTTGGTGTAGTGCCCCTGCGCGTCACGGCGCATGTACATGTCGGCCAGCGCCAGCATGGTGTCCCCGCGGCCGTTCTGCAGCTCGGTGAGCCCAGTGGTCAGATGCGTCCACAGGTTGGGTGAGTACAGCGCCATGATGGTGCCGACGATCGCGTCGCTGTAGGACAGCCCGCGCGGGTCCTTGGTCTTCGCCGGGTGTTCGACCAGCGGGTCGACCAGACTCTTGTACACGTCAACGGATTTCGCCGGATCGGTGCCCAGCGGGCAGGACGGGTCCTTGGCACAGTCGGCGGCGTAGTCGTCGAAGGCCTCCTGGAACGCCTTGGCCTGCTTGATGTCGGCTTCGATCGGGTCGGCGTTCGGGTCGACCGCGCCGTCGAGGATCATCGCGCGCACGTTCTGCGGGAACTCCTCGGCGTAGGCCGAACCGATGCGGGTGCCGTAGGAGTAACCCAGGTAGGTCAGCTTGTCGTCGCCCAGGGCGGCGCGGATCTGGTCGAGATCCTTGGCCACGTTGGCCGTTCCGACGTTGGCCAGGAAGTCCTTGCCCATCTTGTCGACGCAGCGCTGCACGAACTTCTTGGTCTCGCTCTCGATGTGGTCGACACCCTTCTGGGTGTATTCCACCGTCGGGTCGGCGCGCATCTCGTCGTTGTCGGCGTCGGAGTTGCACCACAGCGCCGGCGTGGAGGATCCGACACCGCGCGGATCGAAGCCGACCAGGTCGAAGCGTTCGCGCACCTTCTCGGGCAGCGTCTCGACCACCCCGATCGCGGCCTCGATGCCGGACTCCCCCGGCCCGCCCGGGTTGATCACCAGCGAGCCGATCTTGTCCCCGGTCGCCGGGAACCGGATCAGCGCGAGGTCGATCAGGTCACCGTCGGGCTTGTCGTAGTCGACCGGCACCGCGATGCGCCCGCAGTCGGCCGGGGCGGGCAGCTCGGTCTCGGCCCCGCCGACGAACTTGCAGGGTTCCCACTGCACGGGCGCGCCGACGGTCGGGCCGGCGATCACCGCCCTGCCCTCGACGACCCGGGCGCAGCCGGCGGCACCGACGGCCAACGTGAGCACGCAGGCGCCGACCACGGTGCGGCGCAACATCCGGCGAGAAAGCAGCCTCATGGCAACACATGCTGCCATGGCCGGGCGCCGAACCGTCGAACCGCTGGTCATCGCGTTTCCCCGGTTCGGGTCCCGGGATCACTGGGCGGCGGCCAGCAGCTCCTTCATCCCGGCAGCGAAGTCGTCGGCCATCGCGCCCAGATCGGGCAGCAGCTCCGGGCAGGAGATGAGGCCGACGTTGAGTTTCCCGGTCAGCGACATCACCGTGATGTTCAGCCCGGAGCCGTGGAACACCGGCCCCAGCGGATACATCGCCTGCACCTCGGCGCCCAGGAAGTACAGCGGGTCCTGTGGGCCGGGCACATTGGAGACCACCAGGTTGTGCACGGGGCGGGCCTCGGTCAGCCGGGTGTTGGCGTAGAGCCGCATGGCGGCCCCGAACACCGCCGGGGCGGCGAACTGCGACCAGTCCTGCAGCAGGGTGGCCGCGATCGCCGAGCTGTGGTCCTTGGCCACCGTGCTGGTCGCGGCGATCGCGGTCAGCCGCTCGCCGGGATCCTCGATCTCGGTGTGCAGGCTGGTGAACAGCCCCGACACCTTGTTGCGGCCCGGCCGGTCGGAGCGGTCGTGCACCGACACCGGCACCATCGCCACCAGGGAACTGCCCGGCAGCTGCGCGTGGTCGATCAGGTATTTGCGCAGCGCCCCGGCGACCAGCGCCATCACCACGTCGTTGACCTTGACCCCGAAGTGGTTCTTGACGGTCTTGACGTCGGCGAGATCGAGCTGGGCGAAGCCGACGTTGCGGTGGCTGGTGATGGAGGCGTTGAACGGGGTCTGCGGCGCCGTGAACGGGCTGGCCATCGCCGCTCCGCTGGCGGCCCGGCGGACGGTGTTGACCACGCTGCTGACCGTCGCGGGCAGCACCTTGGTGGCCAGGTGCAGCGGGCGTGCGGCGAACTTCACCAGGCCGCGCGCGGCCATCTCCCACTCGTTGGCGCTGCCGGCCCCCTCGACGGGCTCCGGCGGCGGGGCGTCGGGTTCGGTGCTGCACAGCCGCGACATCAGGTTGGCTCCGGTGACGCCGTCGACGGCGGCGTGGTGCACCTTGGTCATCACCGCCAGCCGGCCGCCGGACTGTGGATCGGAACCGCCGAGTCCCTCGATCACCCAGGTCTCCCACAGCGGCCGGCTGCGGTCGAGCGGCAGGCCTGCGATGTGCCCGCAGATCTCGGCGAGCTCGGCATGCCCGCCCGGCGCCGGCAGACCGATCCGGTGCAGGTGCCGGTCGACGTCAAAGTCCTTGTCCTCCACCCAGACCGGGTGATCGAGGTTCAGCGGGCTGTTCATCAGCTTCTCGCGGAACTCGGGCATCGCCTTGATTCGCAGCAGCAGTTCGTCGCGCAGGCGGGCAAAGGTGTACCCGCCGGGGATGGTGGTGGTGTCCAGTTCCAGGACCGAACAGACGTGCAGGGGCTGGGACGGGGTCTCCAGGTACAGGAAGCTGGCGTCGAGGCCGCTGAGCCTCTGGTAGGCGGGCATGCCGCGATGGTATGTCCGCACCTCGGGGCGTGTGAGGAACTCCACTTAACTGGGAGTTCATTTCGGGTGACGCGTGATGGCAGACTGGAGAACGGAATGCGAACCCGGGGACCCGTCATTCGGGCCACGAGGATCGACCCGACGAAAACAATGAGGGACAACGATGTCTGAGCAGGCTTTGTACGGTGCTGCCCCGTCGGCGAACGAGCAGAACAAGCCGCGCACCAAAGTACGTACCCATCATCTGCAGAAGTGGAAGAGCGAAGGCCACAAGTGGGCCATGCTCACCGCCTACGACTACTCGACCGCCCGGGTCTTCGACGACGCCGGCATTCCGGTGCTGCTGGTCGGCGACTCGGCGGCCAACGTCGTCTACGGCTACGACACCACCGTGCCGGTGTCCATCGACGAGCTGATCCCGTTGGCGCGCGCGGTGGTCAAGGGCGCCCCGCACGCGCTCGTGGTCGCCGACATGCCGTTCGGCAGCTACGAGGCCGGGCCGGCCCAGGCCCTGGCCACCGCGACCCGGTTCATGAAGGAGACCGGCGCACACGCGGTCAAGCTCGAGGGCGGCGAGCGCGTCGCCGAGCAGATCGCCACGCTGACCCAGGCCGGCATCCCGGTCGTCGCGCACATCGGTTTCACCCCGCAGAGCGTCAACGGGCTGGGCGGTTTCCGCGTCCAGGGCCGTGGCGACGCCGCCGAGCAGACCATCGCCGACGCGATCGCGGTCGCCGAGGCCGGCGCGGTGGCCGTGGTGCTGGAGATGGTCCCCGCCGAGCTGGCCACCCAGATCACCGGCAAGCTCACCATTCCGACCGTCGGGATCGGCGCCGGACCCAACTGCGACGCGCAGGTGCTGGTGTGGCAGGACATGGCCGGCATGACGTCGGGCAAGACCGCCCGGTTCGTCAAGCGTTTCGGCGAGGTGGGCGGCGAATTGCACCGCGCAGCATCGCAGTACGCCGAAGACGTGGCCAGCGGCGCTTTCCCCGCCGAGGAGCACTCCTTCTAGCGGCCGCCCGCGGCAGCGTCAGCCGAACTGCGGCGGCCGCTTGCCCAGGAACGCCGCGATTCCCTCGCGACCGTCGGGTGAATCGGCGTTCGCGGCGATCAACCGGCCCTCGAGTTCCATCTGCGTCTCGATGCCGTTGTCGAACGTGGCCAGCAGCAGCTTCTTCACCGCGGAATGCGAACCCAGTGCGCCACCGGCGATCTGGGTGGCCAGCGCGTCGGTGCGGGAGCCGAGTTCGGCGTCGTCGACGACCTCGTTGACCAGTCCCCATCCCGCGGCCTCGGCCGCGTCCAGGCGCCGGTTGGTCAGCATCAGGTCGGCCGCCCGGCGCACACCGACGATCCGCGGCAGGTAGTAGGAGGCGCTGCCGTCGGGGCTGAGCCCGGCGCGGGTGTAGGCCATCGTGAACGACGCCGAGGACGCCGCGAGGACCAGGTCACCACCGATCGCCAGGGAGAATCCGGCGCCCGCGGCGACCCCGTTGACCGCGGTGATCACCACCGCGTCCATCCGTGCGAACGTCGAGATCGCCCGGTGCAGGTCGTCGGCGATGCCCTTGACGAACGGCCCGGGGCCCAGCGGAGAGGCGTCCATCGCCTTGAGATCGCCGCCGGCGCAGAAGAATCGTCCCGCGCCGGTGAGCACCACCACCTTGGCGTCGGACCTGTCGCAGCGGGCCGCCGCGTCGGCCAGCTCGCGGGTCATCACGTCGTTCATCCCGTTGGCGGCATCGGGGCGGTTCAGCGTGATGCGGGTGACGGGGCCGGACTGGTCGAACAGCAGGGTCTGGTACTCGGTCATGACGTGACGTTAACCGGTGCCAACTGCAGCCGGTCGGCCGTCCCCCGGCGCAGCGCCTGGAAGTCCCCCTGGTAACCGAGCAGACGCAGCGCGGCGTCGCCGACCGACCAGCACGCCTCCGGCAGGCAGAAGCCGTCGTCGGCGCGGCGGTTGACCACCGATTCGACCAGCCGGAACGGCAGGTCGTCGGCGTGCGGGGGGCCGTCACACTCGGCGGTCACGGCGGCGGCCAGGCTCCGGTAGTGCCCGCGCAGCAGCTCGCGGCGCTGCCGGAACTCCGCGAAGCGCGGCACCCGCAGCTCCGGCAACAGGTACAGCACGCCCAGGTTCCAGCGCCCGCGGCACAGCTGCTCGGCGTCGAAGACGATCAGGATGTGCAGGCGTTGCGCCGGTGAGCCGGCCTCGGCCAGCAGCTCGGCGGCCAGCCGCAACGGCGCGTCGAGCGTCTGCGCCAGCAGCGCGTCGAGGATGTCGTCCTTGGTGGCGAAGTGGTGGTACAGCGATGCCTGCCGGATGCCGACCGCGTCGGCCACCGCACGCGTCGAGGTGTTGGCATACCCCTGGGTGGTGAACAGTTCGCCGGCCGCGTCGAGGATCTCCTCGCGCGCGGTGGCACCCGGACGGCGCGGCTGCACCAGTCTCGGGCGGCCGCGGCCATCGCGATTCATAGCGGAATCCTGCCCCATCACCGGCCGCCCCGTGGCGCCTCGCGGTTGTTGGGGAATCTCTCGGTGTCTCTAGATCCGGCCGGCCAGGTAGTCGGCGCGGCAGGCCGCCCGCGCCAGCTTGCCGCTGGTGGTCCGCGGGATGGTGCCGGCGGCCACCAGCCGCATGTCGGCGACCGGCAGGGTGTGCACCCGCGATACGGCGGCCCGCACGTCGGCCACGACCGGTCCGGCGTCGGCCCGGCCGGCCCCGGGCGCGCGTTCGGCCACGACGACGAGCTGCTCGCCCGCCTCGCCCGGCACGGAGAACGCCACCGCGTAACCGCTGCGCACCGCCGGCGAGGCCTCGGCCACCGTCGCCTCGATGTCCTGCGGGTAGTGGTTGCGGCCGTCGATGATCACCAGATCCTTGATGCGCCCGGTGATGTGCAGCTCGCCGTCGATGTAGACGCCCAGATCGCCGGTGCGAAGCCAGGTCGCCCCGAAGGCGGAGCCCTCGGCGTGGCTGCCCAGTGGCAGCCGGGACTGCAGCTTGTTGGCGAAGGTCAGCTCGGTCTCCTGCGGGCGCTTCCAGTAGCCGCGGCCGATGTTGTCACCGTGCAGCCAGATCTCGCCGACGCGGCCGTCGGGCAGCTCGGCTTCGTTGGCCGGGTCGACGATGACCGCCCACTGGCTGCGCGCCACCTTCCCGCAGGACACCTGGGTCACCGCGTTGGGCGCGTCGGGCGCCACCCGCACGGCGGTCCCGGCGCCGAGCTCGTCGCGGTCCAGGTGCACCGGCTTGGGTGCCGCGCTGGGATCGACGGTGGAGACGAACAACGTGGCCTCGGCCATCCCGTAGGAGGGCTTGACGGCCTGGGGAGGCAGGCCGTAGGGAGCGAACGCGGCGGTGAACTTCTCGATGGACGCCATGCTCACCGGCTCCGAGCCGTTGATCAGCCCCGCGACGTTGCTCAGGTCGAGCTGCTCCCCCGGGCCGGGCAGGCCGCGCTGGGCGGCCAGCTCGAAGGCGAAATTCGGTGCGGCGGCGAAGGTCCGCCCGCCCTCGGCCCGGGAGCCCAGCTCGGCGATCCAGCGCGCCGGGCGGCGCACGAACGCCATCGGCGACATCAGCGTGATGTGCCCGCCGCACAGCGCCGGGAACATGATCATCAGCAGTCCCATGTCGTGGTAGAGGGGCAGCCAGCTCACGCTGCGGATGTCCCGGTCCAGCCCCACCGACATGATCATCTGCAGCACATTGGTGCACACGGCGCGGTGGGTGATCTCCACGCCGGCGGGGGTCCGGGTGGAACCGGAGGTGTACTGCAGGTAGGCGATGTCGTCGGTGTCCAGGAGCGGGGCCGTGAACGACGCCCCCACCGAGTCCGGCACGTCGTCCACGGCGATCACCCGTGGACGCAGATTGCGCGGACGCGTGCGCAGGAACGTCTGCACCGGGGCGGCCGCGGCGGCGGTCGTCAGCACCACCGTGGGTGCGGCGTCGGTCAGGACCGCGTCGAGCCGCTCCGCGTGACCGGGCAGCTCCGGCGCGAACAGCGGCACCGCGATCATGCCGGCCTCGATGGCCGCGAAGAACGCGACCACGTAGTCGACGCCCTGCGGGGTCAGGATCGCCACCCGGTCACCGGGCTCGGCGATCTGCTGCAGCCGCGCGGCGACCGCACGCAGCCGGTCGCCCAGTTGGGACCAGGTCAGCTCGACGGCATGACCGTCGCGATCGTGGCTGTAGTCCAGGTAGCGGTAGGCGGTGTGCCCGCCGAGCGCGGCGATGTTGCGATCGAGGTACGACGTCAGCGTCGTACCCGCGGGCAGCGCGATGTTGCCCTCGGCGTCGAGGTAGTCCTCGAGCTGCAGTACGGTCGTCCCCTTGCGCATAAGAGCATTTTAAGAGATGGCCTTAGAAATCCGCCAAGAGTCCAAAGTCCTCTTCATGTCGACCGCATGTCGACCGGTCGCCATCCGGACACATCACCCTGAACTCGGCGACGTCGGCCGTTCACCTTGCTGTGGCAGTCTGTTCACGTCCTCACACCGCCCACAACCGTCCGCGAAGGTGGAAATGCCCCCCGAAAGCGCAGTTCAGAAGGCTAAAGCTGCTCGTTTCACCGAGATCGAACGCAAGTACGACGTCGGGGAGTCCGCGGTGTCCCCGTCCTTCGAGGGCCTGGCCGCGGTGGCCCGGATCGAGCGTCCGCCGTCACAGTCCCTCGACGCTGTCTACTTCGACACAGCCGGCCACGACCTGGCGGCCCACCGTGTGACACTGCGGCGCCGCACCGGTGGCCCGGACGAGGGCTGGCACCTGAAACTTCCGGCCGGACCCGACGCGCGCACCGAGGTCCGCGCCCCGCTGGACGCCGCGCCCGACGAGGGCACCGTCCCCACCGAGTTGCTCGACGTGGTGCTGGCCATCGTGCGCGACCGGCCGCTGGCGCCGGTGGCCCGCATCCGGACGCAACGCTTCGTGCAAATGCTCTACGGCGCCGACGCCGACACCGAGGACACCGGGGGCAGCGCACTGGCCGAATTCTGCGACGACCACGTGACCGCCACCGCCGGCGAGTCCGAGCAGCAGTGGCGCGAATGGGAGCTCGAGCTCGTCGGCTCCACCGACCGGGCGCTGCTGGACCGTCTGAGCAACCGTCTCCTCGATGCCGGGGCCGCACCGGCCGGTTCCGGGTCCAAGCTGGCCCGGGTGCTGGCCGCCGCGACGCCCGCCGACGCCCAGGCCGCCCGTCCCGAGCCCGGCGACCCGGTCCACCGGGCCGTCGCCGAGCAGGTCGGCGAGCTGATCACCTGGGACCGTGCGGTGCGCTCGGACACCTACGACTCCGTGCACCAGATGCGGGTCACCACCCGCAAGCTGCGCAGCCTGCTCAAGGAGTCCGAGGAGTCCTTCGGCCTCACCGACGACTCCTGGGTGCTCGACGAACTCCGCCAGCTGGCGGCGATCCTCGGTGTCGCGCGCGACGCCGAGGTGCTGGCGGAGAAGTACGAGAACGCGCTCGACGAGCTGCCCGTCGACCTGATCCGTGGGCCGGTGCGGGAACGGCTGGTCGACGGCGCCCGGCGTCGTTACGAGGTGGGGCTGCGCCGCTCGCTGGCCGCGATGCGCTCCCCCCGCTACTTCCGGCTGCTCGACGCCCTGGACGACCTGGCCACCGCCGAACCGCTGCCGGCGCCCTCCGGTGAGGAGCCGGCGCCGGTGACCATCGACGCCGCCTACCGCCGGATCCGCAAGGCCGCCAAGGCCGCCAGGGCCGCCGCGGCCGCCGCGGCCCCCGACCGTGACGAGGCCCTGCACCGGATCCGCAAGAGCGCCAAGAGGTTGCGCTACACGGCGGCGGCCACCGGGGCCAGCCAGGTGTCCAACGCCGCCAAGACCATTCAGACCCTGCTCGGCGATCACCAGGACGCGGTCGTGAGCCGTTCGCACCTGGCGCAGCAGGCCGAGGCCGCCCACGGCGCCGGTGAGGACACCTTTACCTATGGCCTGCTCTACCAACGCGAGGACGACCTGGCCGACAGCGCCCGCGAGCAGCTCGACGCCGCGCTGAAGAAGTTGAACAAGGCGGTACGCAGGAGTTCCTGACGCACCGGGTAGCTTGACCGACGTGAGGACCACCCCGCAGCCGCTAGATCGCCCGTGGCGGCGGCCGGGCCGGTTGCGCTACGCGCTGACGCGTGTTCGTGGTCTCGTGCGCCCGCCCGTCACTGTGTACGAACCACCGGCCGACCTCGTCGACGAGCGCGATGTCGCCGTGCCGATGCGCGACGGTGTGATATTGCGGGCCAACGTGTTCCGCACCCCCGACGGCGACCGAAAGCCGGTCGTCGTCTGTATCCACCCCTACGGCAAGGACGATCTGCCGCGCCGGCGCGGCCGACGGTGGGCCTATTCGTTTCAGTACCGCGTGCTGCGGCAACCCTCGGCCGTGCGGTTTTCGTCGCTCACGGGTTGGGAGGCACCGGATCCCGTCTGGTGGGCCCAGCACGGGTTCGTCGTGGTGAACGTGGACCTGCGGGGCTGCGGCCGCTCCGAGGGCACCGCGCAGCTGCTCTCGCCCCAGGAGGGACGTGACTCCCACGACGTCGTCGAGTGGGCGGCACGGCAACCCTGGAGCGATGGCCGGGTCGCCATGCTGGGTGTCTCCTATCTGGCCGTCAGCCAGTACGCCGCTGCGGCGCAACGGCCGTCGGGACTGCGCGCGATCGTTCCGTGGGAGGGTTTCACCGACGTCTACCGCGATTTCGCGTGTCCGGGCGGCGTTCGGGAGACGGGGTTCATGCGGGTCTGGGGCGCCGTCCTCGGCCGCACCATCCGGCAGGCGTACGACCTCGCGGCCGTGCAGCGCAGACATCCGCTGCGCGACGCCTTCTGGGAGTCGCTGGTCCCCGACCTCAGCCGGATCGACGTGCCGATGCTGGTCTGCGGCAGTTTCTCCGATCAGGCGCTGCACAGCCGCGGATCGATGCGCGCGTTCGCCGCGGCGTCGAGCCCGCACGCGCGGCTCTACACCCATCGCGGCGGCAAGTGGTCGACCTTCTACTCCGAGCAGGCACTGCGGGAGCAGCTCAGGTTCATCCGCGCGGCCCTCGACGATGCCCCACCCACCCGCTCCGTGCGGCTGGAGGTACGCGAGGACGCCGGTACCGTCCACGAGATCCGCGAGGAATCCGAGTGGCCCCTGGCGCGGACGCGGTGGCGCCGGCTGTATCTGAGCGCCCCCGGGCAGCTGGCCGACGATCCGCCGGATACGTCCGGAAGCGTGACCTTCGGGAATCGTTCGAGCGCCGCGGCGTTCACCTGGACCCTCGCCGAGGACACCGAGATCACCGGTCCGATGAGCGCGCGCCTGTGGCTGGGGACGGACCGCTGTGATGACCTGAACATCTTTGTGGGCGTGGAGAAGTGGCGCCGAGGACGATTCGTGCCGTTCGAAGGTTCGTTCGGGTACGGACGGGATCGCGTGGCCACGGGGTGGCAACGGGCGTCGCTGCGTCGGCTCGACCGGAATCTGTCTCGACCGTGGGAGCCCGTACCGACCTGCACCGACCCTCGTGTGCTGCAACCGGGTGAGATCGTCACCGTCGACGTCGCCCTGGGCCCGTCGGCGACCATGTTCCGCGCCGGCGAACAGTTGCGGCTCGTGGTCGCCGCGCGCTGGCTGGCGCCGAGCAACCCGTTCTACGGCTCGCTGCCGTCGCGGTACGCCCGTTCACCGCGGGGGCGCACGACCCTGCATTGGGGCCCCGGGCGCGGCGCTCATCTGCTGATCCCCGAGGTGGGCGAACGAGTTGGCCTGTAAGCCGGATTCTGTTCCGCGCACCGGGTGCGCGGCGGCGACCATCCATCTGGGCACTCCGTTGCCGGGTGCCTCAAGCGGCCTACCCGCAGGCTCGGGCGAGCGACCCTCGAACGCCTGCGCAGTCGTGCCGGGCACGACCTCTTGGCCTTGCTTCGGGTGGGGTTTACCAAGCCGTCCCGGTCACCCGGGGCGCTGGTGCGCTCTTACCGCACCTTTTCACCCTTACCGTTTCCGGCGGTCTGTTTTCTGTGGCACTTTCCCGCGAGTCACCTCGGATTGCCGTTAGCAATCACCCTGCTCTGTGAAGTCCGGACTTTCCTCGAATCACCCCCGGCCTGCCAGGCAGGCCGGCCGACGATCCGCGGCCGCCCAGCCAACTCGTTCGCGCCGATAAAGGTACACCCTGGCCCGGCGGTCAGGCCGCGTGCCGCCTGACCAGCTCGATGCGCAGGCCCCGCTCGACCTCGCCGCCGTCGATCCACCACCGCCCCGGCAGCAGCGGCGGGGCGGTCGACCGGTACACCGCGCCGGTCGGGGTGCGGAACTCGGCGGTGTGCCGGCCCGTCTCGCCGACGCCGGTACTCACCGACCAGCCGCGCGCCTCCTTGGTGTAGTTGCAGGCCTCGCACTGCCCCTCACCGTTGGCCGCCGACGTGGGACCCGCGCGGGCGTGGGGCCTCACGTGGTCGGTGTGCCGAATGGGGGCGTCGCAGTACGGCGTTCGGCAGCGCTGATCACGCAGCCCGATGAACCGGGCCAGCCCCTTCGGGAAGGTCCGCGACCGCGTCTCCATCGCGACCAGCGCCCCACTGGCCGGTTCCGCGTAGAGCCGGCGCAGGGTGGCCCGGCTCGCCGGATCGGTGAGTGCGTGTTCGATGAGCCGGCAGGCGATCCCGGCGGGGATCGGGCCGTAACCCGAGACGGTGGCCGGCTCCGGCCCGCCGGTCAGGGTGTCGTCGCTCAACACCAGGTTCACCGCCACCGGCGTGGCCGCCGCGGCGGTGCGTCCGGTCACCCGTTCCACCAGGGTGTCGGCCATGACCTGGCCGCGGCTCCGCCCGTCGGCGTTGGTGTCGGCCTGCCGTTTGAGTGCGGCGTACACCGACACGCCCTGGGCGACCGGCAGCAGGGCGGTCACGTAGGTCATGGTGTCCGGGGCCGGCCGAATCGAGACGTTGCGTTCGGCCTCGGCCCGGGCCGCCCGGTCGACCACCGCGTGCGGGTCGAGGCGGTAGGCGATCGCCTTGGCCGCCGCGGCCAGCCCGGCGTCGCCGACTCCCCGCAGGGACGCGACGTCCGCGCACAGCTCGCTGTCGAGGGTCCGGCGATCCTCGACGTCCAGGCAGGCCGATTCCCGCACGACGATGGTGGCCCGCCACTCCGAAAGCTCCCCCTGTTGCAGGGCCGCCAGCGTGTGGGGCATCTCGTGCACCAGGGCCTTGGCCAGGCCGAGATGCCGGTTGCCGCGGAAGGGCGAATCACTCCGCGCCAGCGCCACCTCGGCGGCCAGCCCGCGGCACTGCCGCGCCGCCGGAACCCCGCGCTGCGCCTCGGCGGCCCGGCGCAACGTATCCAGCCGGGCGGTCAGCTGCGCCTGCCGGGCCGCCGCCGCGGCCTTGAGGCGTTCGAGCCGCGCGATGCCCTCGACGAGGGCGGCCTCGTCATCCCAGCCGTCCCGGGCCAGATCGGCCACCGCGCGTTCGAACATACTTTCGATACTAGACCGGCCCACCGACGAGCCGGCCCGAACGGGCAACCACCCGCCCCGCCTAATCCCGTCGCCGCAGCATGATGATGTTGTCCAGCAGCGTCGCCTCCTGGCCGTCGGGGCCCAGGACGCCTTCGCGCTCCGCACTGTCCACCCGCACACGCTCCCACCGCTGCCCGTCGAGACCGAGCCCGTCGACCACCTCCTGAGGCGACGGGAAGTCGTGCACGTGCTTCTTCAGCCCCTCCGCCCACGGCGGGGCCGCCCCGTGGTCGACGATCAGCAGGACGCCGCCGGGGGCCACCGCGTCTGCGGCGCGGCGCAACACCGCGGCCCGGTCCATGGACACCGGTGAATGCAGGAACTGCGCCGAGACCAGGTCGAAGGTGCCCTCCGGAAAGCTCTCGGTGAGGTCGTGATGCTGGAAGTCGATGCGGGCGGCCAGGTCACCGGCGTCCTCGGCTGCGCGCTGCAGCGCCGCATCGGAGATGTCGACCGCCACCACCTGCCAGCCTCGCTCGGCCAGCCAGCGCGCATCGCCGCCCTCGCCGCAGCCGAGGTCGAGCGCACGCCCGGGCGCCAACCCGTCGGCCATCTCGACCAGCCGGGCATTGGCCCGCCCGCTCCAGACGCGGTGCGACTCGCCGTAGCGCTCGTTCCAGAGCTGGCGTGCGTCCGTGGTCTCCGACATCGCATTTCCTTTCCGAAAGCCCTCGCCGAGATCCTCGGCGCCGATGACATCCACGATGCCCCGGCCTTGGAAATGTGGCAACATGGTTTGCCATGCAGGCAAATCAGTCGACTCGGTCGACCGAGGACGGCGTCGACCTGCGGGTCCGGCGTCGACTACGTGAACTGCGCACCCGCCAGGGGCTGACCCTCGACGAGGTGGCCGGGCGGGCCGGCATCGACGTCTCCACCCTCAGCCGGCTCGAATCCGGAAAACGGCGGCTGGCGCTCGACCACCTCCCGCGGCTGGCCGCGGCACTGTCGGTCAGCACCGACGATCTGCTGCGCGAACCCGAGCACCCCGACCCCCGCGTCCGCGGCAGCGCCCACACCCGCAACGACGTGACCTTCTGGCCGCTGACGCGCCACGGCCCCGCGGGCGGCCTGCACGCCTTCAAGATTCGGGTCAACCCACGGCGCGCCACTCCGCCCGACGACCTTCCCGTCCACGAGGGCCAGGACTGGATGTACGTGCTGTCCGGCCGGATGCGACTGATCCTGGGCGAACGGGACCTGGTCATCGAACCCGGCGAGGCCGTCGAGTTCACCACGTGGACACCACACTGGTTCGGGGCCGTGGACGGGCCCGTGGAGGCGATCATGATCTTCGGCGCCCAGGGCGAACGCCTCCACCTGCACAGTTAGAGATAGGCGGTCTGGTTGACCAGCCGCACCGAGGCCACCCCGTCGGGGTAGAACTCCGCGATGGACAGCGAGGCCAGGTCCAGATGCAGCCGATAAAGCATCGTCGGCCCGGCGTCCAGCGCCATGCGCAGCATGGTCTTGATCGGAGTGACGTGGGAGACCACCAGCACGGTGGCACCGCCGTATTCGGCGATGATCCGGTTGCGGGCGCGGCGAACCCGGGTGGCGACCGCGTCGAAACTCTCCCCGCCGGGAGGCGCGACGCTGGTGTCGCGCAGCCACCGGCCGTGCGTCTCCGGATCGGACGCCGACGCCTCGCCGAACGTCAGACCCTCCCACTGCCCGAAATCGGTCTCGGTGAGGTCCTCGTCGACGGTGACGTCGAGGCCCAGCGCCTTCGCCGACGCCGCCGCGGTGTCACGGGCCCGCTGCAGCGGCGAGGACACCACCGCCGTGATCCCGCCGCGCGCGGCCAGATAGTCCGCCGCCGCGTCGGCCTGCCGGCGCCCCAGCTCGGTCAGCTCGGGGTTTCCACGGCCGGAATAGCGCTTCTCCACCGACAGCCCGGTCTGGCCGTGGCGCAGCAGCAGCAACCGGGTCGGCACCCCGCGGGCACCGGTCCAGCCCGCCGGGTTGACCGGCGTATGAGTGCTGGTCCTGCCCTCCGTTGAGGTCGGGGTCGCCGGGTCGGCCGAGGACCCCGCCGGGTCCGCAGCCGCATCCACCGCCGCCGAGTCCACGGCCCTGCCCATCGCCGCCGAGTCCGCGGCCGCATCCATCGCCGCCGGGTCCGCGGCCCTGCCCATCGCCGCCGGGTCCGCGGCCGCATCCATCGCCTCATTCGCCAGCCGGTCGGCATGGGCGTTCTGCGAGCGGGGAATCCAGCGGTAGGTCACCGAGTCGAACCGCTCGGCCAGCGCCCTCGCCTGCCGGTGCAGGTCGGCCAGCCCGGAGTTCTTGACCTTCCAGCGACCCGCCATCTGCTCGACCACCAGCTTGGAGTCCATCGACACCTCGACCTCGTCGGCGCCCAGCCCGGCCGCCTCCTCCAACCCGGCGATCAGCCCGCGGTATTCGGCGACGTTGTTGGTGGCGTGTCCGATCGCCTGCCTGCTCTCGGCGAGGACGGTCGAGTGGTCCTGCGACCACACCACCGATCCGTATCCCGCCGGACCGGGGTTGCCGCGCGAACCGCCGTCGGCCTCGATGAGAACCTTGATGATCCCGTCTCCCTGCCTTGACGCTGAAGCCCTGACGCTGAGAAGCCTTGACGCTGAGATGCCCTGACGCTTATGCCTTGACGCGCAACAGAATCGCCCCGCACTCGGGGCAGCGCAGAACCTCGTCCTCGGCGGCCGCGGAGATCTTCGCCATCTCCCCCCGGTCGATCTCGATCCGGCAGGCGCCACAGCGGTTGCCGCGCAGCACACCGGCCCCCACCCCCGACGAGGCGCGCTGGCGTTCGTAGAGGGCGAGCAGGTTGGCCTCCAGCCCCGCGGCGAGTTCCTCACGCCGGGCCTGGCACTCGGTGCGTTTCTGCTCGACGTCGGCCAGCGCGGCGTCGCGGGCCTGCCGCGCGGCGTCGAGGTCACCCTGCAGTGCCTCGATCGCCGCCCGCTCCGCGGCGGCCTGGCCCGCCAGCTCCTCGCGGCGCTCCATCACCTCCAGCAGCGAGTCCTCCAGCGACGACTGCCGGCGCTCCAGTGTCTGCAGCTCATGCTGGAGTTCGCCCAGTTGCTTGGGATTGACCCCGGCCGAGTCGAGCAGGGAGCGGTCCCGATCCTCGCGCTGACGCACGGCGTCGATCTCGGACTCGAACCGGGAGACCTGCCCGTCGAGGTCCTCCAGCGCGATCCCGGCCACCGCGGCACGGTCGGTGGCCTCCTGATGCTCAGCCTGCAGCTGCTCGTAGCGCTGCTGCTCGTCGAGATGGCCCGCACGATGGGTGATCCGGGCCAGTTCGGCGTCCAGCTCGGCCAAATCGAGCAGTGAACGCTGTTGTGTCACTTCGGCTTTCATCGTGCTCTCATCTCCAGCTCTCCTGATTGTCGCGCCGGTGGGCACCGAGGGTCCACGGGTCGGTGCGGATATCGCTGACCCGCACCGCAAGCCGCTCGCCGAACCGCTCGCGTAGGATCCCGGCGGCCTGCTCGCACCACGGTTGCTCACTGGCCCAGTGCGCCACGTCGACCAGTGCGACACCACCGGCCCGGCGGTGCTCGTCGGCGGGGTGATGGCGCAGGTCGGCGGTCACGTAGGCGTCGACTCCGGCTCGGGAGACGGTGTCCAGCAGGGAATCCCCGGCGCCACCACAGACCGCCACCCGCGACACGGTGACGTCGGGATCCCCGGCCGCGCGGACCCCCCACGCGGTGGCGGGCAGCCGGTCGCCGACGCGATCGACGAACGCGCGCAGCGGCTCGGGCTCCGGCAGCCTGGCCACCCGGCCCAGCCCACAGCCCGAGGGCAGCGGCGCCAGTTCCAGCACGTCGAAGGCCGGCTCCTCATAGGGGTGGGCGGCGCGCATGGCGGCCAGCACCGCCGGGCGCAGCCGCGACGGCGCGATCACCTCCACCCGGTCCTCGGACACCTGTTCGACCGTGCCGATGCTGCCGATCGCCGGGGAGGCCCCGTCGTGCGGGAGGAACTGCCCGGTCCCGGTCACGCTCCAGCTGCACTGCGAGTAGTCCCCGATCTGTCCGGCCCCGGCGGCGAACACCGCCGCGCGCACGGCCTCGGCGTTCTCGGCGGGCACGAAGATCACCCACTTGTCCAGCCCGGGCGCCGCGCCGGCCGGCTCCAGCACACCCTCGACGGTCAGCCCGAGCGCGGCCGCCAGGGCGTCGGACACACCCGGGTCGGCGGCGTCGGCGTTGGTGTGGGCGGTGTAGAGCGCCCGGCCGGTCCGGATCAGCCGGTGCACCAGCGCACCCTTGGCCGTGTCCGCGGCCACCGTGTCCACCCCGCGCAGCAGCAGCGGATGGTGCGCCAGCAGCAGTCCGCCCTCGGGGACGTCGTCGACCACGGCCGCGGTGGCATCGACGGCGACGGTCACCGAATCCACGGTCTCGCCGGGATCACCGCAGACCAGACCCACCGAGTCCCAGGCCTGCGCCAGGCTGGTCGGATAGGCCCTCTCCAGCACCTCGATGACCTCGCCCAGCCGCACACTCACACCTCGAACCCTAGTGCGCCGGGAATCGGGGACAATGGCGGCGTGACGGAAGTGCTCGCCACCGGCGCACCGCAGCTGGTGATCTTCGACCTCGACGGCACCCTGACGGATTCGGCCCAGGGCATCGTGGCCAGTTTCCGCCACGCCCTGGCCCAGATCGGCGCCGAGATCCCCGACGGGGACCTGGCCGGCCGGATCGTCGGCCCGCCCATGCACCAGACGCTGGCCGGGCTGGGCCTGGGCGAGCTCGCCGACACCGCGATGGCGGCCTACCGGGCCGACTACACCAGCCGCGGATGGGCGATGAACAGCCCGTTCGACGGAATCCCCCAGCTGCTGGCCGACCTGCGCTCGGCGGGGGTGCGCCTGGCCGTGGCGACCTCGAAGGCCGAGCCGACCGCCCAGCGCATCCTCGAGCACTTCGGGCTGGCCGGGTTCTTCGAGACGATCGCCGGCGCCGGCCCGGACGGCAGCCGGGCCTCCAAGGCCGAGGTGCTCGCCCGCGCCCTGGAACACCTGCAGCCGCTACCCGAGCGCATCCTGATGGTCGGCGACCGTTCCCACGACGTCGAGGGCGCGGCCGCGCACGGTATCCGCACCGTGGTGGTGGGCTGGGGCTACGGCCGCGCCGACTTCGTGGAGAACCCGGGGCCGGCCCTGCCCCCGTACCGGCACGTGGCGACCATCACCGACCTGCGCGGGGTGCTCGGTGTCTGATTCGCTGCACGTGACGTTCGTCTGTTCGGGCAACATCTGTCGCTCCCCGATGGCCGAGAAGATGTTCGCCCACCAGATCGCCCAGCGCGGGCTCGGCGATCTGATCCGGGTCACCAGCGCGGGCACCGGTGGCTGGCACGCCGGCGACGGCGCCGACCACCGGGCGGTCCGCGTGTTGCGCAGCCACGGCTACCCCGCCGACCACGTCGCCGCCCAGGTCGACGACCACCACCTGTCCGCCGACCTGGTGGTGGCGCTGGGACGCAACCACGCACGGCTGCTGCGCCAGCTCGGCGTCGACGACGACCGGCTGCGCATGCTGCGCAGCTTCGACCCCCGGTCCAACGCGCACCCCCTCGACGTGGAGGACCCCTACTACGGTGACCTGGGCGACTTCGAGGACGTGTTCTCCGTCATCGAGGCGTCACTGCCCGGTCTGCACGAGTGGGTGGACACCCGACTGGAGGCCGGTGCGCAGTGAGAATGATGAAGTTGCGGACGCTGGGGTTCCTGCTGAAGCCGGGGTGGATCGCGCTGGCCATCGTGGTGGCGGCGTTCGCCTACCTGTGCTTCACCGTTCTGGCGCCCTGGCAGCTGGGCAAGAACACCAGCACCTCGCGGGAGAACAACCAGATCAGCGCCGCGCTGGACGCCGAACCGGTGGCACTGACCTCCCTGCTGCCCCGGCAGGACTCGGCGGCGCCCGACGACCAGTGGCGCCCGGTCACCGCGACCGGCCGCTACCGGCCCGACCGGCAGGTCCTCGCGCGGCTGCGGGTGATCGAGGGCCAGCCGGCCTTCGAGGTGCTGGTTCCCTTCGACGTCGACGGCGGGCCGACGGTGCTCGTCGACCGCGGCTACGTGCGTCCCGAGCAGGGCTCGAAGGTGCCGACGATCGCCGCGCCTCCCGGCGATCGGGTCACCATCACCGGCCGCCTGCGCGACGCCGAGACCGCACCACCGGACAAGAAACCCTTCGTCCGGGACGGCTACCAGCAGGTCTACGCCGTGGACCCGGCCCAGATCTCCGCCCTGACCGGGGTGCCACTGACCGGTTCCTATCTGCAACTGGGTGACGACCAGCCCGGCGGGTTGAGTGTGATCCCACTGCCCCACCTCGATGCCGGACCGTTCCTGTCCTACGGCATCCAGTGGATCGCCTTCGGCATCCTGGCCCCGATCGGCCTCGGCTACTTCGCCTACTCCGAGATCAAGGCGCGGCGCCGGGAGCGTGCCCACCCGGTTCCGGGGGCGTCGCCGGAACCC
Organism: Mycolicibacterium palauense; assembly: GCF_002592005.1. Classification (GTDB taxonomy): domain Bacteria; phylum Actinomycetota; class Actinomycetes; order Mycobacteriales; family Mycobacteriaceae; genus Mycobacterium; species Mycobacterium palauense. The sequence goes on along the minus strand of NZ_NVQF01000014.1, from coordinate 36,002 downwards.
GGCGGCCCCCCACCGTCCCCGGCCACCGTCGAGGACAAGCTGGCCGACCGCTACGGCCGGCCCCGCTGAGCGACGCCAGTCACCCGCTGCGTCCCGAGTGCCAGCACCACCGCCGCGCCGGCCTGCACCAGCCGGGACAGCGCGACGGCTCGGCGCAGGTCGACAACGCGCGGCGCACGCCCGTCGCCCAGGGTGGGACGGATCTGCAGTTCGTGGCGGTACTGGGTGGGGCCGCCCAGACGCACCCCCAGGGCACCGGCGAACGCCGCCTCCACCACCCCGGCGTTCGGGCTGGGATGCTTGGCCGCGTCACGAGCCCAGGCCCGCACCGCGGCCACCGGCGAGCCGCCGATCAGCGGCGCGCACACCGCCGTCAACACCCCCGCCAGCCGCGCCCCGGGATAGTTGGCGACGTCGTCGAGCCGGGCCGCCGCCCACCCGAACCGCAGGTACCGGGGCGAGCGGTGGCCGATCATCGCGTCGAGGGTGTTGATGCCGCGGTAGACCAGCGCCCCGGGCACGCCGGCCACGGCCACCCAGAACAGCGGTGCGACCGCGGCGTCGGAGGTGTTCTCGGCCACCGACTCCAGCGCCGCCCGGGTCAGCCCGGGGCCGTCGAGCATCGCCGGGTCGCGCCCGCACAACGACGGCAGCAGCTCGCGCGCGGCCTCCTCGCCCCCGCCGGGGGCCGCCAGCACGTCGGCGATGTGCGAACCCGTGCGCGCCAGTGAGGTGCCGCCCAGCACCACCCACGTCGCCGCGGCCGTCAGCGCCGCCTCACCCACCGGGCCGCAGCGGGCCGCAGCGCGGGAGGCGGCCAACCCGCCGGCGCCCAGTGCGGCCACCAGCACACCGACGTGCACTATCCCGGCGCCGCGCGCGTCGCGGTAGGTCAGCCGTTCCAGCAGGGCGGCACCCGCGCCGAAGCCGGCCACCGGATGTCCACGGCGCGGGTCGGCCACTGCGAGGTCGGCCAGGTAGCCCGCCAGCAGTCCGAGGGCACGGGCCTGCCTTCTGGGCGCAATCACCCCGGCAGCCTCTCATAAGTGATGTACTTCGCCCATGAGCAACACCACCGGGTGGCGGGAGTGAACCGCCGCCCGCGGCGAGTCGCCGATCTGCTCAACCCGGCGGCGGTGTTGGCACCGGCGGCCAACGTAATCATGCAGTTGTCCTCCCCGGGAGTCGGATACGGCGTGCTGGAGAGCCCCGTCGACAGCGGAAACGTCTACAAGCACCCGTTCAAACGCGCCCGCACCACGGGCACCTACCTGGCGGCGGCCACGATCGGCACCGCGGCCGACCGCCGGCTGATCCGCTCGGCCGTCGACGGTGTCCACGCCCGGGTGCGTTCGGGTGCGTCGAGCCCGGTGGCCTACAACGCATTCGACCCGAAACTGCAGTTGTGGGTCGCGGCCTGCCTATACCGCTACTACGTCGACCAGCACGAGTTTCTCTACGGACCGCTGCCCGAGGACGCCGCCGACGCGGTCTACGACGACGCCCGCCGGCTGGCCACCACGCTGCAGGTCCGCGACGAGATGTGGCCGGCGGACCGCGCGGCCTTCGACGCGTACTGGAAACGGTCCCTGGACGACCTGCACATCGACCCACCGGTGCGCCGGCACCTCAGGGGAGTCGCCGAGATGGCGTTTCTGCCGTGGCCGGTGCGCGCCCTCGCCGGACCGTTCAACCTGTTCGCCACCGCCGGTTTCCTGCCCCCCGAGTTCCGTTCCATGATGCAGCTGCGGTGGAGCGCCGCCCAGCAGCGCCGGTTCGAGTGGCTGCTGAGCGCTCTGCGGCTGGCCGACCGGGTGATCCCGCAGCGCCTCTGGGTCGACGGCTACCGTCTCTACCTGTGGGACATGCGTGTTCGCGCCCGGCTGGGCCGCAGAATCGTCTGATCAGCCCTGCCCGACCCGCCCCGTAGGAGTACCAATGCCGTTTCCACCCCTGTCCCACGTCGCGGTGACCGTGCGTGACCTGGCGGTCAGCACCCCCTGGTACCGCGCGTTGTTCGGCACCGACCCGGTGCTCGACGAGGACACCGACGCCGGGTTCCACCACGTCGTGTGGCTGCTGGACAACGACACGCTGTTCGGCATCCACCAGCACACCACCGCCGCACCCGACGAACCGTTCACCGAGTTCCGCGCCGGCCTGGACCACATCGCGTTCGGCTGCACCTCCCGCGACGAATTGCTGTCGTGGGCAACCAGGCTCGAGGAGCTGGGCGTCGAACACGGCGGCGTCGTCGACGCCCACTACGGGTCGGGATTGAGTTTCCGCGACCCCGACGGCATCGCCCTGGAGTTCTTCACTCCCGCCCAGTGACGGAGGAGCCGCTGATGACCGACATGATCCTAACCGCCCCCACGGTGATCACGATGAATCCCGGCCTGCCGCGCGCCGGCGCGGTCGCGGTGTCCGACGGCCGCATCGTCGCCGTCGGCTCCACCGAGGAATGCGCGGCCGCCCTGCCCGGCGCCGAGGTCGTCGACAGTGGCGCAGCCGCGCTGGCCCCCGGATTCGTTGAGCCGCACAGCCATCCGCTGATGAGCGGGATCGCCACCCAGTCGCCGGCCCGGTCGATCGCCCCGTGGGATGCGGCGAGCTGGGACGACGTGCAGAAAGTGTTCGCCGAGGCCGTCGCCGGCACCGATGCGTCGACGCCGCTGTGGTTCAGCGGATTCGACGCGCTGCTGCACGGACATCCCCAACCCGGCGCGGACGAACTGGACCGCATCTTCGGCGACCGCGTCGTCGTGGTCACCGACAACTCCGGGCACGGGGTGTACTTCACCACCGCGCTGATGAAGCGCTACGGCTGGGACACCAACCCGCCGGCGGACCCGGTGGCCGCCCACTACGGACGCCGCTCCGACGGCAGCCTCGACGGCCGTGGTTACGAGCTGCCGGTGCTCACCGCGGTGACCGGTCCGTTGATGGCCCAGATGGGAGATCCGCTCTCCAGCGCGGCGCAGTACTTCGCGCTGATGTCACGCGGGGGCTACACCTCCACCTCGGACATGACCTACGACCCGAAGTTCGCCGCCGGCTACGAGGCGCTGGCCGCGGCGCCGTCGTGCCCGCTGCGGGTCAGCATGTGGGAGATGTCGATCACCGACACCTACAGCGACCCGGTGTCGTTCGCCGCCGGGGAGGAGTGGCTGACCAAGTCCGGGGTCAAGCTGTGGACCGACGGATCGCCCTGGGTGGGCAACATCGCGATCTCCTTTCCGTATCTCAGCAGCGAGGCCACCCGCAACGCCGGTATCGATCCCGCCGTGGCCGGAGGGCCGCAGTCGATGAACTACAGCCGCGAGCAACTCGACGCGATCCTGGACCGCGCCGCGCCGGCGGGCTGGCAGATGGCCTTCCACGCCAACGGCGATCTGGCGATCGACCTCGCCCTGGACGCCTACGAGGCCGCCCTGACCCGGCACGGACTGATGGGCAGCGACCACCGGTGGCGTCTGGAGCACTGCGGTGCCGGCACCCGCCCACAGTTCGACCGGGCGGCGCGCCTGGGTGTGCACCTGTCGATGGCGCCGTTCCAGTACTACTACTGGGGCGACCTGCTCGACGGTCAGCTGTTCGACCACGAGCACGGCAACGAGTGGCAGGCATTCGCCGACGCCGTGGCCTCCGGGGCCTGCGTCTCCCTGCACAACGACGGCTCCGTCTCGCCGCCCACCCCGATCCTCAACATCGCCACGGCGGCGACCCGACGCACCCGGGCGGGCCACGTCCACGGTGCCGGGCAGGCCATCCCCCTGGAACAGGCGTGGCGCGCGCAGACCATCGACGCCGCGCGCACGCTGCGCCGCGATCACCTGGTGGGTTCGATCGAGGTCGGCAAGCTCGCCGACTTCGTGGAGCTCAGCGCCGATCCGTTTGCCACGGAGCCGACGGAACTGGCCGACGCCGTCGCGGTGGGCGGTACCTGGCTCGGCGGGCACCGCATCGATCTCGACGCCTTCCTCGGAGCTGTCGGCAAAGCCGACAACACCGCACACGCCCACCTGGCCGGCGAACGACAGACGGGCGGATGTTGCTGATGGTGTGACCGGGGCCGATGGTTTCAGCCGGTCGCCGACAAACCGCGCCCAAAGGCCGCCTAAAGGCACAGCGAAGCACCTCCGGGGGTTAATCTGGCTTCCCAGGAGACTCCGAGAATGGGGGTTCGGTGATTCCGAAACGTTCCTCACCCACGCTGACCTGGATGCGTGTGACCGCCGTGGCCTTCGGGCTGGGCGTTGCCGTGGCCTCGGGGCAGGGCGTCGCCGTGGCCGACTCCGACAGCGACACCGGCACCGCGGCCGCCAGCAACGGCGGCCAGGGCGGAGACACCGGCGGGTCCGCGGCGGATTCCGGGTCGGCGACCGACACGGGTTCGGGCGCGGGCTCGGGTTCGACCCAGGACTCCGACACCGGAGCCACCAGCAACGACGCCGAGGCGGGCACCGGGGACAGTGCCGCTGCCGAGGCTGCCGCTGAAGCCGCCGCCGAAGCCGAGGCCGCTGCCGAAGCCGGCACGGAGTCCGAGGCGGACCCCGATGCGGACTCCGGTCCCGATACCGCCTCCGATACCGAGGACGCCGACGGCACGGAGACCGAGGGCACCGAGAACACCGAGAACACAGCCGCGCCGACCGGGTCCGCCACCGAAGCCACCACCGAAGCCACCGAAGCCACCACCGGAGCCACCGAAGCCACCGCGGAAGTCACCGTGGAAGCCCCCGCCCAGGAGCCCCAGGCCCCCGAGGGTGCCGACGCCTCGAGCGACGCGGCGCCCTCGTCCGGACCCGACGCCGTCACCGCCCGGGCCCGGACCGCCTCCGCCGCGGCCGGTGAGGTCGGCGCTGACGAGGTAGCCGGTGATCAGGTAGCCGCTGATCAGGTAGCCGGGGCCGTGGGGGCCAGCACCGAGCCGAGCACCGACACCGGCGGCGAGACCGGTTCCGACGTCAGCGACACCGAGATCACCGGCACCGAGGACGCGGCGGCGACCCCGGCCACCGCCTCCCCGGCGGCGTCCCTGGTCACCGCGCACGTCACCGCCGAGCGGGTCGACACCGCGCCGCCGGCGAAGGCGCGGCCGGTCACCGCCGCCACCATCGTCGCCGACGTGCTGACCTGGATCGGCCTGGGACCGCTGGCCTCCGACCTTCCCGTCCCGGCCGTCCCGATGCCCCGGCTCGTCGAGATGCTGTGGCTGGCCGTCCGCCAGACCCAGTACACCTGGAACAACCAGCGCCCGACCGTACAGCCGACACTGCTGAGCCAGGACGGCGACGGCGTGGTTCGAGGTGAGCTCAACGCCACCGACTACGACGACACCCGGTTGACCTACACGGTGGCCGCCCAGGGGAAGTTCGGCACCGTGCTCGTCGACACCGACGGCAGCTTCACCTACACGCCCAATCCCGAGCTGACACCCACCGCCGGCACCGACACGTTCGCGATCGCCATCGACGACCTTCCGGGCAACCCCCGGCACATGCACGGCCTGGGGGCCCTGCTGGGGCTGGGCGGACCGACGACCGCGACCATCACCGTGGACCTGGCCGCCACCGCGAGCTTCACCCCGGCCGCCGCCGACGACACCGCGACCGGGTCCCCCGGCGCGGTGACGGTGCAGATGGACCCCGACGGACGCATCAGTGTCATCGACGGCACCTTCACCGACGCCCGCGTGTACGACACCGGCGACGCCGCCGGCCTGCTGAACACCCTGGCCGGCCTGCTGGGCGCCGAAAACGGTTTCGCCGGAGCCGATTCCATCACCGTCCAGACGGTGGCGGCTCCGGCGGGCAACGCCGAGGAGTTCTACCGGCTCCGTGAGAACGTCGACGGAATCCCGGTGATCGGCAGCGAAGTCATCCTCGTCACCGACGGGGCCGGCACCGTCACCGGACTGTTCAACTACCACGACACCCGCCTGGGCACCGTCGACACCACACCGGACGCCGGGATCGGCGACGGCGCCTCGGCGGCCGCGCTGGCCGCCGCCGCGCTCGTCGACGCGCTGGGCGGCCCGCAGGCCGAGGCCGCCGCGCTCGTGGACCCTGCCACCGCCGACACCCAGCTCGTCATCTTCGCGGTCGACCCGGACACCGCTCCCCAGCTGGCCTGGCGCGTCACCCTGCGTTCGACGGCCGCCGCCGAGGAGGCGGGCAACTCCATCGGCGCCACCTACTACCTGTACGCTAATGGCGAGCAGGCCGGTCGGGTCATCCGCAGCACCTCGAACATCCAGGCGCTGTCGGCCCCGACCACCAGCGTGGGCACCGACCTGCTCGGCGACAGCCGCGAACTCAACGTCACGCGCGTCACCCAGTGGTTCTTCTCCTCCTACCGGCTCGCCGACGAGCAGCGCAGCGTCGAGACCTACACCACCGCCTACGGGTTGTTCGGCTGGGGCGGACCGGTGATCCCCGGAGATCTGGTGAAGCGCTCATGGTTCGGCTGGAACGCCTCGGCGGTGTCCGCACACGCCAACATGGCCGCCGTCTACGACTACGTCGACACCGTCCTGGGTCGCGACTCCTTCGACGGAAACGGCGCGACCGTCATCTCCTCGGTGCGCTACAACCCCCGCGACACCCTCGACGACTACCTCATCGGCTACAACAACGCCTTCTGGGACGCCGACGCCCAGCAGTTCGCCTTCGGCAACGCCGGGGAATTGGAGGCCGCGCTGGACGTGGTCGCTCACGAGTTCTTCCACGGCGTGACCAGCCACGTCGTCGGCAACGGCGGGTCGGTGCTGGACTACGGCGAGTCCGGTGCGCTCAGCGAGGCCTACTCCGACATCATGGGCAACCTGGTGGAGGGCAAGTCCGGCAGCGGCGCCTGGTTGATCGGTGAGGACTCCGCACGGGGTGCCCTGCGCAGCATGGCCGACCCGTCCTCGGTGGGCGCGAACTACCGCACCTACTACTCGAACCGCTACACCGGCACCCTCGACGACGCCGGCGAACACTGGAACAGCACCATCTTCAGCCACGCCGCCTACCTGATGATGACCGATTCGGACACCGCGGCGGTCTCCTCGCAGACCTGGGCGCGGGTGTTCTACCAGTCGCTGTTCCGGCTCGGCGCCGACGCGGTGTTCACCGACGGCCGCGCCGCGGTCCTCGACTCGGCCGCCGACCTGGGCTTCACCCCCGCCCAGCTGCAGGCGATCCGGGACGCCTTCGACACCGTGGGAATCGCCGGGAGCGCCTCGACGGCCGGCCCCGAGGCCCTGCTGGTGGGCATGTCGTGACCGCCGGTGTAGGCCGGCGGGCACGACGGGTATTCCCGGTGCCATGATCAAGACCATCCTCGGCACCGCCGGACAGATCTCCGAACAGTTCCTCGTGGGGCTCGGCGGACTCGTCGGTATCCGGGCGGGCACCGAGGAACCGCACTACCTCGCCGAGCCGCTGACCCCCGGCGTCGAGATCCGCCGCTACGGACCCCGGATCGCCGCCGAGACCACCGTCGACGCCGACGAGGAAAGCGCCCGCAACGCCGGCTTCCGGCGGCTGGCCGGCTACATCTTCGGCGGCAACCGCCGCTCGACCAAGATCGCCATGACCGCGCCGGTGGCGCAGCAGGGCGAGAAGATCGCCATGACGGCCCCGGTGGCGCAGGCGACCGGGCCCGGCGGCGCCTCGGTGATCCGGTTCTACATGCCGTCCAAATGGTCGCTGCAGACCCTGCCCGAACCCGACTCCGAGGATGTCCGCCTCGTCGAGGTGCCCGCCGAGACGTTCGCGGTGCTGCGGTTCACCGGCGACCGCAGCCCCTCGGCGATGGCGGCACAGACCGCAGTGCTGCTGAACACGCTGCGCAAGAAGGAGATCGAGGTGACCGGCGAGCCGGTGTCGTGGTTCTACGATCCGCCGTGGACCATCCCGTGGCGCCGGCGCAACGAGGTTGCCGTGCCGGTGAACGCCGCGTGAGCCTCGACGCAGTCGGCGGCTCCGGTTCGTCTCTGACCGAGCGCGCCGCCGCGATCCGTGAGGCGGCCGCGGCGACGCTGCAGGAGCTGGCGGCCGGCGCCTCGATGTGCACGATCGCCAAGTCCGGCAACGCCTTCCCGGGCGGTAAGTACCACGAGGGACGCGCATTCGTGGCCGGGGAGGTCACCCGCGCCCTGCGCCGCGGGCTGCGGCCCGAGGAGGCGATCGAGGCGGCCCGGCGGCGTTGGGACGTCGTCGCCCCGGCCGCGCGCGGCGGTGGTACCGACTGGTCGGCCTACCGCGAGGGCGGCGACGACGCGCTCGCCGATCTGGGCGGCTGACCCGCGTGCCCGAAGCACCCCCGCCACCGCCGACCACGACCGCCCGCACGGTGGCCCGCCTGCTCCTGGCCGGCGCCATGATCTTCGCCGGCCTCGGCCACCTGTTCTGGGCGCGCCAGGAGTTCCAGGCGCAGGTACCCGGCTGGGTTCCGATGGACCCCGACGGCGTCGTGATGGCGTCCGGGGGCGTGGAGATCGCACTCGGTGTCGGGCTCGCGGTGCTGCGCCGCGACCGGGTGCTCGTCGGGCGACTGCTGGCGGTGTTCTTCGTGCTGGTCTTCCCCGGCAACCTGGCCCAGTTCCTCAACCACACCGACGCCTTCGGCCTCAACAGCGACACCAGCCGATTCGTGCGACTGCTGTTCCAGCCGGTGCTGATCGTGTGGGCGCTGTGGGCCACCGGGATCCCGCGGCGCAACCGGTAAGCGGACCGGCGCGGGACGGCCCCGGATGCCTGCCATGCCAGCGTCACCGAGCCGTTCGCCGAACCGCCTCCGGCCGTTGTCGTGACCTTCGCCCCTACCAGCCCCGTCGCGACTCTGGCACGGTCAAAGGACCGGGCGCGCGGTGTCGCCCAGGTGAGCGACGGCGTTCGGAGCAGGTGATGGGGCGTGGGTTCGTCCCCCCCCGGGGCCGGCGAGAGGAGCCTCCCGTGCACGAATGGGACCGGGTCGTCCGCCACCAGGCCCTCGCCGGCAGCACGCAGCGCAAAGCGGAGGGCCGCGCGCTGCGGGCCGAGGTGCCGCTGACGGCGCTGGCCGAGGTGCCCGCTCAGTCCGGTCGCGCCGACCCGATGTCGATCCTGATCGGGCAGGACCAGGACAGGGTGCCCGAACTCGTGCCGATCCGCCACGGGCGGATGAGCGCGAGCCCCTTCGCCTTCTATCGCGGCTCCGCGGCCATCATGGCCGCGGACCTGGCGTCGACACCACGAACCACCGGGCTGGACGTCCAACTCTGCGGCGACGCCCACCTGTCCAATTTCGGGCTTTTCAAGGGCCCCGACCGCCGATTGGTCTTCGACGTCAACGACTTCGACGAGACCCTGCCGGGCCCCTTCGACTGGGACCTCAAGCGGCTGGCGACCAGTGTCACGATCGCCGCGCGCAGCCTGGGTGTGTCGCGCTCCAAGGCGGTCGCCGCGACCCGCGCCGCGGTGGCCCAGTATCGCAAGACGATGGCGACGGCGATCCCGGTCAGCCCGCTGCACCGCCAGTACTACCGCCTGGACTACGCATCGCTGATCCCCAAACTCGGGACGGGCACGCAGTCACGGCGCAATGCCCAGCGGGCCGCCGACAAGGCTGCCGTCAAGAACAGTCTGCGCGCCTTCGACCGGCTCACCGAGGCCGTGGACGGCCAACCGCGGATCAAGGCCGATTGGCCACTGATCACCCGGTTCGGCGAGGACTACATCGACCGGGAACTGGGACGTCTGAAGGACTTCCTGTTGGGGTATCTCGACTCCCTGCCCCTCGAGCATCAGCTGCTGCTTCGGCGCTATCGGCTCGTCGACGTGGCACACAAGGTGGTCGGGGTCGGCAGCGTCGGCACCCGCTGCCTGATCCTCTTGCTGGTCACCGGCGACGGTGCGCCGCTGTTCCTCCAGTTCAAGGAGGCGGTCACCTCGGTTCTGGAAGCGCATCTGGGTCCGAGCGCGTTCCGGCAGGCTGGTGAACGGGTGGTTCGAGGCCAGCGGCTGATGCAGTCGACGGGGGATATCTTTCTGGGGTGGTCGCGCTACGAGCGTCCGACCGGCCACCGTGACTACTACTTCCGTCAACTCTGGGACGGCAAGGGATCGTTGGTGGTCGAGGACATGGGCGCCAAGATGCTGCAGCGCTACGCCGCTCTGTGTGGCGGCGCGCTGGCCGTCGCCCACGCCCGCACCGGCGACCCGGCGATGATCGCAGGCTATCTGGGCGACGACGAGATCTTCGACGACGTCATCACGACCTTCGCCGAGGCCTATGCCGACATCGCCGAACGCGACTACGCAACGCACGGTGCCGCCATCGACCGGGGCCGCATCGCCGCCACGTGTGACCTCGGCTGAGCCGACGAGCGACGGACGTCACCGGCGGCTGGGCCGGCGGCTGGGCGGCTGGGCCGGCGGCGATACCGACGCGCGTGCGACGGCGGAAGCTCTCCCCCGCCCCGCCCGAACGAGGTGCTACCGACCTGACCCGACAACCGATTTGGCGGCGATCGACCACACACGACCCAGACACAACCTGCCGACGCTCTCGGACACGTGGCATGGCTGCCGACCGACAGCGGTTGGGCCGTCCTCGAACCGGGACGGAGGGGCCGCGGGCGGCAGTGGACTGCACAAACCTTGGTGGGCGCGGAGGGTATCGAACCCCCGACCGCTGGTGTGTAAAACCAGAGCTCTACCACTGAGCTACACGCCCGTGCGCTGGCAGGTTACACGCAGCGCCGCCCCGGCCCCAAAACCTCGCCGAGACTGCACGTTGTGACGGGCCCACTCGCGCGATGCGTACAGAACCTGCAGTTTGGGCGGCGGGTGAGTCGGCGGTGGGTCAGTCCAGCGCGGCCAGCGCGGCCGCCCACAGGGACTGGTCGCGCTGTTCCCCCGGCTCCCGGCACTCGGCGAACCGGATCGCCCCGGCACGGTCGATGACGAACGTGCCCCGGTTGGGGAACCCGGTGTCGGAGTTGAACACTCCGTAGGCCTGCGCGACGGCCCCGTGCGGCCAGAAATCCGACAGCACGGGGAAGTCGAAACCACGCTGGGCGCACCACACCTTGTGCGTCGGCGGCGGCCCCACCGACACCGCCAGCGTGGCGGTCGAGTCGTTCTGGAACTCCGGGAGCCGGTTGCGGATCTCCTCCAGCTCACCCTGGCAGATTCCGGTGAACGCCAGCGGGAAGAACACCAGCAGCACGTTCTTGACGCCCCGGTGGTCACTGAGCGTGACCGGCCGTCCGTTCTGATCCTTGAGCGTGAAGTCCGGGGCCGGTGCGCCCTCGGTCAGCATCAGCGCCTGCCCGCCGCCTTCGACTTGGGCTGCACCAGCCGGCTGGCGCTCCAGTCGCCGAGGTTGGCCGAGGAGGTCTGCACCAGCCCCGCCGTCGGGGCCGATTCGGCGATCTCGGCGGGCACCACGTGGCCGGGCTTGCCGGTCTTGGGGGTGAGCACCCAGATGACCCCGTCGTCGGCCAGCGGGGTGATCGCGTCCATCAGCGCGTCGACCAGGTCGCCGTCACTGTCACGCCACCACAGCAGCACGACGTCGACGACCTCGTCGGTGTCCTCGTCGAGAAGCTCACCACCGGAGGTCTCCTCGACGTCGGCGCGGATATCGTCGTCGGTGTCGTCGTCCCAGCCGAGTTCCTGGACCACCTGGTCTCGTTGGATGCCCAGGCGATGGGCATAGTTCGGGGCGCTGTCCGCCGCGACCACGGTGGGACCTCCTTGTTGTTGTCAGCGTCGTTCGTCAGGGTTGATGTCGGCAAAACGCTTGATGGGCTCATCGTCGCACAGCGAGCTTCCGCAGGTCATGGGCAACGCCCTAGGAGGGACGGAAAAAGCCGACCGGCACCCCCGGAACGCACCCGCGAGAACATCCTCGAGAATCTCAGTAGAAACCATCACAGAGGTTCAGCGCGTTCGCTCGGGAATCGTTGAGCTGGGTCACGGTGTCGTTGAAATCCGAGGGCGAGGCATCGGTCAGGACCGCGCCCGCCGTCGCCCGGGCAGCGTCACTCCAGGCGTAGAGCGCGTCGCGCAGATCCGACGGCAGCGTGTCGTTGATATCGCTCTCCACTAGGTCGGCGCTGCGGTTCAGCCCGTCGGCGGCCCGGCCCACCGTGGCGTCCGACGCGTCGCCGCTGTTCATCGCGTCGACGTAGCCGTTGAGATCGTCGATGGCGTCGGCGCTGGTGGTGCTCATGGTCTCGCACGCCGAGTAGACCGCCTCGGTGGTCAGCGACTCCTGCCGCCGCGACTCCCGGGCGCTGGAGGTGGCCGCCGACGCCGACGCCGAGGCCGACATCGAAGCCCGGTAGGCGGGCGCCTCCCCGGCGTCGACGACACCGGTACCGTCGGTGACGGTGGTACAACCCGTGCCGATCAACCCCATCACCGCCGCGGTGCCCGAACCGACGGCCAGCGCCGCCATCCGCACCCGCCGCAGACCGCACGGCCCGGGGCCACGCAGGCGCCGATGCCCCGATCCCGTCCCCCGCCGTCCGATCACAGCCGCTGAGGTTACCGGCTCGGCGGGCCCGGCGTGCCGTCCCACGGATCCGTTCTTCACGAGTGGTCCGAGTGCGGTTTGATAGATGTCAGCGACAACCTCGCAGAGCTACCCCGGCAATCCCAAAAGGAGCGGAAGTTGACCACCGAGTTCGTGCGCCAGGACCTGGCCCAAAACTCCGGCACCGCAGCCGAACACGACCGTGTTCGGGTGATCAGGGAGGGCGTGGCCTCCTACCTGCCCGACATCGACCCCGAAGAGACGGGCGAGTGGCTGGAGTCCTTCGACGGCCTGTTGGCACGATCGGGCCCGGCGCGCGCCCGTTATCTGATGCTGCGGCTGCTGGAGCGCGCCGGTGAGCAGCGGGTCGCGATCCCCTCGCTGACCTCCACCGACTACGTCAACACCATCCCGACCGAACTGGAACCGTGGTTCCCCGGCGACGAGGACGTCGAGCGGCGCTACCGGGCCTGGATCCGGTGGAACGCGGCGATCATGGTGCACCGGGCGCAGCGTCCCGGCGTCGGCGTGGGCGGGCACATCTCGACCTACGCCTCCTCGGCGGCCCTCTACGAGGTGGGCTTCAACCACTTCTTCCGGGGCAAGGCCCACCCGGGCGGCGGCGACCAGGTGTTCATCCAGGGCCATGCCTCCCCCGGCATCTACGCGCGCGCCTTCCTGGAGGGCCGGCTCACCGCCGACCAGCTCGACGGCTTCCGCCAGGAGCACAGCCATCCCGGCGGCGGGCTCCCGTCGTATCCGCATCCGCGGCTGATGCCCGACTTCTGGGAGTTCCCGACGGTGTCCATGGGCCTGGGCCCGATGAACGCCATCTACCAGGCCAGGTTCAACCACTACCTGCACGATCGGGGCATCAAGGACACCTCGGACCAGCACGTGTGGGCCTACCTCGGCGACGGCGAGATGGACGAGGCGGAAAGCCGTGGGCTGATCCACATGGCCTCGCTGGAGGGCCTGGACAACCTGACCTTCGTCATCAACTGCAACCTGCAGCGTCTCGACGGCCCGGTGCGCGGCAACGGCAAGATCATCCAGGAGCTGGAGTCGTTCTTCCGCGGCGCGGGCTGGAACGTCATCAAGGTGATCTGGGGTCGCGGCTGGGATGCGCTGTTCCACGCCGACAAGGACGGCGCCCTGGTCAACCTGATGAACACCACGCCCGACGGCGACTTCCAGACCTATCGCGCCAATGACGGCAGCTACATCCGGGACAACTTCTTCGGACGGGATCCGCGCACCAAGGCACTGGTCGAAAACCTCTCCGACACCGACATCTGGGGCCTGCGGCGCGGCGGACACGACTACCGCAAGGTCTACGCCGCCTACCGCGCGGCGACCGAGCACAAGGGCCAACCCACGGTGATCCTGGCGCACACGATCAAGGGCTACCACCTCGGTTCGCACTTCGAGGGCCGCAACGCGACCCACCAGATGAAGAAGCTCGCGCTGGCCGACCTCAAGGGTTTCCGCGACACCCAGCGCATCCCGATCAGCGACGCCCAGCTCGAGGAGAACCCCTACCTGCCGCCGTACTACCACCCCGGCGAGGAGGCCCCCGAGATCCGCTACATGCTCGACCGGCGCCGCGCGCTGGGCGGGTTCGTCCCGGAACGCCGCACCAAGTCCAAGGTCCTGACACTGCCGGGCCGCGACACCTACAAGGCGCTGAAGAAGGGGTCCGGGCAGCAGGAGGTCGCCACCACCATGGCGACGGTGCGCACGTTCAAGGAGCTGCTGCGCGACAAGAACATCGGCCCCCGCCTGGTACCGATCATCCCCGACGAGGCCCGCACGTTCGGGATGGACTCCTGGTTCCCGAGCCTGAAGATCTACAACCGCAACGGGCAGCTCTACACCGCCGTGGACGCCGAGCTGATGCTGGCCTACAAGGAGAGCGAGATCGGCCAGATCCTGCACGAGGGCATCAACGAGGCCGGCTCCACGGCGTCGTTCACCGCCGTGGGCACCTCGTACTCCACGCAGAACGAGCCGATGATCCCGATCTACATCTTCTATTCGATGTTCGGGTTCCAGCGCACCGGCGACGGCTTCTGGGCCGCCGGCGACCAGATGGCCCGGGGGTTCGCCCTCGGCGCGACCGCGGGACGCACCACGCTGACCGGTGAGGGTCTGCAGCACGCCGACGGGCATTCGCTGCTGCTGGCCTCGACCAACCCCGCGGTGGTGGCCTACGACCCGGCGTTCGCCTACGAGGTGGCCTACATCATCGAGAGCGGGCTGGAGCGGATGTACGGGGAGAACCCGGAGAACGTCTTCTTCTACATGACCATCTACAACGAGCCCTACCGCCAGCCGCCGGAGCCGGAGAACTTCGACCCCGAGGGCCTGCTGCGCGGCATCTACCGCTACCGCAGCGCCCCGGAGAAGCGCAGCAACACCGCACAGATCCTGGCCTCGGGGGTGGCGATGCCCGACGCGCTGCGCGCCGCCGAGCTGCTGGCCGCGGACTGGGATGTGGCCGCCGACGTGTGGTCGGTGACCAGCTGGGGCGAGCTCAACCGCGACGGCGTGGACATCGAGAAGGAGCGGCTGCGCCATCCCGACCGCCCGGCCCGCGAGGCCTACGTCACCACGGCGCTGGCCGACGCGACCGGCCCGGTGGTGGCGGTCTCGGACTGGATGCGCGCGGTGCCCGAGCAGATCCGGCCGTGGGTCCCGGGCACCTACGTCACCCTGGGCACCGACGGGTTCGGGTTCTCCGACACCCGCCCGGCGGCGCGGCGCTACTTCAACACCGACGCCGAGTCCGTGGCGGTGGCGGTGCTGGAGGCGCTGGCCCGCGACGGCGAGATCGACCCGTCGGTGGCCGTGGCCGCCGCACGGCAGTACCAGATCGACGACGTGCTGGCCGCCCCGGAGCAGACCTCCGACCCCGGCAGCGCCTAGCCGATCGGCATCCTCCGGGCGGGGCCGGTCGCCACCGCGGCCGGCCCCTTGGAGGTTTTGTCCAGAAAACGGGCGTAGCTTTTAGTTATGCCCGACAGTCGGTTCGTTCCGTCGCGATCGCCGCTGGAACTCGTCGAGAAGGTCCCGGACTCGCTGCGCCGCCGGCTCAAGCAGTACTCCGGGCGGCTGGCGACCGACGCCGTCCACGCGATGGGCGACCGGCTGCCGTTCTTCGCCGAACTGGAGGCCTCCCAGCGCGCCAGCGTGCAACTGGTGGTGCAGACCGCGGTGGTCAACTTCGCCGAGTGGCTGCACGACCCGCACAGCAACGTCGGCTACACGGCCGAGGCCTTCGCGCTGGTCCCGCAGGATCTGACCCGCCGCATCGCGCTGCGTCAGACCGTGGAGATGGTGCGGGTGACCATGGAGTACTTCGAGGAAGTGGTGCCGATGCTGGCCCGCAACGAGGACCAGCTGACCGCACTGACCGTCGGGATCCTGCGGTACAGCCGCGACCTGGCGTTCGCCGCGGCCTCCTCCTACGCCGACGCCGCGGAGGCGCGCGGCGCCTGGGACAGCCGGATGGAGGCCAGCGTCGTCGACGCCGTGGTGCGCGGCGACGCCGGTGCCGAGCTGCTGTCCCGCGCGGCGGCGCTGAACTGGGACACCAACGCCCCGGCGACGGTGGTGGTCGGGACGCCCCCGCCGGGCCGGGAGGAACTGGCCATCGAGGACGTCCGCGACGTCGCGGCGCGCCACGGCCGGGCCGCGCTCACCGACGTGCACGGCACGTGGCTGATCGCGATCGTCTCCGGGCAGCTGGCGCCCACCGACCGGTTCCTGGCCGACCTGCTCGGCGCGTTCTCCGAGGGGCCGGTGGTCATCGGTCCGACGGCACCGATGCTGACCGCGGCCTATCACAGCGCCTCCGAGGCGATTTCGGGCATGAACGCGGTCGGCGGCTGGACCGGCGCGCCGCGGCCGGTGCAGGCGCGCGAGCTGCTGCCCGAACGGGCGCTGATGGGTGACGCCTCGGCGATCGGCGCGCTGCAGACCGATGTCATGCGGCCGCTGGCCGATGCGGGCCCGGCCCTGACCGAGACCCTGGATGCCTATCTGGACTCCGGCGGCGCCATCGAGGCGTGCGCCCGCAAGTTGTTCGTTCATCCAAACACCGTTCGCTACCGCCTCAAGCGCATCACTGATTTCACGGGCCGCGATCCGACCCTGCCGCGTGACGCCTACGTCCTTCGCGTGGCGGCCACCGTCGGCCGGCTGTCGCGTTCCGAGCAGCATGCGAGCCTGTCAAACCCCGCTCCGGGGCCGGTCAGCGCACCGGCGGGGTTCTCGACGGGCGTCAGTCACGTGTCCTGACAGATCGCGCAGCGGTCTCGAAGACGTCGCATCACGTGCCGTTTTGTGGGGAAGCTACAAAAACATAAGACAAGGTTCATAATCTCTTACACCGTTCAAAATCCGTTTCACAATGTTCTCTTAGAGACGTGCCTGAATCGACGACCGCTCCTGTAGCGCTGCTTGCTCCCGGCCAGGGTTCCCAGACCCCCGGGATGCTCAGCCCGTGGCTGGAGCTGCCCGGTGCGGCCGAGCAGATCGCCGCCTGGTCGGACGCCAGCGGCCTGGACCTCGCCCGGCTGGGCACCACCGCCGAGGCCGAGGAGATCACCGACACCGCGATCACCCAGCCGCTGGTGGTGGCCGCGACGCTGCTGGCCCACCGGGAACTGACCCGGCGCGGCCTGCTGTCCGGCGCCGAGACGATCGTCGCCGGGCATTCCGTGGGCGAGATCGCCGCCTACGCCATGGCCGGGCTGATCTCCGCCGATGACGCCGTCGCGCTGGCCGCCACCCGCGGCGCCGAGATGGCCAAGGCCTGTGCCGCCGAGCCCACCGGCATGTCCGCCCTGCTCGGCGGAGACGAGACCGAGGTGCTCGCCGCGCTGTCCGACCTGGACCTGGTGCCCGCCAACCGCAACGCGGTCGGTCAGATCGTGGCCGCCGGCCGCCTGGACGCGCTGGCCAAGCTCGCCGAGAACCCGCCGGCCCGCGCCCGGGTGCGTCAGCTGGCCACCGCCGGCGCGTTCCACACCCACTTCATGGCCCCGGCCACCGAGGCCTACGCCACCGCGGCGGCCGCGGTGGACACCGCCGCCCTGCCCGCCGACGGGCTGACACTGCTGTCCAACGCCGACGGGCAGCCGGTCGCGTCGACCTCCGACGCGATGGACAAGCTGGTCGCCCAGCTCACCCGCCCCGTGCGGTGGGACCTGTGCACCCAGTACATGCGTGACCACAATGTGCGCGCGATCGTCGAGTTCCCGCCCGCCGGGGCGCTCGTCGGGATCGCCAAACGGGAACTTCGGGGGGTACCGACGCACGCCGTCAAGTCCCCCGCAGATCTGGACGGACTCACCGAGCTCTAGCAGCCGGGTCCGCCGGGACAACCACATACGCAACACCACAGCGTCATCAACAAGCAGCGTCATCAACAAAGAGCGTCATCAACCCGGAACGCAACCGTTCACGGGCCATCAAAAAATGAAGGGAGCCACACTGTGGCCGCCAGCCAGGAAGAAATCATCGCCGGTCTCGCCGAGATCATCGAAGAGGTCACCGGTATCGAGCCCTCCGAGGTCACCCCGGAGAAGTCCTTCGTCGACGACCTGGACATCGACTCGCTGTCGATGGTGGAGATCGCCGTGCAGACCGAGGACAAGTACGGCGTGAAGATCCCCGACGAGGACCTCGCCGGTCTGCGCACCGTCGGTGACGTCGTCGCCTACATCCAGAAGCTCGAGGAAGAGAACCCCGAGGCTGCCGCCGCCCTGCGCGAGAAGTTTGCGGCGGAATGACCAGACCTTCCACTGCCAACGGCGGATTCCCTTCCGTCGTGGTGACCGCTGTTGAGGCCACCACGGCGCTCGCCGCGGACATCGAGAGCACGTGGAAGGGCCTGCTGGCCGGCGAGAGCGGTATCCGCGAGCTCACCGACGACTTCGTCACCAAGTGGGATCTGCAGGTACGCATCGGCGGCCACCTCGTGGACAACGTCGACAGCCACATGACGCGCATCGACATGCGCCGCATGTCGTACGTCCAGCGGATGTCCAAACTGCTGGCCGGCCGGCTCTGGGAGACAGCGGGTGCGCCCGAGGTCGACCCGGACCGGTTCGCGGTGGTCATCGGCACCGGCCTCGGTGGCGGCGAGAAGATCGTCGAAACCTACGACGCCATGAACGAGGGCGGGCCCCGCAAGGTGTCCCCGCTGGCCGTGCAGATGATCATGCCCAACGGTGCGGCGGCGGTGGCCGGCCTGGAACTGGGCGCGCGCGCCGGGGTGATCACCCCGGTGTCGGCCTGTTCCTCCGGTTCGGAAGCCATCGCCCATGCCTGGCGACAGGTGGTCATGGGTGACGCCGACTTCGTCGTATGCGGCGGGGTCGAGGGCGGTATCGAGGCGCTGCCGATCGCAGCGTTCTCGATGATGCGTGCCATGTCGACCCGCAACGACGATCCCGCGGCGGCATCGCGGCCCTTCGACAAGGACCGGGACGGCTTCGTGTTCGGCGAGGCCGGCGCGCTGATGATCATCGAGACCGAGGAGCATGCCCTGGCCCGCGGCGCCAAGCCGTTGGCCCGGCTGATGGGCGCCGGAATCACGTCGGACGCCTATCACATGGTGGCTCCGGCGCCGGACGGCCTGCGGGCCGGTCACGCGATGAAGCGGGCGATGGAGACCGCGGGCCTGGACCCCAAGGACATCGACCACGTCAACGCGCACGGCACCGCCACCCCGATCGGCGACACCGCCGAGGCCCAGGCAATCCGGGTCGCCGGCTGTGAGAACGCCGCGGTCTACGCTCCGAAATCGGCGCTGGGCCACTCGATCGGCGCGGTCGGCGCCCTGGAATCGGTGCTGACGGTGTTGGCGCTGCGCGACGGCGTCATCCCGCCGACGCTGAACTACGAGACGCCCGACCCGGAGATCGACCTGGACGTGGTTGCCGGTGAACCTCGCTACGGCGAGTACCAGTACGCCATCAACAACTCGTTCGGTTTCGGCGGGCACAACGTCGCGCTCACCTTCGGTAAGTACTAGGACCGGGTTCGGGGGAAAGGACACTCTGCGCAGTATGGCTACGCCGACAACTGGGAACGGTCTGCCCGACGTCGTCGTCACCGGCATCGCGATGACGACGAGCGTGGCGACGGACGCCGAGACGACCTGGAAGGCTCTGCTCGCCGGGCAGAGCGGGATCCGCAAGCTCGAGGATCCGTTCGTCGAGCAATTCGACCTGCCGGTGCGCATCGGGGGCCACCTGCTGGAGGACTTCGAGTCCGAGCTGACCAAGGTCGAACTTCGCAGAATGTCCTATCCCCAGCGGATGTCGACGGTGCTGGGCCGGCGGGTCTGGGAGAACGCCGGCTCGCCCGAGGTCGACACCACCCGCCTGCTGGTGTCGATCGGCACCGGCCTCGGCGGCGCCGAGGCGCTGGTGTTCGCCTACGACGGCATGCGGGAACGCGGCATCAGGGCCGTCTCTCCGCTGGCCGTGCAGATGTACATGCCCAACGGCCCCTCGGCGGTCGTCGGTCTGGAGCGACACGCCAAGGCCGGGGTCGTCACCCCAGTCTCGGCGTGCGCGTCGGGATCGGAGGGCATCGCCCAGGCCTGGCGCAATATCATCCTCGGCGAGGCCGACATCGCCATCTGCGGCGGCGTCGAGCAGCGCATCGAGGCGGTGCCGATCGCCGGGTTCGCCCAGATGCGCATCGTGATGTCGACCAACAACGACGACCCCGCCGGGGCCTGCCGGCCGTTCGACCGGGACCGCGACGGCTTCGTGTTCGGCGAGGCCGGCGCGCTGATGGTCATCGAGACCGAGGAACACGCCAAGGCCCGAGGCGCGCGGATCCTGGCCCGGCTGATGGGTGCCTCCATCACCTCCGACGGCTTCCACATGGTGGCGCCCGACCCCAACGGGGAGCGCGCCGGCTATGCCATGACGCGGGCCATCGAACTGGCCGGCCTGCAGCCCACCGACATCGGCCACGTCAACGCGCACGCCACCGGCACCAGCGTCGGCGACGTGGCCGAGGGGGTGGCCATCAACAAGGCGATGCGCGGGCACCGCCCGGCGGTCTACGCCCCGAAGTCCGCGCTGGGCCACTCGGTCGGCGCGGTGGGCGCCGTCGAGTCGATTCTCACCATCCAGGCGCTGCGGGACGGCATCGTGCCGCCCACGCTGAACCTGAAGAATCTCGATCCCGAGATCGACCTCGACGTGGTCAGCGGTGAACCCCGTACCGGCAACTACCAGTACGCGATCAACAACTCATTCGGATTCGGCGGGCACAACGTCGCACTCGCCTTCGGCAAGTACTGAACGTACTGACGGCACTCAAGGAGACATACATGACGACGATGGCGCCCGAATCGGTCAACGAATCGCTGGATCCCCGCGATCCCCTGCTGCGGCTGTCGACGTTCTTCGACGACGGCAGCGTCGAGCTGCTGCACGAACGTGACCGCTCGGGCATTCTGGCCGCCGCGGGCACCGTCAACGGCGTGCGCACCATCGCCTTCTGCACCGACGGCACCGTGATGGGCGGCGCGATGGGCGTCGACGGCTGCAAGCACATCGTCGACGCCTACGACACCGCCATCGACGAGCAGAGCCCCATCGTCGGGATCTGGCATTCCGGCGGCGCCCGGCTGGCCGAGGGCGTCAAGGCCCTGCACGCCGTCGGCCTGGTGTTCGAGGCGATGATCCGCGCCTCCGGCTACATCCCGCAGATCTCGGTGGTCGTCGGCTTCGCCGCCGGCGGCGCGGCCTACGGACCGGCGCTGACCGACGTGATCGTGATGGCCCCCGAGAGCAAGATCTTCGTCACCGGCCCCGACGTGGTGCGCAGTGTGACCGGCGAGGACGTCGACATGGTGTCGCTGGGCGGGCCCGAGGCCCACCACAAGAAGTCCGGCGTGTGCCACATCGTCGCCGACGACGAGCTCGACGCCTATGAGCGGGGACGCCGCCTGGTCGGGCTGTTCTGCCAGCAGGGCCATTTCGACCGCGCCAAGGCCGAGGCCGAGGACACCGACCTGGCCGCGCTGCTGCCGGAGTCGGCGCGCCGCGCCTACGACGTGCACCCGCTGCTCAACGCGCTGCTCGACGAGGATGCGCCGTTCGACGAGTTCCAGGCCAAGTGGGCGCCGTCGATGGTCGTCGGCCTGGGCCGGCTGGCCGGGCGCAGCGTCGGCGTGCTGGCCAACAACCCGCTGCGGCTGGGCGGCTGCCTGAACTCCGAGAGCGCGGAGAAGGCCGCCCGGTTCGTCCGGCTGTGCAACGCCTTCGGCATTCCGCTGGTGGTCATCGTCGACGTGCCCGGCTACCTGCCGGGTGTCGACCAGGAGTGGGGCGGCGTCGTGCGCCGTGGCGCCAAGCTGCTGCACGCCTTCGGCGAATCGTCGGTCCCCCGCGTCACACTGGTCACCCGCAAGATCTACGGCGGCGCCTACATCGCGATGAACTCCCGCTCGCTGGGCGCCACCAAGGTGTTCGCCTGGCCGGACTCCGAGGTCGCCGTGATGGGCGCCAAGGCCGCCGTCGGCATCCTGCACAAGAAGAAGCTGGCCGCCGCCGAGGACCACGAGCGCGACGCCCTGCACGAGGAGCTGGCCGCCGAGCACGAGCGCATCGCCGGCGGTGTGGACGCCGCGATCGACATCGGCGTGGTCGACGAGAAGATCGAGCCCTCCCAGACCCGCTCCAAGCTGACCCAGGCGCTGGCCGAGGCCCCGGCGCGGCGCGGCCGGCACAAGAACATCCCGCTGTGAGCCGAACGCTGCACGCGTAGCTGAATTCCCGGTCGTTCTCCCTGCGAGACGGCCGGGAATTCGTTTTCCGGGTGGTCCGCGTGGTCCGGGTAGCGGGCCGCGTCAGCGGCGGGGATCCGCGGCCAGCATCTCCTGCGCCGCGGGCAGCGCCCGCTGCCGGTCGGCGGCCACCAGGCCGATCCGGGTGCGCCGGTCCAGGATGTCGTCGACACCGAGCGCGCCCTCGTGGGTGACGGCGTACTCGAACTCGGCGCGCAGGACGTCGATGCCCTCGGCCACGGGGTCGGTGGGATGCCCGCAGGTGGCCGAGGCGATGACCGCGGCGGCCTCGCACCCGTAGCGCGCCACCAGCGACGCCGGCAGCCGCGTGGGTCCGCCCGCGGCGGCGCCGGGGTTGGCGGGGGCACCGATCAGCGGGAGGGTGCGGGTGCGGCAGGGGCCCGCTCTCAGGTGGCGCAGGGCGATCGCGCGGTCGAGGACGTCGGAGGCCATCAGCCGGTATTCGGTGAGCTTGCCGCCGACGATGCTGATCATCCCGGTCGCCGACTCGACGACGGCGTGCTCGCGGGAGATGTCCGCGGTGTTGCCGGTGCCCGAGGCGCCGCCGTCGGTGTCGATCAGCGGCCGCAGCCCGGCGTAGGTGCCGACCACGTCGTCGACGCTCAGCGAGGTCGCCAGGGCGGTGTTGACGGTGTCGAGCAGGAACGCGATCTCGGCCGGGGTCGCCCGCGGCTCGTCGGGGATGGGGCCGGGGGCGTCCTCGTCGGTCAGGCCCAGGTAGACCCGCCCGAGCTGTTCGGGCATGGCGAACACGAACCGGTTGAGCTCGCCGGGGATCGGGATGGTCAGCGCGGCCGTCGGGTGGCCGAACGCCGCCGCGTCGAACACCAGGTGGGTGCCGCGGCTGGGCCGCAGGCGCAGCGCCGGATCGAGGTCGCCGGCCCACACGCCGGTGGCGTTGATGACCGCTCGGGCGGCGACGTCGAACGACTCGCCGCTGCGCCGGTCGGTCAGCCGGGCCGAGGTGCCGGTGGCCGCCGACGCCTCGACGTAGGTCAGGATCCGCGCCCCGTGCTGGGCGGCGGTACGCGCGACCGCGCTCACCAGCCGGGCATCGTCGATCAGCTGCCCGTCGTAGGCCAGCAGCGCGCCGTCGAGCCCGTCGCGGCGCACCGTCGGCGCCAGCTCGGCCGCGCGGGCGGCGTCGACGCGGCGCGAGCGCGGCAGCACCGAGGCCGGAGTGCCGGCCAGCCGGCGCAGCAGGTCACCGGCCAGGAACCCGGTGCGCACCAGCGCCCGTTCGGCCCGCCCGGTGCCGGGCAGCAGCGGAACCAGCTGCGGCATCGCGCGGGTCAGGTGCGGCGCGGTGCGCGTCATCAGGATCCCGCGCTCGACGGCGCTGCGGCGGGCGATGCCGACGTTGCCGGTGGCCAGGTAACGCAGGCCGCCGTGCACGAGTTTGGAGCTCCACCGGCTGGTGCCGAAGGCCAGGTCGTGCTTGTCGACGAGCGCCACCGACAGCCCTCGGGCAGCCGCGTCCACGGCGATCCCGGCTCCGGTGATGCCACCGCCGATGACCAGGACGTCGACGGGCCCGCCGTCGGCCAGGGCCTGCAGGTCGGCGGCGCGCCGGGCGGCGTTCAGGGTGGCGGAGCGGGTGATCGGGCGGCGGGTCATGGGGACAGATATCCGTTCAGCACGTCGGTGAGCTCCCCGGCGAGGTCGTCGGCGGTCAGGATGGATTCGATGATGCGCGCCGAGGCGATGGTGGACTGGGCGATCAGCAGCACCATGGTGGCCAGGCGGCGCGGGTCCCCGGCGCGGACGGTGCCGCCGGCCTGGGCGCCCGCCAGGTCGGCGGCCAGGGCGTCGATCAGGATCTGCTGGCTGGTGCCGAGGCGCTCGGCGATGTAGACCATCGCCAGCTCCGGCGCGGAGTGCAGCACGGCCATCACCAGGTCGTCGTCGCGCAGCCGGGCGGCGGCGGCGACCACGCGCCGCACCACCGCCGCGCGGTCGGTGCCCACGGCGGGGATGTCGCGCAGCACGCCGGTCACCCGCTGGGTCAGCAGGGCGGCTAGGATCGCCCGGGTGTCGGGCCAGCGCCGGTAGATGGTGGGCCGGCTGACCCGGGCGCGGCGGGCGATCTCGGCCAGGGCGACCCGGTCGATGCCGAAGTCGCGCACGCAGCTGGCCGCGGCGGCCAGGATCCGGTCGCCGGTCTCGTCGCGCACGTCTTCCGCCGTTGCCGCGTTACTGATTGACAGCATTTGTAATACTGTAACGCATGGATCATCCCGCCATGAAGTGGAACGCCTGGGGCGACCCGGCATTGGCCAAGCCGCTCTCCGACGGCATCACGTCCCTGCTGCGCCAGGCCCTCGGCGTCGACGCCGAACCCGCGCCCGAGCTGAGCCCCGACGAGGTGCGGCTGCGCCCGTCGCGGCTGACACCGCAGCACCGGGGCGCCCTGGGCGAGATCGTCGGCGCGGAGAACATCGCCACCGACGCGGCGGCCCGGCTGCTGCGCGCCGGCGGCAAATCCACGCTGGACCTGCTGCGCCGGGCCGAGCGCGGGGAACAGGACGCCCCCGACGCGGTGCTGGCACCGGGCTCCGAGGACGAGGTGGCCGCCGTGCTGGCGTACTGCTCCGACCGGCGCGTCGCGGTGGTGCCGTTCGGCGGGGGCACCTCGGTGGTCGGCGGGGTCGACCCGCTGGGCGACGGTTTCGAGGCGGTCATCTCGCTGGACCTGCGCCGCTTCGACCGTCTCTACGCACTCGACGAGATCTCCGGGGAGGCCGAACTGGGCGCCGGGGTCACCGGCCCCGCGGCCGAGCGCCTGCTCGGTGCGCGCGGCTTCTCGTTGGGCCATTTCCCGCAGAGCTTCCAGTTCGCCACCATCGGCGGGTTCGCCGCCACCCGCTCCTCGGGCCAGGACTCGGCCGGCTACGGCCGCATCGACGACATGGTCCGCGGGATCACCGCGGTGACCCCGGCCGGCGTACTGGAGGTGGGCCGCGCCCCCGCGTCGGCCGCCGGCCCGGACCTGCGGGAGCTCCTGCTGGGCTCCGAGGGCGTGTTCGGCGTCATCACCCGGGTGCGGCTGCGGGTGCACCCGGTGCCGGAGGCGGCCCGCTACGAGGCGTGGTCGTTCCCCGATTTCGCCACCGGCGCCGACGCGCTGCGCGCGGTCACCCAGACCGGCACGGGCGCGACGGTGATCCGGCTCTCCGACGAGGCCGAGACGGGGGTGAACCTGGCGACCACCGAACAGATCGGCGAGCAGCAGATCACCGGCGGTTGCCTGGCGATCACCGTGTTCGAGGGCAGCGCCGCCCACGCCGAGAGCCGGCACGCCGAGACCCGGGCGCTGCTGGCCGCCCGCGGCGGCACCTCGCTGGGCGAACAGCCGGCGCGGGCCTGGGAGCACGGCCGGTTCGGCGCCCCCTATCTGCGTGACTCGCTGCTGGCGGCCGGGGCGCTGTGCGAGACGCTGGAGACCGCCACGAGCTGGTCGAATCTGGCCCGCCTGAAGGCCGCCGTCACCGAGGCGCTGACCGCCGCGCTGGCCGAATCCGGCACCCCGGCGCTGGTGCTGTGCCACATTTCCCATGTGTATCCGACCGGCGCCTCGCTGTACTTCACGGTGGTGGCCGCACAGCGCGGGTCCACCCCGGGCGAGGTCGTCGAGCAGTGGCGCCGCGCCAAGGCCGCGGCGAGCGACGCGATCGTGGCCCACGGCGGCACCATCACCCACCATCACGCGGTGGGCACCGATCACCGTCCGTGGATGACCGCCGAGGTCGGCGACCTCGGCGTGCGGGTGTTGCGGGCGGTCAAGGAGACGCTGGATCCGGTAGGCATCCTCAACCCGGGCAAGCTCATCCCGTGACCGCCGGCGAGATCGCGCGCGTCACCGTGCTGACCAATCCCGCCTCGGGCCACGGGAACGCGCCGCACGCCGCCGAACGCGCGATCGCGCGGCTGCAGGGGCGGGGCCTGGACGTCGTCGAGATCGTCGGGCGCGACGCCACCCACGCCGGGGAGCTGGTGCGCGAGCAACTGGACCGCGGCACCGACGCGCTGGTGGTGGCCGGCGGCGACGGGGTGATCGCGGTGGCGCTGCAGGAGCTCGCCGGCGGCGACGTGCCGCTGGGCATCGTCCCGGCCGGCACCGGCAACGATCACGCCCGCGAGTACCGGGTGCCCACCGGCGACCCCGAGCGCGCGGCCGACGTCGTGCTCGACGGCCGCCGCGAGACGGTGGATCTGGGCCGGATCCGGGCCGCCGACGGGACCGTCCGGTGGTTCGGCACCGTGATGGCGACCGGGTTCGACTCCCTGGTCAGCGACCGCACCAACCGGATGCGCTGGCCGCACGGGCGGATGCGCTACAACCTGGCGATGATCGCCGAGCTGTCCCGGCTGCAGCTGCTGCCCTTCCGGCTGGCGCTCGACGGCGGCCCCGGCGGGTACCGGGAGATCCACACCGATCTGACGCTGGTGGCGTTCGGCAACACCCGCAGCTACGGCGGGGGGATGCTCATCTGCCCGGACGCCGACCACGGCGACGGACTGCTGGACATCACGATGGTGCACTCCGCGTCGCGGACCCGGCTGATCCGGTTGTTCCCGACGGTGTTCAAGGGCACCCACGTCGACCTCGAGGACGTCACCACCGATCGGGCACGCTCGGTGAGCGTCGAGTGCCCCGGGATCAACGCCTACGCCGACGGCGAGTTCGCCGCGGCGCTACCGGTGCAGGTGTCGGCGGTTCCCGGCGCGCTGCAGATCCTGGTGCCGGCCTGAGCCCCGGATCGGGTGCGGATCAGGTGCCGGATCAGGTGCCGACGGCGCGGCTCAGCCAGGTGATCTCGCTGCCGATGTCACCGCCGCCGGAGCGGTAGGGCTCCAGCGCCTCGTCCCACGCGGTGCCCAGCACGGTGTCCAGGTCGGCGGCCAGGGCGTCGGCCCCGGAGGCCATCAGCGACCGCAGCTGCATCTCCCCGACCATGATGTCGCCGTTGGCGCTCATCGCCCCGCTCCACAGGCCCAGCTGCGGGGTGTGACTGAAGCGTTGCCCGTCCACGCCGGGGCTGGGGTCCTCGGTGACCTCGAAGCGCAGCACCGACCAGGAGCGCAGCGCGTTGGCCAGCTGGGCGCCGGTGCCGACGGGGCCCAGCCAGTTGGTCACGGCGCGCAGCTGCCCGGGCATGGCCGGCTGCGGCGACCATTTGAGGTTCGCCCTGGCATTCAGGGTCGACGAAAGCGCCCACTCGACATGTGGGCACACCGCCGCGGGTGAGGCGTGGATGTAGACCACGCCGGTGGTCGCGTCGGCGAACTGGTTCGACCCACACCGGTTCGTGCCCATGATGCTCCTTCAATCGACGAGGGACGTCTTCCCCAACGACCTCGATCGATCCGAGCCAGGATCACAAACGTGTGTGTCGTGCGTGTCTATTGTGCCCTGTGAGGCGGCTGTTGCGCTACTGTGCGCCGAATTCTCTCAGGACTTCATCAGAGATTGCCGGCCACAGCGGGAGCGCCCACTCCCCGAAGTCCCGGTCGGTGAGCACCACCAGCGCCAACTCGGCCTGCGGATCCACCCACAGGAACGTGCCCGACTGGCCGAAATGCCCGAAGGTCCGCGCCGAGTTGGCCGACCCCGTCCAGTGCGGCGACTTGGCCGCCCTGATCTCGAAGCCCAGCCCCCAGTCGTTGGGCCGCTGCACCCCGTAACCGGGCAGCACGCCGTCGAGGCCGGGGAACTGCACCGAGGTGGCCTCGGCGTGCAGCTGGGGCGACACGGTGGCCGGCGAGAGCAGATCACCGGCGAATGCCGCCAGGTCGGCCACCGTGGATTCGGCGCCGTAGCCGGCCGTGGCCGCTCCCCCGTCCAGCGCCGAGGACGTCATTCCCAGCGGGGCGAACACCGCCTCGGCGAGGTAGCGGCCGAAGTCGATGCCGGCGGCCTCCTGCAGGGCCTCGGCGGCCACCCGGAAGCCGTAGTTGGAGTAGATCCGCCGGGTCCCCGGCCTGGCCATCACCTTCGCCTCGTGCATCGCCAGCCCGGAGGCGTGGGCCAGCAGATGGCGCACCGTCGACCCGGGCGGGCCCGCGGGGGTGTCGAGTTCGACCGCGCCCTCCTCCACACCGACCTGCATCGCCCGCGCCACCAGTGGCTTGGTGACCGAGGCCAGCGCGAAGCGGCGAGCGGTGTCACCGTGGGTGGCCAGCACGCCGGCGGTGCCGACCACCGCGGCCGCGGCGGCCGGCACCGGCCAGTCATCGAGCAGGTCGAGTGCGCCCATGGCGCCCGACCCTAGCCTGCCGGCTCTGGGGCCCGGGCCCCAGAGTGCGGGCTCAGCGTGCCGTGCGGGCGGTCTTGCGGGCGATGTAGTAGTTGTTCAGGGGATCCGATTCGATCTCGGCCACGGTGACGTCGCCGAACCCGGCCTCGCCGAGCATCCGGGTGGCCAGCTGGCGGCCCCAGACGGTGCCCAGCCCGTCGCCGCCCGCCGACAGCGACACCGACATGCAGTGCATCGTCGACACCGTGTACAGGTAGGTGCTCAGCGGCGCGCCCACGTTCTCCTCGAGTCGGCTGGAGGCCTTGATGTCGACCATCAGGAACACCCCGCCGGGACGCAACGCCCGGTGGATGTTGGACAGCACCCGCCCCGGATGAGCCTGGTCGTGGATGCTGTCGAAGGCGGTGATGACGTCCCAGGCCTCGTGGACCTCGGCGGTGTCGAGTTCGGCGACGTCGCGCTGCAGGAAACTCGCGTTGGTCAGGCCCAGCCGGCCGGCCTCGGCGATACCGGTGGCCACCGCGTCGGCCGAGAAGTCGATCCCGGTGAAGCGGCTCCCCGGAAAGGCCCGGGCCATGACGTTGATCGCGTGCCCACTGCCGCAGCCCCAGTCGGCGACGTCGGCACCGGCACGCAACAGCTCCGGAAGCCCCTCGGCCAGCGGCAGGATCACGTCGACCAGGGCGGCGTCGAAGACCTCGCCGCTCTCCTCGGCCATCAGCGCGTGGAAGCGGGGGTACTCGGTGTAGGGCAGCCCGCCGCCGTCGTGGAAGCAGCCGATGATCTTCTGCTCGATCTCGCCCACCAGCGGGATGAACTGCGCCACCCGGGCCAGGTTGTCGGGTCCCGCGGCGCGGGTCAGCACCGCGGCCCGGTGCGCCGGTAACACGTACGTGGACTTCTCGGGGGCCGCATCCACCGGGTGGTAGTCGATCACCCGGCCGGTCACCATCCCGCCCAGCCATTCCCGTACATAGCGTTCGTCGAGCCCTGCCGCGTCGGCGATCTGGCCGCTGGTCGCCGGCGGCAGCTGCGACATGGTGTCGAAGAGCCCGGTCTGGTGACCGATGCTGATCAGGATCGCCACGCTGGCGGCGTCGATGGCCTCCAGCAGGCGCCCGGCGAACTCCTCGACCGATTCGCCGGCCGCGGAATCGGTTTCCTCGTCGAATCCGGTGACGGTTGTCATTGGTGTGCACTCCTGTGTCGGTGCGGGCACCGTCGCCCGCCATGGATATCGACGCTACGGCGCGCACGGCCGGCGGCTCATCGGGCAGATGATGCATTTTCGCCGCGCGTCGGCGCGAGCCCGATGGGGTGAATGCTGCAGAAGCCGTATCAGCGCATGTCCAGCTGGTCGCCGATGTTCTGGAAGGCCCAGGCGACGGCCGCGGTGCGCGACGATACGCCGAGCTTGTCGTAGATGTTGGCCAGATGACGCCCGACGGTCTTCTCGCTGATCACCAACTCCTGGGCGACCTCCCGGTTGGTCGCGCCGACCGCGATGTGGCGCAGCACGTCCACCTCGCGTTTGGTCAGACCGCCGGGGGTCGGGTCACCGCAGGTCAGCGGCGCCTCCACGCCCAGCTGGCGGTAGATCGCCTCGGCGGTCGCCGAGTCCGCAGAGGCCGAGACGGTGTCACCCAAACCCTTGTGCGCCAACGCCATCCATTCGTAGACCTGCGCGGTCTCGTAGCGGGCCTGCTGGTTCCGGTACTCCCGCAGCGCAGTGTGCAGCGCGTCCAGCGCGTCGGCGTGCCGTCCGCGACGGACCAGCAGCGCCCCGCGGGTGTGGGCGGCCCAGGCCCGGAACCCCGGCGTCGGGCGCGCCCGCGCGCCCTCCTCCAGTTCGGCGCAGTACAGCTCGGCCTCGTCGAGACTGTCTCGGGCCAGCGCCACGTCGACGGCCGCCCGCAGCAGGCGCATCCGCCCCACCCCGGATTCGCCGGCCAGCGCCACCCGCAGGCCGGCCCACGCGGCCTGCTTGTCACCCTGGCTGCAGCGCAGCAGCGCCTCGCCGGGCTGCGGGTCGGCGCCCAGGCTGCGGGCCTTGGCGAACGCCGCGGCCGCGCCCTCGGCGTCACCGCGCAGCCGGCACACCTCGCCGAGCTGGTAATAGCCCTCGGCGGCCGCCCAGTTGTTGACATCCTCCAGGCGGCGGCTGGCGTCGGCGAGGCGCTCCTCGAGATGCTGGTAGTCCTCGGTGGCGGCCACCACCTGCAGCCGGTGCACATCGCAGACCCCGCCGTAGGCCACCGACCCCGACAGCCCGCACCAGCGTTCCATCGACTCCGTCCAGGCCCGCATCCGCGGCACGTCGGCCAGCCGGTGGCAGTGGTAGAGCACGATGCAGTAGATGTCGCCGGCCCACTCGACGGGCACCTGGTCGGCCAGCACCGGCAGCATGGCCTCGTCGATCAGCCCGTAGGCGTCGGCCAGCCGGTCGTCGAACAACGCGTGCAGCCCCTCGGCGACCAGCCCCAGCGCGGTCAAGGCGGGCACCTCCGTGCGTTCGGCCACGCCGCGCAGAGTGCGGGTGGAGGAGCCGAGGGCCTCGGCGTCCTGTTCCATCGCCGCCATCACGGCGTCGAGGTAGGCCAGGTAGCCGTGGGCGGGGCTCTCGGGCGCGCC
Organism: Mycolicibacterium palauense; assembly: GCF_002592005.1. Lineage (GTDB taxonomy): Bacteria > Actinomycetota > Actinomycetes > Mycobacteriales > Mycobacteriaceae > Mycobacterium > Mycobacterium palauense. The sequence goes on along the minus strand of NZ_NVQF01000014.1, from coordinate 4,751 downwards.
CTCCAGCAGCCGGCGGGCCCGGTTCATCCAGCCCCGGCCGATGTTGAGGTCGCCGCGGGTCAGCCACGCCAGGCCGAGTTCGACGGCCTTCATCGCCGCGGCGACCGGATCGGTCCGGGTCAGCCGGGTGAACACCAGCTCGGAGAGCCGCACCGCCTCGCGCACGTTGCCGACCCGCCAGGCCGCCATCGCCATCGCGTCGAGATCGTCGGTGCTCAGCGGACCGCGCCCGCCCGCCCGGGTGAAGGCGTCGTAGGCGGCCCGCCAGTTGCGGTCGTCGTGTGCCGAGCGCGCGGCCAGCAGGAGTTCGACGGTGGCGGTATCGGTGAGGATGTCGGTGCTGTTCATGTCGGCCACTTCAGGTCCGTGGGGTGGGGCGCAGAACTCCCCCGGTTATGTCCCTCAGCCTGCCACTTTTCCCCGGCCACCGAAACCGTCCGCAACCCGGCGCCGGGCGCGGTGAAGCGCCGTTCGTCCGGATCCTGCGCGGGCCGCGCAGACGATAGGGTTTCCAGCATGAGCCAGACAGTGCGCGGAGTGATCTCTCGGAAGAAGGGCGACCCGGTCGAGGTCGTGGACATCGTCATCCCGGACCCCGGGCCCGGCGAGGTGGTGGTCGACATCATCGCCTGCGGGGTGTGCCACACCGACCTGACATACCGCGAGGGCGGCATCAACGACGAGTACCCGTTCCTGCTGGGTCATGAGGCCGCCGGCACCGTGGAGGCCGTCGGCGCGGGCGTGACCAACGTGGAGCCCGGCGACTTCGTGGTACTCAACTGGCGCGCGGTGTGCGGGCAGTGCCGCGCCTGCAAACGCGGCCGGCCCTGGTACTGCTTCGACACCTTCAACGCCACCCAGAAGATGACGCTGACCGACGGCACCGAGCTGACCCCGGCGCTGGGCATCGGCGCGTTCGCCGACAAGACCCTGGTGCACGAGGGACAGTGCACCAAGGTCGACCGCGATGCCGACCCGGCGGTGGCCGGCCTGCTGGGCTGCGGGGTGATGGCCGGTCTGGGCGCGGCGGTCAACACCGGGGCGGTCGGCCGCGACGACACCGTGGCCGTGATCGGCTGCGGCGGCGTCGGCGACGCCGCGATCGCCGGGGCCGCGCTGGTGGGCGCCAAGCGCATCATCGCCGTCGACACCGACAACACGAAGCTGGCGTGGGCCCGCGACTTCGGCGCCACGCACACCGTCAACGCCCGTGAACTCGACCCGGTGGCCACCATTCAGGACCTCACCGACGGCTTCGGAGCCGACGTCGTCATCGACGCGGTCGGGCGTCCGGAGACCTGGAAGCAGGCGTTCTACGCCCGCGACCTGGCCGGCACCGTGGTGCTGGTCGGCGTCCCGACCCCCGACATGACCCTGGAGATGCCGTTGGTGGACTTCTTCTCCCGCGGCGGCTCGCTGAAGAGCTCGTGGTACGGCGACTGCCTGCCCGAACGCGACTTCCCCACCCTGGTCAGCCTGTACCTGCAGGGCCGGCTGCCGCTGGAGAAGTTCGTCAGCGAACGCATCGGACTCGACGAGATCGAGAGCGCGTTCCACAAGATGCACGGCGGCGAGGTGCTGCGCTCGGTGGTGGTGTTGTGATGAGCGCTTGCGCGAAGAACCGGAGGCAGTGATGAGCGCTTGCGCGAAGAACCGGAGGCAGTGATGAGCGCTTGCGCGAAGAACGGAGGAAACCGATGAGCGACAAGCAGCCCGGCATCGAGCGGGTCGTCACCAGCGGGAAGTTCGAACTCGACGGCGGCTCGTGGGACGTCGACAACAACATCTGGATCGTGGGCGACGACAAGGAGGTCATCGTCATCGACGCCGCCCACGACGCCAAGGCCATCGAGGACGCCGTCGGCGGCCGCCACGTGGTGGCGGTGGTGTGCACGCACGGCCACAACGACCACGTCACCGTCGCGCCGCAGCTCTCGGCGGACCTCGATGCGCCGGTGCTGCTCAACCCGGCCGACGGGATGCTCTGGGAGATGACCCACCCCGGCAAGCCGTACCGGACGCTGTCCGACGGGCAGGTGCTCACCGCCGACGGCGTCGAGCTGCGGGCGATCGCCACCCCCGGACACTCCCCCGGCTCGACGTGCCTGTACGCCCCGGAGCTGGGTGCGCTGTTCTCCGGCGACACCCTGTTTCAGGGCGGCCCCGGCGCCACCGGCCGGTCGTTCTCGGACTTCCCGACGATCCTCGGCTCGATCAAGGACAAACTCGGTGTGCTGCCGGCCGACACCGTGGTCTACACCGGCCACGGCGACACCACGAAGATCGGCGACGAGATCGTGCACTACGACGAGTGGGTGGCCAGGGGCCACTGAGCCGCGCGGCTCACGACTCGCCGAGCACCCGGCGTTTCTCCGCCTCGAACTCCTCCTGCGTCAGCGCGCCCGAATCACGCAGGGCGGCAAGTGTTTTGAGTTGCTCGATACGCACCCCGGAATCGCTGGGTACGACGGACTCGCGCCGGGTGGCGGTCGGCGGTGGCGGGTCCCCGACGCGCACCGATCCGCCGAAGGGGTTGGGCGCCAGGCCCACCGGCGGCCGGCGTTTGGTGCGCGAGAGCCAAACCAGCGCGACGATCATGTCGAGCACCGCCACCCCGAACACCGCGGCCAGGATCCACGGCAACGACCCGTAGTCGCTGCCGCGCCCGAACGCCAGCGTCGGGTTGAGGAAGGCGCTCACGTTGCCGTCGGTGATGACGTCGTAGGTGCCCTGTTGGGGAACCTGGGCGACCCACACCCGGCGACGCATGTCGTTGTTGACCGTGGTCGTGGTACCGATGCTCTCGGTGACCTGCGGGTCGTGGCCGCCGTCGGGTCCCTGCAGGCTCATCTGCAGGTCCGGGATCGGCATGGCTCCCGACGGGTAGCCGATCGCCGTGGCGTGGAACGTGATCGTCACCTCGCCGGCGGGCAGCTGCAGGCTGGCCCTGCCCGGGATCGGCACCTGGCCGTAGGCGTCGTACTTGTCGAGCACGAACGCGTTGAGGACCAGTGTCAGCACGAACCCGATCCCCGTGAGCACCATCGTCACGACGGCGACGGCCAGCAGCAGCCGCGGCGCCGTCCGCCGGTCAGCCATGCCCGAAGTGTCGCACGGGGCCCGGCGCGGCGCGCCGCCAACCGTGCCGCCAACTCCGCCGCCAACCATGGCAAGAACGGTGCCGCCGACCATTCGGACGGTGGCATGCCGGGACGGCGACTACCGTCGGAACCAGACCGACATGCCGGGAAAGGAGGCTCTCCGATGAGTGCACAGGAGACGGGGTCGCCGACGGCGGGCCCCGTCCGGCGCTTCGCGGTGCGGTACTGGGTCGCCCTGGTCCTGGTCGCGCTGGCGGCCATCTTCATCGCCCAGAACCGGGACAGACCGCGTATTCACATTCTGTGGGTCACCGTCGAATCGCCGATGTGGTTCGTGCTGACCGTCATGCTCGTGGTGGGGATTCTGGTGGGGTTGCTGCTGGGCCGACGACGCCGGAAGTAGCCGTGCCCGAGTCGAGCATCGTGGTGCGGCCCGAACCGCACGGCAGCGTCTTCCACACCCCGTCGCTGCGGCTGCAGGCGGCCGGATTGCGGCCCGCCATCGAACTTTTCGAGCGGGCCGCCGACGAGGTCCCACTGCCCAAACCGCCGCAGCCGGTCGTCATCGCCGACTACGGCGCCTCCAACGGGCACAACTCGCTGCTGCCGATCGGCGCCGCGATCGCCCGCCTGCGTGCCCGTATTCCGCCCGAGCAGTCCATCCTGGTCGCGCACACCGACATCGCCGAAAACGACTTCACCGCGCTGTTCCACACCCTGGCCGAGGACCCGGACAGCTACCTCGCCAAGGATCCGAAGGTGTTCAGCTCGGCGGTCGGGCGGTCCTTCTATCAGCAGATCCTCCCCTCCGACAGTGTGCAGCTGGGCTGGAGTTCCTGGGCGATCCAGTGGTTGAGCCGGATACCGGGCCCGGTCGAAGACCATGTGCACGCCTCGATGAGCACCGACGAGGACCTCCGCGCCGCCTACAGCCGGCAGGCCGCCGAGGACTGGCACGAGTTCATCGCCTTCCGGGGCCGCGAACTGTCACCGCACGGCAAGCTCGTGGTCCTCACCCTCGGCGCCGACGAGTCCGGCGGGTACGGCCTGATCCCGCTGCTGGACGGTCTCAGGGCGGCCCTCGACGAGTTGGTCACCGAGAAGGTCCTGACCACCGAGGAACTGCGCGCGATGTCGATTCCCACCGTCGGGCGCTCGGAGAAGGACTTCGTGGCACCGTTCGCCCCCAAGGGGCGCTTCGAGAACCTCAGCGTCGAACACCTCGAGGTCTTCGACGCCGGCGACCGGTTCTGGACGCAGTACCGGGCCGACGGCGACGCGAAGGCCTTCGGTGAGCGGTGGGCCGGATTCGCCCGGGCAGCGGTGTTCCCCGCGCTGACCGCCGCATTGGACGACGGGCCCGACGAGGGGCGCCCGGTCCGGTTCGCCGAGCAGTTGCAGCAGCGGCTGGCCGCGAGGCTGGCCGCGGCGCCCGAGGAGATGCAGATCCCGATGGCCAAGGTGGTGCTCGCCAAGGGCGGACACTCCCCCTGAGCGCCGCCGCGGTTCACTCGGCGGGAGCCTGCCCGGGCAGGAGCTGTTGCAGGCCGGGGATCTGCGGAATCTGAGTCAGCCAGTCCGGCGGGGTCACCGGGTCCGGCGGCGCCGGCGGGGTGTCGCCCGGGGGCTGCGTGGGCTGGGGTGTGGGCT
>NZ_NVQF01000139.1 GCF_002592005.1 Mycolicibacterium palauense | reverse complement strand
TAGGCCCACCACCGGGCACCGAACCACCGGGCACCGCAGCACCCGGCGCCGGCGGCGTCGCCGCGGTGTTCTCCACCACCGCACCCGGAGCCGGAGCACCCGGAACCGGCGGCGTAGGCCCACCACCGGGCACCGAACCACCGGGCACCGCAGCACCCGGCGCCGGCGGCGTCGCCGCAGCGTCCTCCACCACCGCACCCGGAGCCGGAGCACCCGGAACCGGCGGCGTAGGCCCACCACCCTCGACCGCACCGCCGGGCACGGGCGCACCCGGCGCGGGGGGAACCGCGGCCGCGGCGTCGACAGGGACGCCGGGAGCGGGTGCGCCGGGAGCGGGCGGCAGGGCCGCGGCATCCGCGATCGGCGCACCCGGAGCACCGGCCGGAGGCGCCGGCGCCGCAGCGGCGGCGTCGTCGATCACGTTGCCGCCGGCGGCGGGTGCGGTGTCGATGGCTCCCTCGGCCGGGGCGCCGGGCACCCCGACGGCGGCCTCGGGTGCCCGCGCCAGAGCGTTGTCCAACGCCACGGCCGCGGAGTCGGCGCCGGGGGCGCCGGCAGCCGCCGGCGGTGTCGCGGCGGGCGGGCCGGCGGCGGCATTGTCGACGACGGCGCCCGGGACGGGCCCGCCGGGTGCCGGTGGCGTCGCCGCCGCCGCGGGCAGGCCCCCACCGGGAGCGGGTGCGCCCGGCGCCGGGGGCACCGCGGCCGCGCCGCCACCGGGACCACCCGGCACCGGAGCACCCGGAACCGGCGGCACCCCACCGGAAGTCTGCGTCAACGTCCCCGGCACCGGCGGACTCGACGCCGGCGGCACCACCACCCCACCGCCACCGGGACCACCCGGCACCGGAGCACCCGGAACCGGCGGCACCCCACCGGACGTCTGCGTCAGCGTGCCCGGGACGGGAGGACTCGACGCCGGCGGAATCGCGGTCGACACCTGGGCCGAACCGGGGGGAATCGGCCCGGAGGCGGGCGGCACGACGACGGCGTTGGTGGGGGCGGCGGTGCCCGGGAACATGTCGGCCAGGTCGCCCGGTGTGGTGACCAGGGTCTGGACGATGCTGGCACAGGGCACCCCGCCGCCCGAGCTGGTGGGCGCGATCACGCGCTCGGCAGCGGCGTTCGGGCTCACGGCCAGGGTGGCCCAGAACATGCCTGCCGTGGCCGCAGCACAGATCGCCGTGCGCGTCGCGGTTCGTGCCATAGTCGATTCCCCAGCTTTCTCACTCGTTGAGGTGTCCTGGCGAACGTATCGACTGGCCGATCTTGCACCCGCGTCAAAACTCGCGTTTATCGAACCGTTGCTAAGGAGTCGCAGCGCGGTGACCGAACGTCATCGCTCTGCTACCAACGGCTTTCCGGCCCGAGCCGCCGGGTGGGGTTCAGATACCGGTCCACGCCTCGTCGAGGCGGACCGCGACGTCGATCACCTGGGCGTCCTTGGATTCCGGCTCGTCGATCTGGTCGGCCACGTGCTGGGCGATGAAGCGTCTGATCTCGGCATCGACGCCGGCCAGGACCCGCAACACCTCACCGCGCAGCGACTTCGACGCCACGTGCACGCTGATGTCCGAGGGGCGGGGTTTGGCGACGTCGATGACCAGCAGCAGCGGCTCGGCGGCGCGGGCGGTGGCGCGCAGGGAGATCTCGCCGTCGACGGAGAAGCGCTGTTTGTCCAGCCGCAGATCGACGAGCAGGTCGATCTCCAGCGGAATGCGGACCGAGAAGGTGATGGTGTCGCTGAGCTGGCGGATGGCACGGGGCTGTTGGATCTTGACCTTGGCGGTGACCCGGGCGATGCGGCCCGGCCCCTGCGCCATGGGACCCATCTCGAACTGGTCGCCGGCGATCGCGCCGAAGGCCGCGGCGACGCGTTCCTCGGTGACCGCGACCTCGAAGAATCGACGCCCCCACTCCTCGTAGGTCACGTAGTCGTGCATGTCCATAGTGCTGATACCGTCTCACGTCCGTCGGCGACAACCCGGTATTGCTCGTTCGCACCGGCGCCGTCAGCGACACTGGGCAGGTGAGCACCGCCGAAGACAGTATTCCCCCGCTCGGCGCGTTGATCCGGCAGTGGCGCAGGCGCCGCCGGGTGAGCCAACTCGACCTCGCGCTCGACGCCGGGATCTCGGCGCGCCATCTGAGCTTCCTCGAGACCGGGCGCTCGGCGCCGAGCCGGTCGATGGTGGTGCGGCTGGCCGCGGCCCTGGACATGCCGCCGCGGGAGCAGAACCGGCTGTTGACCGCCGCCGGGCTGGCCCCCGAATACCGCGAACGCCCCCTGGACGCCCCCGAGATGGCGACGGTGCGCGACGGTCTGGCGCAGGTGCTGGCCGCCTACGACCCGTTCCCGTGCCTGGCGGTGGACCGCCGGTGGGACGTCGTCCGGGTCAACGCCGCGACGGCGGTGCTGCTCGACGGGGTGGCGCCGCACCTGCTGGAGCGGCCCAACGCGCTGCGCATCGCCCTGCACCCGCAGGGCCTGGCGCCCCGCATCCGCAACCTGGCCCAGTGGCGCCGGCACCTGCTCGGCCGGTTGCGCCGCGAGGTCGCCGGCGGCGGCTCGGCCGATTCCTCGGCCCTGCTCGCCGAACTGGAGTCACTGCCCGGCCCCGACGACGCCGCCGACCCGGACGATCCCGACGCCGTCGTCGTCCCGTTGCGGCTGCGCGGCGACGACGACTCGGTGCTCACGTTCCTGAGCACCGTGACGACCTTCGGGACCGCCCTGGACCTGACCGCGGCCGAGCTGAGTGTCGAGGCGTTCCTGCCCGCCGATGCCGCCACGGCGGCGTACCTGCACCGGCTCCACACCTCCCCGGTGGCCCAACGATGATCCGGGGCAACGACTCTCGCGGATCGTCGGCGCAGGTGAGCGAGACGCAGGTGCGGGTGCGTTACGCCGAATGCGATATGCAGGGCCGGGTCTTCAACGCGCACTACCTGACGTGGGTCGACATGGCGCACACCGACGCGATCAACCGGATCGTCGGCGATTACCGCGAATTGGTGCGCTCCGGCGTCGACCTCGTCGTGGCCGCCGCCGAACTGCAGTTCCGCAGGCCGGCCGGTTTCGACGATCGGCTGCTGATCCGGGTGCACCTGCACGAGCCCGGAACCACCTCGCTACGAAGCGATTTCACCATCACCCGCGACGGGGAGCTGATCGCCGAGGCGGCGATGACACATGTGTGCGTCGACGCCGGTGACTACGGCAAGCGGCCGTGGCCGGAGTGGATCCGGGCCCGGCTGCGCGGCGCTCCCCCGCCGGCCGGTGCGGATCCGGAGACATCGGAGACCTCGGAGCCTTCAGGGACGTCTGGGACATCGATGATCGAGCGCCAGTAGTCCTCGGGGATCTCGCGGCCGGAGCGCAGCACCAGCGCCAGGCCGGCGGCCATCGCCACGCCGAGCAGGCCCAGCCACAGGCCGGCCACCGCGATCAGCGCCCACAGCGCCGCCCGGACCTGCGGCCAGGGCGCGACCAGGGCCAGCACCGGGGCGAAGAAGAAGCCGGTGCCCACGAACCACGCCGACCCGGCCCGGTCGGATCTCAGCACGAACTCCAGCCACCGGGGCACCGGTGGAACGTGGTCGTCGGCCTGCGGCATGGTCCTCCTGCCCGAGCGCTGCTCTGCACCACCAGATTCCCGCCATCGCCGGCCCACGGCAATTACCTGTGAGGTAGTGGCCGCCCCCTCGGGTTCGACACCCGGCCGCGCCCCGGCCGCAGTAGGGTCTGCCCATGAGCCACGACCATCATCACCACCACCGCTCGGGACGGGAACTGCCTCCGGGTATGGCCGAGCAGCTGGACCTGCCCTACGCGGGCCTGGTCTCGTTCGGGCAGCGGCCGTTCCTGACCGAGACCGAGCAGCTGGAGGCGTGGAAACCGGACGTGGCCATCGTGGGCGCGCCGTTCGACGTGGCCACCACCAACCGGCCCGGCGCCCGGTTCGGCCCGCGCGCGATCCGTGCCACCGCCTACGAACCCGGCACCTACCACATGGACCTGGGCCTGGAGATCTTCGACTGGCTGGAGGTGGTCGACTTCGGCGACGCCTGGTGCCCGCACGGCCAGACCGAGGTGTCGCACGCCAACATCCGCGAACGCGTGCACGCAGTGGCCTCCCGCGGCATCGTGCCGGTCATCCTCGGCGGCGACCACTCCATCACCTGGCCGACCGCCACCGCGGTGGCCGACGTCCACGGCTACGGCAACGTCGGCATCGTGCACTTCGACGCCCACGCCGACACCGCCGACATCATCGACGGCAACCTCGCCAGCCACGGCACCCCGATGCGGCGGCTCATCGAGTCCGGCGCCGTGCCGGGCACCCATTTCGTGCAGGTCGGCCTGCGCGGCTACTGGCCGCCGCAGGACACCTTCGAGTGGATGCTCGAACAGGGCATGACCTGGCACACCATGCAGGAGATCTGGGAGCGCGGCTTCAAGGCGGTGATGGCCGACGCGGTCGGCGAGGCGCTGGCCAAGGCCGACAAACTGTATCTGTCGGTGGATATCGACGTGCTCGACCCGGCCCACGCACCCGGCACGGGAACCCCCGAGCCCGGCGGTATCACCAGCGCCGACCTGCTGCGGATGGTGCGCCAGCTGTGCTACGAGCACGACGTCGCCGGCGTCGACGTCGTCGAGGTGGCCCCGGCCTACGACCATGCCGAGCTGACCGTCAACGCCGCGCACCGCGTGGTGTTCGAGGCGCTGGCCGGGATGGCGGCGCGGCGCCGCGACGCCGCGGGCGCCAAGCCCGGGCCGCCGTCGCCGCAGGCACGTTAGCCCCGGGCGCGCAGCGCCCGCCACCGCCCGTCGCGCAGCGCCCGCCACCGCCCGTCGCGCAGCGCCCGCCACCCCCCGTAGAGCACGGCCGCCACCGCGAAGTTCACGAAGTAGGCGATGTCGGCGCCGTGCCAGGCACGTGCCACCGGGCCCTCGATCAGCGAGGTGTCCATGAACGGCACCGCCGCGGCGTAGGCCGCCACGAACACCACCACGGCCGCCACAGCGTCGCGGCCCTCGGTGTGCTCCAGCGCGGGATTGAGACTGCGCCGGCCCCGGATGCGCGGCAGCCAATCGATGATGACGATGGCCGCGAACGCCGGGATCCAGTACCCGACCAGCAGCAGCACATCGGTGAACCGGGTCGCGGTGTCGCTGGCGTGCAGCCACATGATCAGGGCGAAGGCCAGCACCGTGACCACCAGTGCCGAGGCCGGCCGGCGGACCCGAACCCCAAGGGTCTGCAGGGCCAGGGAGCCGCTGTAGTCGTTCATCGCGCTGGAGCCCACCGAGGCCAGCGCGATCGCCAGCAGCGCCACCGCACCGAGCACGCCGCCGCCCATCACGGTGCGCACCCCCTCGGCGGTGTGCTCGGCCAGCAGGCCGGCCCCGGCGATGCCGATGCCCTGCACGAACAGATAGGCCGACACGATCCCGGCAAAGCTGAACCCGAACACCCGCAGCGGGGAGGACTGCGCCGGCAGGTAGCGGCTGAAATCCGCGGCGTAACTGGACCACGAGATCGCCAGGCTCAGCGCGATCGTCACCTCGAGCACGAACGCCCCCGCCAGATCGGGTCCGGTCACCGTGGCCGGGGTGACGATCTGGTGCCCGCCGACCAGCTTGACCGCCAGCACCACGAACGTCACCAGCAACACCACCGTGAGCACCGCCTGAACCCGGTGGATCACCTCGTAGCCGAAGAAGCCGACCGCGCCCTGCAGCCCCAGCACGATCAGCACCGCCACCCAGAACGGGATGCCCAGCAGCAGCGCCAGTGCCTCCCCGCCGAACAACCCGACCAGCCCGTCCCAGGCGATCGAGGAAACCCACTGCAGCGCGGCAGGTAACACCACCGCCGGGCCGAATGCCATCCGCGCGTTGGGAAGCTGGGCGGTGCCCGTCCGCGGACCCCAGGTGCACAGGTAGGCCACCACCAGCGAACCCAGCACCGTGCCGATCGTCATGGCCAGCAGACCCAGCCAGAACCCGAGCCCCAGCGCGATGGCCAGCGTCCCGGTGAAGACCCCGGTCATCGTGACCTGCGGGGCGAACCACACGGTGAACATCCGCCCCGGCCGCCCGTAGCGCTGATCCTCGGCGATCGGCGCGATGCCGTGGCTTTCCACCCGGAAGTCGCCGGCCCCACTGGGACGATGACCGGCGAAGGCCCCCGCGGTCAGCGCGCGTGACGAGCCGTCGTCCGTCATCACAACCCCTCCTGTCCGGCCCCTGCTGTGCGGCCATCGGGAAATATTCGACCACGAGTGCCAAGGTGAAAAGGTGGCCCCACCCCCAGCGTCGTCGCCCTCACCTCAGACCCACACCGCCGACGGGCGGCCCCGGGCCCGCGGCCTGGGCATCGCCCTGCCCGGGCGGCCCGGACCCTTCAACGCGATCACCGATGTTCCCGGCGTGCAGGTCGGGCACACGACGCTGATCGACGGGGACCGCGTGCGCACCGGCGTGACCGCGCTGCTGCCGCGGGGCCGCGACGGACTCGGCGAGCCCTGCGCGGCGGGCTGGTTCTCCCTCAACGGCAACGGCGAGATGACCGGCACCGCCTGGATCGAGGAATCCGGGGCCTTCGAGCTGCCGGTGGTGCTGTCGAACACCCACGCCGTGGGCGCCTGCCACACCGGGGTCGTCAGCTGGATCAACCGGGTCGCGCCGCGGATGGCGCAGCAGTGGCTGCTGCCGGTGTGCGCCGAGACCTGGGACGGCTACCTCAACGACATCAACGGCGCCCATGTGCGGCCCGAACACGTCGAGGCCGCGCTCGACGCGGCCACCTCGGGACCGGTGCCCGAGGGCTCGGTCGGCGGGGGCACCGGGATGAACTGCTACGAGTTCAAGGGCGGCAACGGCACCTCGTCGCGGCTGGTGGACTACGGGCCCCACACCTACACCGTGGCCGCGTTCGTGCAGGCCAACTTCGGCTCGCGCGCCGAGCTGACCGTCGCGGGCCGCCGGATCGGACCGGCGCTGGCCGCCGACAACCCCCTGGGGTCGTGGGCCCCGCCGGGAGCCGGCTCGGTCATCGCGCTGGTGGCCACGGATGCGCCGATGCTGCCCGGGCAGTGCAAGGCACTGGCCCGGCGGGTGCCGCTGGGGCTGGCCCGCACCGGCACCACCGGCAGCCATTTCTCCGGGGACCTGTTCCTGGCCTTCTCCACCGCGCCGGCCCCCGGTCTGGCCAGCCGCTTTCCCGTCGGCGCCCCGGGAGCCGACGAGTTCGGGACACTGCGGTTCGTGCCGTGGGGGCGGATGGACGACTTCTATACGGCGGTGGTCGAGTCCGTCGAGGAGGCGGTTCTCAACGCCCTGGTGGTCAACGACGACATGGTGGGCCGCGACGGCCACCGCTCGCCCGCGCTGCCGCTGGACAAGGTGGCCGTGCTGCTGAAGGTGGTTTGATAGCCGACATAATCGATGCGTGGTGGACACGGGTGCGCGGACCTCGACGCCGGTTCTGGTCGCCACGCTCAGCATCGTCGCGCTGACGGTGGCGGTGCTGCAGACCGCGGTGGTTCCCGTGCTCGGGATCATCGCCGAGCAGCTCGGCGCATCCAGCGTCGCGGTCAGCTGGGCGGTCACCGCCAACCTGTTGGCCGCCGCCGCGGCCACCCCCCTGCTGAGCCGCCTGGCCGACCTGCACAACAAGAAGCACGTCCTGATCGGTGTCCTGGTCCTGGTCCTGGCCGGCTCGATCCTGGCGGCCACCACCACGTCGCTGGGCCTGCTCATCACCGCCCGGGCGCTGCAGGGCGCCTCCTTCGCGCTGTACCCGATCTGCGTGGCGGTGCTGCGCGAGGAGCTGGCCGAGACCTCGGTGGTGCGGGCGCTGGCCGTGCTGTCGGCCACCCTCGGGTTCGGCGGCGGCGTGGGCCTGGTGGTGACCGGCCTGCTGATGTCCGGCGGCGCCGGCTACCACCGGGTGTTCTGGTTGACGACGGTGTTCACCTCGCTGGTGCTGATCCTGGCCGCGGTGGTGGTGCCCTCCCGCAGGCAGGAGGCCTCGGGATCGATCGACTGGCTCGGCGCGGCGGGCCTGGCGGGCGGGCTGACGGCCACGCTGCTGGCGATCACCCAGGGCAACACCTGGGGCTGGGGATCGGCGGGCACCATCGGCACCGCCGTCGCCGGGGTGGTGATCCTGGCCTCCTGGTGGCGGTGGGAGCGCGGCCGGGACCATCCGCTGGTGTCCACCGAGATGCTGTCGCGGCGGTCGCTGCTGCTGACCAACACGGCCACGGTGTTCGTGGGCATGGGACTCTATTTCGGCTTCCTGGGGCTGACCCAGTTCGTGCAGGCGCCGCGCGAACTCACCGGCTACGGGTTCACCGCCTCGGTGCTGTACTCCAGCGTGGTGTTCCTGCTGCCCGGGGCGTTCGCCGGGCTGGTCACCGCCACCGTCAGCGGCGCGTTCATCGAGCGCTTCGGCGCCCCGCCGGTCCTGGTGTCGGGGGCGCTGGCCGGGATCGTCGGCTTCGTCTACCTGGCCGTGGCGCACTCGGCGCCCTGGCAGGTGATCGTCGCCGGCGTGTTCACCAACGCCTACATCAGCCTGGCGTACGGGGCGCTGCCCGCGTTGGTGGTCAGCGAGGTCGGTTCCGGCGAGACCGGGGTGGCCACCGGCGTCAACGCGATCGCCCGCACCGTCGGCAGCTCGCTGGCCGCGGCGCTGGTGGCGGTGCTGCTGAGCCGTTCGGCGGCGCGCACCGGCCTGCCCACCGAGGGCGCGTTCGTGGCCATCTTCGTCGCCGGTGCGGCCACCGCGGCGCTGGCCCTGGTCCTCATCGCACTGTCGCGCGCGCCGCGGCGGGCCAACACCGGACCCGACGCCGAGGTGGACTCCCGCGCAATGAACCACGAATGGGGCTGACCGCGCCCGTCCCTGGGGCCTTCCCCCG
>NZ_NVQF01000138.1 GCF_002592005.1 Mycolicibacterium palauense | reverse complement strand
GTGCTCTATGGCGACGCGCTGGTCAACAACAAGGTGGACGCCATCGTCGGGTGGCACGCCGCCGGCGGCGTGCCACCCGACGATGGCGTCCACCTTGTTGTTGACCAGCGCGTCGCCATAGAGCACCACGGGGTCCAGCGCCGAGACCGAGGCGGCGATCCCCACGTCGCGCAGCTGGTCGGCGGCGGTGTTGGCCACCGCGATCGTGGTCGGATCGTTGGCGGCCACGCCGATCACCAACGTCAACTGTTTGCCGTCCTTGCTGATCCGGCCCCGGGTGATCTCCGGCGGCGGAGCGGGGGACGTGGAGGTCCGCGACCCGGCCGGCGGGGCCGGGGAGCCGCCCGGTACCGACGACGCCGGGGTGTCCGGTTCGACGACGTAGCCCGCGTTCTCCAACAGCGACAGGGCGGTGTCGCGGCTCATCGCCGGCGGGGCGGTCGGCACATAGCCGGGGTCGGACGGGGCCCGCACCTGTGCCTGGGCCAGCGTCACCGTGTTGTCGCTGCCGGCGCCGACGGCGGCCAGCAGGTCGACGTCGAGGAGCCCCAGGATCGCCTTACGCACCGCGGTCTCGGCCAGCTGCGGTTGCTGGGCACGCAGCGACAGCTGCATCACCCGCGGGGTCACGATGCGCGCCGTGCGCACGTCGGGGATCGCCGAGAGCTGCGCGAACGCAGCGGCACCGCCGTGCACCTGCGCTACCTGGGTGTCGCCGTTGCGGATCGAATCGGCCAGCGCGGCCGTCGTGCCCGCCCGGCGGAACAGGATCTGGTCGGGGACCGCGGGGGTCCCCCAGAACCTGTCGTTGCGGGCCAGCAGGATCTCGTCGCGCTGCGGGTCGATGCCGTCCACCCGGAACTGCCCACCCGTGACGGGCATGGCCCGCGCCAGGCCGGCCGGGAAACCCCCGGGGATGTCCTTGACGATGTGGGCGGGCAGCAGGTCGCTGAACAGTTCCCGCCACGCCGGATAGGGCTCGGAGAAGGTCACGACGGCGGTCTTGCCACCGTCGATGGACTGCACCCCGGTGATCAGGTCGTAGCCGGCCGGGTCCACGGCGCCGGGCTGGCTGACCATCTGGCGCCACAGATACCAGAAGTCGTCGGCGGCGATCGGGGCGTTGTCCGTCCAGGAGGCTTCGGGCTTGATCCGGTAGGTGACGGTGAACGGGTCGGTGTCGGTGACCTCGGCCGACACCAGCAGCGTCCGGTCCATCTCCCAGCGCGATCCGGTCGACGTCGACGGGTCGGGCACCGGCCGGAAGGCGCTGGGCAGCACCAGCGCGCTGATGGCCGCGTTGACCGGTGATTGGTCGGACAACAGGTGCGGATTGAATCCGGGACCGATGTTGTCGATGCCCATGATGATCTGGGTGACCCGCGCGGGCGGCGGCGGGGTGTCCTCGGTGGTCTCCGTGCTCTGCGGCGCCGGCGGCGGACTCACCGTGCACCCCCCGACGGAGCCCCCCAGGAGGACCAGCGCCGACAGCAGGGCCCCGGTCGTCAGGACGCGGCGGGCGGGTGCGGGCACGCCAAACAGGGTATCGGCCGGGCAGGCGGATGAGCCGTCACGCGGGTGATCGGGGTCGGTTTCAGGTCCGGGCACCCTGCTTGGCGCGGGACCGGTTGCGCGCCCGCGACGTGGCATCCAGCTCGACCTTGCGCACCCGCACCGCTTCGGGCGTCACCTCGACGCACTCGTCGGACGCACAGAACTCCATCGCCCGCTCCAGATCCAGCTCCAGCGGTTTGGCCAGTGTCTCCATCACGTCGGCCGTCGACGACCGCATGTTGGTGAGCTTCTTCTCTCGCGTCACGTTGATGTCGAGATCCTCCGGGCGCGGGTTGATGCCGACGACCATGCCCTCGTAGGTCTCCTGGCCGGGTTCGACGAAGAACTGCCCGCGGTCGGCGAGCTGGATCATCGCGTAGGCGGTGACCTGACCGGAGCGGTCCGACACCAGGGAGCCGGTGTGGCGGGCCCGGATCTCCCCCGCCCACGGCCGGTAGCCGTCGAAGACGGCGTTGGCGATACCGGTGCCGCGGGTCTCGGTGAGGAAGTCGGTGCGGAAGCCGATCAGCCCACGGCTGGGTACGACGAAATCCATCCGCACCCAGCCGGTGGTGTGGTTGGCCATCTCCTCCATCCGGCCCTTGCGGGCGGCCATCAGCTGGGTGATGGCCCCGACGTACTCCTCGGGGCAGTCGATGGTCATCGCCTCGAACGGCTCGTGCAGCTTGCCGTCGATGGTGCGGGTGACCACCTGCGGCTTGCCGACCGTGAGTTCGAAGCCTTCCCGCCGCATGGTCTCCACCAGCACCGCCAGGGCCAGCTCGCCACGGCCCTGCACCTCCCAGGCGTCGGGCCGGCCGATGTCGACCACGCGGATCGAGACGTTGCCCACCAGTTCGGTGTCCAGCCGGGTCTTCACCATCCGCGCGGTCAGCTTGTGCCCGGAGACCTTGCCGGCCAGCGGCGAGCCGTTGGTGCCGATGGTGACCGAGATCGCGGGCTCGTCGACCGTGATGCGCGGCAGCGCGTGCGCGTGCTCGGGGTCGGCCAGCGTGTCGCCGATCATGATCTCGGGTATGCCCGCGAGCGCCACGATGTCCCCGGCGACCGCCACGTCGGTGGGGGTGCGCTCGACGCCCACGGTGGCCAGCAGCTCGGTGATCTTGGCGCTGGCGACGACCGGCACGCCGTCGACCTCACGCATCCAGGCCACCTGCTGGCCCTTCCGGATACGGCCGTTGTGGATCCGGATCAGCGCGAGCCGGCCCAGGAAGGCCGACGCGTCCAGGTTGGTCACCAGGGCCTGCAGCGGCGCCTCCGGATCCCCCGAGGGCGCCGGGATGTGTTCCAGCAGGACGTCGAAGAGCGGATCGAGGTTGTCCCCGTCGGGGACCTGCCCGTCCTCGGGCTGGGTGGTCGAGGCCACGCCCGCGCGCCCCGAGGCGTACAGGGTGGGCAGGCCGAGCGCGTGTTCGGCGGCCTCGGCGGCCTCGTCGTCGAGGTCGCTGGCGACGTCGAGCAGCAGGTCGTGGCTGGCCTCCACGACCTCGGCGATGCGCGCGTCGGGCCGGTCGGTCTTGTTGACCACCAGAATCACCGGCAGGTGGGCGGCCAGCGCCTTGCGCAGCACGAAGCGGGTCTGCGGCAGCGGCCCCTCGGAGGCGTCCACCAGCAGCACCACCCCGTCGACCATCGAGAGCCCCCGTTCGACCTCCCCGCCGAAGTCGGCGTGGCCGGGGGTGTCGATGACGTTGATGACGGTGACCGTGCCGTCGGGGTGGTGGCGGTGCACGGCGGTGTTCTTGGCGAGGATCGTGATGCCCTTCTCACGCTCCAGGTCGCCGGAGTCCATCACGCGTTCGACAGCCTCCCCCCGCTCGACCAGCGCGCCGGACTGCCGCAGCATCGCGTCCACCAGGGTGGTCTTACCGTGGTCGACATGGGCGACGATCGCGACGTTTCTAAAGTTGGAGGCTGTTTCCACCCACAGATTGTCGCAGTGGGAACCCCCTAACACGAAAACGACGGGAAGCCAGCCACCGAGGCACCTCCCCCGAATGTCACCCGGAAAGCAAGTGGTGAAGTCCAGCAAATTCGCCGGCGTCAAGCCCAAGAAGAAGTGTTGTCGGAGCAAACCGCGCTGCAAGCGCTGCCCGCTGGTGTTGCACAAGGTGCACAAGGCCGAACTGATGGGGGTCCGCGGCAAGGAGCTGGAGAAAGTCTTCAAGCGCGCCAGGAAGGCCTGATCCGGGCGTACCGTTGAGATATCCGTCACAGGGGCTCGGGGTGTTTGGAGGTACCGGTCATGGCGGTCTACGAAGTGCTCACGGTGTTCGTGATCGTGGTGGTGGGAACGTTCACCACGGTCGCCATCTATCTGGGTCTGCTCGGCTGGATGGGCGCCTTCCATATCGTGCGGTGCCGCACCTGCCATCACCTGACGATGGCGACGGCGAACCGGCCGCAGTCGTCCTGCCCGCACTGCCGGCATCCGATGCTCACCCACCCGCTGTATGCGGTCAACCATCCGGACAATCATGTTCGGGTGCTGTCGGACCGCCCGAAATATTAGCTAGCGCAACGTGATTCCACCGGCCCGGCGGTCGCGGGGCCGGTGTGGACGGCGCCGATCCGGCCGGCCGTCGACAGCCGCCCACCGCCCCCGTTACCGAGGTTGTCCGTCGCCACCCACTCAGTGCGAGTAGGGTTCGATGCGCGCCGACGCCGGCGACCCTCCATGACGAAAATTTGCCGGACACGTAACGAAGCGATCGCGACGACACGACGACGAGGACGATGAGGAGGCGGTAGTAGTGCCGACCCAGTCGGAACCGACGACCACCGAGCAAGACAGACAGAACCCGGTGATGCGCGCGTGGCGCACCCTCGAGCACGCGGTCTTCATCCCGGCGTCGCTCATCATCATCGGGCTGATCGTCTTCGCGGTGATCTACGCCCAGACCGCCGCCGGCGCCTTCACCAAGCTCAACGGCATCATCACCGACGGGGTCGGCTGGTGGTACATCCTGGCCACCACCGGTTTCGTGATCTTCGCGCTGTACTGCGGGCTCTCCCGGATCGGCACGATCCGCCTCGGTGAGGACGACGAGCGGCCCGAGTTCAGCTTCATGGCCTGGCTGGCGATGCTGTTCAGCGCCGGCATGGGCATCGGGCTGGTGTTCTACGGGGTGGCCGAACCGCTGACCCACTACGTCAACCCGCCGGCATCCCGCGGCATCCCCGGCCAGACCGACGCCGCCGCCAACCAGGCGATGGCGCTGACGATGTTCCACTGGAGCCTGCACCCGTGGGCCATCTACGTCGTGGTCGGGCTCGGCATGGCCTACATGACCTACCGGCGGGGACGGCCGTTGTCGGTGCGCTGGCTGCTGGAACCCCTGTTGGGGCGCAAACGGGTCGAGGGCCCGATCGGGCACGCGGTGGACGTCACCGCGGTGGTCGGCACGCTGTTCGGCGTGGCCACCTCGCTGGGCTTCGGCATCACCCAGATCGCCGCCGGGCTGGAATACCTGGGCTGGATCCGGATCAACAACTGGTGGATGGTCGGGATGATCGCCGCGATCACGGTGATCGCCACGGCCTCGGTGGTCAGCGGGGTCAGCAAGGGCCTGAAGTGGCTGTCCAACATCAACATGTTGCTGGCCGCCGCGCTGGCCCTGTTCGTGATGTTGTTGGGCCCCACCCTGTTCCTGCTGCAGGCCTACGTCCAGAACCTCGGCGTGTACATCCAGTCGCTGCCGCAGCTGATGCTGCGCACCGCACCGTTCAGTGACGGCGAGTGGCTGGGCTCCTGGACCATCTTCTACTGGGGCTGGTGGATCAGCTGGGCGCCCTTCGTCGGCATGTTCATCGCGCGGATCTCCCGTGGCCGCACCATCCGCGAGTTCGTCGTCGCGGTGCTGCTGGTGCCCAGCGTCATCGGGGCCCTGTGGTTCACCATCTTCGGCGACTCGGCGATCCTGCGGCAGCGCGACACCGGCGACATGCTCATCGACGGCGCCGTGGACACCAACACCTCGCTGTTCCACCTGCTCGGCGGGCTGCCGCTGGCGACGATCACCAGCCTGCTGGCGATCGCGGTGATCGTGTTCTTCTTCGTCACCTCCTCGGACTCCGGGTCGCTGGTCATCGACATCCTGTCCTCGGGCGGCGAGCTGGACCCGCCCAAGGTGAGCCGCGTCTACTGGGCCACGCTGGAAGGGGTCGCGGCCGCGGTGCTGCTGGTGGTCGGGGGTGCCGGCTCACTGACGGCGCTGCAGACCGCGTCGATCGCCACCGCGGCACCGTTCTCGCTGGTGATGGTGGCGGCCTGTGTGTCGATGTTCCGCGCCTTCCGATACGACCTGGCGACCACGCCGCATCTGCTGCACGTCACGGTCCCCGAGGGTATGGAGGAGCACCACCGCCACGACGTCTCCGCGACGCTGGCGGGCCTGGTGGCCGTGCGGGCCGTGCATCCGGACTCGTGCGTGGTGCATCCGACCACGGGTGAGCTGATCATCGAGGAGCCGGTCGATCCGCTCAACGGCGACCACGTTCCCGCCGGGGAGTCCGACGGCGAGCCGGTCTCCGCGAACGGCAACGGGTCGAAGCCGGGATCGACGTCGAAGTCCGAGACCGCAGCACCCTGACGGCCCGGCCGTGGCCGCCTCAGCTCAGCAGCGCCGCCAGCTGGGGCAGCCAGGCGGTGTCGGCGGGCACCCAGGTCAGCCCGCTCAGCTCGTCGCGGCGAACCCACCGCAGCGCACGGTGCTCGTGGGGGCTTGCGGCGCCGCCGAGCAGGCTGACCCGGTAGGCCCGCAGCGTCATCGCCTCTCCGAGCGCGACGTCGCCGGGCAGCCGCGGCCCGACGGCCACCTCGATGCCGAGCTCCTCCCGGAGTTCGCGGACCAGCGCGTCGGCCTCGGCTTCGCCGTCTGCCACCTTGCCCCCGGGCAGTTCCCACAGCCCCGCCAGCTCGGGCGGACGGGCACGCTGGGCGACGAGCAGCGCGCCGTCGCAGATCAGCGCGCCGGCGACAACGATCCGGGTCGACATGGCACAGAACGCTATACGCTGCCGGGGCCTGCGGTGAGCGGCCGGATCGTGATTGCGTCGCCCCGGCGGCGGGTAGTCCGCCGGGTAGCAGCCGGTCGCTGCCGCCGCGCCGGAACCCGGTCGACACCGGTCGACCGGGGGCCACCGGGGAGGGCGCGGCCGAGCGCGGTTAGATCCCGTCCGGGCAGGAAGGATAGTCACCATGGCAGTTCTCACAGACGAACAAGTGGACAGCGCCGCCAAGGATCTCGACGGGTGGGAGCGCACCGACGGTGCGCTGCGGCGCTCGGTCAAGTTCCCGGCGTTCCTCGCCGGCATCGACGCGGTACGCCGGGTCGCGGAGCGCGCCGAAGCCGCCGATCACCATCCCGATATCGACATCCGTTGGCGAACGGTGACTTTCGCTCTCGTGACACATTCCGAGGGCGGCATCACGGACAAGGATGTCCAGATGGCGCGGGAGATCGACGAGATCGTCGGGCACCCGGAAACCTGACCGGCGCGGTCGCGATCCACAACAGGGTCAGCAGCGTCGCGACGATGTAGATCGTTGCGGCCCAGGCCAGGTACCAGGGCCGGCTGATCTCCCAGATGCTGGGCTGGGCGAAGCTGAGCAGCCACGGCACCCCGATGAGCGTGAGCGCCAGCCAGGACCAGCCCAGCACCCGCGCCTCGCGCAGGTAGCGGTAGGGGCCGTGGATGAGCCAGATCATCAGCGGCAGCAGCCACACCCAGTGATGGGTCCAGGAGATCGGCGAGAGCAACAGCCCGAACAGCGACACCACGACGATCGAGCCGAGCCGGTCCAGGCCGGTGGCCGGGTCGGCACAGAACGCGCCCACGGCGCGCCAGGCGAAGAAGGCCACGACGGCGGTGACCGCGAGTGCGGCCAGCACCGCCGGGCCCATCCCGGCGTCGTGACCGAGGATGCGCGAGAGTCCGCCCCGCCACGACTGGTTGAACGAGGTACCCACGGGCCCGACCCGGTGCGCGTCGCCGAGCAGATCGGTGAAGTAGTACCGGCCGGCCGGACCGACCACCAGCAGCGAGACCGCCACGGTGGCCGCGAACACCACGGCGCTGAACACCGCCGCGCCCCAGCGCCGCGCGCCCACGAAGTGCAGTCCGGCGATGGCCGGGGTCAGCTTGATCCCGGCGGCCAGCCCCACCAGCAGACCCGAGACCCACCAGCGGTTGCTGAGCACCGCCCACAGCACGGCCAGCGTGAGCACCACGTTGATCTGCCCGTAGTCGAAGGTGCTGCGCAGCGGCTCGATCCAGATCGCCACCGCGGTCCACACCATCGCGGTGTGCCGGGCACCGGTGATGCCGAGCAGCCGCTGGCTGATGCGCACCACACCGTAGAGGGCGGCGACAATGCCGAGCTGCCAGGCGAACGCCACCACGCCGAAGGGCAGCAGCTGCAGCGGGTAGAACACCACCGCGGCGAACGGCGGATAGGTGAAGGGCAGCGGGAAGTCGGGCGTCTGGTCGGCGTAGACGTAGTCGTAGAGGGTGCCCGGGTGGTTCAGGGCGGCCGCACCGCCGAGGTAGACGTGCAGGTCGACGAAGTTCGCCCCGTTCGGCAGCAGATAGGTCCAGGCCAGCCGTGCGGCGACGCTGAGGGCCAGGATCAGCGGCGCCCATCTGCATACGGCCCGCAGCGGGCCGGTGGTGTCGTCTATCCGCCCGACTCTAGCCACTTGCGATTTCGGTGCGCGCAGTCCCGTCCAGCGGGACCCAGCGCACCGAAATCGTCGTGGTTCCGAGGTCAGGGCACCACCGTCGAACCGATGGTCGGCATGAACTGGCACTGCTTGTCGACGGTCGTGACCTGGCCGAAGATCGTCGACATGATGCTGCCCGAACCGGTGTCGACGATCGCGGTCAGCGTGGTGGGCCCGTTGGGATTGATGTCGGGCCGCGGCTTCAGGGTCGCGCTACCGGACTTGCCGGTGGTCAGGTTGACCCAGGTGACGTTGAGCGGCAGCTTCTGCACGGCGGCCGGCGCCGAGGTGCCCACCGCGGTGAAGACGTAGGCGGTCTGGCCGGCGGCGGGGCCCGGGGCGGGGATCTTGGCCGGTCCGGCCACCGACAGTGCGGTGGCGATGGAGTTGCCGCCGTCGGCCAGGCAGCTGTTGCCGATCGACGGGTACATGAAGTCCTGGGTCGGCGGGGAGTCCGGGCTGAACCCGGGAGCCGCCGCGGCGGGGGGAGCATCGGCGACCGGGGCGGCAGCGGGAGCATCGGCGCCCGGGGCCGCGGAGGGAGCATCGGCGGCCGGGGCCGCGGGCGCCGCTGCCGGAGCGGGACCCGCCGCGGGCGCGGGGGCCGACACCGGGACGGCGGCGGGTCCCGCTCCGGC
>NZ_NVQF01000137.1 GCF_002592005.1 Mycolicibacterium palauense | reverse complement strand
AGATGTGTATAAGGGCCAGCCCCAACCTCCCCAACCTCGTAGCCCTGCGGCAGTTCGGGACCCACCCGTGCGATCCGCTGCGGGTCGACCGGGCCGGTCGACGGTGGAGCCGCCGCGGTCGGGGTCTCCGAGAGGGACGGGGTCGGTTCGCTGGGCGCCGCGCAGCCCACGGCCAGCGCCGCCACCGGGACCAGCAGCAGCCTGCGCACACCGGCGTTGATACCACGGCGGCCGCGCCGGCGCGGGCCGGCAGAAAATCTCAGCGGTTGCGCCGCCAGATGTCGGCGCTCATCACGGTGGCGAACGAGGTCCACAACGGATAGGCGGCCAGTGCGAGGCCCGACCGGGGGTTGACCGTCGCGGTGCGCCGGGTCAGGTCGGCGCTGCTGGCGGCCAGCAGTGCGGCCAGCACCGCCGACGGACCCAGCCGGTGCGCCTTGAAGAACAGCCAGCTCCAGCCGGCATTGAGCACGAGGTTGGTTCCCAGGGCGGCGATGTAGGCGCGGGCCTGCTCGGCGTCCCCCTCCTCGCGCAGCCGGTCGATGGTCGCCGCCGACGTCGCCGCGATCGTGGCGTACAGGCTGGTCCACGCCACCGGGAACACCGCGTTCGGCGGCACGTAGCCCGGCTTGTCCAGGGTGGGGTACCAGCTCTGCACGCCGTCCTTGCTGGCGACACTGCCCACGACGGCCGCGGCGGCGGTGGCCAGGGAGGTGCTGATCAGGGTGAGGGCACGCATGGCCTGAAGCTACCCGAGGAAACCGGCGGCCAAACCGGATCGCGCGGAGAGCACTCGGGGTTCACCCGGTGCGGGGCGTGTAATACCCCGCGTATCGCCGGCCTTCGGAATAGGCTGCGCGGCAGACCACCTCTCGAAGGAGACCCGCCGCGATGAACAAACTGACCACCGTGACCGCCGCCGGGATCGCCACCCTGGCACTCGGCCTGGGGATCGTGGGCTGCGGTTCGGACAGCACGACCGACGAGACCACCACGTCGACGACGACCAGCGCCGAGGAGACCACCACCGGTGCCGCGGAGACCACCTCCGCACAGGCCGCGCCCAGCCCGGCGCCGAGGTCGAACGAGACTATCCCGGACTACCTCAAAGCGAACGACATCTCCGAGACCGCGATGCACCACGGCGACCCCGGGCCCACCATCGACCTGCCCGTCCCGGAGGGCTGGCGTCTGCTCGAGGAGGGCCCGCAGGCGCCCTACGGCGGAATTGTCTACACCAGCCCCACCATCTCCTCCGACCCGCCGACGGTCGTCGCGATCTTCTCCAAGCTCACCGGTGACGTGGATCCGGCCAAGATCCTCGAGCTCGCCCCCAACGAGCTGACCAACCTGCCGGGCTACGAGCCGCTGGGCCCGACGAACAAGTCCGATCTGGATGGCTTCGAGGCCGTGCAGCTGGGCGGGGCCTACACCCGCGACGGCAAGAAGCGGCTGATCGCCCAGAAGACGGTGGTGATCCCGGCCCCCGACGGGATCTTCGTGCTCCAGCTCAACGCCGACGGACCCGAGGTGGATGCCGGCGCGCTGATGCAGGCCACCGGCGTCATCGACGACCAGACCAAGATCACGATGTAGCGGGCACGGTCAGGCCCGTGACACCGCCGAGGCCTCGGCCACCAGCTCGGGCGGGGGCCGCACCCCGGTGTAGCGCTCGAACTGCTCGGCCGCCTGCAGGGCGATGACCTCCGCACCGGTGATCACCGCCTTGCCCGCCGCCCGCGCCGCCACGATCAGCGGGGTCTCCGACGGCAGCGCCACCACGTCGAACACGGCGTCGGCCGCGGCGATGGTCTCGTCCGGGAAGGCCCTGTCGCGCGCCTCCGGGCCTCCGGCCATGCCGATCGGGGTGACGTTGACGATGATCTCTCCGGTGGCCCCGCCCAGGTGCGGGCGCCAGTGGTAGCCCAACCGGTCGGCCAGGTCCGGGCCGGTCTGCGGGTTCCGCGCGATCACGGTGCCATGCCGGAAACCCTTGTCCCGGAAGGCGGCCCCCACCGCGGCCGCCATCCCGCCGCTGCCGTTGACCAGCACCGTCTGCGCCGGGTCCAGGCCGTGCTCGTCGATGAGCCGCTGCACGGCGAGATAGTCGGTGTTGGAGGCGGTCAACACCCCGCGGTCGTTGACGACGGTGTTGACGGCGTGGATCGCCCGCGCCGACGGCTCGACGTGGTCGACCAGGGCGAGCACATCCTGCTTGAACGGCATCGACACCGAGCACCCGCGGATGCCCAGGGCCCGCACCCCGCCGATCGCCGCGGCGATGTCGTCGGTGCTGAAGGCCTTGTAGATGAAGTCCAGGCCCAGCCGGTCGTAGAGGAAATTGTGGAACCGGGTGCCGATATTGCTCGGCCGGCCCGACAGCGAGATACACAACGTGGTGTCCTTGCTCAGCGGCGGCCGGGATGTCGCGGTGTCTTCCGTGGCCACCTCAGCTCACCTCCGTCATCGCCTGGCGGGCGGTGCCGCGGATCTGCGCGGCCAGCCTGCGCGGCAGGCGGACACTCGATTCGTCGGGCACCTCGATCACGGTCGTCACCACCCCCAGATCCTCGCGTTTCCACACCGCTCCGTACTCGTCGAGGATATGGCGCATCGGCAGGTTCCCGGACAGGACGCGGGCGGTGAACCTCGTGATCCCGCCGACGTGGGCGGCGATCACCAGGGCCTTCATCAGGAAGGAACCGATCCGGCGGCCCTGGAAGGCGTCACCGACGATGAACGCGATCTCCGCCGAGGTCGGGTCGGCCTCGTCGCGGACGAAGCGGGCGTCGGCGACCACGTCCCCGTCGTCCTCGTCGATGACCACCCACACGAAGTGGTCGACGTAGTCGACCTCGAACAGGTACTGCATCAGCGCCTCGCTGGGCCGGCGGGCCGACATGAACCGCCGGTAGAGCGTTTCGGTGGAGAACTCGACGTGACCGCTGGTGGCGCGGGCGCTGTCGCCGGGCAGCACCGGGCGCAGCAGCAGCGCGGTGCCGTCGCGCAGCCGTATCGGCACGGGCGTGATGAACGCCGCCAGCCGCTGCCGGGCGGTGCGCACCAGGATCGGCAGCACCCCGGGGAGGTCGACCAGCTGCTCGAAGGCGTCGCGGTCGCCGACCCAGCCCGTCAGGTCGTCGGCGGCGGTCACCGTCGCCACCCGCACCGAGTGCTTGAGCAGCCCGATCTCGCCGACGATCAGCCCCTCGCCCACCTCGATGGTTACGCCGGGGCCCTCGTCGGCGGCGTGGGTGATCAGCACGCTGCCGCTGTTGATGACGAGAAAGAAGTCCGATTTCTCGCCCTGGCGCATCAGCACCTCGCCCGGGGCCGCGCTCAGCGGCTGCAGCACGGTCGCCAGGTGGTACAGATCGGCGCCGAAGCAATCGGCGAACACCGACAGCGACGCGAGTTCGTTGGCGCGCTGGGTGATCTCCTCGGCCACGTCTGGGTCCTTCCCGCCTCGGGAAAGATTACCGGAGCGCGGCGGCCCGATTCGGCGCATGAAGGTTTGCGGGCGGGTGCGCGGCCCGGCCCGGCCCGGGGGTGCTACAGCGCGGTGGAGCGAGAAAAGCCCTCACCCCACCGCGCCGGCTCCCCCTGTGTCTCGGGACTGCCGCGACCCCACGTCGCGCACGTTTTCACGGCAGGCCCAATACGATCGTATCGTCACACGGTACGGCCGTATTGTCCAATGAGCGGTCCCCGGCATCTAGCGTTGAGTGGTGGCCACAGAGGGAGGGTCGCCCGGCGAGTCCGCGGCAGCGCCGCCGGGCACCGCCGAACGAATCCGCTCCGCGGCGCTGCGCCGGTTTGCCGCGCACGGTGTCGCCACCACGTCCCTGCGGCAGATCGCCGAGGACGCCGAGGTCTCCATCGGGCTGGTCCAGCATCACTTCGGCACCAAGGCCCGGCTGGTCGCCGCGGTGGACGCGCACGTCCTGGAGGTCATCCAGTCCGGCCTGGCCGGGGCGCCGCACGCCGCGGACGGCGACGGCGCGCTGCGCGAGTACGGGCAGCGGGTGATCGCGCTGATCAGGAGCCACGCCGACGTCACCGAGTATCTGGGCCGCGCGCTGGTCGACGGGGCACCGCTGGGGTCCATGCTCTTCGATGCCCTCGTCACCAGTGACCTGCAGCGCTGGGAGCAGTGGAAGGAAGACGGCCTGGCCAAGCCCGAGCTGGACACCACCTGGACGGCGCTCAATCCGATCATCCTGGTGCTCGGGACCCTCATCCTGCGCGCGCACGTCGACCGGTTCCTGCCCGAGCCGTTCACCTCACCGGCGCAGCTGTCCCGGTGGGAGGAGGCGGTCAACGTGTTGCTGATCAGCGGGCTGGTACCCGAGCACGACCAGCCGTCCGGGGCCGGGGACACCGCGCATGCACCGGTGGGGGGCGTACCCGGCGCGGACGCGGCGGCCATATCCTCGCAAGGAACCGAAAGCGGCCGGGCAGGCGTCCCGGCCGGGACCGACCCCGATGTTGTGGAGAGTCAGATGGCGAACGAGAAGCAGGCCGAACGGATGACGAGTGGCCGGGGGTTCATCGCGGCCCTGGACCAGAGCGGCGGCTCGACGCCCAAGGCGCTGCGCCTGTACGGCATCGAGGACAGCGCGTACTCGTCGGACACCGAGATGTTCGACCTGATCCACCAGATGCGCGCCCGCATCATCACCTCCCCGGTGTTCGGCGGCGACCGGGTGCTCGCCGCGATCCTGTTCGAGCAGACGATGGACCGCGAGATCGGCGGCAAGGAGTCGGCGGCCTACCTGTGGGAGGACAAGGGTGTGGTGCCGTTCCTCAAGATCGACAAGGGGCTGGCCGAGGCGGCCCAGGGCGTGCAGCTGATGAAGCCGATTCCCGGTGTGGACGAACTGCTGGCCCGCGCGGCCGGCAAGGGCATCTTCGGCACCAAGGAACGGTCGGTGATCGGCGCCGCCGACCGGGCCGGCATCGCCGCCGTCGTCGAGCAGCAGTTCGAGCTGGGCCACACCGTGCTGTCGCACGGGCTGGTGCCGATCCTGGAGCCCGAGGTGACGATCAGCATTCCCGACAAGGCCGCCGCCGAGGAGATCCTGGCCGAGGAGATCACCGGCCGGCTCGACGCGGTTCCCGAGGGCAAGCGGGTGATGCTCAAACTCTCGTTGCCGACGCAGCCCGACTACTACAAGCCGCTGATCGAGCACCCCAAGGTGATGCGGGTGGTGGCCCTCTCCGGTGGGTATTCCCGCGACGAGGCCAACGCGCTGCTGGCGCAGAACAGCGGGTTGATCGCCAGCTTCAGCCGCGCGCTCACCGAAGGGCTGTCGGCCGGGCAGTCCGACGACGAGTTCAACGCGACCCTGGACACGGCGATCCAGTCGATCTACGACGCCTCGGTCGCCGGCTGAGCAGCCGGGACCGCTACCGGGACTGCACCCGGAACTGCCGTCGTGGCGGCACTGACGGTGACCTCGACGGACGTCGCGCCGGGATCGGAGGCCACGACCAGCACCGGCGCGTTCGGGTCCGACACGACGTGCCCACCGGCGACGCTCACCTGGTAGCCGGCGGGGAAGGCGACGGCCGGCACCGAGATGACGGTCTGCGCTCCGGCTGCGAAGCTGCCCGAGCCGTCGACCCTCGTCGTGGAGTAACCGAACCGCCACGTGCCGTCGGCCAGCGACCACGTGTCCGGGGTGCCCGAGACGATCTGCGGATAGGGGGCGGCCAGGGTCGCCAGGTTGGTGGCGTTGACGTTGTCGCCGACCGGGGGCAGCGCGGGATCGCCCACCAACCCCTCGATATCCGGTGACCCGGTGATGTCGCCCTTGCCGGTGTAGGCCCAGTTCGCCCAGCCCATCAGGTATCGGTCGGTGGACTGCATCGCCTTGGTCAGCGTCGCGGCGTCGTCGGTGGCCCCGAACTCGTTCATCACGGCGGGGACGTCGTGCTGCCGTGCGTAGCGCTGGGCCTGGGCGGCGAGCCTGCCGGCGATCACCGTGCACAGCCCGCCGCCGATGGGACCGCAGTAGTTGTGAAACGCGAGCACGGTGAACGGATCGTCGATCGCCCCCAGGCTGATCGGCGCCCCCAGGATGGCCGGAACCTCCGTCACCGCCGGGTTGCCCGGTTCGATGTACAGCGGCGTGGTCGGGTCGACCGCACGGATCGCGGCGGCCATCTGGTTGTACATGGGAGCCAGCTGCTGCTCCCCGAAGAACCGGTCCCCCAGCAGGGTCCGCGGCCACGACGATCCCGGGAACGGTTCGTTCATGATGTCGTACCCGACCACGGCCGTGTTGCCGGTGAAGTGGCCGGCGATGTGCTCCCAGCTCAGTGCGTAGTGGTCCAGCAGTCCGAGTCCGTCCGGCGCTGCGGCATTGGCCCAGAACATGTCCCAGGCGTGGGCCTCGGCGGGGTTGAGATAGTAGTTGCCCGGAAAGCCGGCCTCGGGATTGCGTTTGCCGCCGGTCTGCGTGGCCCAGTCCGGCGCGCCCTCGCCCTGGAAGGCGCCGCTGTAGTTGTCCTGGTGCATGTCGATGACGGTGTAGATGCCGTGGTCGGCGAGTAGTTCGACGGTCTGCCCGATCGAGTCGAGGTAGGCGGTGTCGATGACGCCGGGTTCGGGCTCGACCGCGGCCCAGATCACGCCCAGCCGTACGACGTTGAAGCCGTTGGCCGCCAGGAACGCGGCGTCGTTCTCGTCGAACCCGCTGGCCGACGGCGCGTACGGCGCCAGCTTGTACACCTCGTTGAACCCGTGCAGCACGACGACCTGCCCGTCGCCGTTGGTGATCCAGGTGCCGGTGGTGCCCAGCGCGGGTACCGACGCCGGCGGTGCCACCGTGCCCGCGGCAACGTCGGTGAGCACGCCGGATCGGCCGACGGCGCCGTGATGGCCGAGCCGTCCGGCCGTGCCGCCCGCCCCACCGAGGGCCGGTAGTCCCGCCGGTGAGGGGCCGCCCACGCCGCTCAGCCCGGCGTCGCCGCCGTCGCCGCCGCTGCCCAGCACCCTGGCGCCGTCACCGCCGTTGCCGCCCCGGCCACCGGCCGAGCCCTCACCGCCCTCGCCGCCGTAGCCGCCCCGTCCCCCGATGCCGAACAGCAGGCCCCGGGCGTCGCCGCCGGCACCCCCGGCACCGCCCGCGGTCCCGGCGCCACCGCTGCCACCGGCACCGCCCGGCCCGCCGTTGCCCATGATCCAGCCGCCGACACCCCCGGCACCGCCGGTGCCGCCGGGGCCACCGGCGCCGCCCTCGCCGCCGTTGCCGAACAGCCCGGCACGCCCTCCGGCACCCCCGGCTACACCCTCCTCGGTGCTGTCCCACCCGTCGCCGCCGTCGCCGAGCATCCAGCCCGCGGCGGTGCCGTCGGGGTGCTCGGCGGTCCCCGCGGCGCCATTGCCGATCGCGTAGGAGCCGGTGAGCGCGTTGACGAAGGTGGCGACGCGCTGGCCGCGGTCGCTGGCGATCCAGGTCTGCACGCCGTCGTGGACCGGGTCGTAGATCAGGCGCTCGAACCACCCGGTGGCGTCGGTGGGGGTTGCGCCGGTAGGCATGGCGCCGGTGGTTGTGGCGCCGGTCGCCGTGTCGCCGGCCGCCGTGTCGCCGGTCGCCGGCGCATCGGCGGTCGCCACGCCGATGCCGTCCTCGGTCTGCGTGGTGGACGCGGTCGCCGAAGCGGCC
The DNA here is from genome assembly GCF_002592005.1 of Mycolicibacterium palauense. Taxonomy (GTDB): domain Bacteria; phylum Actinomycetota; class Actinomycetes; order Mycobacteriales; family Mycobacteriaceae; genus Mycobacterium; species Mycobacterium palauense. The sequence goes on along the minus strand of NZ_NVQF01000137.1, from coordinate 1,235 downwards.
GAAGCGGCCTGGGCTTGGGCCGGTTTCGTCGCCGTCGCGCCCGGCGCGTCGAGCTGGTGGCGGCGCGCGGCGGATAGCGCCGTCCCCGCCAGCACCTCGCCCGCGGGGGTGACCGGCGCGCCGTCGTCGACGGAATCGGTGGTCCCGCTCCGGACCTGCGCGCGCTCCGGGGTCCGTACGGTCAGCGTGGCGACGGACTCGTCGTCACCGGCCGGATCCGGGGAATTCGACCGCGCAACCACCGCACCGGAATGGTGAGCGCCGGCGGCCCGCGCCGTCCCGCTCGCGGTCTCTGCGTCGGCGCGTTCATCGCGCGAAGTGGGCCTGCGGGACCGTCGGGTGGCCGTCGGCTCGGTCGCGGCGTCCGTGGACGCAGAGTCGGAGGCGGAGTCGGAGGCGGAGTCGGAGGCAGAGTCGGAGGCAGAGTCGGAGGCGGAGTCGGAGGCGGAATCGGAGGAGCCCGCCCGCCTGCCCGGCCTGCCGACGCGGGCAGCGGTGTCGCCTCGGTGATGGCCCGCGGTCGCGGGGGCCGAAGTTCCGCTCCCGGAACCGCTCCCGGATTGGCTCCCGGTGGAATCGCCGGTATCGGCCCAGGCGGCCCCGGCCCCCGACGCCAGTGCGGCACCGATGCCGAGTGCGACCGCGAAACCACCCACCCGACCGGCACCCGCGGAGGCCCTCATGAGTCCTCTATACGGGACCGGCGACACCGGCGTGGGCGATTAGGCGAACGGGCCGGCCCGGCGACAGGCGACCTCGGGCACCCACCGACTGCGATGACGGCAATCCGAAATGGGAGTGGACCAAGGCAAATTGACAGGTAGGATCGTCGGTCCCAGGTCCTCACAACCAGACACGTCTGGCACACGAAACGCACTCCGACGAGAACCACGAGGAGAGAGCCGGCGGTGAGCACGCAGTGTGAAGCATCCCAGGGACCGCACACTGCGATCCGGCCACTTTGGCACGCATGGAACTGAGTTCGCGTGCACGCCGTCGTCGGCGGTTGAGTCCCGCAGTCAGGCTCCCGCAACGAGACGCCGTCGGCGTGCCGGCGCCGCGGGTGCGTCGCGGTGGATAAGGGGGTTGGGATGGACGACGATGCTCTGGCGGCGGCCAGCGTTCCCGGTTCCGAGTCGGCGTCGACGGCCGCGCACGCCGAGCGCGTCCGGCTCGGCGAATGGGCCGGTGGGATCACCGACGAACCCGCCCGCCTCCCGGCCCTTCGGGTGGGC
>NZ_NVQF01000136.1 GCF_002592005.1 Mycolicibacterium palauense | reverse complement strand
GCGAGGCGGTCGAGGCCGGGCAGACCGTGGCCACCATCGAGGCGATGAAGATGGAAGCCGCGATCACCACCCCCACCGCCGGCACCGTGGCGCGTGTCGCCCTGACCACCGCCACCCAGGTCGAAGGTGGCGACCTCCTGGCCATCATCGGTTGACCCGGACAAGCCGGGTTCCGATGGACGTGTCCGGGTTGCCGACGACCCTCAGTAGTCCAAAGTCAGGATTCTGCCTGCGGTGAAGGAGAAGAATCCGTTGCGGTCGGCCAGCTGGACGCCCGGTGCCAGATCGGCGGCGGACTTCCCGGCGGCTTCCAGGCAACCGGGGCAGGCCATCAGCGTCACCCCGCTGTCGAGGAGTGCGGCGATCTGGGTCTTGGACGAGGGAAAAGCCCCGAACGTCAGGTCGGGTGAGTCGGCGAGAACCACCTGCACACCGTCGATGTCGAAGTAGACCAGAACGTCGTGGTCCTGGGACATCATCTTGGCCATGTTCAGGCCCATGAGCACCCGATGCGGGTCTTCGGGTCCGCGGCTGATGTGAATGAACACGCCGTCACGGACGGTTTCGGCGCTTGATACCGGCGCCGCCGCCAGGGCGGCAATCAGCGTGACCAGAAACGCCGCGGCATACCGCGCGATGAACTTCACGACTGGCTCCTTTTCGGGGAGGTGAGCAGCCCGACCCAGTTCGCATGTCGGGTTACCCGGGTGCGAAGCTGCGTCGGAGGGTCACTCATCACAGTCGTTCCGACGGCCACGTGGGTTCCCGCAGGTGGTCAACCGGGTCTCTGCCCGGCCTGATCAGGCCGGGCAGAGATCGGTCGTCAGGCTCGGACCTCCTTGGCCGCGTCCACCATGTTCCGCAGCGACCGGGTTACCTCGTCGGCCTTGCGGGTCTTGAGGCCGCAGTCCGGATTGACCCAGAGGCGCTCTGCCGGAATGGCTTTGAGGGCGTTCTGCAGCGAGGCCGCCATCTCGGGTGTCGTCGGTACCCGCGGGGAGTGGATGTCGTAGACGCCGGGGCCGACACTGTTGGAGAACCCGATGGCGTTGAGGTCGCCAAGCACCTCCATGTGGGAGCGGGCGGCCTCGATGGAGGTCACGTCGGCGTCGAGGTCGGCGATCGCCCCGATCACCTCCCCGAACTCCGAGTAGCACAGGTGGGTGTGAATCTGGGTGGCGTCGCCGACACCCGACGTGGCCAGGCGGAAGGCGCCCACCGCCCAGTCCAGGTAGGGCTGTTTGTCCTTGGAGCGGAGGGGAAGCAGCTCCCGCAGGGCGGGCTCGTCGACCTGGATGATCGCGATGCCCGCGGACTCCAGGTCCACGGTCTCGTCGCGGATCGCCAGTGCCACCTGGTTTGCGGTTTCGGCCAGGGGCTGGTCATCACGGACGAATGACCACGCCAGAATCGTGACCGGACCGGTGAGCATGCCCTTCACCGGCTTGTCGGTCAGGGACTGGGCGTAGGTGATCCAGTCGACGGTCATCGGCCTGGGTCGCACCACGTCACCGAACAGGATCGGCGGCCGCACGCACCGGGTCCCGTAGGACTGCACCCACCCGTTGTGGGTGGTGAAGAACCCCTCCAGCTGCTCGGCGAAGTACTGCACCATGTCGTTGCGTTCGGGCTCGCCGTGGACGAGCACATCCAGGCCCAACTCCTCCTGCAGACGGATGACGTCGGCGATCTCGGACCTCATCTGCTTCTCGTAGGCGTCCTGGTCGATCTCCCCGGCGCGAAGCGCCGCCCTGGCCTTGCGGATCGCCGTTGTCTGCGGGTACGAGCCGATCGTGGTGGTCGGCAGCACCGGCAGGTGCAGGCGCTCGTTCTGCGCCCGGCGGCGCTCCGCGGCCGGGCCGCGATGCACTCCCGCGGCCAACACCGTCTGGAGCCGCGCGCGGATCCGATCCACGTGCAGCCGGGGATCACTCTTGCGGGACTTCACCGCCAGATTCGACGCCTCGACCTCGGCTTCGATCGCCCCGCGACCCTCTCGCAGGCCGGTGGCGAGAGTGGCGACTTCGAGCACCTTCTCGGACCCGAACGCCAGCCAACTGCGCAACGCGTCGTCCAGCTCGTCCTCCGGATCCAGGGAGTACGGAACATGCAGCGTGGAGCAGGAGGTGGAGACCGCGAGAGAGCCCACCGAGCCCAGCAGCGAGGCGAGGGTGGCCAGCGCGGCCTCCAGATCGGTGCGCCAGATATTGCGGCCATCGACCACGCCGGCGACAACGAGCTTGTCGTTCAGTTCGGGAACCGCGGCGACGGCCCGGGCACTAGTGGCGACCAGGTCGACGCCGATGGCTTCGACCGGGGTGCGGGCCAGGGCGGGAAGTGCCTGGTCGAGCTCGCCGAAGTAGGTGGCCACCAGGATCGCGGGACGGTCGGTCGCGCCGGCCAGCGAGGCGTAGACCCGGCCGGCCAGCTCGGCCGCGTCGTCGAGGACATCGGTGACCAGGATCGGCTCGTCGAGCTGCACCCACTGCGCGCCGGCCACGGCCAGCCGTCGCAGCAGTTCGGCGTAGAGCGGCACGATCTCATCGAGCCGTTCGATGGGTGCCCCTGCGCCGTCGACAGCCTTGCTCAGCGCCAGGAAGGTGATCGGGCCGATCAGCACCGGCCGGGCCGGAACACCCAGCTGCCGGGCCTCGGCGAGTTCGGCCAGCACCTTGTCGGGGTGCAGCGAGAAAGTGGTGTCCGGTCCGATCTCGGGCACGAGGTAGTGGTAGTTGGTGTCGAACCACTTGGTCATCTCCAGGGGCGGGATGTCGGCGGTGCCGCGGGCCGCCGCGAAGTACCGGTCGAGGTCGTCCTCGACGGCGGCCACCCGGGGTGGCAGCGCGCCCAGCATGACGGCGGTGTCGAGGACTTGGTCGTAGTAGGAGAACGTGTTGACCGGGACCGAGTCCAGCCCTGCCGCAGCAAGTTCCGACAGCGAGGTGCGCCGTAGGTCGGTGGCGAGGCTGTCCAGTTCGTCGCGTCCCAGTGTGCCGGCCCAGTACTTCTCGGTCGCGCGTTTGAGCTCGCGGTGTGGACCGATCCGCGGCGCTCCGAGAATGGTGGCGGTGATCGGGGTCGATGTCATGCGTGTCCTTCAGGTACGACGGAATGCTCGTCGCCGTTGAGGACGTCGCAGCCAACGATGACGTGCCGTCGAGCGCCGGCGTCCACCGTTCGCGGCCATCCGCCCAATCCACGAGGCGACGCGCGTCGGACGCGGCGCGTCCGACACAGCGGGCAGGTCTTCGGACTCACAGGCGCGCACCTGCCGGTGCCCCTACTGGCCGTCGCTTCCCAGCCGCAGATGTCCCGCGGACCAGTGCCTTTGACGGCGGTCGTTCCTGCATACCGCTGCGGGACAGTCCCGGACTCTCACCGGGTTCCCTCTCGCGGCGCACCTGAACCAGCGTCCGCCGCTCGACGCCGCCGACACCGTTGTGCCGACCGCGAACCAGCTGCGACGATCAGCGTACTCCAGTGGCGGTCGGTGACGTACCGGCCCGGGGAGGAGTCGTCAGCGCTGGGTGGAGGCGGGCCGCCGTGCCCGGCGTCGGTTGCCGCGGGCGGAGGAGCCGTTACCGGCGACATGAGTGTGGGAGCCGTTACCGGCGACATGAGTGTGGGAGCCGTTACCGGCGACGTGAGTGTGGGAGCCGTTACCGGCGACGTGAGTGTGGGAGCCGTTGCCGGCGACGTGAGTGTGGGAGCCGTTACCGGCGACGTGTGCCGGCGATCCGGCCGCGTGCGCCGTCGCGGTGCCGCCGGAGCGACCGGATCCGGGACGCCGGCGTCGGCTGTTCGCCGGCTTGCGTGCGGGATCGGCGGGCTGCGCGCTCTTCTGCGGTGCCGGGGCCTGGTAGGGGGCCGGGGGCCCGACCAGTGCATGCACGGCGTCGGACTCCGCGGTCACCTGCTGAGGTGCGACGGTGATGGAGGCCTTGCGCATCAGTGACTGCGTGTCACGGCGCTGGTCGGGCAGCACGATGGTGACGACGTCGCCGGCGGCGCCGGCGCGGGCCGTCCGTCCGGAGCGATGCAGATACGCCTTGTGTTCGGCGGGCGGGTCGACGTGCACCACCAGTTCGATCTCGTCGACATGCACCCCGCGCGCGGCGATGTCGGTGGCCACCAGCACCCGGGCCTCACCGGCGGCGAAGGCCGCCAGGTTCCGCTCGCGTGCGGGCTGGGAGAGATTGCCGTGCAGGTCCACCGACGGAATGCCCGCCTGTGTGAGCTGGCGGGCCAGCTTCCGGGCGTGATGTTTGGTGCGCAGGAACAGAATCCGGCGGCCCTGCCCGCCGGCCAGCCGGTGCACCAGTTGCTTCTTGTCCTCGGTGCCGCCGACCAGGAACACGTGGTGGGTCATGCGCGACGGCGCGGCCGCCTCCCGCTCCTCGGCCGAATGCGTCACGGGATCGGACAGGAATCGGCGCACCAGCGAATCGATGGCGTTGTCCAGGGTCGCCGAGAACAGCAGCCGTTGACCGCCGCTCGGGGTGGCGGTCAGGATCCGGACGACGCCGGGCAGGAATCCCAGATCGGCGAGGTGGTCGGCCTCGTCGATCACGGTGATCTGCACGGCGTCGAGGTGGATCAGGCCCTGGCGCATCAGGTCTTCGAGCCGGCCCGGGCAGGCCACCACGATGTCGACACCCGACCGCAGGTTCGCGGCCTGCTTGTTCTGTGACACCCCACCGAAGATCGTGGTGACCCGCAGGTCCCTGGCCTCGGCCAGCGGTGCGATGGTCGCGGCGATCTGTGTGGCCAGTTCCCGGGTCGGGGCCAGCACCAGGCCGCGCGGGCGGCCGGGTCGGCGCTGACCGGGCTGCAGGCGGGTGACCAGGGGCAGCGAGAAGGCCAGTGTCTTGCCGCTGCCGGTCTTGCCGCGCCCGAGAACGTCGCGGCCGGCCAGCGTGTCCGGCAGTGTCTGGGCCTGGATGGGGAAGGGGTTCGTCACGCCCTGGGAGGCGAGGACGTCGACGAGAGTCGGGTCGACTCCGAGGTCGGCGAAGGTGGTCGGTTCAGGCATGGTGAGGCGTCCTACAGCATCGGTGGTAGCGAGGTTGCCCGGTGGCAACATCGATCGCCGCGATACGAAGCTGTGCAGGCGCACCGGTCATCTGACTCGGCGTCCTCGGGGGACCGGCGCGAAGAGAATGACTGATCGATCACGACTCGTCGGTGGCGCGTAGCGCGCTCCGACAACGCCTTGAGCCTACAGCACGGCGTGGGCGTACCCACGAACCGGTGACCGGTGACGCGGGGGACCGTGACCGACGTCACCGGGACGCCATGAGGGGTGAAGAGCGCGTCGGGACGTGTGCGGTGCGTGCGGCAAGGGCTGTGTCAGCGGGATTCCAAGACCCTACTGCCAGGGGTCGAAACTGTTCACCCCGTCGATGCATCCCTGGTACATGTTGGACAGCTCGTCAGGGACGATATTCGCGACGCCGTCCGTGTCGATGACCAGATCGCGTTGGAGGACTGTCGACTTGTACCTCCACCCCTCGGGCAGACTGAGCCGATCACCCATCGTCGGCAGGTCCGCTTCGGTGAGGTCAGAAGCGATGTCGTTGGTATACGTCTGCATCACCCACGTCGTCTCCTGCGGAGACCGGAGCAGCTGCACCGGACAACCCGCCCCGAACTCGTACCTGCTGACACGGTGGATCTTGGTTGGCTGATAAGCCATCTCGGCCTGGCTGCGGTCCGCGGAGAAACCGGGCGGCATCGTCATCCTGGCCACCAGGTTGAATTCCAGGCCACCCAGGTCCCGGCGCTCACCGACGAGGCTGATGTTGAGCGCATCCATGACCCAGAACCGGCGCGCGTTCTTCCACACGACGTCTGATCCCGTAGCTTCGGCAAGCCGCACGACGTCGATTGCCTCGAATACGTCAGCCGGGCACCGGTTACACCCCGTGGTGTTATACACCAACGCCTCGTAGGTTTCGCCGACACGCTTGAGCAGAAACAACTCGCCCTGCGGGTAGTTCCGGGTGTTTTCGACACGCAACAGCGCTGCCATGGGGTGGACAGTAGCGTTCCGGAGACACCTTCTGGGTGCCGGGCTGGCGGCCCAGTCGAGCGCTCTGCGCCCGCTTTGCGTGAATGCGGTGTGCGGCCGGGGGGCCCTCACGATAATGGGGGTCGACGGGGTCGCCGTCCGATGCGGGGCGACGAGCAGGGGAGATGGGGATGAACGAGGACTTCCGGGGCGAGATCAAGCTCGACGTGCGGGACTCGACGGCGGACTGGTCGCCCTACGTGCTCACACGGGCGCCCGAGGGCGCCCCCAACGTGCTGGTGGTGCTCTACGACGACACCGGGATGGCGGCGTGGTCGCCCTACGGGGGGCGCATCGAGATGCCGGTGATGCAGCGGCTGGCCGACAACGGTCTGACCTACACACAGTGGCACACCACCGCTCTGTGTTCGCCCACGCGGTCGTGCTTCCTGACCGGGCGCAACCACCACGTGAACCGGTGCTCGGCGATCACCGAGGCGTCCAACGGCTTCCCGGGCGCGGCCGCGCGACTGCCGGCGGAATGCGCGACGATCGGGCAGGTACTGCAGGACAACGGATACAGCACCTTCTGGGTCGGTAAGAACCACAACGTCCCCGAGGAGGATGTGGCCAGCGGCGGCAGCCGGTCGGAATGGCCGCTGCAGAAGGGATTCGACCGCTTCTACGGCTTCCTCGGTGGTGAGACCAACAACTGGTATCCCGACCTGGTCGAGGACAACCGATTCATCGAGCAGCCGTACGGCCCGGAGGAGGGCTATCACCTGTCGAAGGATCTGGCCGACCAGGCGCTGCGGATGCTGCGCGACCAGAAGGCCACCAACCCGTCCAAACCCTGGTACCTGTGGTTCTGTCCGGGAGCCAACCACGCGCCGCACCACAGCCCCGCCGAGTACGCCGAGAAGTATCGCGGCATGTTCGACGACGGATATGAGGCCTACCGGGGCTGGGTGCTGGCCCGCATGGTCGAGAAGGGGATACTGCCCGAGGGCACCGACCTGACGCCGCTGAACCCGATGCCGGATGATGTTGCCGTCGAGGCTGATTCGGTGCGCCCGTGGGAGTCGCTCAACGACGACGAGAAGCGGCTCTTCGCGCGGATGGCCGAGGTGTTCGCGGGGTTCTCGGAGTACACCGACGCCCAGGTGGGCCGGATCGTCGACTACCTGGAGCAGACCGGTCAACTGGACAACACCCTCATCTTCTACTGCGCCGACAATGGGGCCTCCGGTGAAGGGTCGCCGAACGGTTCGGTCAACGAGAACAAGTTCTTCAACGGCTACCCCGACGAACTGTCGGAGAACCTGCAGTACCTGGACACCCTCGGCAGCCCCGACACCTACAACCATTACCCCACCGGCTGGGCGGTCGCGTTCTCCACACCCTTTCAGATGTTCAAACGCTACTCGCAGTTCTCCGGCGGCACCTGCGATCCGATGGTGATCCACTGGCCCGCCGGGATCAAGGCGAAAGGTGAAGTGCGCCAGCAGTATCACCACGCGACCGACGTGGTGGCCACCATCCTCGACGCCGTCGGTCTCCAGATGCCCGAGACCTACCGGGGCGTTCGGCAGCATCCGCTCAACGGCGTCTCGATGCGCTACAGCTTCGACGACGCGGCGGCGCCCACCACCAAGAAACGTCAGTACTACGCCATGCTCGGGACGCGGGGGATCTGGGAGAGTGGGTGGAAGGCCGCCGCGTTGCACGCCCCGCTGTCCGGTGCGGGCCATTTCGACCAGGACAGGTGGGAGCTCTACCACGTCGACGAGGACCGGGCGGAATCGAAGAACCTGGCTGCCGAACACCCAGAACGGCTCACGGCGCTCATCGACACCTGGTTCAGGGAGGCCGACGAGAACTTCGTGCTGCCACTCGATGATCGTTCGGCGACGGAACTGCTGACCACCGAGCGTCCGCAGTCCGAGCCGCCGCGGGACCGCTACGTGTACTACCCGGACACCGCACCCGTTCCGGAAGGTGTCGCGGTCAACATCCGCGGGCGCTCCTACAAGATCATCGCCGACGTCGATCTCACCGAGGACGCCCGGGGCGTGATCTTCGCCCACGGCTCACGCTTCGGAGGGCACGCGCTGTTCATCAAGGACCGCAGGTTGCACTACGTGTACAACTTCCTCGGTATCAAACCCGAGCAGGAGTTCGTCTCCGAGGAGCTCACCGCGGGCAGGCACACCCTGGGCGTGGAGTTCGTGCGGGACTCGGCGGGGGAGCACGGCGAGTCGCAGGGAACCACCACCCTCTACGTCGACGACAAGGCGGTGGCGAAGGAACCGATGCGCGCGCAGATCGGTAAGTTCACCCTCTCCGGTGACGGGCTGTGCGTCGGCTACGACAGCGGGGACAACGTTTCGGCGCACTACAAGAACCCGGGCAGGTTTTCCGGGGGGAGCATTCAGGGAGTCGCCGTCGACGTGAGCGACGAGGCCTATCCGGACCTGGAGAGGGAGGCTGCGGCGGCGTTGTCCCGGGACTGACGTGCACCGTGCCGGATGGTCGTGGCGGAGCTCCGCGCAGTCCGGGCGCCGTGGTTGCCGCGGGCCGATGGTCACTACCGGTCAACGGGTGTCCCGGGTGGGGGTCAGCACCAATGCCGATTGGCGGCCAGCGGTGCAGACTCCGGGTCCGCACCGGACAAGGGTGGTTCATAGCTCTTGCGGCCGATCGCACACCGTCGTCGCGGCAGGCCGACGAGGCAATCCCCGGCACACGAGCACGAGGACGGTGTCCACCATGACCACCAACGCGAATCGGCGAGTCCTACAGGCCCCGGCACCGGAAGACGAATTGGCGCGGTTCGAGCGTGACGCGATTCCGTTGTTGGATCAGCTCTACGGTGGTGCGTTGCGGATGACGCGCAATCCCGCCGATGCCGAGGACCTGTTGCAGGAGACGATGGTCAAGGCCTATGCCGGG
>NZ_NVQF01000135.1 GCF_002592005.1 Mycolicibacterium palauense | reverse complement strand
CGGGCGGGGCGCCGCCTTCACGGGCTTCGGGTACTTCGGGGGCTTCCGGTACTTCGGGGGCCTCCGGTACTTCAGGAGCGGGTTCGGGCGCGGCTACGGGTTCCGCTCCGGGCGCAGGGGCCGGCGGGACCGGCGGGACCGGAGGCGCCGGCGGAGCGGCGGGCGGGGCTTCGGTGTCCGGCTCGGGCAGGCGCACGTCGGCGATGGGACGTTTCGGCGCGTCCCGGGGAATGGTCGCGTCGTCGCCGACCGCTGGCAGTCCCGAGGTGTCCAGCCCGCCCCGGGGCGGCTGCGTGGGCGGTGCGGGCGCGGTGGGCGCCGACTGGCTGAAGGTGATCCCCGAGGAGGCCGTGTAGCCCCCGGAGCGGTCGACCTGTTTCGGGGCGTCGGCCGGCGCCTGGGTCAGACTGATGCGCCGCCGGCGGTAGCGCAGCAGCCCGACGACGACCAGTGCGGCGATGAGCAGAACGGCGATGACCGCGATGGCGATCCACAAACCCTGGGACACCCGGCCATTGTTCCAAAACCGGCGCCGGGCACCGACGGGCCCCGGGCGGCGACGGGTCCGGGACCCGTCGGCGGCGGGTGTCTAGTGCGCCGCGGCGCCGGCCAACTCCTGGCCGCGCATGCGCTGGGAGATCACCTGGGTGATCCCGTCCCCCTGCATCGTCACCCCGTAGAGCGCGTCGGCGATCTCCATCGTCGGCTTCTGATGGGTGATCACCAGCAGCTGCGAACGCTCACGCAGCTGCTCGAACAGCCCGAGCAGCCGGCGCAGGTTAACGTCGTCGAGCGCGGCCTCGACCTCGTCCATCACATAGAACGGTGACGGCCGCGCCCGGAAGATCGCCACCAGCATGGCCACCGCCGTCAGTGACTTCTCCCCACCGGACAGCAGCGAGAGCCGTTTGACCTTCTTGCCCGGCGGGCGTGCCTCGACCTCCACACCGGTGGTGAGCATGTCCGCGGGGTCGGTCAGCAGCAGTCGCCCCTCGCCGCCGGGGAACAGCGAGGCGAACACCTGGGAGAACTCGCGCTCGACGTCGGCATAGGCCTCGGCGAAGACCTGCAGAATGCGGGCGTCGACCTCCTCGACCACGTCGAGCAGGTCCTTCCGCGCCGCCTTGACGTCCTCCAGCTGGGTGGACAGGAAGTTGTAGCGCTCCTCGAGCGCGGCGAACTCCTCCAATGCCAGCGGGTTGACCCGGCCCAGCTCGGCCAGCTCCTTCTCGGCCCGCTTGGCCCGGCGCTGCTGGGTGGCCCGGTCGAAGGGCATCGGCGCCGGCATCGTCACCTGCTCGCCGCGTTCCCTGGCCTGCTCGTATTCGGCCATCTCCAGTTCGCTCGGGGGCAGCGCGACATCGGGGCCGTACTCGGCGACCAGGTCGGCCCCGGCCATCCCGAACTGGTCGAGCACCATCTGCTCAAGCTGCTCGATGCGCAGCGCGGCCTGGGCCTTGGCGACCTCGTCACGGTGCAGCGAGTCGGTCAGGGCCGCGATGCGGGCGTTGAGGGTGTCGGCCTCTTCGCGGACCGCCGACAGGGCGGCGATGCGTTGCCGGCGTTCGGCGGCCAGCTCGTCGCGAGTCGCCGAGGCGACGGCCACCGCCGCGGCCAGCCGCTCGGCCACCCTGCGCCCCGACTCGGCCACCGCGGCGGCCACCGCCGCGGCGTGCTCCCGGGCGGCCCGAGCCCGCTGGGCCCGTTCCCGGGCCTCGCGCTCGGCCGTGGCCGCGCGCCGCAGCGAGTCGGCCCGGCCGCGCACCGCATTGGCGCGTTCCTCGGCGGTGCGCACCGCCAGCCGGGCCTCGACCTCGGTGGCGCGCGCCGTCTCGGCCACCGCCATCAGGCGTTCGCGGTCGACCGGCTCGGCGGCGACCTCGCCGGGCGTCTCCTCGGCGTTGTGCAGGCGTGTCTCCAGTTCGCCGAGCTCGGCGACGGTCTGCTGACGGCTGGACTCCAGTTCGTCGCGCTGCCGGATCTGGCGCTGCCACTCGATCTCGGCGTTGCGGGCCTCCTGGCCGAGGCGTCCGAGCTGTTCATAGATCGCCGAGATGGCGGCGTCGGACTCGTTGAGCGCGGCCAGGGCCTGTTCGGCGGCGTCCTGGCGGGCGGCCTGCTCGGCCACCGCGCCCGCCAGCGCCGCCGTGAGTTCGCCGGCCTGGGTCTCCGCGGCGGCCAATTCGGCCCGGGCCTTGTCGATCTCCGAGGTGATCTCCAGCGTGCTCGGCCGGCGATCGGAACCGCCGCTGACCCAGCCGGCGCCGAGAAGATCACCCTCGACGGTCACGGCGCGCAGATCGGGGCGGCCGGTCACCGCCTGGAGCGCGGCGTCCAGATCATCGACGACGACCACGTCGGCGAGCAGCGCCGTCAGCGCACCTCGCAACCGGCCGGGCACCTCGACGAGGTCCAGCGCCCGGCGCGCCCCCTCGGGCAGCCCGGCGGAGGGCTCGCCGTCGGCCCGCCGGTCGGGCACCGGCCAGTCACCGAGCATGATGGCGGCACGACCGCCGTCGGCCTCCTTCAGCGCCGCCACCGCCGCGCGGGCGGCCCCGAAATCGTCGGCGGCCACCGCGTCGGCGGCCGCACCGAGAACGGCGGCCAGCGCCGTCTCGTATCCGGGGCGCACCTTGACCAGTTTGGCGACCGATCCGAAAAGGCCCGCGGTGCTGCGATTCTCCACCAGCCAGGCGGCGCCGTCCTTGCGTTCCAGCCCGACCGAGAGCGCCTCGATCCGGGCGTGCAGCGAGGCCACCTGGCGTTCGGCGGCCCGTTCGGCGGCCTGCAGTTCGGTCACCCGCTCATCGGCGAGCCGCAACGCGGCCACGGTGCGGTCGTGGTGGTCGTCGAGGCCGACTTCGCTCTCGTCGAGCTCGCCGACCCGGCCCTGGACGGTTTCGAACTCCGCCTGTGCGGCCTCGGCGCGGGCGCCGGCCTCCTCGATGCCCTCCGACAGCCGCGCCACCCGCTCGTCGATGGATTCCACCCGGGCCCGCATCGTCTCGACCTGACCGGACAGCCGAGCCAGGCCCTCGCGGCGATCGGCCTCGGCCCGGACCGCGGCCAGATGGGCGCGTTCGGCCTCGGCGGCCTCCCGGTCGGCCTCGGCCAGCTCCGCGCGGGCATCGTCCAACCGGGCGCGGGCCTCCTCCAGTTCCGCCAGCAACTGCCGTTCACGCTCGGCGATCTCCTCGGCCTGGGCGTCGAGTTCGTCCGGGTCGGGGCCGCCGGAGCTGACGGGCTCGGTGCCCAGGTGGTCGGCACGCTCGGTGGCGATGCGCACCGTGGCACTGACCCGCTCGGCCAGCGCCGACAGCCGGAACCAGGTCTGCTGGGCCTGTTCGGCGCGCTCGGTCAGGCTGGCCACCGCCGTTTCGTGGGTCGCCAACGCCTCGGTGGCCACCGCCAGCCGCGTGGAGGCCTCGTCGTGCTCCTGTCGCAGGGTGGCCTCGGCGCCACCGACCCCGTCGAACTCGGCCTGGCGGGCCACCAGATCGTCGGCGGCCAGCCGAAGCCGGGCGTCGCGCAGGTCGGCCTGGATCGTCTGGGCGCGGCGGGCCATCTCGGCCTGGCGGCCCAGCGGTTTGAGTTGGCGGCGCAGTTCGGTGGTCAGGTCGGTCAACCGGGCCAGGTTCGCCGACATCGCATCCAGCTTGCGGACCGCCTTCTCCTTGCGTTTGCGGTGCTTGAGCACACCGGCGGCCTCCTCGATGAAGGCGCGGCGGTCCTCCGGGCGCGATTCCAGGATCTGCGACAGCCGGCCCTGGCCGACGATGACGTGCATCTCGCGACCGATGCCGGAATCCGACAGCAACTCCTGGATGTCCATCAGGCGGCAGCTGTTGCCGTTGATCTCGTATTCCCCTGCCCCGTCGCGGAACATCCGGCGGGTGATCGACACCTCGGAGTACTCGATCGGCAGCGCGTTGTCGGAGTTGTCGATGGTGACGGTGACCTCGGCGCGCCCCAGCGGCGCGCGCGAGGACGTGCCCGCGAAGATGACGTCCTCCATCTTGCCGCCGCGCAGGGTCTTGGCCCCCTGCTCCCCCATCACCCAGGCCAGCGCGTCGACGACATTGGACTTACCCGAGCCGTTGGGGCCGACCACGGCGGTGATACCCGGCTCGAACCGCAGAGTCGTCGGCGACGCGAAGGACTTGAAGCCCTTCATCGTCAGACTCTTGAGGTGCATGGCGTGCCAGCGTACCGGCGGCGGTCAGCTCAGCGTTCGCGGAAGCCCTGCATCGGTTCCGTGTCGTGCGACCAGTCCGCGACGACGTTGTCGACGCGGCCGGGCGTCGTGCCGCCACTCAGCAGGCCCAGCAGGTTCTCACACGCCGGCCGGGGCCCCTGGGCGACCACCAGCACACGGCCGTCGGGGCGGTTGCTGGCATAGCCGGTCAGGCCCAGCTCCAGGGCACGGGAGCGGGTCCACCAGCGGAAACCGACACCCTGGACGTGGCCGTGCACCCAGGCCGTCAACCGGACCGGGGGCCGTTGCCCGCCGGCGTCGCCGCCGGTCATGAACGGTTGTCCTCGATCTCGAAGACGATCTCGGCGCCGGCCTTGAGGGTGCGTCCCACCGTGCACACCTGGTCGATGGCGCGGTTGGCGACGACGTGCACCCGCTCGGCGTCGGCGTCCGAGAGCCCGGACAGGTCCAGTTCCATGCTCTCGTCCAGCCTCGGGTAGCGCTCCTGGTCACGGTCCGCCGGTCCGGAAACCCGGATCCTGACCCGATAGGCGTCGCCGAGGCGGCGGGCGATCGGATGATCACTGGCCATCCCGCTGCACGCCGCGAGCGCGATCTTGAGCAGCTCGCCCGGGGTGAACACACCGTCGACGTCGGCGGAGCCGATCTGCACCTCCGCCCCGCGTGAGCTGTGTCCCACGTAGCGTCGGGTGCCGGTCCGGTCCACCCACAGTTCGGTCATGGTTCTCCTCTTGTCCCCGTCTGAATTGTCGCCGTCCGTCGCCGGTTGTCGAGTCGGCCAACCCCCTCGACCCCCTCAAGCCCCTCAAGCCCCTCAACTCCTTGGACGCGGCTGGCATTTCGGGCAGTAGAACGAGGAGCGGTTCATGAACTTCTCGCGGCGCATCACCGCGCCGCAGCGCCGGCACGGAAGGCCCTCCCGACCGTAGGCGTCCAGTGAGCGGTCGAAGTAGCCCGACTCGCCGTTGACGTTGACATACAGCGAGTCGAACGACGTGCCACCCTGGGCGAGGGCCTCGCGCATCACCTCGGCGGCGGCCCCGAGCAGCCTCGACAGCGCCGGCCGGCTCAGCTTCTCCGCCAGCCGGGCACCATGGATCCTCGCGCGCCACAACGCCTCGTCGGCGTAGATGTTGCCGATCCCCGAGACCACCGTCTGGTCGAGCAGCTGACGCTTGATCTCGGAGTGTTTGGAGCGCAGCAGCCGCACCACGGCGTCGGGGTCGAACCGGGGGTCGAGCGGGTCGCGGGCGATATGGGCCACCGGCTCGGGGACGGCGCTGCCGTCGACGTCGAGGAGGTCGGCCAGCAGCCAACCACCGAAGGTGCGCTGGTCGACGAAGCTCAGGACGGTGCCGTCGTCGAGGCGTGCGGCGATGCGCACGTGATCCCGGCGGGGCACCGCTCCGAGCAGCATCTGCCCGCTCATCCCCAGGTGCACCACCAGCGCCTGGTCGGGCCGGCCCGGTTGGTCACCGCCGGAGTCGAGCAGCAGCCACAGGTACTTGCCCCGCCGGTCGGCACCCACGATGCGGGTGCCCAACAGGCGCGCGGTCAGATCGGCCGGTCCGGCCTCGTGGCGACGCACGGCACGCGGATGGTGTACCCGCACGGCGGTGATGGTCCGGCCGGTCACGTGTGCGGCCAGGCCGCGGCGGACCACCTCGACTTCGGGGAGTTCGGGCATCGGGACGCGCTCAGTCTGCGTCGATGGCGGCCCAGGCGGTGGCCGCCGCCCTCTGCTCGGCCTCCTTCTTCGAGCGGCCGACACCGGTGCCGTACTCGATGTTCATGACCACCACCGTGGCGGTGAACTGCTTGTCGTGGTCGGGGCCGGTCGAGCTGATCAGATACGACGGGACGCCCAGGCCGCGGGCGGCGGTCAGTTCCTGCAGGCTGGTCTTCCAGTCCAGTCCCGCCCCCAGGGTCGGGGCGGTGTCCAACAGCTGCGCGAACAGCCGCAGGATCACCTCCCGTGCGGTGTCGATGCCGTGTTCGAGGTAGATCGCGCCGAGCAGCGATTCCATCCCGTCGGCCAGGATGCTGGACTTGTCGGCGCCGCCGGTGTTCATCTCGCCGCGGCCGAGCAGCAGGTAGGCGCCCAGCCCGTCGCCGGCCAGACCGCGCGCCACGTCGGCCAGCGCCGCGGCGCTGACGATGCTGGCGCGCAGTTTGGCCAGGTCACCCTCGGACCGGTCCGGGTGCCGGTGATAGAGCTCGTCGGTGATGGTCAGGCCCAGTACGGCGTCGCCCAGGAACTCCAGGCGTTCGTTGGTGGGCAGGCCGCCGTTCTCGTAGGCGTAGCTGCGGTGGGTCAGCGCCAGGGTGAGCAGTTCGTCGGACAGTCCGACCCCGAGTGCGTCCAGCAGCGGCCGGCGCTCGCCGGTCACCGATCCTCCCGCCGGTCGTCGCCGGTACCGGGTTCGCCGGGCAGGAACCTGGCCAGTTTCGCCCACCGCGGGTCGAGCACCTCGTGGTGGTGACCGGGCTCGGCGGTGGCCAGCGGGACTCCGCAGTGCGGGCACAGGCCCGCACAGTCGGGACCGCACACCGGCGCGAGCGGCAGTTCCAGGCCGACGGCGTCGATCAGGGCCTGTTCGAGATCGACGGCGTGATCGACGACGTGGCCGACCTCGTCCTCCTCGGTGGTGGCCTCGGTGGTGCTGTCGGGATAGGCGAACAGTTCGGTGAGCTCGACGGTGACCGAACCCTCGGTGGGAGACAGGCAGCGGGAGCACTCCCCGACCGTGGGCGCGGACACGGTGCCGGTGACGAGCACCCCCTCGGACACCGATTCCAGACGCAGATCGAGGTGCAGCGGCGCACCCTTGTCGATGGCGATCATGTCCAGACCGATGCGCAACGGACTCGGCACGGTCTCGGTGACGGTCATCATCGCCCCGGGCCGCCGCCCCAATCTCGCGATGCTGATCTTCAGCGGACTGGCGGCGGACATGGGCTTGATTCTACGGCGATTCGCCGGCGCGACCGAAGCGGACTTATGCGTCGGCGCGGCGGTGCGGGGACCGGGCGTGGCGGGTTGTGCGCGTCAGCGCTGCGCGTAGTCGTGGGTGCCGGCGGCGGTGCGCAGCTGGTGGCGGCCGCGGTTGACCGAGCGCAGGGTGCCGTTGAGGTACTCCTCGAACTCCGCGAGCTTGCTGTCGACGTAGATGTCGCACTCCCCGCGCATCCGGTCGGCCTCGGCGTGGGCGGAGTCGATCAGGCGGGTGGCTTCGGCGTTGGCGGCCGTCACGACCTCGGTCTGAGAGACCAGCCGCTGCTGCTCCTTGATGCCCTCCTGCACCGCCTTCTCGTAGGAGATGTTGCCGCTCTCCACCAGGCGGTCGGCTTCGGCCTTGGCGCGGCTGACCGCCGCCTCGTAGTCGCGCTTGGCCGACGCGGCCAGGCGATTGGCCTCCTCGTGGGCCTCGCCGACCATCCGGTCGCAGTGCTGGCGGGCCTCGCTGACCATCCGGTCGGCCTGGGACTTGGCCTCGGCGAGCAGGCGGTCGGCCTCGGCGCGTGCGTGCCCGAGGGTGGAGTCGGCCTCGGCGGTCGCGGAGGCGACCATGGTCTCCGAGTGCTGCTTGGCGTCGCTCAGCATTCCGTCGCGGGCATCGAGCACATCCTGGGCGTCGTCGAGCTCTCCCGGGATCGCGTCCTTGATGTCGTCGATGAGTTCGAGGACATCGCCCCGGGGCACCACACAGCCGGCCGTCATCGGCACGCCGCGGGCTTCCTCGACAATGGCACCCAATTCGTCGAGCGCTTCAAAAACTCGGTACACGGCGCATCCTCCAGGCCTCGTTGTTGTTACTAGTGTGCCTGGTGTTGCGCCTGTGACCAGGCTTTTGCGGCCCGGTGTGTCGCGCGCTCAGCGCTGCAGCTTGGCCTGCAACCGCTCGTTGACGGCGTCGGGCAGCAGTTCGGAGACGTCACCGCCGAGCGAGGCGACCTCCTTGGCCAACGAGGACGACACGAACGAGTACCGCGGCGTGGTGGCCACGAAGAAGGTGTCCACCCCGGCCACGTGCCGGTTCATCTGGGCCATCTGCAGCTCGTACTCGAAGTCGGTCCCGGTGCGCAGCCCCTTGACGATCGCGGTGAGGCCCCGGTTGCGGACGAAATCCACGACCAGGCCCGAACCGGTCTCGGCCCGCAGGTTGGGCAGATGCGCGGTGGCCTCGGAGATCATCTCGATCCGCTCGTCGGGGGTGAACATCCCCTTCTTGTTCGGATTGACCAGGACCGCCACCACCACCTCGTCGAACTGGGCCGCGGCCCGTTCGAACACGTCGATGTGGCCGAGGGTGACGGGATCGAAGGACCCCGGGCAGACGGCGCCACTCATGGCTGTCGACCGTAGCAGCAGCGCCGACGGCACGGCCAGCACCGTGCCCGGCCCGCGCGGGCGATCAGGGGCCGGCGAACTCGGCCGTCTCCAACCGGGTTCCGCCGTAGCGTCGCTCCCGCCAGGGGGCCCAGCCCGGTGGCCAGGACAGCGGCGCCGATTCCGCTGCGCGTTCGATCACGGCAATGGTTCCCTCTGCGGCCCAACCATTTTCAGTAACCAACTGGATGACCTGACGCAGCCCGGAGGTGGGCAGGTCGTAGGGCGGGTCGGCGAAGACCAGGTCCACCGGCGCCGAAGCGCGGTGTGCCAGCACCGCGTTCACCGGGGCCCGGTGCACGGTCGCGCCCGGCAGGTCGACAGCGGCGATGTTGCGCGCCAGCACCGCCGCGGCGCGCTGGTCGGACTCCACGAACTGCGCTGCCGCCGCACCGCGGGACAGCGCCTCCAGTCCCAGCGCCCCGGAGCCGGCGTAGAGGTCGAGCACCGTCAACCCGGTGAAGTCCAGGCGCGCGGCCAGCACGTTGAACAACGATTCACGCACGCGGTCGGTCGTCGGCCGGGTCCCGCGGGAGGGCACGCTGAGCGGTCGGCCGCCGACGGCGCCGGCGATGATGCGGGTCAACCGATGACGGCCAGGAGGTCGCCGCCTTCGACCTGGGTGGCGGTGGTCAGGGCGACACGCGCCACGGTGCCGGCGGTGGGGGTGGTGATCGCGGCTTCCATCTTCATCGCCTCGATGGTGGCCACGGTCTGCCCGGCCTCGACCGCCTCGC
>NZ_NVQF01000134.1 GCF_002592005.1 Mycolicibacterium palauense | reverse complement strand
CCAGCGCAGATGCCGTTCGGCCACCGACTGCCAAGCACCGAACTGCTCGGGCAGATCACGCCACGGAGATCCGGTGCGATAACGCCAGATAATGCCTTCCAACGTGCGCCGATGATCATTCCAGGGACGACCGCGCCGCCGCCCCGAGGGCATCAACGGCTCGATCAACGACCACAAATCATCAGAAATCACATCAGCCCGGACCACCTGAACAGCATCAAGCACAACACCATTCACACTAAGCAGACACGCCCTAGCCGCCCCCGACAAACACGACCGGGGAAACATGTCCCCGGTGCGCGAGGTGTATCGCGACACCGTGAAGCTGGCCGACCGCCTCGAGCCGGTCCTCTCCGACGACACCTCTGACACCCAAGAGACGGACATCGCCCGGGCCAAGCTGGCTACGCAACTGGACGCCGTCGCCAAGTGCGTGAAGGCCGGCGTGCCCACCCGGGTGTACAGCCTGGCATTCGGCGAATTCGACACCCACGCCGGTGAACGCGACAAACACCAACGGTTGTTGAAGGAGCTCGACACCGCCGTCACGCAGTTCATGCACAAGATGTCCGGGGATAAGTTCGGCCGCAACGTGACGGTGATGATGTATTCCGAGTTCGGTCGCCGCGTGAAGGCCAACGCCTCCGACGGCACCGACCACGGCACGGCCGGGCCGGTGTTCATTCTCGGTGATCCCGTTAAGGGCGGCTTCTACGGTGACGAGCCGAGTCTCACCGACCTCGACCACGGCGACCTGAAAACCACCACCGACTTCCGCGACATCTACCACGAGATCCTGGCCCACACCCTCGACACCGATCCCGAACGGGTCATCGGCAAGGGCCGTCGCAACATCGGCTTCCTGCAGACCTAGCCTCTTGAAGACCAGCCCCTGGAGGTCACAGGTGCGTGCGCATGAAGGTCAGGATCTCGTCGGCGGTGGCGAAACCGCCGAGGTGGCTTTCCTGGGGGCGCACCACCAGCTCGGCGTCGCGCAGTAGCTCGACGGCCGCCTGCGCGTCGCGCAGCGGCACGATGTGATCGGTGTCGCCGTGCCACCACCGCACCGGGGCCGCGACGTCGGTCAGCCGGAAACCCCAGTCGCGCCCGAAGAGACGGGCATCGTCGACGATGGCCTGGAACCGGCCCCCGGCCAGCAATACCAGGTCGTCGACGAACATGCCCTCCATCTCCGGATCGGCCAGCACTCGCCGGTCGGATTCCGGAGTGGTGCGGGCATATGCCTGGGTGGCCCAGTGCGCGAACGGGATCGCCGGCGTCAGCAGTGCGGACACGGCCTGGGCCAGCGGCTGCCGCAGCGCCTGCAGCGCGGGCGCGAACTGGCGGGCCAGGACGATGACCCCGCTGGCCAGGGCCTCGGGGCCCACCGACGGCACCACGCCGCCCAGCACCGCCACCGCCTTGACCCGGGTGGACAGCGGCGGCACCGCCGCGCACGCCAGGGCATAGGGTCCACCCCCGGACAGGCCGACCACCCCGACGTGCTCGGCGCCCAGCGCGTCGACGACGTGCAGCACGTCGCCCGCCCAGTCGGCCACCGCCGGGTAGGGATGGGGATCGGACAAACCGGAGCCGGGTCGGCCCACCACCACGACCCGTAGGCCGAGTTTCTCGGCGGCGCGCCGGCCGATCAGCGGCAACTGGCGGCGCCCGCCCGGTGTGCCGTGGAACCACAGCACCGGCGCCCCGGCGGGATCGCCGAATTCGGCGTAACCCAGGCGGCGGCCGCTGGGCAGGTAGAAGCGGCCCTCGACCCGCGGCTGCTCGACGCGGGGAACGCGGAAGGGGTGACGCATCGGATTGGTGGTCTTCATGGCTCTGGAAAAGGGAGCGTAGCCCTGTGGCGGTAGCGCGGAGCCGAATTCGGTAACTCCGCGCCGACGGCGCTCCGGGCAATGCTTTCGCCCGGCTATTGCGCCCGCTCGCGCACCACCCTGGCGATATCCACATTGCGCACCATGCGCATCGCCGGCAGCTGTGACAACGCGGCCGCCGCGAGCACCGCCAGCGCGGCCAGCAGCAGGGTCGACCAGCCCAGCGACAGGCTCATCGAGAACAGGTCGCTGTTGAACGACCGCAGGAAGTACCACGCCGCGAACGCACCGGCGACCAGGCCCGGCGGAATCGCCAGCGCGGTTGCGGCGAGGTTCTCCAGCGCCAGCGTCCCGGTCAGTCGCGGCGTGGAGACTCCGGCCGCGCGCAGCGTGGCCAGCTCCGTGCCGCGTTCGGCCATGTTCACCGTCATCGTCACGTAGATCACCACGAACGCCAGGGTGGCGCCCAGGGCCAGCATCACCCCCACGAACGCCCAGAACAGCCCGAGGTAGCGGTTGACGGTGTTCTCCAGGGCGTGGGTGTCGGTGTAGGCGAGCACTCCGGGCAGCGAGGTGATCTGCGCCCGGACCGTGTCGCGGTCGGTATCGGCACCGAAGCGCAGCAGGTACCCGTTGGGCGGGTCCCCGGTCAGGGCGCCGACGGTGGCGTTGGTGGCGTAGAGGGCGGTGCCCAGCGGTTCGTCGAGCAGCCCGGCCAACCGGACCTGGCGGGGCGCGTGGCCCACGGGGGTCACCGTCAACGTCGAGCCCACCCCGACGTGAAGTTCGTCGGCCAGCGCAGCCCCGGCCAGCACGCCGTCGCCGGGCAGGCCGCGGTGGCCGCCGCCGGCGGCGCGGAAGCCGTGCATGGAGGTCTGCGGCGCGAAGCCGGTCAGCGCGGTGGTGTAGGTGTGTCCGTCGGCGCTCGCGGTGACCTGCACGGTGGTGCTCGGCTCCACCTCGGCCACCCCGGGGACCGCGCGCAAGGCCGCCGCGACGCCGGAGCCGGGCGCGACGAGCACCGAGGCGTCCTCGCGCTGGACGTCGCCGAACTGCGCGTCGAGCATCGCGCGCATGCTCGTGATCATCCCGACGGTGGCCAGCACCAGGATCAGCGCGAGGATGCCCCCGACCATGGTGGCCGCGGTCCGTCGCGGGCTGCGGGTCAGCGAGCGCAGCGCCAGCTGGACCACCGCGGGCAGACGCCAGCGGGCGGTGGCCCGGGTCAGCGGGCCCATCCGCGCGACCGGCCGTTCCCCGCGCATGGCGTCGGCGGGTGCGGCGCGCGCCGCGGCGATCGCCGGGGCGAGCACCGCCAGCAGCCCGGTGCCCAGGCCGAGGGCGAACCCCAGCACGGCGGTGCCGACGTTGTGATGCACGACGGTGTCGGGAACCCCGATCGCCGACGTGTACAGGCCGGTCACCATCGAGGTGGCGCCGGCGCCCAACACCACGCCCAGTACCGCCCCAGCGGTGGCCACCGCCGCGCCGTAGAACAGGTAGTGCCGCACGATTCTCGCCGGCCGCGCGCCCATGGCCAGCATCGCGCCCATGATGCGGCGCTCACTGCGGACCACCCGGGTGACCACCACGTACTCGGCGATCGCCGCGGCGGTCAGGAACAGCACCGGGAAGCCGACCGCGAGCTCGGAGAAGCCGTCGAGGTCTTCGTGCAGGGCGGCGTTGGAGGGCTGGTCGGCGCGGGTCTGCACATCGAGTGCTCCACCGGACATCAGCAGCCCGGCGACGCGGTCGCGGTCGGCCGAAGAGCTGCCGGGTGCCATCTCGACCAGCGTCTGATCGGGGCCGTGCCCAGTCAGCGTCCCGGCCAGCGGCGGGGGCGCGAACAGCACGGCGAACGAATGCGGGTCCGGCAGGATGTCCTGGCGGCTGCGCGCCGGCCAGAGGTACTCGGGGGACAGCGCCACCCCGCTGACCAGCACGCTGCGCCACGCCGACCCGTCGTAGACCTGCAGACGGTCCCCCGGTGTCAGGCCGAAGGCCTGCGCGGCGTGTTTCTCGATCGCGACCTCGTCGCCGCTGTGCGCGCTGGGCAACCGCCCCCGGTCGATCTCGATTCGGTTGACACCGGCGGGGCCGGTCAGCCCGGTCACCCGCCCGATCAGCTTGGTTCCGTCGATGTTCAGCGGCAGGTCGCCCACGCTGCGGGTGGACACCCGGGCGACGCCGGGGGCCCCGGCGACGGTCGCGGCCAACCGCTCCGGATTCCCGCCGGATGCGGTCAGGTCGGCGAAGTGCATCCGCTCGTAGGTGCGGTTGTAGGACGCGGTCAGGTTGCGGAACGAGTCGTAGCTGGCGATGAACAGCAGCACCCCGAGCATCACGATGAACGCGATGGCCAGCGACTGGGCCGGTCGGCGGCGCAGGTCGCGAATGGTCTTGCGGAGCAGGATCGGATGCGGCCCGAGTCCCCTGCGGTGTCGCTTGACGTGTCCGGAATCCGTCACGGCCGTCACCACCGCACGGCGGAGGCCTCGGCGGGGGAGCTGTTGCGGTCGTCGGAGACGATCGCCCCGTCGCGCATCTGCAGAACGCGGTCGGCAATCTCGGCGGCGGCCCTGTTGTGCGTCACCATGATCACGCCGAGGCCCGACCGGTTGGTCTGCTGCAGCAGTTCCAGCACCCGCCGGCCGGTGGACACGTCCAGCGCGCCCATGGGTTCGTCGGCCAACAGCAGATCCGGGTCGGTGATCAGCGCGCGTGCCAGCGCGACGCGTTGTTGTTGGCCGCCGGAGAGCTGGCCGGGAAAACTGTCGGCGCGGTCGGCCAACCCCACCGCGTCGAGCAGATCGGCGGCGCTGCGGCGGTCCCCGCGCCCGGTCAGCTCGACGAGGACCTCGACGTTCTCCCTGGCGGTCAGCGTGGGAATCAGGTTGAAGAACTGGAACACGAAGCCGACGTGTTCGCGGCGGAACCTGTCCAGGGCGCGCGGTCGGCGGCCCGAGATGTCCTGCCCGGCAACCGATATCGATCCGTTCTCCACGGATTCGATGCCGCCGATGACGTTGAGCAGCGTGGTCTTGCCCGAGCCGCTCTCCCCGACGACGGCCACCAGCTCGCCGGGGTCGACGTCCAGCTCGATGTCCCGCAGCGCCCGCACCGAGGCCTCGGCGGTCCCGTACGTCTTGTTCACGCCGTGCAGGGATATCCCACCACGGCGGCGCACGGGAACCTCGTGTCGTCCCATCCGCCTAGGGCGACGTCGGCCTCGGGTTCATGCCCGGATTCTACGGGCGGTGGTCCTCGGTACCGGCGGGTTCGGGCAACCCGCCGGCATGCCGGGCGTGGCGCGTTCGGAGAGGATCGCGCCGCGCCCGGCGCCGGGCGTCAGGCCGGCTTGCGGAAGCGCTGGATACCCCAGGCCAGATAGCCGTTGTCGGCCGCCTGCACCCAGTTACGCAGCCCGACCACCATCTTGTCGAGGTAGTCCGCCGAGGATTTGTCGGCCAGCTCGGCGCGCCGGGACTCCAGCTCCTCGCGCACCCGGTCGTAGTGCGTGCGCAGGTTGTGGACCAGGTCGATCTGGTCGACGACCTCGAATCCGATGGCCTGGGCCGCTTCGCGGTAGAACCGCATGGAACCCAGGTCGTGCAGGTTGAGCCGGTCGTAGACGGGCTGCAGCACCCCGTCGGGGACGTCGTCGGCCTGCATCGGGTCGGTGAACACCAGTTCGCCACCGGGCTTGAGCAACCGGAAGGCCTCCTCGATCACCTTGCGGCGGTCGGGGGCGTGCAGGAAGGCGTCTTGCGACCACACCACGTCGGCGCTCTCCGACGGCATCGGCACGTCGTCGAAACTGCCGTGGATGACGTCGATGCGCTCGTCCAGCCCGGCGCGGCGGTTCTTGGCCCGGTTGTTGTCGTTCTGCGTCTCGGAGATGTTGACGCAGGTGACGTCGCAGCCGTGCACGTTGGCCAGGCGGCGTGCCGAGCCGCCGTAGCCGGCCCCCAGGTCGACCACCGTCGCGCCGGGGCGAAGATTCGACAGCGTGCCGGCCATCCGGTCGACGGTCTCGATGCTGGCCGACGCGATGTCGCGGGTGTCCTCGTAGCACCCGACGTGGATGTCCTCGCCGCCCCAGATCAGTGAGTAGAAGCTGTCGGCGTCGTCGCTGTCGTAGTAGGCCTCGGCCTCGTCGGCGGCGCCGGAGGCGGTTTCCACCGACTTCTCCGCGACGTGGACGAAGAAGTCCGGCTCGTTGTCCTGGTAGGTCTCCTGGAAGTCGCCGTAGGTGCGGACCCGTTCGAAACCGGCTTCGCGCATCAGCCGCCGCACATAGTTCTTGCGCAGCGGGAACATGTTCAGCGTGTACTCCGACCCGTCGGGGAAGGTGTACTTGAACCGGGCGAGGCCGTCGTCGACGTGTTCGGGTTCGGCGGTGACCTGGTCTCCGCAGTAGTAGTACTTGTGCTGCGTCTTGAAGCCGTGATCGAGCATCTCGTCGTAGTTGCGCTGGTCGAGGATCAGGATGCCGTCGTGGCGCAGCGCGGCGTAGAACTCGGCCAGTGCGCGGCGACGGTCCTGCTCCTCGTGCAGGTGGGTGAACGAGTTGCCCAGGCAGATGATCGCGTCGTACTTGCCCTGGATGCTCTTGTTCAGCTGACGCCAGTCGGCCTGCACGCTCTTGAGGATCAATCCGCGCTTCTTACCGTTCTCGAACGCCTTGGCCAGCATCGCTGCCGACCCGTCGGCGCTGGTCACGTCGAAGCCGGCCTCGGTGAGCCGCACCGAGTGAAAACCGGTCCCGGTGGCCACGTCCAGCACGCTCGTCTTGTCGCGGGCGCGCAGCACATCGATGAAGAAGCGGCCCTCGGACTGGGCGCGTGCGTCCCAGTCGATCAGTTCATCCCATTTCTCGACGAAGCTCATGACGTACTCACCGCGGTACAGGTCGGTGTCGCGGTCGGCCAGTGGGTCTTCGCCGTAGTTTTGCTCACGTAACCGCAGTTCAGCGTTGTCCTGGGTGGTCGTGAAAGTCATTGGGCCTTTCTTATCCGTTGCCGTTTCGCACGCAATCGGAAAAGTTCGGCCATGCGTGCGCTGTTCCAAGAAGGGAGTGCGCACGTCGCCAGCGGTCCAGGGCGAAGTCGTTACTGCGCCGTTCCCCGCAGAGCGGGGGGCGGATGAGCTCCCGTCGCCCCCGCACCGCGCCCCAATTCTATTTCACGGAGTCGATCCCGCGACCGGTAGGGCGGCCCCGAGTGGATAGCCGGTGGTCAGGCGGCGGTGGTGATCCAGTTCCGGGCGGCCACGACGTCGCCGGCGGGGAAGTGCCTGATCTCCGCGGACACGAAATGGGATGCGAGGTGTTCGGCGACGTCTCCCAGCGCCGAATCCGTCACGACCGCGACCTTTTTCACGTGCTTCTGATGATCGCGGACGAAGCGAAGGTGGGTGATCATCGAGCCGAGGTTCTCCCAGCCGGGGAACGAGGGGACCTCGAGGATCAGCCCGGCCAGGTTGCCGTGCTGCTCGATCTGCGGGTCGATCTCCCTGGCCAGTTCGGCGAAGTCGTCCTGGGCGAGGGCGGAAACGGGGCGCACGGTCAGGATGGAGTTGGCGGTGTCGAGCTCGTGTTCGATCATGGTCGGGCCTCCTTGTTTGGGGCCGGGCCGCTAGGCCGCGGCCACCGTGGCGGTGGCAGGCACGTCGGAGACGGCCGCGGGATCGGCGGTCGGCACGCTGATCTGCATGCCGGACACGGTCAGCACTCCCAGCGACAGGACGTTCTCGTAGGGGAAGGCCGAGGCGACCACCTGAAGTTTGACGGCTTCCCCGGGGGCCAGGCTGTGCGCGATCTGCTCCATCTTCACGGTCACCGTGTGGGTCTGCCCGTCCAGCGTGACCGGCACCGGTGTGACCAGGTTGCCCAGCACCAATCCGCTGGACGGGTCGACCAGTTGGGCGTAGACGTGGCGGGCGGTGCCCGTGCCCGAGTAGGTCAGCGTGAGCTCGGGCGCGCCCACCAGGTAGGTGGTCTCGGTGGCCGTGGGCAGGGTGAGGTTGACGGCGTTGAGGGCCGGTGCACCGGAGGGGATGCCCACCAGGGTCTGGATCAGCCCGGCGAACAGGATGGCCGGCTGCGGGCCGGACCCGCCGACGAACGGGAACAACGGGATGGTCTTGGCGGTGGTTCTCGCCGCCGTGACGGGCGTGCCCGCGGTGATCGGGTAGGTGTCCGAGGCGTGATACCGGCCGTGTTGGTCGACCCACTCGAACAGCGCCCCGGTGTCGACGGTGACGTCGCCCCGCACGTAGCGCTGCAGCCACTGCAGGGTCCGCTCCCGGATCAGGACGCCGTCGTTCCTGCTGCTCAGGCACGCCCCGTGGCCGCCGCAGTACCACAGCACCTTGGTCGGCACCCCCTGGGCGAGCAGCGCCTGGGCGTTGGCGTCGGCCTCGGCGAGGGTGAACAGCGTGTCGACGGTGCCCTGCACCAGCAGGGTCGGCGCGGTGATGTTGTCGACCAGATCGCCGGGCCCGCGCTCGGCGAGCAGTTCCTGGTCGGACTCTTTCAGCTTGGTGGTCAGGTCGCCGTAGATCGCCGCGGGAATCAGCCGGGGGTTGGTGCGCGCCAGGGTGAGGATCAGCCCGGCGCTCAGGAAGGTGCCCCAGCTGCTCTTGAACGCCTCGTTCTTGTACAGCGAGCTGTTCAGGCTGTGCCAGGCGATGGTCGGCACGATCGCGTCGATCCGGTCGTCGATGGCCGCCGAGGCGAGTTGGATGCCGCCACCGTAGGAGGCGCCGACCATCCCGAGGCGGGGATCGAGGTCGACGAGGCTGTCGAGCTGCGCCTCAGGCTGGGCGGCTACCCAGCTGATGATCGCCGACACGTCGCGGCCCTCGAAGTCCGGGGAGTCGATCTCCAGCTGACCACCGGAGTGCCACTCGCCGCGCGGGTCCCAGGTCACGACGTTGTAGCCGGCGTCGCGCAGGGTGCCGATCCCGATCACGTCGTTGGGCAGGAACCCGTCCTTCTGAGCGTTGAGCATCGTCGAGCCGGGCAGCGCCAGGCCGGGTCCGTCGAGGATCGTCGGTGCTTTCTCGCCGGCCGCCAGGCCCTCGGCGGGCATGAAGTGCACGTAGATCTCGGTGCCGTCGAATGAGACGATCTTGACGTCCCTGGCCTGCGGGGTGCCGGCCGGCGCCGCGTGGTCGACCGGGTAGCCGATCAGGGGGTGCAGGACGTCGCCGATCAGCGGGATCTGGTGGATGAGCGTGACGATCGGGGTGACCACCAGCGGCCCGACCACCGGCAGCTGCTGAAGCCAGCCGAACGGTGCGTTCTGGGGGATGGCCTGGACTTCCGTGGTGGCCTGGGCGGCGGCCAGCGCCGTCGGTTCGACGTTGGCGGTCTGGCCGAAGGACTCGCGGCGCGCGAACGCCAGCATCGTCCACTCCAGCGGTGAATCCGCCGGGGTGGTGGGCGCGGAGTTGTTCTCGGAGCCGAAGACGGCGTGGATGACGTTGGAGACCACCGACGCCGCGCCGGTGTCCTCCGTGGTGTCCTCTGTGGTCGCCTCCTCGGTGGCGACCACGGGGGCGTCGGCCGACGGCGGTGCGCTCACCGTGGCCTCGACGGGCGCGGAGGGGGCTGCCGGCGCGGCGTCGGGTGCCGGTTCAATGGCGGGCTCGTCCACCACGTCGGTCACCTCGGGTGCGGCGACGTCCGGCGTCTCGGGGGCTGGCTCTTATACCCATCTGACGCTGCCGACCATACCCCTTGTGTATCGCCCCGTGGTGGTACTATCGTCAATAAAAACAGTTCACATCACCGCTCCCATCAGAAACCTGCGACGCACACACAAACCCAAGA
>NZ_NVQF01000133.1 GCF_002592005.1 Mycolicibacterium palauense | reverse complement strand
GGGTGGGGCCGGGACGGGACTGACCCGGGGTGGGCGGGGCCGCCGGCTGGTTGACCGGCTGATTGATCGAGGCCGCCGGCGACTGGCCGGGCTGGGCCGGCGGCTGCGTGGGCGGAGCCGGCGGGCTGGCCGGGGCCGGCGCAGCCGGCTTCGGGGCGCCGGGTTTGGGTCCCGGCGTGGCCGACGGACCGCCGGCGGCGGCTCCGGGCCGGGGCGCTGCCGGTGCGGCGGCCGCTCCGTTGCCGGCGGCCTTGCCGGGCGCGGCGCCGGATGCCGGCTTCTTCTCGGCGGTCTTACCGCCACCGAAGGATTCGCGCAGTCGGCGGGCCACCGGGGCCTCCACCGTCGACGACGCGGACTTGACGAACTCGCCCTGCTCGCTCAGGCGCGCGAGAACTTGTTTGCTTGTGACACCGAGTTCCTTAGCCAACTCGTGTACACGGGCCTTACCTGCCACTACATCTCCTGTCTAGAGGCGACAGCGGTGGTCGGCGCCGCGCCTCGGGTTTAGCTATGACGCATGGTCATCGGGACTTCACGGTGTGCTCATGTTCTTCGCTACCTGTTCTGTTCTGGGGTGACCGGTCCGTCGGCGCCGTCGGTGACGCCGAAGTGCCCGAGCACCGCCGAGTTGTCCGGCGAGCCGGTGATCCGCAACGCTCGCGCGAAGGCCCGCCGCCGGATCGCCGCGCGCAGACACTGCGGGTCGGGATGCAGCCACGCACCCCGCCCCGGAAGGTTACCGGTCATGTCAACGACCGTGGCAAAACTGCCGTCGTCGTCGCGGACCGCCACCACGCGCAACAAGTGGGCGGCCAGCTCTCGCTTCCGGCAACCGATGCAGGTACGCACCGGTCCCGAACACTCGCGCTGGATCACTGCTCAGTCTACCGTCACCGGGTCCGGACTCTAAACCAGCCGTTCAGGTATCCGCTTTCGCTCCGCGGCTACCCGCGGGCGGCCCCGTGGGCGGTCCCCGGCCCGGGGTGGTCGGGATGGTGTTCACCGTGGGCCCCCACCTCGGGGTCCCCGTCCGCGCCGGCCTCGGCATCGCTGCGGATGTCGATGCGCCAGCCGGTCAGCCGCGCCGCCAGCCGGGCGTTCTGGCCCTCCTTGCCGATCGCCAGTGACAGCTGGAAGTCCGGGACCACCACCCGGGCGGCACGCGCCTGGGCGTCGATGACGGTCACCGAGACCACCTTCGCCGGGGACAGCGCGTTGGCCACGAAGCGGGCCGGGTCCTCGTCGTAGTCGATGATGTCGATCTTCTCGCCGGACAGCTCGCTCATCACGTTGCGCACCCGCTGGCCCATCGGACCGATACAGGCACCCTTGGCGTTGAGCCCCGGAACGCGGCTGGCGACGGCGATCTTCGACCGGTGACCGGCCTCGCGCGCGACCGCGACGATCTCGACCGACCCGTCGACGATCTCCGGCACCTCCAGCGAGAACAGCTTGCGCACCAGGTTGGGGTGGGTCCGCGACAGCCTGATCTGGGGTTCGCGTACGCCGCGGGTGACCCCCAGCACGAAACAGCGCAGCCGGTCGCCGTGCTCGTAGCGCTCACCGGGGACCTGCTCGGAGGCCGGGATGACACCCTCGGAGAACTTGGTCTCACTGCCCATCCGCAGCACGACCTCGCCGCGCGCGTTGGCCCGCGCGTCGCGCTGGATGACGCCGGCGACGATGTCGCCCTCGCGGGCGGAGAACTCGCCGTAGATCTTCTCGTTCTCGGCGTCGCGGAACCGCTGCAGCATGACCTGACGGGCCGTCGTCGCGGCCACCCGGCCGAATCCCTCCGGGGTGTCGTCCCATTCGCTGATCACCCGACCGTCGTCGTCGAGCTCGCGGGCCAGCACCCGGACCTCACCGGTCTTGCGGTCGATGTCGATGCTCGCCTCGGGCTGATGGCCCTCGGTGTGCCGGTAGGCCGTCAACAACGCGGACTTGATGGTCTCCAGCAGCTCGCCCTCCGGAATACCCCGGTCGACCTCGATGGCGTGCAGCGCCGCCATGTCAATGTTCATGCTTGGGCCTCCGTTCCCCCGCTTCGGTCGCGTCGGTGACGACGGCGCCCGGACAGCCCGCCAACTCCAGCTCGCGCTGACTTGGCGGGGAAAACTCAACTTGGACAACAGCTTTAGCGATATCACCGAGTGCCACCGGACGCACCGACAGGTCGCCGGGTTTGCGGCCGCGCACCACCAGCGACAGGGTTCCGTCGGCCAGTTCGCCGACCCGGCCGATCAGCTGCGAGCCGTCGGTCAGCCGCACCTCCACGCGCCGCCCCCGGGCCCGGCGGAAGTGCTTGTCACGGGTCAGCGGGCGCTCCACCCCCGGTGAGGTCACCTCCAGCACGTAGTCGTCGGCCACGCCCGGCAGCGCATCGAGCAGCTCCGACGAGCGGCGCGAGAGCCCGGCGATGGCGTCGAGATCCAGCGCGTCGTCCCCGTCGGCGATCACGGTGATGCGCGGTGGGCGGAGGCCCGGATCGACGGCCACATCCTCGATCTCGTAGCCGGCGCGCGTGAACTCCCCACCGAGTAGCTCGATCACCTCGTGCGGTGCGGGCAGTCCCCTGGACCGCTCAGTCACGGCGAGCTCCTCATCTTGAGTTGTTCTTCTCGGACACTTCGCGGGGCAGCCGCGGAAGAGCCCCGCGGAGCACCCGCGGAACTGCCCACCCACGATACGCCAGTGACGACCGCCACAACCCCGAACGAGGGCGGCCGTGGGGCGGCCCGCCCCGGCGTGGCCGCACCCGGCGCACCGGGCGACCCGTTCGGCTCCCGCCGCCGGTGCCAATGGCAGGATTGTCGCCGTGCCCGCCGTCACACCCCCCGCCGACAGAACCTTCCGCCGGCGCGACGTGCTGGTCGGTGCCGGCGGGCTGGCCCTGCTGGCGGTCACCACGGCGACGGCGGCCGGCTGCGGGGCCGACGAACCCCCGAAGGTCGACGACCTGCAGTCGCAGCTGGACCTCGCCGAATCCGACTCCGAGCTGGCCCGCCGGGCCGCCGACGGGGCTCCGGCACCCCTGGTCACGCCGCTGACGCAGGTGTCCTCCGAGCGCGCGGCGCACGCCCGCGCCCTGGCCGAGGAGATCGCCCGCGCCGCCGGCACCACCGTGGCCGCCGACACGGCGAGCCCGGCAGCCGGCACCACGACCACGACGACCGCCGAGCCCGGCCCTCCCCCGCTGGTGACCGAGGTGATCGGCGCCCTGAAGAACTCCGCCGCCAGTGCCGAGGCGCTGGCCGTACGGCTCTCCGGCTACCGGGCCGGGCTGCTCGGCTCGATCGCGGCGTCGTGCATGTCCTCGGCGACCGTCGGGCTCGAGATCCCCGGGCGGGCCTCATGACCACACCGGCGCCGGTCCCGGAACGCCCCGAGGACCCGCAGGCCGCGGCCCTCTACGACGCGGTGGCCACCGAGCACGCGACGATCTACGGCTACGGCCTCGTCTCGGCCCACGCCAGCCCCGGTCTCAACAGCCTGGTCTCCGAGGCGATGGCCGAACACCGTGACCAGCGGGAGGCCGCGATGGCCCTGCTGGACTCGATGGCGGTGACACCGCCGCTGCCGGCGCCCGGCTACCGGCTGCCGCTGGAGGTCGACGAACCCGCGCAGGCCGCCAAGCTGGCCATCCAGATGGAGGACGACACGGCGGCGGCGTGGCGGGCGGTGCTCGAGCAGGCCACCCCGGGGACACCCGGCGACGACGCCCGGCGGCTGGCCGTGCCGGCACTGACCACCAGCGCGGTGCTCGGGGCCCGCTGGAAGCGCGTCGCCAAGATGTGGCCGGTCACCCAGGCGTTCCCCGGCGGCGCCGACTGAACCGGGTGCCCCGGAGGGTCAGCCCAGCGCCGCCGCGATCGTCGTGGCCGCCTCGTCGACCGGCACCTCGCGGGTCTCGCCGCTGAACCGGTTGCGCAGTTCCACCACGCCGTTGGCCCAGCCGCGGCCCACCACGACGATCCACGGCACCCCGAGCAGTTCGGCGTCCTTGAACTTCACCCCCGGGGAGGCCTGCCGGTCGTCGAGCAGGAGGTCGAGACCGAGCCGGTCCAGGTCGGCGGCCAGCTCGAGGGCTCCGCTGCGGGCCTGGGCGTCCTTGTTGGCGATCACCAGATGCACGTCGAACGGGGCGACCGCCGCGGGCCAGCGCAGGCCCAGCTCGTCGTGGTGCTGCTCGGCGATGACCGCGACCAGCCGCGACACACCCACCCCGTAGGAGCCCATGGTCAGCCGCACCGGCTTGCCGTCCTCGCCGAGCACGTCGGCGGTGAACGCGTCGGTGTACTTGCGGCCGAGCTGGAAGATGTGGCCGATCTCGATACCCCGGGCGCTCACCAGCGGCCCGGCCCCGTCGGGCGAGGGGTCCCCGTCACGCACGTCGGCGGCCTCGATGGTGCCGTCGGGGGTGAAGTCGCGCCCGGCGACCAGACCCACGACGTGCTTGCCGGGGATGTCGGCACCGGTGATCCACGCCGTGCCGGGGCTGATCCGGGGGTCGACCAGGTAGCGGACCCCGTTCTGCTGCAGCGCCTTCGGGCCGATGTAGCCCTTGACCAGGAACGGGTAGCGGGCGAAGTCCTCCTCGCCGAGCAGCGCGTAGTCGGCCGGTTCGAGGGCGGCGCCCAGCCGCTTCTCGTCGACCTCGCGGTCCCCGGGGACCCCGACGGCCAGCAGTTCCCAGTCCTCGTCACCGGGCTGGCGCACCTTGAGCAGAACGTTCTTCAGCGTGTCCGCGGCGGTGACCTCCCATCCCAGACCGGCGCCGTTGGCCCAGTCCACCAGCGTGGCGATGGTCGGGGTGTCCCCGGTGTGGTGCACCACGGCCTCGGGCAGGCCGTCGGTCGGCAGCGCCTCGGGCTCGGCGGTGACCACGGCCTCGACGTTGGCGGCGTACCCGGATTCCAGGCAGCGCACGAAGGTGTCCTCGCCGACCTCGCTTTCGGCCAGGAACTCCTCGGAGGCGCTGCCGCCCATGGCCCCGGACACCGCCGAGACGATCACGTAGCGCACGTCGAGCCGGCCGAAGATCTTCTGATAGGCCTCACGGTGGGCGTGGTAGGCGTTCTTGAGCCCGCCGTCGTCGATGTCGAAGGAGTACGAGTCCTTCATGATGAACTCGCGTCCGCGCAGGATCCCGGCCCGCGGCCGGGCCTCGTCGCGGTACTTGGTCTGGATCTGGAACAGGATCAGCGGGAAGTCCTTGTAGGAGGAGTACTCGCCCTTGACCGTCAGGGTGAACAACTCCTCGTGGGTGGGGCCCAGCAGGTAGTCGTTGCCGCGGCGGTCCTGCAGCCGAAACAGGTTCTCGCCGTATTCGGTCCAGCGGCCGGTGGTTTCGTACGGGCCGCGCGGCAGCAGCGCCGGGAACAGGATCTCCTGGCCGCCGATGGCCACCATCTCCTCGCGGACCACCTGCTCGATCCTGCGCAGCACCCGCAGGCCCAGCGGCAGCCAGCTGTACAGCCCGGGCGCGATGGGCCGGATGTACCCGGCCCGGATCAGCAGCTTGTGGCTGGGGACCTCGGCGTCGGCGGGGTCGTCCCGGAGAGTGCGCAGGAACAGTTCCGACATACGGGTGATCACAGCCGGCAAGCTTAGCCAGCCGTCGCGGGCCGGCGGCACGCAGCCGGCACGCGGCCGGCCCCCGGCACGCCGGGGGCCGGCCGCCACCGGTGCGCGGCTACAGTTCGCCGGCCTCCACGGCCTCGCGGGTGTGCTGGGCGCGCGCGATGTCGCGGGCCGAGTAGCCGATGAACAGCGCGGCCGCCCCGACGAGCACCGCGATCGCGGCCACCCACAGCAGCGAGTACGTGTAGCCGTGCCCGAGCGCGTCGAGCTGGGCGGGTGTCATGTCCTTGACCGGGCCCGTGGTGCCGCCCAGGTACAGCGTCCGCGAGGTCTGCACGGCCTGGATGACCACGAGCACCAGCGGGCCGCCCAGATTGAACACCATCAGGGTGATCGACGACACCGGCCCGACCTCCCGCGGGCCCACGTTGGCCAGGGTGCACAGCGGCAGGATCACCGAGATCAGACCGATCCCGACACCGCCGACGACGATCGGGGCGAACAGGTCGGGGAAGTACGGGATGCTGCGGTCCAGGGTGGATCCGTAGAGCATGGCGGCCAGCACCAGCGCGCCGCCGCCGAGGATCAGCCAGCGCGGCGCGAGCACCGGCGCCAGCCGGGTGGCCAGCACGTTGCCCACCACGAAGGCCAACGCGAACGGCATGAAGGAGATGCCGGCGCGCAGCGGCGAGTAGCCCAGCACGTCCTGGACCAGCAGGCCGATCATCACGCTCAGCGTCAGCATCACCCCGCCGGCCAGGAAGTACGCCGCGAACGAGGCGACCCGGTTGCGGGAGTCGAACACCGAGAACGGCACCAGCGGATTGTCGGCGCTGCGTTCGACGAACAGGAACGCGACGAAGAACACCACGGCGGCGACCGCGGCCCCGGTCACCCACGGGTCGATCCAGCCCCGCGGCGGCCCCTGGGTGAACACCAGCACCGCGGCCGTGCAGCCCAGGGTGGCCAGCAGCGCACCGCTGATGTCGAGTTTGAGTCGTTCGTGCCGGGTCTCGGCCAGCCGGGTCACCGCGATGGCGATGATGACGATGCCGATCGGCACGTTGACCAGGAAGGCCAGCCGCCACGACACCACGGTCATCGCGCCCCCGAGCACCAGCCCCAGCACCGAGCCCAGTCCCTGCATGGCCGCCGACACGGCCATCGCCCGATTGCGGGCGTGCCCGACCGCGTAGGTGGTGGCGATCAGCGCCAGACCGGTCGGGGCGGCCACCGCCGCGCCCACCCCCTGCACCGCGCGCGCCACGATCAGCGTCCACTGCTCGGTGGCCAGGCCGCAGACCAGCGAGGCCAGGGTGAACACCCCGACCCCGGAGATGAAGGCCCGTTTGTGCCCGATGGCGTCGCCGACCCGGCCGCCCAGCAGCAGCAGACCGCCGAAGGTCAGCACGTAGGCGGTGATCACCCAGCTCTTGGCGGCGTCGGACAGGTCCAGTTCGGCCTGCATCCGCGGCAACGCGACGATGACGATCGTGCCGTCCAGCGTCGACATGAGCTGCATGCCGGTGATCGCGACGATGGCGATCCCGACGACGCTGTCGGACAACCGGGCGGCGGCGCGATCTCCGACGGACATGGGTCTGACCCTACCGAGGGGTCAGGACTGGGTCAGGACCGCAGCCGTGCGCCCGGGCGGTGCGGGGTTCTACAGCTCCCCGGCGTCGATGGCGTCCTTGACCTCCTGGGCGTGGGCGACCTGCTCGGCAGTGTAGCCGATGAACAGCGCCGCACCGCCGACGAGGACCGCCACCGCGGCCACCCACAGCAGCCCGTAGGTGTAGCCGGCGTCCAGGGCGGCCAACTGCGCGTCGTTCATGTTCTTCACCGGGCCGGTGGTCCCGCCCAGATACAGCGTGCGCGAGGTGATGACGGCCTGGATGACGGCCAGCACCACCGGCCCGCCCAGGTTCTGCAGCATCAGCGCGATCGCCGAGACCGGCCCGATCTGGTCGAACCCGACTCCGGCGATCGCCGAGACCGTCAGCGGCACCACGATCATCCCGATCCCGAACCCGCCGACGACGATCGGCAGCACCAGGTTGGGGAAGTACGGGATCCCGCCGTTGAGGGTGGAGCCGTAGATCATCGCTGCGAGCACCAGGATGCCCCCACCGATCACCAGCAGCCGCGGCGGCAGGATCGAGACCAGATGGGAGGACAGGCCCAGCCCGACACCCAGCGCGATCACGAACGGGATGAAGCCGATCCCCGCCTTCAGGGCGCTGTAGCCCATGATGTCCTGCACGTACAGGCCGATGAGCACGGTCAGCGTGAACATCACGCCGCCGGCCAGGAAGATCGCGGCGAAGGTGGCCACCCGGTTGCGTTCGCGGAACAGGCTGAACGGCACGACCGGGTTCTCCGCGGTGCGCTCGACGAGCACGAACGCGCCCAGGAACACCAGCGCCGCCAGGCCCGACCCCACGGTGAGCGGGGTCAGCCAGCCGTTCTCCGGGCCCTGGGAGAATCCGAACACCGCGGCGGTGCAGCCCAGTGTGGCCAGCAGCGCGCCCGCGGCGTCGAGCTTCATCCGTTCCCGCTGGGTCTCCCGCAGCACCGTGCGGGCCAGGTAGACCACGAGCAGCCCGATGGGCACGTTCACCAGGAACGCCAACCGCCAGGAGACCTCGGTCAGCGCGCCGCCGACCACCAGGCCCATCACCGAGCCGACGCCGGTCATCGCGGCGAACACGGCGGTGGCGGCGTTGCGGGCCGGGCCCTTGGGGAAGGTGGTGGCCACCAGCGCCAGGCCGGTGGGGCTGGCGATGGCCGCGCCCACCCCCTGCAGCAGCCGGGCGATCACGAGCGTGGCCTCGTCCCAGGCCACACCGCACAGGATCGAGGCGATGGTGAACAGCGCGACACCGACGATGAAGGTGCGCTTGCGTCCGATGGTGTCGCCCAGCCGGCCGCCGAGCAGCATCAGCCCGCCGAAGGTGAGCACGTAGGCGGTGATCACCCAGCTGCGGCCGGCGTCCGACAGCGCCAGTTCGTCCTGGATGCGGGGCAGCGCGACGATGGCGATGGTGCTGTCCATGGTGGCCAGCAGCTGCATACCGCCGATGGCCACCACGGCCGCGATGAACCGGCGCGAGGGCAGCCACCCGGGATAGACCCGGCCGCTGCGGCCCCGCGACTGGGTCTGCGACCGGGCCGGCGCCTCGTCCTGCCGCTGTGGCAGCGCGCGTCGCGGTCGCGCCGCACGGTCGGACACCGCGCGCTCCGCGTCGTTGAGAGCCGTCATAACGGGCTACCCTACAGTAATATTAAGAGGTCTTTAAGCTCGGTTTGGTCTCGACGGCTCCCCGGGCTCCCCCGCCCCCGCGCCGACGCCGACAACAGCGCCGATGACGATGATCGCGGGCGGACGGATGCCCTCCGAGCGCACCGCCTCGGGCGCGGCGGCCAGTGTGGTGTGCAGGACCCGTTCGGCGGCCGTGCTGCCCTGCTGAACCACCAGCACCGGCGTTTCCGCAGGTCGTCCGCCTTTCAGCAGCGCCGCGGCGAACAGTTCGATGCGCTCGACGGCCATCATCAGCACGATCGTGCCCGTCATCGCCGCCAGCGCATTCCAGTTCACCAACGACTCGGGGTGATCGGGGGCAACATGGCCGCTGACCACCACGAACTCGTGGTTGACCGCCCGGTGGGTGACCGGCACCCCGGCCAGCGCCGGGACACCGATGGCGCTGGTGATGCCGGGTACCACTGTGACCTGGATCCCGGCGGCGGCGCAGGCGAGAACTTCCTCATAGCCACGGGCGAACACGAACGGGTCGCCCCCCTTGAGGCGCACGACGAACTGCCCGGCGCGGGCCCGGTTTATAAGAACCTCGTTAATCGCTTCCTGCGCCATCGCCCGGCCGTAGGGGATCTTCGATGCGTCGATCACCTCCACGTGCGGCGGCAGCTCGGCCAACAGCTCCGGCGGGGCCAGGCGGTCGGCCACCACGACGTCGGCGCGCGCCAGCAGCCGGCGCCCCCGCACCGTGATCAGCTCCGGATCTCCCGGTCCGCCGCCGACGAGCGCCACGCTTCCCATCTGCTCGGCCCCGCCCTCGCGTCCCGTCTGCTCGGCCCCGCCCCGGCCGCCCGCCCGAAGGTCCACCGGCACCGAGCC
>NZ_NVQF01000132.1 GCF_002592005.1 Mycolicibacterium palauense | reverse complement strand
TGTATGTTGGGCAGCCTCCGATGTGTATAAGGGACAGGGCTGGTGGTGACGGTCGCCGACGTCACCGAAGAACGGTCTCGGACTGGCGGCGCTGATCACCGGGCTGCTGGCCCTGCCCGCGGTGCTCACCGTGTTCGGCGGCTTCGTTCTCGGCCTGGTGGCGATCGTGCTGGGTTTCCTCGGCTACAGCCGGGCCAAGAAGGGCGAGGCGGACAACGGCGGCATCGCGATCGCCGGCGTCGTGCTCGGCTTCCTGGGCATCGTGCTCAATGCCGTGCTGATCGCCGTCGGCGTCTGGGGGTTCATGAAGATCGGCGGCGGAGACTACGTCGACTGCATGCAGCGGGCCGGCAATGACCGCGCCGCCCAGCTGCAATGCGAAGAAGAGTTCCGCGGCAAGATCGAAAACCAGTTCAGCGTCACCCTCACCCCCACCGGGTAGCGGCCGCGCCGGTGCTCAGCGACCGGGGAAGTGCTTGACGATGCCTTCCTGGACCACGGTGGCCACCACGTTGCCCGCGGTGTCGAAGAAGTGCCCGGTGCCCAGCCCGCGCGAATCCGAGGCCACCGGGGAACTCGTCGAGTAGAGCAGCCAGTCGTCGAAATGCACCGGCCGGTGAAACCACACGGAGTGGTTGACGGTGACCGCGAAGATCCGGTCGAACCCCCATGACAACCCGTGGGTGGTGATGATCGAGTCCAGCACCGTGGTGTCCGACGAGTACACCAGCGCGGCGTTGTGCAGCACCGGGTCGGCGGGCATCGCGCCCACGGTCTTCATCCACACCCGGTTGTGCGGCAGGGCGCCACCCTTGTCGCGCATCACCCAGGCCGGGTCGTTGGTGTAGCGCCACTCGATGGGCTTGAGGGCGTTGACGAAATGCGGAACGGTCTCCTCGTAGCCGGTCAGCAGCTCACCGATTCCGGGCAGGTCGTGCGGCGGTGCCACCTCCGGGGTGGCCAGGCCGTGCTCGAGTCCACGGCCCCCGGCCAGATACGAGACCAGCGCGGTCACCAGCAGCTGGCCGTCCTGGCTGACGTCCACACGCCGGTTGGCGAAACGGCGCTCGTCGCGCAGCCGGACCACGTCGAACTGCAAATCCTTGGACGGATCACCGCCGGCGATGAAATGCACCGACAGCGCGCTGGGCGGGATGTCGGTGCGCAGGGTCCGGCTGCCGGCGACGAAGGCCTGCGCCATCATCTGGCCCCCGAAGGTACGCACCGGGTTCTTGCTCGGGTGACTCCCGATGAACCGATCCTCGCCGGCGGGTCGAAGGTCAAGGACCCCGAGAAGCTCGTCGAAATCTGAGCTCGCCGGCAAGTGCGCCTCCTCCTCGGCCTCGTCCCTCGGCCGCATCGTCGTACCGCTGATGCCCGACCTGCGGCACTCCTCCTCGGCCTCGTCCCTCGGCCGCATCGTCGTACCGCTAGTGGTCGTCCTCCCCGATCCGATGCACGTGGATCAGGTTCGTCGAGCCTACTGTGCCCGGCGGAGCACCCGCGACGATGATCACCAGATCGCCGCGCTTGTAGCGGCCAAGCTCCAGCAGCGACTTGTCGACCTGCCGGATCATCTCGTCGGTGGCGGTCATGTGCGACACGATGAACGTCTCGGTGCCCCAGGTCAGCGCCAGCTGACTGCGCACCTCGGGCAGCGCGGTGAACGCCAGCAGCGGCAGCGGGGTGTGCAGCCGAGCCAGCCGTTTGACGGTGTCACCGGACTGCGTGAAGGCCACCAGGGCCTTCGCATCGAGGCGCTCGCCGATATCGCGCGCCGCGTACGAGATGACACCCCGCTTGGTCCTCGGCACGTGGGTCAGCGGCGGTGCCGCCGTGGAGTTCTCCTCCACCGCGGACACGATGCGCGCCATCGTGCGCACCGCCTCCAGCGGGTACTTCCCCACCGAGGTCTCCCCGGAGAGCATCACCGCGTCGGCGCCGTCGAGCACGGCGTTGGCCACGTCGGAGGCCTCGGCCCTTGTGGGACGGGAATTCTCGATCATCGACTCGAGCATCTGGGTGGCCACGATCACCGGCTTGGCGTTCTCCCGCGCCATCTGGATGGCGCGCTTCTGCACCAGCGGCACCTCCTCCAGCGGCAACTCGACACCGAGATCGCCGCGGGCCACCATGACCGCGTCGAAGGCCAGCACGATGGCCTCCAGGTTGTCGATCGCCTCGGGCTTCTCCAGCTTGGCGATCACCGGGACGCGGCGACCGACGCGGTCCATCACCGCGTGCACCAGCTCGACATCGGCCGGCGAGCGCACGAACGACAGCGCCACCAGGTCGACGCCGAGCTTCAGCGCGAACTCGAGGTCGTCGATGTCCTTCTCCGACAGCGCGGGCACCGAGACGTTCATCCCCGGCATGGACAGGCCCTTGTTGTTGCTGACCGGGCCACCCTCGGTGACGGTGCACACCACGTCGGCGCCGTCGATGTGCTCGACGACCAGCGCCACCTTGCCGTCGTCGACCAGCAGCCGGTCACCGGGCTGGGCGTCCTTGGACAACTCCTTGTAGGTGGTCGAGACCCGGTCGTGGTTGCCCTCGCAGTCCTCGACGGTGATCCGCACGGTCTCGCCGGTGGCCCAGAACGTGGGGCCCTCGGCGAAGCGGCCCAGCCGGATCTTCGGGCCCTGCAGGTCTGCCAGGATGCCCACCGCGCGGCCCGTCGCGTCCGAGGCGGCGCGCACCCGCTTGTAGGCAGCCTCGTGGTCGGCGTGCTCGCCGTGGCTGAAGTTCATCCGGGCCACGTCCATGCCGGCTTCCACGAGATGTTTGACCATCTCATCGGTTCCGGTCGCCGGGCCGAGCGTGCACACGATCTTGCCGCGTCTAGTCACGACGCCTCAGCATAGTCCTGCCCCTCGGGCTTCTCGACCGATCCAGATGCCGATGGCGTGGACGCCAGGTGACGGCCGCCAATGTTCGCGTCGGCGTCACCAGACGGACATCCGTCACACCGCCGCGAGCGGAAGCGCCGTCGGGTGCACGGGCGCCGGCAGATCCGACTCGCCCATCAGGAACACGTCGACCGCATGCGCGGCCGCGCGTCCCTCGGCGATGGCCCACACCACCAGCGAGGCCCCACGGTGGGCGTCCCCGCACACGAACACCCCGGGCGCGGTGGTCTGCCAGTCCGGGCCGCACGGCAGCGCACCGCGGCGGTTGAGATCCAGGTCGAGGCCCTCGAGCAACGGCATGTGCTCCACACCCTCGAAGCCGATCGCCAGCAGCGCCAGGTCGCACGGCAGCTGCATCGACTCGCCGACCGGCGTGATGGTGCGGCGCCCGTCGGCGTCGCGGGTGACCCGAACCTCGGCGATCTCCATGGCACGGACGTTGCCGTCCTCGTCGCCGATGAACCGCTGCACGGCCACCTCGTAGCGGCGCTGACCCCCCTCGGCATGGGCATTGGAGGTCCGCAGCACCAGCGGCCACGTCGGCCACGGGGAGCGGGTGTCATCCCGGGCCTCCGGCGGCTCGGGGTTGTAATCGAGCTGGGTCACCGAGACCGCGCCCTGGCGGTGGGCGGTTCCCAGGCAGTCGGCGCCGGTGTCACCCCCGCCGATGATCACCACGTGCTTGCCCGCGGCGGTGATCGCCGACGGGCCGTCGCCCTCACACTCCTTGTTGGCCGGCACCAGGTGCTCCATCGCCAGGTGGACGCCGTTGAGATGGCGGCCCTCCACGTCGTTGTCGCGCGCCCGCAGCGCCCCCACGGCCAGCACCACCGCATCGAAACGGTTCCGGAGTTCCTCCACCGAGAGGTCCACCCCGACCTCGCAGTCGGTGACGAACCGCGTTCCCTCGGCGCGCATCTGGGTGAGCCGCTGATTCAGCGTGCCCTTCTCCAGCTTGTACTCCGGTATGCCGTAGCGCATCAGGCCGCCGAGGCGGTCATCGCGCTCGTAGACGGTGACGTGGTGACCGGCGCGGGTCAGCTGCTGTGCGGCGGCCAGGCCCGCCGGGCCCGATCCGACCACGGCCACGCTCTTGCCGGTGGAGATCGCCGCCGGCTGGGGCTCGACGATGCCGTCCATCCACGCCTGGTCGGCGATGGTCTGTTCGATGCGCTTGATCGTGACGCTGCCCCCGGTCCGCTCCTCACCGATCGAGAGCACACACGCCGCCTCGCACGGGGCCGGGCACAGCCGGCCGGTGAATTCGGGGAAGTTGTTGGTGGCGTGCAGCCGGTCACTGGCCGCATCCCAGCGGCCGCGCCGGACCAGGTCGTTCCATTCGGGGATGAGGTTGCCCAGCGGACACCCCGCCGTCCCGGAGTGGCAGAACGGGATCCCGCAGTCCATGCACCGGCGGGCCTGCTGGCTGACCTCACCGGCGCGTTCGTGCGGGTCCTGACGCTCATAGACCTCACGCCAGTCGCCGACCCGTTCGTCGACCGGCCGTTTAGCCGCCTCGCTCTTGGTTACCTGCAGAAAGCCCTGGGGGTCAGCCACGAGTTGCCTCCATGATCGCGGTGTCGACGTCGCGTCCCTCGGCCTTGGCCATCCGGGTGGCCTGCAGCACGCGTTGGTAGTCCAGCGGCATGATCTTGGTGAACTGGGCGCTGCGCCGAGGCCAGTCGGCCAGCACGGATGCCGCCACCGTGCTGCCCGTGTAGTGCGCGTGCCGCGCAACGACTTCGCGCAGCCACGCCAGATCCTCGGGTTCGAGGCGCTGCAACTCCACCATCGCGGTGTTGACCTTGGCCGGGTTGAGGCCCAGCACGTAGGCGATACCGCCCGACATGCCCGCGGCGATGTTGCGTCCGGTCGGACCGAGCACCACCACCCGGCCACCGGTCATGTACTCGCAGGCGTGGTCGCCCACACCCTCGTTGACCGCCAGCGCGCCGGAGTTGCGGGCGCAGAACCGCTCCCCGACCCGGCCGCGCAGATAGACCTCCCCGGAGGTGGCCCCGTAGAGCAGCGTGTTGCCGGCGATGACGTGGTCCTCGGGAAGGAACAGCACGTCGTCGGGCGGCCGTACCGCGATCCGGCCACCCGAAAGCCCCTTGCCGACGTAGTCGTTGGCGTCGCCGACCAGGTCGATGGTGATGCCCGGGGGCAGGAACGCGCCCAGCGACTGGCCGGCCGAGCCGGTGAGTTTCACCGTGATCGTGTCCGCGGGAAGCCCCGTGGCGCCGTATCGGCGGGTGACCTCCGAGCCCAGCAGGGTGCCGACGGTGCGGTTGACGTTGCGCACCGGCAGCTCCAGTGTCACCGGGTGGGCGTCCTCGAGCGCACCCTCGGCGAGCGCCACCAGGGTCTGGTCCAGGGCGTGGTCGAGTCCGTGGTCCTGATCACGCACCCGGCGGCGCTGGGTCTGGTCGTCACCGGGAACCGCGAAGAGCCTGCTCAGATCCAGGCCCTTGCTCTTCCAGTGCGCCACACCCTCCGCGGTGTCGAGCAGCTCGGCGTGCCCGACGGCTTCGTCGATGCTGCGGAATCCGAGCTTGGCCAGGTAGGTGCGGATGTCCTCGGCGATGAACCGGAAGAAGTTCTCGACGAACTCCGGCTTGCCGTTGAACCGCGCCCGCAACTCGGGATTCTGGGTGGCCACC
This sequence comes from Mycolicibacterium palauense, assembly GCF_002592005.1. Lineage (GTDB taxonomy): Bacteria > Actinomycetota > Actinomycetes > Mycobacteriales > Mycobacteriaceae > Mycobacterium > Mycobacterium palauense. The sequence goes on along the minus strand of NZ_NVQF01000132.1, from coordinate 4,428 downwards.
CCCACCGGGCAGGTGTCGAGGTGACACACCCGCATCATGATGCAGCCCGACACGATCAGCGGGGCGGTGGCGAAGCCGTACTCCTCGGCCCCCAGCAGCATGGCCACCACCACGTCGCGGGCGGTACGCATGCCGCCGTCACACTGCACGGTGATGCGGTCGCGAAGACCGTTGAGCACCAACGTCTGCTGGGCGTCGGCCAGTCCGATCTCCCACGGCGCCCCCGCATGCTTGAGCGAGGTCAGCGGCGCCGCGCCGGTCCCGCCGTCGTAGCCACTGATGAGCACCACGTCGGCGTGCGCCTTCGAGACGCCGGCGGCCACGGTCCCCACCCCCACCGAGCTGACCAGCTTGACGTGGATGCGCGCCTCGGCGTTGGCGTTCTTCAGGTCGTGAATGAGCTGGGCCAGATCCTCGATCGAGTAGATGTCGTGGTGCGGCGGCGGTGAGATCAGTCCCACACCCGGTGTCGAGTGCCTGGTCTTGGCGATGCTGGGATACACCTTGTAGCCCGGAAGCTGCCCGCCCTCACCGGGTTTGGCCCCCTGCGCCATCTTGATCTGGATGTCGGAGGCGTTGACCAGGTAGTCGCTGGTCACGCCGAACCGGCCCGAGGCGACCTGTTTGACGGCGCTGCGCCGACGCGGATCGTAGAGCCGGTCGGTGTCCTCGCCGCCCTCGCCGCTGTTGGAGCGGCCGCCGAGATTGTTCATGGCGACCGCCATGGTCTCGTGCGCCTCGGCCGAGATGGAGCCGTAGCTCATCGCGCCGGTGTTGAACCGGGTGCAGATGGAATCGACGGACTCCACCTCCGAGAGCGGGACCGGCTCGCGCACCCCCTCCCTGATACCGAACAGGCCGCGCAGCGTGCCGCCCGCACGGGAGAGCCTGTCGACCTCCTCGGTGTACTTGGCGAACACGTCATGGCGGCCCGTGCGTGTCGAATGCTGCAGCAGGAACACGACTTCCGGGCTGAACAGGTGCAGTTCTCCGTCGCGGCGGAACTGGTACTCCCCGCCGACCGAGAGCCGCCGGTGGGCCCGCTCGGTGGGGTTCTCGGGATAGGCGCGCCGGTGCCGGAACCGGACCTCGTCGGCGAGCACGTCGAGCCCCACCCCACCGAGCTGGCTGACGGTGCCGGACAGGTATTCCTCGACGACCTCCTTGTCCAGACCGATGGCCTCGAAGACCTGCGCGCCGGTGTAGGAGGCCACCGTGGAGATGCCCATCTTGCTCATGACCTTCATGACGCCCTTGCCGAGCGCCTTGAGATAGTTGCGGACCGCGGTGGAGGTTTCGATCCCGGTCAGCTCCCCCTCCCGGATGAGGTCTTCGATCGACTCGAACGCCAGGTAGGGGTTGACCGCGGCGGCACCGAAACCGATGAGCAACGCGATGTGGTGCACCTCGCGTGCGTCGCCGCTTTCGACCACCAGCGCGACCTTGGTGCGTTCCTTGGTGCGCACCAGGTGGTGGTGCACCGCCGAGACCGCCAGCAGCGACGGGATCGGGGCCTTGGTGTGGTCGGAGTCGCGGTCGGAGATCACCAGGGTCCGCGCACCCTTGGTGATCGCCTCGCTGGCCCGCAGACGCAGGTCCTCGATCGCCTCGGCGAGCCCTTCGCCCCCGCGCTCGACGTCGTAGAGGGCGCGCAGCACGGTCGTCCTGAGCCCGGGATGCTCATGGTCGTCGTTGATGTGCACGATCTTGTTGAGGTCGTCGTTGTCCAGCACCGGCCACGGCAACAGGATCTGCCGGCACGACGCGGCACCCGGTTCCAGCAGATTCTGTTCGGGACCCATCACCCGCGCCATCGAGGTGACGATCTCCTCGCGGATGGCGTCCAGCGGCGGGTTGGTCACCTGGGCGAACAGTTCGACGAAATAGTCGTAGAACAACTTCGACCGCTGCGAGAGCACCGCGACCGGGGTGTCGGTGCCCATCGAGCCCAGCGGCTCGGCGCCCGAAGCCGCCATCGGGGTGAGCAGGATGCGCAGATCCTCCTCGGTGTAGCCGAAGGCGATCTGGCGGCGCACCACCGATTCGTGGTTGGGCTGCACCCGGCCACGGTCGGGCAGGGAGTTCAGATCCAGCAGACCCGAGTGCAGCCACTCGTCATACGGGAACTGCTCGGCGAGTTCCTCTTTGATCTCGTCGTCGGAGATGAGCCGCCCCTGGGCGGTGTCGATGAGGAACATCTTGCCGGGCTCGAGCCGGCCCTTGGCCACCACCTCGCCGGAGGGCACGTCGAGCACACCGGACTCGCTGGCCAGGATGACCCGGTCGTCGATGGTGCGCCACCAACGGCCCGGCCGCAGCCCGTTGCGATCGAGCACGGCGCCGACCACGGTCCCGTCGGTGAACGTCACGCAGGCCGGGCCGTCCCACGGCTCCATGATCGAGGCGTGGAACTGGCAGAACGCCCGCCGCGCCGGCGACAACGTGGTGTTGTTCTCCCAGGCCTCGGGGATCATCATCATCACCGCGTGGGGCAGACTGCGGCCACCCAGGTGCAGCAGTTCCAGAGTCTGGTCGAAGGACGCCGAGTCCGAGGAGTCCGGTGTGCAGATCGGGGACAGCCGGGCCAGGTCGCCGCCGATGTGGGAGCTGGACAGCATCGCCTCGCGGGCGTGCATCCGGTTGCGGTTGCCGCGCACCGTGTTGATCTCACCGTTGTGGGCGACGAAGCGGAACGGGTGGGCCAGCGGCCAGGACGGGAACGTGTTGGTCGAGAACCTGCTGTGCACGATGGCGATGGCGCTCTGGCAGCGCTCGTCGCGCAGGTCCTCGAAATACCTGGGGAGCTGCATCGTGGTGAGCATCCCCTTGTAGGTGATGGTGCGCGACGACAGCGATGCGAAGTACACCCCCGTGCCGGCCGCCTCGATCTCGGGTGTGACATGTCCGGCGCGTTTGCGGACCGGGTACACCCGGCGGTCCAGGTCGATGCCCGACAGCGGTGCCCCGTTGTGGCCGCGGGCGGTGACGAACAACTGGGCCATGTAGGGCATGCATCCCAGGGCGGTGGCGCCGACCTCCGCACCGTCGGGATCGACCGGGACCGCGCGCCACCCCAGCACCTCGACACCCTCGTCGGCGGCGATCTCCTCGATGCGCTGCCGGGCGGCCTCGCGCGCCTCCGGATCCATCGGTAGGAAGGCGATGCCCGCGGCGAATCTGTTCGCGCCGTCGGCGGCCGGCTCGGGCAGCTCGAAGTCCACCACCTCCCGCAGCAGCTCCACCGGGAGCTGCAGCAGGATCCCGGCACCGTCACCGCTGTTGGGTTCGGCGCCCGCGGCGCCACGATGTTCCAGATGCTCCAGCGCGATCAGCCCGTCGGCGACGATCGCGTGCGAGCGCCTGCCCTTGATGTCGGTGACCATGGCGACACCGCAGGAATCGTGTTCCTGCTCGGGGTCATAGAGGCCCTGAGCCTCGGGTAGGGCTGAGAACAGCATCTCCAACACCTCCGCTGTCGAGCTGCGGGTGCGAGAGTTGTTCTGTGTGAAGGGCTCTCAAGCGCTCAAAGCGGCCGCAGTCTGACGATTGATTTCGGGACTGCACCGGCCCGACCAGTGTGGCGGCACCGCGTTCAGGCGTTGCACAGCCATAGGTCAGTCTATCAGCGCAACGCCTCGGCTACCCACTGAGAATGGTCGGCACCAGCGGAAAGGCGGGCAGATTGCGCACGACGGTCCAGCTCACCGCGGCGACCACCAGGACCACCACCGCCGCGGGCGGGAAGATCCGGCGCCCCTGCCACCACCGGACGAGCACCCACAACGCCAGCATCGGCAGCCCCACCAGCAGGAACACGTTGTCGACCACCGCTGCGGCGAGGTCGGCGTGCAGGAGGTCGTGGGTCATCCGCAGCCCGCCGCAGGCGGGGCAGTCCCAGCCGGTGATCATCCGGAAGGGACATCCCGGGTACAGCGACCCGGGACGGTGCGGGTCGATGAGGCCCACATAGGCCAGGGCGCCGGCAAACGCACCGGCGGTACCCAGCACCGTCCAGGTCGCAACCTTCCGGGTCGGCACCCGGTGCTGCCGGTCGGTGGTGCCGGTTTCCATCGGCGCTACGTCCCGTCGCGCAGGGGACGGCCCTGCGGGTCACGCACGCTGCCGGTGAAGATCATGATGGCGTCGACGATCCCCCAGATCACCGCACCGATGCCGCAGGTGACGACGCCGACGATCAACTGTGCGATACCCAGTCCGGTCTGACCGAGATAGATCCGACCGAACCCGACGAGACCGAACAGGCCGATCAGCTGCAGCAGGCCGGCCACCACTTTGGATTTGTCCGACAGCGGCTCACCGGTCACGGGGTGCCGGCCGTAGGGGGCGACCGGGTCGTAGTAGCCCCCGTAGGGCGGTGGGTATCCGCCCGCGGGGTACTGGCCGGGTGGGGGCGGATAGCCCTCGAAC
>NZ_NVQF01000131.1 GCF_002592005.1 Mycolicibacterium palauense | reverse complement strand
AGATGTGTATGAGGGACAGGTCGGGGCCTGCGTGGTCGTCGGCGCCTCGGTGGTGGTGGGTGGCTCGGTGGTGGTCGTGGTCCTGGTCGTGGTGGTCGGCGGGGTGGTCGTCGTCGTTGTCGTGGTCGTCGTCGTGGTGGTCGTCGTGGTGGTCGTCGTCGGCGACGTGGTGGTGGTCGTGGTGGGACTGGTGGTGGTAGTGGGTGACGCGGTCGTCGTCGTGGTCTCCGGCGGTGGCGGCGGGGGCACCAGGGAGGTGGTGATCTCGCCGTTGGTGCCGGTGATCGTCACGGTCTCGGTGGTCCGCGGCGTGGGCAGCGTGGTGGTCTCGGTGACCGGACCGCTGTCGGTGGACGAGGACGTCAGCGTGTAGGCCAGCCCGCCGAGGGCGGCCAGCAGCGCCGCGGCGGCGGCGCCGAACAGCAGAGGTGGGCGCTTGTACCAGGGCAGTGGCGCCGGTTCCATCACATAGGTTTCGTCGTCGGCGCCGAAGTCCACCGGGGGGCGGGCCCCGGTGGCGCCCTGCTCGGGGTCGACCGAATAGTCCCCACCGGCATAGGGCACCGGCTCCTCCGGCGGCGTCTCGTCCTGCGACCAGGCCAGGGCGCGGAACGTCGCCGAGGGCGACCCGTCGGTGGCTGACTCCATCGCCGCCGCCCCCGCGGCGCCGGCGGCCCAGGCCGTGGGCGCCAGACCGGTCGGCAGCTCGGAGGGATCCGGCGCGGGGGCCATCCGCGTCGAGGCGTCGGGGGAGGGGCCGTTTTCGGCCAGCGCCGCCGCGCCCACGGCCGCGGCCAGGCCCGGCTCGGGCACCGTGACCACGGGCAGCCGGAACAGCTCGGAGAGGCGCTGGGTGACCAGCGGGACGGCGGCCGAGCCGCCGACGGTGGCGATGGTCGACAGGTTCGCCGCCGGGACCCGGTTGCGCTCCAACGTGTCGCCGAGGGCATCCAGGAACCCAGCCAGGGGAGTCTCGATGAGACCCTCCAATTCGGTGCGGGTCAGCCGGAACTCGCGGGTGGAGCCGGGCAACTCCACCGGGATGACCGTCGAGGTCTCCGCGGACAGTCGCTCCTTGGCCCGCCGGCACTCGTCGCGCAGCGCGGCCAGGGCGGCCACCGACGTGGTGCCCGCCGGGTCACCCGCACCGGCCTGCGCGATACCGGCCAGCACGTGGTTGAGGATCGCCTGATCGATCTGGTCCCCGGAGAACTCCGGATAGCGCACCACCTCGCCCACCGGCTGCAGTCCCGTCGCCGCGTCGGCCAGCGCGATCGTCGTGCCGCTGCCGCCGAGGTCGCACAGCGCCACCACACCCGCGGTGGGCAGGCCGGGTCCCGTCTGCAGGGCGGCCAGCGCGGCGGCGGCATCGGAGACCAGCTGCGGAGGCGCGCCGTCGGAGAACAGCGCGGTCCGGGGGCGCAGGGCGCCGCGCAGTGCTCCCAAAGTGGCCGGCCCCCAGTAGGCGGGGACCGCGATCATCGTCTTCTCGGCCGGCAGCCCGCCGGTGGCGCGCGCCAGCGCCTCCAGTGCCTCGGCGGTGAGGGCCTCGGCCCGGTGCGACGACCCGTCCTGGGCGACCAGCGGCACCGGATCGCCGACGCGTTCGACGAACCCCAGCAGGACCTGCCCCGATGTCTGCCCCGGGCCGGGCTCGCCGACCTCGGCCGGCCGATCCCCGAAGAGGGTCAGCACGGAGCGGCGGTGCACGGCCGGCCGGCCGGTGCGCGCCGCCGCCATGTTCGTCGTGCCGATCGACAACCCCAACGAGTCGGTCATGTCGCACCTCATGGTTGTCTCGGGGGGCAGGGCGCTGCTCACCTTAGCGGCTCCGCGGCACCGTCCCGGGCACGCCACGGCAACGATCCCCTAACGGTGTCGATCCCCTATGGGTGCATCCCCTAACGATGCGTGCGGCGCATCGGGGTGCGCACCGATCAGCCGGCGCGCCGACCCGGATACGATTCGGGTACCGGGCTCGCGCAGCCGACCCCGGGTCACACCAGGGGAGAAGACGGCCAATGGCAAACGAATTGCTGGACTTCGTGATGGCGTTGGTGCGCGACCCCGCCATGGCGGCGCGGTACGCCGCCGACCCCGCCGGAACCATCGCCGACGCCCATCTGGTCGATGTGACCAGCGTCGATGTGAACAACCTGATCCCGATGGTGTCGGACTCCCTGTCGATGGCCGCGCCGGCGTTCGGTGTCGGCGACCCGGGCGCGGGCAACGTATGGACCAGCGGCGCGGCGACCGCGGCCCTGGACGCCTTCACCCCGCACGACGCGAACGCCGACTGGCCGGCGGCCGTCGCGCAGCCCGACGATTCCACCGGCGTCATCCACCCCGCGCAGCCGGAGGCCCCCGGTCCGGGATCGGTGGACGCCATCATCGGCGATTCCGTCGGCGAGTCCGTCTCCGGACCCGCCGGAGGTGAGTTCGGGCAGTTCAGCGATATCGGTGACGGTCACGCGGCGATCCTGGACCCGGATCCGGGCCTGCTGGACCCCGATGCCGCGGGCGGTCTCGACGCCGGGCACCCCCATCCCGGCGCCGAGCATGCCGATCCGCCGGCGCACCCCGGTTTCGACCTGTTCGACTGACCCCCCTTCCCGCACGGCCATCAACGAACGGACGGCGCAACGCGCCGTCCGTTCGTTGTTTGTGCAGCTCACAGCCCATTTTTCGGGGGCGCGGCGACCGGGTCCCTAGGGAGCCCCTAATCCCCTAACGAATCTCCGTGTGCAGCCCCGGGGGGAGGTCTTCCGGAACGGGTGTACGCCCCGTTTTCCCGGGGTGGTCGAGTCCATAGCGTGAATCTCAACGCGCCGGACACCTCGGTGCGAGCAAGCGAAAGGGACTCACATGCTCAACATCATCGATTGGATCCTGAACCTGTTCCGCGACGAGGAGGCGGCCCGCGCCTTCGTGATGGCACCGCAGGACACCCTGCGCGACGCCGGGCTCGCCGGCGTGTCCGCCGCGCAGATGACCCAGGTGGCGGCCACCGCGGTGCCCAGCATGGTGCTCGGGGGCGGCGACCCGATCGTCGGCCTGCAGCGCGCGGTGTCCAACCACTACGGGTTCGCCCCCGCCACCGACTACTCGCCGGCCGCCAGCATCGCCTCGCCGGTCTACGCCCCGGAACGCACCTTCGCCCCGCAGACCGACACCGAGCTGGCCAGTCACAACCAGACCGACCTGGCCAGCCACAACGCCACGCCGATCATGAGCCCCAACCAGGACTCCGGCGCCAACTCCCAGCAGGGCGCGTTCAACCTGGGCTTCGGTGACATCACCTTCGGCGACAAGTCGACCACCACCGCCACCGACGGTGCGGTCGTGGTCGACGGCAACAACGACGGCGACATCGTCAGCGGCGACGGTGCGGTGCTGGGCAACAACAACGACGTCAACAACGGAGACGTGCTGGCCGGCACCGGCTCCAACGTGAACGTGGGCAGCGGCGACGTCGACGACAACGGCACCACCGCCACCGGCGGCAGCTCGGTCATCAAGGACAACGACGGGCCGGTGTTCCACGACGTCGACGCCAGCGGCGGCAACGGCGGCGGGGCCAGCGGCGGCGACAGCCTCATCGGCCTGGGCAGCGGCGACTCCTCGGGCGGCGACGCCGGCGGCGGCGGGATCGTCATCGTCAGCAACGACACCGCGACGAACACCGTCGGCGGTGACCAGTCGCAGGTCGGCGGCGACAGCGCGGCCAGCTCGTCGACCAGCACCGAGTCGCACTCGCAGTCGTACTCGCAGAGCCACACCACCACGACGGTGAGCGACAGCTCCGACCACTCGGTGGACGACAGCTACAGCTCCAGCGTCGCGAACAGCACCTCGCACAGCACCGACCTGTCGGCCTCGCTGTTCGACAACGGCCACGACACGTCGCTGACCGACACCTCGCTGACCGGCAGCGCACTGGACAACAGCCACGACACCGCGCTGGCGTCGGGCAACCACCACCTGCTCGGTTTCTGAGCGGCGGCGCGCCGCCCGGCGGGGACCGTCACGGTCCCCGCCGGATGCGCGGCATACGGTCTAACCAGAGGTCACGGCAGACGGCGAAGGCGGTGAGTGAACGATGACGGGAAACGCGGCAGCGCCCCCCGCGCAGGACCCGCGCCCGGTGAAGGTGATCGTCGAACTGATCGATCACACCGCCGCCATCGCCGACCTGCACGACCGCGGCGACCTGCGTCAGCGTCTGGATGTCGCCCGCGCCCGGATCACCGACCCGCAGATCCGCGTCGTCATCGCCGGCCAGCTCAAACAGGGCAAGAGCCAGCTGCTCAACGCGCTGCTGAACATGCCGGTGGCCCGCGTCGGCGACGACGAGACCACCGCGCTGATCACCGTCGTCGGCTACGGCGACACACCCTCGGCCCGCATCGTCGTCGCACCGCCGCCCGGGGCGCTGCGGGACGATCCCGAGGTCATCGAGATCCCGGTCGACGACATCCGCCACGACCTGCGCCGCGCGCCCCAGGCCGCCGGCCGCGAGGTGCTGCGGGTGGAGGTCAGCGCGCCCAGCCCGCTGCTCAAGGGCGGCCTGGCCTTCGTCGACACCCCGGGGGTCGGCGGGCACGGCCAGCCGCACCTGTCGGCCACCCTGGGGCTGCTGCCCGACGCCGACGCCATGCTGATGGTCTCCGACACCAGCCAGGAGTTCACCGAACCCGAGATGCGCTTCCTGCAGCAGGCCCACGGGATCTGCCCGGTGGCCGCGCTGGTGGCCACCAAGACCGACCTGTACCCGCACTGGCGGCAGGTGGTGCAGGCCGACCTCGAGCACCTGCGCCGGGCCCGCCTGGAGCTGCCGGTCATCCCGGCCTCCTCGCTGCTGCGCAGCCACGCCGTGCAGCTCAACGACAAGGAACTCAACGAGGAGTCGAACTTCCCGGCGATCGTGAAGTTTCTCTCCGAGAAGGTGCTCTCCAGAGAGAACGACCGCATCCGGGATCAGGTGGTCGACGAAATCGGCGCCGCGGCAGAGCATCTGACGCTGGCGGTGAGGTCCGGCCTGTCGGCGATCAACGATCCCGACGATGTCCGCCGGCTCACCGCGGACCTCGAGCGGCGCAAACAGGAGGCACAGGACGCCCTGGCCCACACCGCGCTGTGGCAGCAGGTGCTCAACGACGGCATCGCCGACCTGACCGCCGACGTCGACCACGACCTGCGTTCGCGGTTCCGCGACATCGTCGGGCACAACGAGCGCGTGATCGACTCCTGCGACCCGACCCAGCATTGGGCCGAGATCGGCGCGGACGTCGAGAACGCGGTGGCCACCGCCGTCGGCGACAACTTCGTGTGGGCCTACCGGCGGGCCGAGGCGCTGGCCGCCGAGGTGGCCCGCACGTTCGTCGAGGCCGGACTGGAGGCCGTGGAGCTGCCCGAGGTCAGTGCCCGGGAGATGGGCGCCGGTTTCGACGGGCTCAAATCGCTGGCCAGGCTCGAGGCCAAACCCATCCGGATCGGGCACAAGGCCATCACCAGCATGCGCGGCTCCTACGGCGGGGTGCTGATGTTCGGGATGCTCACCTCGGTGGCCGGCCTGGGCATGTTCAATCCGATCTCGCTGGGCGCGGGCCTGCTGCTGGGGCGCAAGAGCTACAAGGAGGACATGGACAACCGGATGCTGCGGGTGCGCAACGAGGCCAAGACCAACGTGCGCCGGTTCGTCGACGACGTCCTCTTCGTCGTCAGCAAGGAATCCCGCGACCGGCTCAAGGCGATCCAGCGGCAGCTGCGCGACCACTACCGCGAGATCGCCAACCAGACCACACGCTCGCTCAACGAGTCACTGCAGGCCACCATCGCCGCCGCGCGGATGGAGGAGGCCGAGCGCACCGCGCGGGTGCGCGAACTGGAGCGTCAGCTCAACATCCTCACCCAGGTCGTCGACAACGTCGCCAAGCTCAGGGCACCGGGCGCGCCGTCCGGGTCTCGTTGAGCCGCGGCCGCTTCCGCGTCGTCGTGGTGGTCTGATCCCCGGAATCCGACTCGGTGGTGCGGGAGCTCCGGGACGGCGTCTCGGACTCCCCGGACTCGGAGGTGGTGGGGGTCGACTCCGCCGGGCCCGGCAGCCCGATGTCGGTGGTCGACAGCGGCACGCTGGTGGTGAACGTGGAGCTCGACGTGTCCGGCGTGATGATCAGCGGTGCCTGGCTGCGTGAGGTGGTCGGCGCTGTCGGGCTGGGCAGGGTGGTCAGCACCGGCGTGACGGGTTTGCTCCACTCGTCCGACTTCTGCACCACGGTGACGACCAGGGTCGCGAGCACGGCCACGGTCAGACCGCCCGCGGCGAAAACCGCACCCGGTTTCCGGTGCCAGGTGTCGTTCCCCGGCTCACTTTCGGACACGGGCGCCGATACTAGCGATCACCGGGCGCACGGCAACTCGTCGCGAGGTCTCCCGAGGTCGGCCCCGTAAACTCGACCGGACATGAGCACGAGCGATCAGGTGCGCGCCATCCTGGGCGGGACCGTGCGCGCCTACCGGGACACCCCGGCGTATTCGACACGGCCCGACGTGTTCGCCGAACTGGACCGGATCGGCTGGCAGCTCAACCAACCGATCCGCATCGCGCTGGCCGGGCCGCTCAAAGCGGGCAAATCCACGCTGGTCAACGCCCTCGTCGGGGAGAACATCGCGCCCACCGACGCCACCGAGGCCACCCGCATCGTCACCTGGTTCCGGCACGGCGCGACCCCGCGCGTGACGGCCGATCACTACGGCGGGCGGCGCACGAACGTGCCGATCATCCGGGGCGCGCAGGGCGAGGGGCTGACCTTCGATCTCGATGCGCTGGATCCGCGCCAGGTCGCCGACCTCGAGGTGCAGTGGCCGGCCGCCGAACTGATCGACACCACGATCATCGACACCCCGGGCACGTCGTCGCTGAGCCCCGACGTCTCCGAGCGGACACTGCGGCTGCTGGTCCCCGAGGACGGGGTCCCGCGGGTGGACGCGGTCGTCTTTTTGCTGCGCACCCTCAACGCCGCCGACATCGCGTTGCTGCGCCAGATCGGTGACCTGGTCGGCGGCGCCTCCGGAGCCCTGGGGGTCGTCGGTGTCGCATCGCGGGCCGACGAGATCGGCGCCGGGCGGCTCGACGCCATGCTCTCGGCCCGCGAGGTCGCGGCCCGCTTCACCGCCGAGATGGATCGCACCGGCATCTGCCAGGCGGTGGTGCCGGTGTCGGGGCTACTCGCCTTCACCGCCCGCACGCTGCGGCAGAGCGAGTTCGTCGCCCTGGAGAAGTTGGCCGGGGTGGACGCCGCCGAGCTGAACAAGGCGATGCTCTCGGTGGACCGGTTCGCCCGGGAGGACAGCTCGCTGCCCGTCGATGCGCCGACACGGGCCGCGCTGCTCGACCGGTTCGGGATGTTCGGCGTCCGCATCGCGATCGCGGTGCTGCGCTCGGGCGTCGGCGACTCGGTGGCGCTGGCCGACGAACTGCTGGAGCGCAGCGGGCTGGTGGCGCTGCGCGACGTGATCGACCAGCAGTTCGCCCAGCGCTCGGAGCTGCTCAAGGCGCACACGGCACTGTTGTCGCTGCGGCGCTTCGTCGAGAGCCACCCGATTCGGGCCACCCCGTACATCCTCGCCGACATCGATCCACTGCTGGCCGACACCCATGCCTTCGAGGAGCTGCGGCTGCTCAGCCAATTACGTTCGCGAGCAACGACACTCAATGAAGATGAGATGGCCTCGCTGCGCCGGATCATCGGCGGGTCGGGTACCGACCCGGCCAGCCGGCTGGGTCTGACACCCGACGAGCCCTACGACGGTCCGCGGGCGGCCTTCGCCGCGGCGCAGCGCTGGCGGCGTCGCGCCGAGCATCCGCTCAACGATCCGTTCACCACCCGGGCCTGCCGGGCGGCGGCGCGCAGCGCCGAGGCGATGGTGGCGTTGTTCTCGGCGCGCGGGTTCTGAACCGGGCGTCCCTGGACATCACAGCTAGGGGGAACTGTCCCCACCTCCGTCACCGGGGCGCGGGAACAGCGTCGGCAGGGTGGGCCAGGTGCGCGTGGGCGACTGGGTCACGGTCTCGGTGACCGTGCTGGTGCTCACCGAGGGTGATGGGGTGGTGGTGGTCGGCTCCGTGGTGGTGGTGGTCGGGGCCTCGGTCGTCGTCGTCGGAGCTGCCTCGGAGGTGGTGGGGGAACCGGGGGCGGTCTCGGTGACCGTCTGGGTCTCCCCGGGCACCGGCGCGGGTGCCTCGCCGGCCTCGGTGGTGGTGGGTGTCGTGGTGGTGGTGTCGGTGGTGTCCGACGACCCGCCGGCCAGGCTCACGATGGCGTAGATGATCAGCGCCACGACGACCACACCCACCGCCCCCAGGCCGACCAGCGCCGCCGGTTTCTGGTACCAGGGTGTCGGCGGTTCGCCGCCGGGCTGGGGATAGTCGGAGGGATAGCCGTAACCGCCCGCGCCGTACTCGGTGTAATCCGGCTGTTGCGGAACCTCGCTGTAGGCCTGACCGCCGCTGCCGCCGTAGTTGGCGTACTGGGTCGGTTCGCCATAGATGTCGTCGTCAGGGTTGTCGTTCCGGGCCACGGGCTCCGATCCTAACGCGCATCCCAACGCGCACGGCCGTCATCGCAATTGGGTGACGACTCCCTCGGCGAACACCTCGAGATGGTCGAGATCGGCCAGGTCGAGCACCTGGAGATAGACCCGCTCGACCCCGGCCTCGGCGAACGGCTGCAGCCGGTCGACGATCTCGGCGGGCGTGCCGACCAGCGGGGTGTTGGTGCGCAACTCGTCGAGCTCGCGGCCGATCGCGCCGGCGCGGCGGGCGACCTCGGCGTCGTCGCGACCGGCGGCCACCACGAAGCACGCCGAGTAGGTCATCGAGTCGGCGGCGCGTCCCGCGTCGGCCACGGCCTGCCGTACCCGTCCGTAGAGGTTCTCGATCACGTCGAGCGTGTCGAAGGGGACGTTGTACTCCGAGGCGAACCTGGCCGCCAGCGCCGGGGTGCGCTTGGCGCCCTTGCCGCCGATGATCACCGGGGGGTAGGGCCGTTGGGCCGGTTTGGGCAGGGCCGGGGAGTCGGCGACGGTGTAGTGCTTGCCGGTGTAGTCGAAGGTCTCGCCGACCGGGGTCGACCACAACCCGGTCAGGATCTCCAGCTGTTCCTCCAGCCGGTCGAAACGTTCGCGCAGCGGTGGGAACGGGATCGCATACGCCTGGTGTTCGGCCTCGAACCACCCCGTGCCGACGCCGAAATCGACGCGGCCGCCGCTCATGTCGTCGACCTGGGCCACCGAGATCGCCAGCGGCCCGGGGTAACGGAAGGTCGCCGAGGTGACCATGGTGCCGAGCCGGATGGTGGCGGTCTCGCGGGCCAGCCCGGCCAGCGTCACCCACGAGTCGGTGGGACCAGGCAGGCCGTCGCCGCCCATCGCCAGGTAGTGGTCGGAACGGAAGAAGGCCGAATAGCCGAGGGACTCGGCGGCTTTGGCCACGCTGAGCTGGTCGGCGTAGCTGGCACCCTGCTGAGGTTCGATGAATACCCGGAAGTCCACGGTCGCCAGCTTAGGCGCGTCGGACGACGGGTTGGCGACGCGAGCGACGTGAAGCCGCGGAAACCATGGGTTAGCCTCGTCTCATCGGGCATTCTGCTGGAAGGAAGCGCGGTGGGCGAGGTGCTCAAGGTCGATATTCCCGGCCTGGTGGCGGGCAGTTCGAAGGTCGCCGAGCAGTCGACGGCGCTGTCTCGTGCCCACGGCAAGTCCGTGGCCGGTGTCAATGACGCCCGGAGCGGCTGGGTGGGCTCCTCGGCCCGGGCGCTGTCCTCGTTGGCCAGCCACTGGGCCAACTTGGCGACCAAGAACACCGCGGCTCTCGACCATCAAGCCACCGGCATGGACACCACCGCGAAGATGTTCAGCTACATGGAGGAGCGCGGCGCCGCGACGTTGAAGACAGTCGGCGAGCAGGCCGGCGTCGTAGGCAACGCCGTCGATATGTAGGCCTGACTGGTCTCGCTTACTGGGTTTGCACGGGCCAGCCGGGCTCGCTGGGCAGGGTGGGGAAGTCGGAGCGTGGCCGTGGTGCGGAGGTGAGGTACTCGCGGCGTTCGATGCTGGCCGGGGCGCGGGCCGCACAGGCGGCCTGGTCCTGTGGGAATTCGGGCCACTCTGGGCCTGCACCGTTGGGGCTGAACGCTTGAAGTCGGCCGACGACGTGCCATCCACCGAATACGTCTGCTAGGGGGTAGGGGGAGGGCCCCTGCTGGGGCGGCAGGGTG
>NZ_NVQF01000130.1 GCF_002592005.1 Mycolicibacterium palauense | reverse complement strand
GTTCTCGGTGAACCCGCCCTTGAGCAGGTGCGGGATGCCGCAGGCGAATTCGACGACCTCCTGGCCGCGGGTGACCTCGCCGAGCGCGTCGGAGAGGACCTTGCCGTGTTCGGCGGTGATGAGGGCGGCCAGTTCCTGTTTGCGGGCGTTGAGCAGTTCCCGGAAGGCGAACAGGATCGAGGTGCGCTTGGCCAGCGAGGTGTCCCGCCAGGCGGGGAAGGCCGCGGCGGCGGCGTCGATGACCGCGCGGGCGTCCTCGACGCTTGCCAACGCCACCTGACCGGTCACCACACCCGTGGCCGGATTCGTCACCGGGGCGGTCCGTTCCGCGGAGCCGGCGAACGACTTGCCGTTCACCCAGTGGTCGATGGTCTGCGGGCGGGTGCTGTTCGTCATGGTGTCGATCCTCGCGCGATGCCCACGCCACCGTCCCCGACGAAGTGTATGCCAAAGCCGCTCTTCTCTTACACTGTGTAAATGCGGCCGACGATCCGTGAGGTGCTGGAGCTGCCGGTGCTGCAGGCCGGCGACCCCGAGGTGATCAACGGCGCCGGCGTGCGGGCGGGCGGCGCCCTGGACCGGTCGATCCGCTGGGTCCACGTCAGCGACCTGCCCGACCTGTCGGACCTGCTCGAGGGCGGCGAACTCGTCCTGACCACCGGGGCGCCGCTGGCCGACCCCGCCCACCGCGGCGACTATCTGGCCGGGTTGTCGGCCGCGGGCGCGGTGGCGGTCGTCATCGAACTCGGCCGCTACCTCGACGGGGTGCCCGACGAGGTGAGGCGCGCGGCGCGGGAGCTGGCCATGCCGGTGGTCGTGCTGCACCGCACGGTGCGCTTCGTCGAGGTCACCGAGCAGGTCCACCGCAGGATCGTCGCCGACCAGTACGCCGAGGTCGACTATGCCCGCCGAGTCCACGATGTGTTCACCGCGCTGAGCATGCGCCGCGCCGACGTCGACGAGATCGTCGGCGCGGCCGCGGGAATGCTGGAGACCCCGGTGGTCCTCGAGGATCTCAACCACCAGGTGCTGGCCTTCGCCGCGCGCGACGTGCCCACACGCGAACTGCTCGGCGATTGGGAACGCCGTTCGCGGCTGGCTTCACCTGGCCCGACATCCGGCCCGACATCAACCCCGGCCGGCTCCTGGGCGGCACGCCCGGTCGGGCCGCACCGCCAGGAATGGGGCCGGCTGGTGGCGCCCCGAGTGCGCGTGGATCCGGCCGGCGAAAGGGCCAGCGAAAAGGCCAGCGAAAAGCCCGGCGAAGAAACCGGCGAAGAGGCCGGCGAGAAGGCCAGCGAGAGGGCCGAAGAAACGACCGGGGACAGGGCATCCGATCGCGTCGGCACCACCCTGGAGCGGGCCGCCCAGGCGCTGGCCCTGCATCGGATGATTGAGCGGGACCGCACCTCGCTGGAGCTGCGTGCCCAGAGCGGCCTGCTCGACGACCTGCGCCGGGGGCGGGTCCGCGACGAGGCCGACGCGACCGCGCGGGCCTACGCCCTGGGACTGCGGCCCGCGCTGACCTATCTCCCGATGGCGGTCCGGCTCAGCGAGACGCCCAACGCCGACGACGTCGTCGTTCAACAGCGCCGGCTGCGCAGTCTGGACGCGGTGGTGCACACCGCCCGCGCGGCCGGGCACACCGTGCTCGCCGCGGGTGGCGAGCACGGGCACATCGACCTTCTCCTGGCGCCCCGCCGTCGTGCGGCGGTCGCGGGGGCGCCCGCCGCTCGGCCGACCGACGAGGAACTGGAGCAGCTGTGCGCCCAGATCCGGCGGGCGGTCGTCAGGGTGGCGGGGGTGTCGGGCTGTGTCGTCGGGGTCGGTCCCGAATCCGGGCTGTTGGTCGAGGCGGCCACGGGTCTCGGCGAAGCCGCACACGTCGCCGAGGTGGCCGCGGCCATGCCGCAGGATTCGGGGCGGTCGTTCTTCCGGATCGCCGACATCCGGCTGCGCGGGCTGGTCACGTTGATCCGCAACGATCCGCGGGTGCAGGCGTTCGCCGAGACCGAACTGCGTGGGCTGCTGCGGCACCGCGCGCGGCTGGGGTCCGACGGCGGCGAGCAGGCGTTCGATCTGCTGCGCAACTTCCTCGACGTCGGCGGCAACAAGACCGAGCTGGCCAAGCGGCTGCACCTGTCCCGGCCGACGCTGTATGCGCGGTTGGCGGGTCTGCAACGGCTGCTCGGCGTGGACCTCGATGACGCGGAGTCGCGCACGTCACTGCACGTCGCCATGTTGATCCTCGAACGATCAGCGGTGCCGGTGGGGTAGCTGTGGTCTGATTGGCCCATGCGGGAGCCGGATCCGGCGGATGCCGAGGAATCGAACACCGAGGAATCCAACACCGGGGGGTCCCACACCGGGGAGTGCCACCCAGAGCGGCGGGCGGTGTCGGCTCGCGGCATCCGGATGCGCGGCCCGTGGGGGCCGGTGTACGGCCCGGTCGATCTCGACGTCGAGGCCGGCGGTGTCACGGTGCTGGTGTGCCCGGCAGGCACCGGTCGCACCGCGCTGCTGATGACCCTGGCCGGACGGATGCGGCCGGACGCCGGCGAGCTGGAGGTCTTCGGCCGGCGCCGGGCCCGGGACATCTTCGCGGCCTCGGCGCTGGCCGGTATCGACGAACTCGACAGCGTGGCCGAATCGGTCACGGTGCAGGACCTGATCACCGAGCAGCTGCGCTGGGACGCCGCGTGGTACCGGATGGTGCGCCGCGCCGGCGAGGCCGACCTCGCCCGGGTATGCGCCCCGGTCTTCGGGGAGCTTCCGCCGCCCCCGCTGGGCGAGTACGTCGAGGAACTCACCGAACTGGACCGGCTGCTGCTGCGGATCGCCCTGGCCAACACCGGCCGGCCCGAGCTGCTCGTGGTCGGCAACCTGGACTACGTCACCAGCGACGCCAACCGCGACGTGCTGGTGGAACGCCTGATTGACCTGGGACGCGGACAGACCGTCGTCACCGCGACGGTCAACGGAGTGGCCGGCCATGCGGTGCGGGCGCAACTGCCCGTGGCCAACACCACCAGAGCCGACCTGGCAACCCAACGGGAGGGGTGAGGCAACCGTGCTGGCCGGAATGTCTTTGGGCACCGATCTCAAGCGCTACTCCCGGGGGGTGCTGCCGCGGGTCGCCCTGGTGACCGTGATCGTGATGCCGCTGCTCTACGGGGCGATGTACCTGTGGGCGTTCTGGAATCCGTTCGCCGAGGTCGACAAGGTGCCGGTGGCGCTGGTCAACGAGGACACCGGGGCGGTGGCACAGGGTCAGGAACTGCACGCCGGCGACGAGATCGCCAGTGCCCTGCTGGATTCCGGTGCGCTGCAGTTGCACGAGGTCTCGGCGCAGGACGCCGCCGCCGGCGTCGCCGACGGCCGGTACTACTTCTCGGTGACCCTGCCGGCGGACTTCAGCGAGGCGATCGCCTCGGCCGGCGGGGGAGACCCCCACCAGGCGCAGCTGCGGTTCACGTTCAACAACGCCAACAACTATCTGGCCTCGGTGATCGGGCAGAACGCGGCCCGCGAGATCCTCACCGAGGTCAACCAGAAGATCGGTGCGCGCTCGGTCGGCACCGTGCTGACCGGTCTGACCGACGCCGGTGCCGGTCTGCGCCAGGCCGCCGACGGCGCGGACCGACTGGCCACCGGGCTCGCCGACGCCGACGACGGCGCCCACCAGCTCGCGGCAGGCGCGCATACCCTCTCGGCCAGCATGACCGTCGCCCGCGACGGCGCCGCGCGGCTCGCGGACGGGGTGCAGCAGGTGACCACGGCGGTCGACACCGCCACCACGCCGCTGCTGAGGTTGCTCGACGACGTCGACGGTCTGGGACTGGACCCCGACGAGGTCAGTGCGGCCGCCGCCCGCCTCAGCGGCGCGGTGAGCGCGACCGCCGACCGCGTCGCCGCACTGAACATCGACCAGAACCTGGCCGCGGCCATCGTCGATCAGGCCGTCAACACGCTGCGGGCCAACCCGGACCCGGTGGTGCGCGATATCGGTGCCTCGCTGGCCGGCGCGCAGCGGCTGCTGCGGGCCCGCGGTATCGATCCGGCCACCGACGAGGGCCTGCTGCGGCTGCGCGACAGCGCCGCCGAGCTGCGGGGCAAGCTCGACGATCCCCACAGCGAACTGCGCACGTTCCTGACCCGGGCGCTCAACGGCGGCCTGCGCGCCGACGTGGTCAAGCTGCGCGACGGTGTCGGGGAACTGAGCTCCGGGGCCGACCGGCTGGCCGGCGGGCTGGTGCAGTTGACCGACGGCAGCAGGCAGCTGGCCGGGGGAGCCGAGCGCCTCGCCGACGGTGCCGGCCAACTGCGCTCCGGCGGCGAGCTGCTGGCCGGAAAGCTGCGTCAGGGCTCCACCCAGGTGCCCGACTGGACCCCGCAGCAACGCACCGAGGTGGCGCACACGCTGTCCGCGCCGGTGGCTCTCGACCTGGTCACCCACAACCCGGCGCCGACGTTCGGCACCGGGTTCGCGCCGTTCTTTCTTCCGCTGGCGTTGTTCATCGGCGCGCTGATCATCTGGATGCTGTTGACCCCGTTGCAGCCTCGGCCCATCATCAACGGGCTCGGTGCGTTGCGGGTGGTGCTGGCCTCCTACTGGCCGGCCCTGTTGATCGCGGTCTGCCAGGTGGTGGTGATGTACGCCGTCGTGCACTTCGGCGTCGGTCTGAAGGCCAGGTACGCGGTGGCGACCGTGGCGTTCCTGGTGCTGGTGGCCGCCGCCTTCCTGGCGATGATCCAGGCGTTCAACGCACTGTTCGGCGTCGCCGTGGGCCGGGTGGTCACGCTGGCGTTCCTGATGTTCCAGCTGGTGTCCGCCGGTGGGATCTACCCGGTGGAGACCACCGCCAGACCGTTCCAGATCCTGCACCCGCTGGACCCGATGACCTACGCCGTCAACGGTCTTCGCGAGCTGACCGTCGGCGGCATCGACTCACGACTGTGGGTGGGTGTGGCGGTGTTGACCTCGGTGCTGGCGGTCTCACTGGCCGCCAGCGCGTGGGCCGCCAGACGAAACCGGCAGTACACCATGGAACGCCTGCACCCACCGATCGAGGTGTAGCGGCGGCTATTCGGCCAGGTTGAACGCCGTGATCACCTTGGTGGGCCGGACCCGGACGACGAGTTCGCCGGGTACCCCGTTGCGCCGCCCGAACTCCTCGGCGCGCTCGGGGCCCATGTAGCGGGCGCCCGCGCGGGTCGCGACGGCCCGCACCTCGCCGGGCTCCTCCGACAGCGAGGCGATGCCCTGCACCTGGACGAAGGAATACGGCGGATGGGGGTCGTCGACACAGATCGTCACCCGCGGGTCGCGGGCCAGCGCCCGCCCCTTCGCGGTGGCCCTGCCGGTGTTGAGCACCAGATCGCCGCCGTCGACGAGGAACCACACCGGCGCCACCAGGGGGCGCCCGTCGGCGGCCACGTAGCCCAGCATCCCGGTCCGGGTGCCGGTGCTGAGGAATTCGATCACCTCTTCGGTCAATAGCTGTCGATGCGTCATGCCGACCACGGTAGAACTGGTCGGCACGGGTGCAGTGATCGTCACCGGAGCGGCGTCGGGAATCGGGCGGGCCTGCGCACGGGCCCTGGTCGCCGACGGGCGCCGGGTGGTGCTGTGGGACATCGCCGACGACGCGCGTCCAAGGCGGGCCGGCTCGGATTGACCCGCTCGATGGCGGCCCAGTTCGGACCGCAGGGCATCCGGGTCAACGCGGTGTGCCCCGGCTTCATCCGCACGCCCATGCTGCCGATCGCCCTCGATGTCGAGGAGGTCCGGGCCGGTTTCGAGAACGCCGCGCCCCTCGGGCGCGTCGGTGAACCCGCGGAGATCGCCGAGGCGGTGGCCTTCCTGATGTCACCGCGGGCGTCGTTCATCACCGGCGCCCACCTCGTCGTCGACGGCGGGGTGACCGCCCGCCGCCCCTGAGCGTTACAGGCGGGCGCGTTCCCGGATCGCCAGGCTGTCGTCGAAGTAGCTGTTGACCCGGCCACGGCCGAACCGGCGCGCCCTCGGTGCCGGGTTGCGCCCCCAGATCCGCAGACCCGAGGTGATTCCCGAGGAGATGGTGGTCGTGATGGTGGTCATCGCCGTTGTCCCTTCGTTCGCCTCCGGCCCGTAGGACCGGCTCACACGAAAGGTATGGATGGGCCCCCGGCCGGGGCACGCGTAGTCGGCTACCCGTCCCGGGGCGGACTCGGGGGCCCGGCCGGGGTCACCGGCGGCGGCACGGTGTCAGCGCGCGAGCTGGCCCTCGTCGAAGAACTCCAGCAGGTACTTACTCTCCTCGATGTCGCCGATCGTGCGGCGGGCCTTGCGGCGGGTGATCAGGATCGCCACGGCGGCCACCGCCCAGATCACGTACTGCACCGTCCAGGCCAGCCGGAACGAGTCGAACGAGTAGCCGCCGGCAGCCCCGATGATCATGCCCATCGACTGCATCACCAGCAGCGAGGCGCAGAAGCCGCCCATGTTGACGATGCCGGTGGCGGTGCCCAGCGTGCGGCTCGGGTTGAACGTGCGGGCGAAGTCGAACCCGACCATCGATCCCGGCCCGCCCACCGAGATCACCACGATCAGCACCACCAGCAGCCACAGCGGCGCCGGGCCGGGCAGCGCCAGCACGATCGTCCAGATCAGGGCATTGCTGGTGATGATGCCCAGCACCACCCGCGACCGTCGGTGCGGATGCCGCCCGGTGACGATGCCGATCAGGATGCCCGAGGAGATCGCCGCGGCCACCGACACGGTCAGCAGCGCGCCCGCGACGGCCCGCGAAAGCCCCTGCGCCTCGGTCAGATACGGCACACCCCACATCAGTGCGAACACCGTGACCGAGAACTGGGTGCCCATGTGGGTGAAGAAGCCGAGCCTGGTGCCGGGACGCATCCACACGGTCTTCAGGCCGGACAGGGTCTCGCGCACGTTCGACGAGTGCACCGCCACCGCGCGGCCGTGCGGGGTGTCGGACACCAGGGCGAGGACCAGAACGATGACCAGCACGCCGAACGCGGTCGCCGACAGATAGGCCGTGCTCCACCCGGCCGCGCCGAGCAGGGCCAGGAAAGGCAGCGCCGAGAGCACCTGGCCCAGCTGGCCGCAGATCCCGGTGAGCTGGGTGACCAGCGGGATCTGGCGTTCGCCGAACCAGTAGGGAACCAGCCGCAGCACGGAGATGAACGTGAAGGCGTCGCCGAGTCCCAGCACGGCGCGGGCGCCGATGGCCAGCGGCAGCGACTCGGTCATCGCCAGGGTCAGCTGCCCGGCGGCCATCAGGGCGCCGCCGGCCACGATCATCGCCCGCGAGCCGAACCGGTCCAGCAGCAGTCCCGCCGGGATCTGTGCGCTGGCGTAGACGATCACCTGCAGCACCACGAACGTCGACAGCATGCCCGGGCTCGCGGTGAAACGGTCGGCGGCGTCGAGCCCGGAGACCCCCAGGGTGGTGCGGTCCATCACGGCCACGACATAGGCCAGAAGTCCGATCGACCACACGATCCAGGGACGCACTGCGGCACGCCTTTCTCCGGTTCTTTCCCGGGCTTGTTTCTCGGGGTTTGTGTGAATGTCAGGTCTTATCCACAGCCGACTTTCAGTGTGCCCGACCAACCGCCGATCCAGGGAATCCTTTTACACCCGTGCGGAGGCGGGATCGCCACCGATGCGCTGGGCCAGCCAGACCGGGATCACCGCCAGCAGAGTCAGGGCTGCGGCCACGACGTTGATGACCGGGGCCTGGTTGGGACGGAACAGGTTGCCGAAGATCCAGATCGGCAGCGTCTGCACGGTGGGCCCGGCGGTGAACGTCGTGACCACGATCTCGTCGAAACTCAGCGCGAACGCCAGGATGGCGCCGGCCACCAGAGCGCCGCGCATCATCGGGAACGTCACGTACCGGAAGGTCTGCCACGACGAGGCTCCCAGGTCGGCGGAGACCTCCTCGAGGCTGGTGCCCAGCCGGCGCAGCCGCGCCTGGGTGTTGTTGAACACGATGACGATGCAGAACGTGGCGTGGCCCACGATCACGGTGGCCAGGCCCAAAGTGATGCCGAGTGCGGAGGTGAACGTCGCGTTCAGTGCGATGCCGGTGACGATGCCGGGCAGCGTGATCGGCAGCACGACAAGGAAACTGACCACCTGCCGGCCGAAGAACGCGTAGCGCTGCACGGCGAACGCGGCCATGGTGCCCAGGACCAGCGCGACGGCCGTGGCCACCAGCCCCACCACCACCGAGTTGGCCAGCGACGTCCACATGCCCTCGCTGTGCCAGGCCGCCCGCCACCACTGCAGCGTGAAACCCGTCGGTGGGAACGCGAAGGTCTTCGACGCGTTGAAGGCGTTGAGGACCACCAGGGCCAGCGGGACGTAGAGGAAGACCAGGACCAGCACGGCCCACGCCCGCGCGCCGAGTCGGACACCGCGGGAGAACATCAGACGTTCTCCAGCGCGCCGGTGCGGCGCATCGCCAGCAGATACAGCACGATCGCGGCCAGCGGGATCAGCGACAGCGCGGCGGCCAGCGGCCGGTTGTTCGCGGTGACCAGCTGGCCGTAGATGATGTTGCCCAGCAACTGGGTCTTGCCGCCGACGATGGTGACGGCGATGTAGTCGCCCATCGACAGCGAGAACGTGAAGATCGACCCCGCGGCGACACCGGGGAACACCATCGGCGCCACCACCGAACGCAGGGTGGTCATGCTGGATGCGCCGAGGTCGGCGCTGGCGTCGATCAGCGCGTCGGGGACCCGGTCGAAGGCGGCGAACACCGGCAGCACCATGTACGGCAGCCACAGGTAGGAGAGCGTCGCCACGGTGGCGACCAGCCCGTAGCCCGGGGTGTAGTGGGTGGCCGAGGCCAGCGGGCCTTCCGGGGCCAGCAGTATCCGCCACGCGTAGGCCTTCACCAGATACGAGGCCCACAGCGGTGTGGTGACCGCGACCACCAGCGCCAGCCGTACCGCGGGCGTGGCGATCTTGGCCATGTACAGGCCCAGTGGAACCGCCAGCACCGCACAGATCGCCGTCACCGCCAGGGCGACGCCCACCGTGCGCAGGGTGGCGGTGCGAAACACCGCCTCGGTGAGCACCCGCACGATGTTCTCGCCGGTGACGGTGCGCACCACGGCCCCGGTGAAGGTGTCGGTGGTCCAGAACGCCGACACCAGCAGCACACCCAGCGACCCCAGGTAGGCCACCACCAGCCACAGCATCGGCGGCGCCAACAGGAACGCCAGTCCCGCCCGGCGCCGCAGCGCCGTACTCACCACGTGCTCACCACGTGCTCACCGGGCGCTTCACCGCCGCTGGCGGCCGGTGCACCGGCTCAGCCCTTCATCTGCTGCCACTTGTCCACCCACTCGTTGTAGGAGGTGCAGTTGTCGCCGCTGCCGTCGACGCACTTGGTCTGCGGCGTGGTCCAGTAGTGGATCTGTTCGGCGTAGGCGGCGTCGGTGGCGTGGTAGGTGGCGCAGAAGTCCTTCTCGGTGGTGAAGTCGCAGGCCTTGGTCTGCGCCGGCGCCTCACCGAAGTACTCGGCGACCTGGGCGTTCACCTCCGGGGAGGTGATCCAGTCCATCCACTCGTACATGCAGTTGGGGTGGGCCGCCTTGGCGGCCACCATCCAGGTGTCCGACCAGCCGGTGGCCCCCTCCTTGGGCAGCACGGTGGTGACCTTGACCTTCTCGTCGGCGTTGATGGTGTTGGCGATCACCTGCCAGCTGGTGCCGATCACCGATGTGCCCGACTCGAAGGCCTGCACCTCCTTGGTGTAGTCCGACCAGTACTCGCCGATGTTCTCCTTCTGCTGGGTGAGCAGATCGGTGGCGGCGTCGAGCTGTTCGCCGGTCAGCGAGTAGGGATCCTTGATGCCGAGCTCCGGTTTGGTCTTCATCAGGTACAGCGCGGCGTCGGCGATGTAGATGGGGGAGTCGTAGGCGGTGACCTTGCCCTTGAATTCCGGGGCGCCCGGGAAGACCGCACCCCACGTGTCGGGGTTGTCGGTGACGACCGCCGGGTTGTACATCAGCAGGTTGGCGCCCCACCCGTGCGGGATCCCGTACATCTGGCCGTCCACGGAGTTCCACGAGCGGTCCTTGAGGAACGGGGCGATGGTGGCGTAGTTGGGGACCAGGTCGGTGTTGACCGGGGCGACGTCGCCGGCGTAGATGAGCCGCAGGGTGGCGTCACCGGACGCCGACACCCCGTCGTACTGGCCGGTGCGCATCAACTGCACCATCTCGTCGGAGGTGTTGCCCAGCTTGACGTTGACCTTGCAGCCGGTCTTCTCCTCGAACGGGCTCACCCAGTCGACGCTGGGGTCGTTGGATCCGTTCTCGGCGTAGCCCGCCCAGGCGATCAGGTTCAGCTGGCCCTCGCCTTCGCCGATCTCGGTGGGGGCCTGCATCTGCGGCGGGGCGCCCGCGGTGCCGCCCGGGCCGTCCGAGCTCGAGCAGGCCGAGACCGATGCGGCGAGTAACGCCGCGCAGGCCGCCGCGGTGACGCCGAGGCGTCGCATCGGGTGTCTCATGGGATCCTCTCTCTTGCACACCTTTTATCTCGCCTTCTACCACTCTTTTTTAGTTCTTTGTTCTCTGTCGTTCTCTATCAATATTACTCTCATGTATCTATACTAGTTTTTCGCATTCTCCCAATTCTTCAATTGTCTTCT
>NZ_NVQF01000013.1 GCF_002592005.1 Mycolicibacterium palauense | reverse complement strand
ACGGTGTCTTCGCCACCCCCACCCGGCGGGGCCGCTACGCCCCGGCCCCGGCGCAGATCCCCAGCACCGCGCCCGCCCGGTTCAGCTACCCCGTGGTCGCGCTCGCCCTGGCCGTCGGCCTGCCCGTCACCGCATGGGGAATGACGCTGCCCGACTACGCCCCCCAGGAGTATGCGCTGGGCGCCGTGCTCGACCCCGACCCCGACAGCGTCGACCCGCAGAAGGCGGTGGAACGCCGCATCGCGGCGACCTTCTCCACCGAGCGCGACATCGCGCGCTACCTCGACGATCTCGGTCTGCCGGAGGGCTCGGTGATCACCGACACGGTGTACGGATTCGCCGTGGTGGCGGCCTCGCAGAAGCCGCAGACCTTCGTGGTGCCCTCCGATGAGGACTTCACCAGACTGCTCAACGATCCCCAGGACAACGGGGTCAAGTACCTGCTGGTGGTGCCGCCGAGCGGGCGGGGGATCTCCGATGCGCTCAATCAGCGCTACCCGACGCTCTACGACACCGGGGCCGACATCGCCACCCTCGAGTTGGAGATCCCCAATGACGGCGACAGTCAACCGGATTGGCGGCTCTACCGGGTGAACGAACCGCTCTCGCCGCAGGCCTGAGATGCCGGCGGCGCACGCGCCGCCAAACGCGGCCAATGCCGCACCCAAAATTGTGCTGTCGGTCAATACTTTCGGTGTACTGTCCGGGGCGTTCGGGCAGCACGAGGCCCACCACACGAGGACGGAGTCGGCATGGCGACCGAATTTGCGGGCAGGATCGAACTGGACATCCGTGACTCCGAGCCGGACTGGGGGCCCTATGCGCCGCCGACGGCACCCGAGGGCGCGCCCAACGTGCTCTACCTGGTCTGGGACGACATCGGCATCGCCACCTGGGACTGTTTCGGCGGGCTTGTCGAGATGCCGAACATGGGCAGGATCGCCGATCGGGGCGTGCGTCTGTCGCAGTTCCACACCACCGCGCTGTGTTCGCCCACCCGGGCGTCGCTGTTGACCGGGCGCAACGCGACCACCGTCGGTATGGCCGCCGTCGAGGAGTTCACCGACGGGTTTCCCAACGCCAGCGGGCGGATTCCGGCCGAGACGGCGCTGATCTCGGAGGTGCTCGCCGAGCGGGGCTGGAACACCTACTGCGTCGGAAAGTGGCACCTCACCCCGCTGGAGGAGTCGAATCTGGCCGCCACCAAACGGCATTGGCCGTTGTCGCGTGGATTCGAGCGCTTCTACGGGTTCCTCGGCGGCGAGACCGACCAGTGGTATCCCGAACTCGTCTACGACAACCACCCGGTGGCGGCGCCGGCGACCCCGGAGGAGGGCTACCACCTCTCCAAGGATCTCGCGGACAAGACCATCGAATTCATCAAGGACGCCAAGGTGATCGCCCCGGACAAGCCCTGGTTCTCCTATGTGTGCCCCGGCGCCGGCCACGCTCCGCACCACGTGTTCCGCGAATGGGCCGACCGCTACGCCGGCCGCTTCGACATGGGCTACGAGCGCTACCGCGACATCGTGCTGGAGAACCAGAAGAGAATGGGGATCGTCCCCGCCGACACCGAGATGTCCCCGATGAACCCCTATGCCGACATTCAGGGACCCAACGGCGAGCCGTGGCCGGTGCAGGACACCGTGCGGCCCTGGGATTCGCTGAGCGCCGAGGAACAACGGCTGTTCGCCCGGATGGCCGAGGTGTTCGCCGGCTTCCTGTCCTACACCGACGACCAGATCGGCCGGGTACTGGACTATCTGGAGGAATCCGGGCAGCTGGACAACACGATCATCGTGGTGATCTCCGACAACGGCGCCTCCGGTGAGGGCGGGCCCAACGGGTCGGTCAACGAGGTCAAGTTCTTCAACGGCTACATCGACACCGTCGAGGACAGCATGCGCTTCTACGACGAGCTCGGCGGGCCGCAGACCTACAACCACCACCCGATCGGGTGGGCGATGGCGTTCAACACGCCCTACAAGCTGTTCAAGCGGTACGCCTCCCACGAGGGTGGGATCGCCGACACCGCGATCGTCTCCTGGCCCAAGGGCATCGCCGCGCGCGGCGAGGTCCGCGACAACTACATCAACGTCTGCGACATCACGCCCACGATCTACGACCTGCTCGGCATCACGGCACCGGCCACCGTGGCCGGTGTGCCGCAGCGACCGCTCGACGGCGTGAGTTTCGCTGCGGCACTGGCCGACCCGGAGTTCCCCACCGGCAAGGAGACCCAGTTCTACACCATGTTGGGCACCCGGGGGATCTGGCACCGGGGCTGGTTCGCCGCCACGGTGCACGCCGCCACCCCGGCGGGCTGGGGCCACTTCGACGCCGACCGCTGGGAGCTCTACCACATCGAATCCGACCGCAGCCAGTGTCATGACCTGGCCGCCGAGCAGCCGGAGAAGCTCGAGGAGCTCAAGGCGCTGTGGTTCGCCGAGGCCGCCAAGTACAACGGACTTCCGTTGGCGGATCTGAACCTGATGGAGGTGCTGACGCGGTTCCGGCCGAGCCTGGCGGGGGACCGCACGACGTTCGTCTACTACCCGGACACCGCCGAGGTGGGCATCGGTGCCTCCGTCGAGCTGCGGGGCCGGTCCTTCTCGGTGCTGACCGAGGTCGACCTCGACGGCGACGCCCGGGGGGTGCTGTTCAAACACGGCGCCGGCCACGGCGGCCACGCTCTCTACCTCGCCGATGGTCGCCTGCACTACGTGTACAACTTCATGGGCGAGGAGGAGCAACTGGTGTCCTCGCCGGATCCGGTTCCACCCGGCCCGCACATCCTCGGCGTCCGCTACGAACGCACCGGCACCGTGGCGGGCAGCCACACCCCGCTCGGTGACGTCGCGCTCTACGTCGACGACGCCGTGGTGGCCACCCGGGCCGACGTACGCACCCACCCCGCGATGTTCGGACTGGCCGGCGGGGGAGTCTCCGTGGGGCGCAACGGCGGTCAACCGGTCACCACCGCCTACCGCGCGCCGTTCGCCTTCACCGGGGGCACGATCGCCCAGGTCGTCGTCGACGTCTCCGGGATGCCCTACGTCGATGCCGAACGCGCGCTGGCCGCGGCCTTCGCGCGGGACTGAGCCGGGGCATCCGGTGGTCGACACCGCGGCCGCCCCGTTCTGCGGGGCTCGGCAGCCAGGCACTGTGGCGGGGCTTCGCGGTCGTCATACCCTGAAGGCATGCTGACCGAGCTGATCGAGGTACCCGGCGGGTCGTTCCGGATGGGATCGACCAGCTTCTACCCCGAGGAAGCGCCGGTGCACACCGTGACCGTCGGGGCGTTCGCGATCGAACGCCACCCGGTCACCAACGCCCAGTTCGCCGCGTTCGTCGAGCAGACCGGCTACGTCACTGTCGCCGAACGCGCGCTGGACCCGGCGCTGTACCCCGGTGTGGCAGCCGCCGATCTGCAGCCGGGCTCGCTGGTGTTCCGGCCCACCGCCGGCCCCGTCGATCTGCGGGACTGGCGGCAGTGGTGGGACTGGGCGCCCGGCGCCTGCTGGCGGCGGCCGTTCGGCCCGGGCTCGGGCGTGCAGGACCGCCTCGACCACCCCGTGGTGCAGGTCGCCTACCCCGACGCCGCCGCCTACGCGCACTGGGCCGGCCGGCGACTGCCGACGGAGGCCGAATGGGAGTACGCGGCGCGCGCCGGGACCACGACGACCTATCCCTGGGGTGACGAGGCGGCCCCGGGCGGGCGGCTGATGGCCAACACCTGGCAGGGCCGGTTCCCTTTCCGCAACGACGGTGCGCTCGGGTGGCGCGGAACCTCGCCGGTGGGCACGTTCGACGCCAACGGCTACGGGCTCGTCGACATGATCGGCAACGTCTGGGAGTGGACCACCACCGAGTTCAGTGCCCATCACCGGCCCGCACCGGCCGGCGCGGGCTGCTGCCCGCCGACGGGCAGATCGAATCCGGTCCCGCGTGGCGTTCCGAAGGCCGAGCCCGACCCGGCGATCAGTCAGGTCCTCAAGGGCGGCTCGCATCTGTGCGCGCCCGAGTACTGCCACCGCTACCGGCCCGCGGCGCGTTCGCCGCAGTCGCAGGACAGCTCCACCACCCACATCGGGTTCCGTTGTGTGACCACTGCTTAGTGCGGTGTCCGCCCGCCGCGGCCCTCGGGTACCGCGGCGCTACCGGACATCGAGAGGTCGTCGAGCGCCGTGGCCATCGCGGCCACGAGCCGACGGGCGTCGAGGAACTCCGGGTCGGACGCCAGGCCGACGCCCAGCACACCGTTCCAGCTCAGCGCGCCCAGTGCCAACGGCGCCCCGGGCGCCAACGGCAGGATCGGGGTGACGTGTTCGAGCGGGATTCCGGCCACCGTCATCGGCACCGTCGGCCCCGGCATGTTCGAGACGATGCCCTGCACGAAGGCCGGGCCGTAGACGGTGCGGGCACACCACCGCTGAGCCGGGGCGGGCAGCACGCCGAGGACCGTCGACATCACGAAACGGGACGCCAACGCCCGGGTCGGAGAACCCAATCGGCCGCTGCGGCGGCCGATCTCCGCAAGCCGGTCGGCCGGGGTCATCGGGGCCAGCGCCAGATCGGTGATCACACCGGCGGTGACGTTGCTCTCCGGCGCGGTCCCGGGTTCACGCAGCATGATCGGCACCGACACCCGCAGCCGGCCCCCGGCCGTGCGGGCGAACTCGGGGTGGACGACGACGACGGCGGCGGCCAGCAGGCACAGCACCAGGTCGGTGACCCGTGTGTGCGCCCGGCGCGACAGTGCCCGCACGGTCGCCAGGTCCAGCTCGGTGGTCGCGAAGTCCCGCCTGCCCGAGCCGGGCGGCAACCTGCGTGCCGGGCGGCCGTCGGTGGCCAGTTGGGCCAGCCCGATCGCCGCCGCGGCCGCCGAGCGCAGCGGTCCCGGTGCGCGCCGGTCGCCGGTCGGTAGCTCCAGTCGCGGCCGCAGCAGGTTCAGCGCGTGCACGATCGTGCCGATCCCGTCGGCCACGCAGTGATGCATCAGAAACACCAGCCCGGTCCGCCCCGGCGAGATGTCCCGGACCAGCGCGACCCGCCACATGGGCCGGTCCCGGGGCAGCCGCTCACGGGCCAGTGCGGCCACGGTGGCGCCGAGCACCGCGGCGGGGCCGGCGCGGTCGCGATCGGGTTGCGCGGGCAGTTCGCGGACGTGCCAATCCCAGTCGAGTTCGGTCTCGTCGACGTCGACCCAGCGCCACCACCGCCACGGCGAGGCCCGGTCCGGCCGCTGCCGGGCCCGCGGCATGTGCGGCAGTTCGGCGCGCAGCAGCGCCCGGACCTCGTCGAGGGTGGGTCCGCCCCGCGGATCCTCGGCCAGCACCACCATGCCGCCGACGTGCTGGGGGGCGGTGTCGGTCTCCACGTGCAGGAAGAACGCGTCGGCGGCGGCCATCCGCTGGGGCCGGGCCCCGTGCCAGTCGACCAGCGCGACGCTGAGCCACACCAGCGGGACCGCCGCCACGGCGTCGAGCAGGAAATGATTGGCCGTGGCCATGATGACGTACAGCGTGACGGCCACGTGGACGGCGCTGATCGCCTGCACCGTCAGACCCCGGGAGAGCCGGGCGAGTACCACGCTGACCCACAGCGCCCAGGCCAGATGCAGCGAGGGCATCGCCGCGAGCTGATTCGCCGACGACACCAGCGGTGTGCCCCACGATCCGACGGTCGTGTTGGTGGCCACCGTGTCGAGGTAGCCGATCCCTTCGAGCAGTCGCGGCGGGGTGACGGGGAAGATCCAGAAACACGCGATCGCCAGCAGATTGAGCAGGATGAAGGAGCTGCGGGCGCGCCGGAAGTTGTCCGGATGCCGGACGTAGAGCCAGCCCAGCAGTGCGAAGGCGCTGATCACGTAGGTGTAGGCGTACTCGTAGTTGGCCAGGACCGTCAGCACCGGGTGCCGGGCCAGCCACTGGTTGAGCGACAGCTCGACGTCGATGTGCACCAGGCGCTCGAACTCGAGCAGGATCTGCGCGTTGTGGTCGGCGACCTGTCGTCGGGCGGGGGTGGCCTCGGCGGCGACCACGATGTACACACCGAACACCGCCAGTCCCACCACCAGCTCCCGCCACAGCGGCGGGCGGGTGCTGAGCCGGTCAGGTTCGACGGGCACCGTATGACAACCTTCCCCGGGCTCAGGGCCCGTCCAACCCGGCCGGCGCTACCGTCCGGAACCGCCGCGCAGAGTGTCCACCTCCGTATGATGCGCCCGCGGCGGCCCGGTGCGGGCGTCGCCGCGCTGATGTCGGGCCGGTCCGGCGTCCCCGGCGCGGCCGTAGACCTCGCGGGCCTCCGAGGAGTAGGCCAGCCCGGTGATCCCGGCCGCGATGAGTACCCCGCTGAACCCGAGCATCACCAACGCGTGCGCGCCCGTGGGGGCGGGGACGTCGAAGGCCAGCACGCCCACGGCGAAACTCGCGACCGGGTTGGTGGTGCTGATGGCCGCGACCGCCGGCGGCAGCGCTCCGCTGGCGAAGGCCAGCTGGCCCAGCAGGAGTCCGGCCAGGGTGGAGCCGGCCAGGGCGTAGCCGGGCCAGTCCACCGCCGTCGCCCCCACACCGCGCACGCTCAGGTCGTCGATGGTCAGTTTGAGAAACACCGAGTTCATCGCGTGGCACAGGCCCGCGGCGACGCCGACGAGCATGCTGGCCAGCCAGGTGCGGCTGCGGCGGCCGAGCACGATCAGCGCCACCGTCAGCCCGGCCGCGCACGCCGTGGCCAGCAGGATGCGGTCGCGGTCGGGGTCGCCGTGCAAGGGTGCGGCGTCCTCGGTGGTGAACAACAGCACCAACCCGCCGCTGACCGCCAGGGCCGAGGCCCAGTCGCGCGGGGCGGGCCAGCGTCGGTGCTGCGCCGCGACCAGTGCCACCACGAACAGCAGCTGGGCGGCCATCAGCGGCTGCACCACGGCGACCGACCCGATTCCCAGCGCGGCGGCCAGCGTCCCGAAGCCGAGCAGATTGGCCAGCCAGCCCGCGAACCACGTCCTGCTGCGGACCAGGCCGTGGAACAGGCGCCCCAGCCCGGCGCGGTGGCGAAGCGCCGCGGCGTCTCCGCCGGTGACCGCGTGCGCGGCGCGCTGCTGCAGGAACGCCGAGAGGGCGAACAGGAACGCCGCGGTCACGCCCAGCGCCACCGCGGCGGTCATCGGCGGGATGTGGTGCATGTCAGGTCCCCACCAACCAACGTAGGTGGTGAGTGCGGAGGGTGCGCCGTCGGGCGCATCGCCGAGCCTGTAGATATCGAACTATTGTTCGAGTGGCTGGCGCGGTAACTCCAGGGTCGAGGGAACGAACCGCCGATTCAGGACACTAGGGCCGCTGCGGGGTGGGTTCCGGTGTCGGGGCGTGGCGGCCGGCGGCGGTGAGCGAAAGCCGTGTGTGTCCCAGCACGGCCACCACGGCGGTGATCGCCGCGGCGGTGCCGAAGGCCAGTGCCGTGTGCAGGCGCAGCAGCAGCGCACCGCCGACCGCGCCGGCGAAGAGCACCAGGATCGCGCCCAGCCGCCGGTTGAGCAGCGCCCCTCCGCCGCCCCGCGGCCACGACTCACCCGCCAGCGCCGCCAGCGTCGAGGTGACGACCACGGTGGTCATGTCGGTGACCGCCAGCGTCCGCGCGGCCACCGCCTGGGACCCCATGACCGCCGCGGTCGCCGCGGCCATCGCGATCTGCAGCCCGGGGCCCGGACGGCCGTCGGTGACGGCGGCGAGCACCGCCAGCGCGGCCAACGTCGCGGCCCCCGCGCCGAGCAGCACGGTGACCCGGTCGTGCCAGCCCGGCGGGTGCACGGACCGGGGCTTGCGCAGCAGCATGCCGGCGCCGTAGGCGGCCAGGGTGAAAGCCGCCAATGCGATCGCCGGGCCCGCCACCGGGAGTTCGTCGGCCCCGGCGATGCCCATGCCGAGGATGACGATGTTGCCGGTCATGTTGCCGGTGAACACCCGGTCCAGCGCCAGGAAGCCGACCGCGTCGACGACCCCGGTGACGAAGGTGAGCCCGATCGTGGCCGCCAGGGCCAGGCGCTG
Organism: Mycolicibacterium palauense; assembly: GCF_002592005.1. GTDB lineage: Bacteria > Actinomycetota > Actinomycetes > Mycobacteriales > Mycobacteriaceae > Mycobacterium > Mycobacterium palauense. Next base: position 86,395 of record NZ_NVQF01000013.1, on the reverse strand, counting down.
CGTCCGCTCGGTGTCGGTCATCGGGTCAGAACGCCAGGATGGCGAACACGGTGGACAGCACCAGCCCGGCCATCACGGGCAGGAAGCACTTGCGGGCCAGGGTCAGCACCGGGACCCGCGCGAACCCGGCCACCGCGATCAGCGACGACCACGCCACCAGAGTTCCCCCGCCCGACCAGATATTGCCCATCTGGCCGACCGCGGCCAGGGTCGACGGGTCCATCCCGACGGCCGGCCCCAGCGCGCCGGCCAGCGAGCCGGTCAGCGGCAGACCGCTGAAGCCCGAGCCGTCGAGCCCGGCCACGATGCCCACCAACAGCACGCCGAAGGCCAACACGAACGGATTGGGGGTCAGGTGAGCCTGGGCGGCGGCGATGAGGTCGAACAGGAACGCCGGCCCGGTGGCGCCCTCGGGCAGACCCAGAATGCGCGCGGAGAAGTCGCCGTTGCCGATGAAGAAGAATCCCGCGATGGGCAGCACGATTCCCATGGCCTTGAACGCGAACACCAGGCCGTCGACGACGTGGGTCGAGGAGCTCTCCAGGAAGTTGCGCTTGTCGCTGGCGGCGCTGGCAGCGAACAGCACCATGGCGGCGATGCCACCGACGATGCCCGCGGCGTCGCCGCCCTGCAGGGGCGGCACCAGCTCGGTGAACTTGCCCAGCATCAGGTAGACGATGAAGGCCAGGTACGCCATCGGCACCAGGACGGCGAACACCTTGGCGGGCACCGGCTTGGGCACCGGATGCGCGTCGGTGCTCAAGCCGGTGGCCGGTTCGGTGCGGGTGGCCGTGGCCACCGCTGTGGCCGATCCGGCCGTGGCCACCGCGGTGGCCGATCCGCCGGAGGGGGACGGCGAGGGGGCCGGGTCCTGGGACGGGGACGGACGGGGCCCGGTGCAGTCCGGGGCGGAATCATCACCGGGCCCTGCGTCGCTGCCCGGTGCCACACCGAGGTGATCGGCCTTGTTCTCCCACGCGGTGAGCAGTGCATCGGATGGCTTCTGCCAGGTCCGGCGCTGCATGACATAGGTGATCAGCAGCGCGGTGAGCCCGACGATCAGTGACAGCACCAGGGCCTTGTCGGCCACGCTGTCGGTGTCGGTGCCCGCGGCGGTCGCCGAGATCCCCGGGGCGACCTTGATGATGTAGTCCGAGGACAGCGCCATCCCCTGCCCGGCGATGGCGATGACCATGCCGACCGACAGCGGGGCCAGCCCGGCGCGGATCGCGACCGGGATGAGGACCGCCCCGACCAGCGGCACGGCCGGAGTGGGCCAGAAGAACAGTGAGATCACGTAGGTGACGACGGCGAGGACGACGAAGCTGCTGGTGCCGGCCCGCATCACCCGGCGGAACGGCGTCACCATCAGGCGGTCGGCGCCGAGTTCCCGCAGGGCCCCCAGCATCGCGGTGACCAGCGCGATGATCAGGAAGATGTTGAACAGCTCCTGGGCGGCCACCAGGCTGGCGTTGAAGATCGAGGACAGCCCGGTGATGATGCTGCCCGAGAACACCCAGGCGGTCAGGAAGGTGGCCGTCACGGCGGGCACAACGATGTTCTTGCGCAGCGCCATCGTGATCAGGATGACGACAATTCCGCCGAGGTAGACCCAGTGGGCCGCGGTGAGGTGTATGTCCATCGGTGGTCTTTCGTTGCAACTGCTCTCGGGCTGGGCAGTTTGATGCTGGAATGCTCGGCGCGCTGCGCTCCTGGGTCAACGACCACAGTGCACACCCGCGTACGCCTTCCCTTGTGCAATATGCGCCGCCGGTGTCGTCGGTGTGTCCTGCGGTTTCGGGGACGTAACGATGCCCCCGTGATATGCGCGCGCCGCGCCCGGCGAGGTGACCGGGACCGCGCCGTGACGCCACCGGGCGCCGCGGGTGAATGTGCGGGCACGCTGTGCACGATGGCGTGCCGGGGCGCCTCCCGGTGTGCACCCTGACCTGGACGGGCACGGCCGGTGAGGGGCCCCGGATGAGACAGTGGACGGGTTCGTCCCGTCCGGCTCCCCGCCCTGTACACCGAGGCCGCATCCCCCGATGACCGATACCCGATGACCGACACCCGTTCGCCCGCGTCCGGCGCCGGGTCGCCATCCCCGGAGGAGGGCACCGGCACCCCGCTGGGCCTGGCCGCGCTGTTGGCGGGCACCTTGGTCGGGACCGTCAGCAACAACGTCGTCAACGTGCCGCTGCCCGCGATCCTGGCGGAGTTCGGGGCCGAGCTCGACGCCGGGGTCTTCGTCGTCGTCGGCTTCCTGCTGACCTTCACGGCCACCATGCCGCTGGTCGGCTGGATCGGAGACCGCTTCGGCCGGCGGCGGGTGTACTCCGCGGCGCTGATCGGCACCGCGGTGTGCGCGATCGGTGCGGCGACCGCGCCGTCGCTGCCGCTGCTGATCGCCTGGCGGTGCCTGGGGGGAGCGCTCGCGGCGGCCTTCGCGCCCGCCGTCATGGGGCTGCTGACCTGGATGTTCGCCGGCGACCGGCGCGCACGTGCAGTCGGCGCCTGGGCGTCGGTCAACGGCATCGGGCAGGCCGTCGGCCCCACCATGGGGGGTTTCGTCGCCGACGCGTGGGGGTGGCGGTGGGTGTTCGTCCCGCTGGTGCCCGTGGCGCTGGCGGGGCTGGTCGGCACGCTGCGGCACGTCCCCGCCTACCCGGGGTTGCGGATGCCCATCGACGCCTGGGGGGCCGCCGCGCTGACCGTCGGGTCGGCCCTGGTGATCGCCGGTGTCGCGCTGATTCCCCGCGCGGGTGCCGCCCCGGTGGTGCTCGCCACGATCGGTGTCGGCGTGGTCGTCCTGGCCGGGTTCGTCCGGCACTGCCTGCGAGCGGAGGCGCCCTTCGTGCAGGTGCGGCTGGTCGCCGAGGTGCGCTTCGTGCGCAGCTCGCTGGCCGGCTACGCGCAGATGTTCAGCCTGGGTGCCATCCTGCTGGCGGTGCCCCTGTTCCTGGCCGGCAGCGGCCGGGCCGCATCGGTGTCGGGGGCGACCCTGCTGGCCGTGCCGGCCACCATGGCCGTGCTGGGACCGCTCGTCGGCCGCTACCTCGACCGGCTCGGGCCGCGACGGGTCATGCGGGTGGGCCTGGCCGTCCTGGCCGCCGCGCAGCTGGGTCTGGCCGTGACCGTGGCCGGGGCGCAGGAGGGCCCGCGCGGCGGACTGGCGGGCCTGGTGGCCGTCCTGGTGGTCGCCGGTGTCGGAATCGCGTTGGTGCAGACCCCGGCGGCCACCGGAGCCACCCGCTCACCGGCGGGGCAGCAGGGCACCGGACTGGGTCTGTACAACCTGATCCGGTTCAGCGGTTCGGCGATGGGGGCGGCGTGGGTGGCCATCGCGCTGGGTGTGGCGTCCTACCCGGTGGTGTTCGTGGCCGCCGCCGTCGTCGTCGCGGTGGGTTTCGCCGGGTCGTTCCTCGGGCCGGATCCGCAGCCGGCGTGACGCGCGCACTCAGCCGAAGCTGGCCTCCCGGTGCACCGCGGTGCGGACCTCGGTCAGCAGGTCCAGCCGCAGCGCCAGCCACACCGTGAACTGGTTCTCCGGGAGCCGGATGTCGAGCCCGACGATGCGCGAGATCCGGTCCAGCTTGGACAGCATCGTGTTGCGGTGCACGGACAGCGCGCGCGCCGTGGCATTGACGTTGCCGCCCTGGGCCAGGTAGGCGGTCAACGTCTCCAACAGGTCCGGGACGGTCCGCAGCGGGGCGACGACATCGTCGACGAGCGCGCGGCTGGAGTCCGCGTCGGCGACTCCGGCCAACACGGCGAAACTGCGCAGGCCCCCGTAGGGGGTGGCGCCGGTGCGGCCCAACCGACGGGCGATGCCCAGCGCCATCCGCGCCTCCCGGTAGCTGCCCGCGACCTCGCCGGCGCCGCGGGCGGGGGCGCCGAACGCCACCGCCACCGGGACACCGCGCCGCTGCTCGAGTTCGTCGGCCATGGCGGCGGCGTAGTCGGCCATCTCGGCGCGCATCGCGGCGGCCTCCTCGGCCTGCAGCGTGCGCACGACCACCAGGACGTCGCCGATCACCGTCACATAGGACTGCACCATCGGGTCGGGCGCCACCCCGGCGGCGTAGCGGGCCAGGCGCACCATGCTCGCGGCCGGATTGTCCACCCCGTGGGGGAGCACACCGGGGGCGACGAACACCCCGAACCGCGAGTCCACATCGAACTCGTGGTGCTCGGCGCGGGCGTGCATGTCGTGTTCGCTGGAGAAACTGCCGTGCACCAGGGCCTGCACGAAGTCGCCCCGGGCGCGTTCCTCGGCCTCGTCGACGCTGCGCTGCCGCAACATCTCCGAGCCGATGATCGCCGTCGCCTGCTCGGTGACCACCACGTACTGGGCGACGTCGTGGCGGCCGGGCTCCGCGTGCGGCACCAGCACCAGCACCCACCCCTCGAAGTCCCTGCCGAGCCTGATCGCGCTCGCGATCACCGTCCACATGGCGCCGTGCGGCCCGGTGAGGGTCTGCACCCTGGTGTCGTGACCGCCCGGCCGGCGGGCGGCCGCGGGGACCGGAGCCGCCAGCAGCGCGGCGATCGGCTCGGCGAACGCCGCGGCGGGCTCGGCACCCAGTCCGTGATGCGCGACGACGGCGCCCCGGGAATCCAGCGCCATGGCGGGGTTGCGCGCCAGGCTGGACACCTCGCGGATCAGGATGCCCAGCCCGGCACCGCGGTGGAACAACCCCGCCAGCGAAGCGTGCACGTGCGTCGAGTACCGCATCACGTGGACCTCGCGGCTCAACGCCCGCTCGGCCAGCAGCCGGTTCAGCGCGGCGAACCCCACGGGGTAACCCATCTCGATCACCGGCAGCTGCGCGGGCAGGGCCTCCGGGGGCAGATCGGCCGGAACCGAACCGTCGACCAGCAGCGCGGTGGCCCCGCGCGCGAGGAGCGCCGGCAGCGCCGAATGACTGGTGCGCAACGCATCCGGGCGGGTGTAGACGCCGACGGCGTCCAGCGGGTCGGGCCGGGTGAGCACCTCGGACAGCGGCAGTACCCACTGCAGCTCCTCGTCGAGACGGTCGTCGCCCGCGATCACGCGGGCATCCGCCATCACCGATTCGTCGAGCAGTCCTGCGACGGTCATCCGATCGTCGTCGTGTGCCGGCATGTGTCACCTGCGCTGTTCTTCACCGGGCGGAGGGGTGTCGGTCGTCCGGCGATCGTCTCGCCGGTCTTCTCGTCACCGTGGTTGTGGATCGTGGTTGTGGACTCCGGTTAACCGAATACACCCTGGCCGTGCACCACACTATGTGCACTTTGACCGTGGCCGCCACCCGAAACCGGACATCTTGACCGTGTCGCGGTGGCGGCGAGGTTGGTAGACATCTCGGCAGGCGCAGGTGAGCCGCACTCGACCGGCGCCGGCTCGCATCGTCTCGGCGACGTCGCCGTGACGGCCACCCACCCCACGATGAAGGGACCGCCCAGCATGCATCAGATTCACCGGATCACCCTCGACGACGCCCTGCCCCTGCTGGCCGCCGGACGCGCCAAGGCCGAGGAGATCGGCGTCCGGCAGACGCTGTGCATCTGCGACGACGGTGGCAATGTCCTTGCACTGCATCGCCTTCCGGGAGCGCGACTGACCGGGGTGGACATCGCGATCGCCAAGGCGTTCACCGCGGCCGGCCACGAACGCGCCACCCACCTGTTCAACGAACCGCCGAACGGCCCGGCGCTGCCCGGCAACGAGGCGTTCGGGATCAGTCACATGCTGCCCGGCAAGTTCGCCATCTTCGTGGGCGGCTTCCCGCTGGTCTTCGACGGTCAGATCGTCGGGGGCGTGGGGATCAGCGGTGGAAACGGCGAACAGGACAAGGCCGTCGGCGCGGCGATCCTGGCCGAGTTCGAGGCGCTGACCGCGGCGGTGGGCCGGCGCTGACCCGGATGTGCACGATGACCGATTCGAGCCCGCTCGGGCGGTGACTGTGTCCATGGTCAGGCCGCCGGTGTCTCGTTAACGTCGCTGGTGCACAGCCCAATTGGCGACACCGCAACAACGTGTTCTCCGCGGGGACGCGGAAGAAAGACCAGTGCAAGCGATTTCGCTGAACCACACTCCGGAAAGGAATCCACCCGAATGACCGAACTGCTGGGGCGCGACGAGTTCCGTGCCGAACTGGAAAACGCCATCAAGGGACGCGAGGCCAAGAACGCCTCGTTCTCCAAGGCATGGGCCGAGGGCACGCTGCAACGGCAGCACTTCGCCCGCTGGGCCGAGAACCACTTCCACTACGTCGGGCCGTTCGCCGACTACCTGGCCAACATCTACGCCAACACTCCCGACGAGTTCACCGGCGCAAAGGATTTCACGCTGCAGAACATGTACGAGGAGGAACTGGCCGACATCCGCCACACCGACCTGCTGATCAAGTTCGGCGAGGCCTGCGGCACGACGCGGGAGCGTATCGAGGATCCCAACAACATGAACGCGATCACCCGTGGGCTGCAGTCGTGGTGCTATGCCGTCTCGGCGCGGGAGAACTTCGTGGTGGCCACCGCGGCGCTGGTGGTCGGTCTGGAGTCGCAGGTGCCCAGCATCTACACCAAGCAGATCGTGCCGCTTCGGGAGGTCTACGGGTTCACCGAGGACGAGATCGAGTTCTTCGACCTGCACATCACCTCCGATGTGGTCCACGGCGAGCGGGGCTATCAGATCGTGCTCGATCACGCCGACACCCCGCAGCTGCAGCAGCGCTGCCTGCAGATGGTGCGTTGGGGTGCCGAGATGCGGTTCGCCTACACCAAGGGCCTCTACGACACCTATGTCGCGGGATCCGAGGTCGCCCCCGAACTGGAGCCCAGCGCCGTCTGAGTCCCCGTCTGAGTCTCCGTCTGAGTCCGTCGGCCCGGCGCACCGCGAGAGTCCGGTGCGCCGGCCCGGACCAGCGTGATCGAGAGGAAACCGTCATGACCATTCAGTGGACTGCGGTGGCCACCACCAGGGAACTCACCCGCCGCCGCAAACTGCGGATCGAGGTCGACGGTGTCGCCATCGCGCTGTTCTGGGCCCAGGGGCGGGTGTACGCGTTCGCCGACCGCTGTGTGCACCAGGATCGGTCACTGGCCAAGGGCACGCTGTTGCACGGCAAGGTGATCTGCCCGGGCCACCAGTGGCAGTTCGACCTGGAGACCGGCCACGAGGCCGATCAGAACCGTTGCCAGCCAACCTTTGCCGTCCGCGTCGACGAGGCCGCGGGCACCATCTACATCGACCCGACTCCGCGGGGCGGCCTGCCGGCGCGGACCGAAGAGGAGGCCCGGACATGACCAGGCACACCTACGTCACCGTCGGCGCCGGGCAGGCCGCCGCGGTGGCCGCACGCCACTTGCGGCGCAACGGCTTCGACGGGCGCATCGTGCTCGTCGGGGACGAGCCGTATGCGCCCTACCAGCGACCGCCGCTGTCCAAGGAGTTCCTGGCCGCTCCCGACACCGGGGATTCCCAGGATTCGCTGTGGATCCTGCCGCCGGCCTGGATCACCGACAACGATGTCGAGATCGTCACCGGGACCACGGTCACCCGGGTGGATCCCGTTTCCCGGCGGGTCGAACTCGACGGGGCCCCGGCGATAGCGGCCGACGCGGTGCTGTTCGCCACCGGCGGCAGCCCACGCACCCTCGCGGTGCCCGGTCCGCGCCCGGAGCTGGTGCACTATCTGCGCACCCTCGACGACGCCCGTCGGCTGGCGGCGTGGTGCCGGCCCGGGTGCCGTCTGCTGCTGATCGGGGCCGGCTTCATCGGACTGGAGATCGCCGCCACCGCCACCGCCGCCGGCGCGTCGGTCACCGTGCTGGAAGCCGCCGACGTGCCGCTGGGCCGGGTGCTCGGCGCGCCCATGGGGGACGTGGTCGCCGGGCTGCACCGGGCCAACGGAGTGGACATCCGGACCGGCGCCGAGCTCGCCGCGCTGAACACCACCACCGACGGCGTGGTCGCGCGGCTGCGCGGCACCGCGGCACCCGTGGAGGCCGACGCGGTGGTGATCGGGGTGGGCATCACGCCCAACACCGCCGTCGCGGCATCGTCCGGGCTGCACATCGATGACGGGATCGTCGTCGACGCCGCCGGGCGCACCGCGATCCCCAACGTCTACGCCGCCGGCGACGTCGCCCGCCGCTACTCGGAGCGCGCCGGGTGCCATGTCCGCCTCGAACACTTCGACAACGCCAACCGCCAGGGCGCCGCGGTGGCGGCGGCGATGCTGGGCGGCTCGGCCGCCAGCGACGAGGCGAACTGGTTCTGGTCGGACCAGTACGGACGCAACATCCAATTCGTCGGGGCCGCCCACGGCGTACCCGTCATCCGCGGCGACGTCGGCGCCCTGGACTTCACCGGCTTCTACCTCGACGGCGCGGTGCTGCGGGGGGCCTTCGCCGTCGACCGCGGCGAGGACGTGATGGCCGCACGCGAGCTGCTCGGCCGGGAGGTCGACACCGCGGCGCTGCGCGACGAGGACACCGATCTGTGGGACCTCGTCTACGGGGACCTCGACGCGCAGGACGCCGCATGCCAGGAGGGGGCACCCGCATGATCGAGGGCGCGAACTTCATTGCCGGAAGCTGGGTTTCGGCGCTGTCGGGCAGGACCTTCACCCGGTGCAACCCCGCCGACCCGCACGACGTGCTCGGCCGGTTCCCCGCCTCGGGGCCCGAAGACGTCCAGCTGGCCGTCGAGGCCCTGGACAAGGCCGCCCCCGAGTGGGCGGCGAGCCCGCCCGAGCGGCGGGCGGCGATTCTGGACGCCGCGGCCGCGCATCTGGAATCACGGGCCGAGCAGCTCCTCGCCGAGCTGGTGCGCGAGGAGGGCAAGACCGTCGCCGAGGCGCGGGTCGAGGTCAGCCGCACCCCGGCGAACCTGCGGTTCTACGCCGCGGAGGCGACCCGGGCGGCCGGGACCACCCATGCCGCCGCCGGCGACGCGCTGGTCTACACCCTGCGCGAGCCGGTCGGCATCGTCGGCGCGATCACGCCGTGGAACTTCCCGCTGAACATCCCGTCGCGCAAGCTCGGGCCGGCCCTGGCGCTGGGCAACCCGGTGCTGTTCAAGCCCTCCGAGATCACCCCGCTGATGGGGCAGCGGCTCGTGGAGGCGCTGCTGGCCGGCGGGCTGCCGCCGGAGGTGATCGCCCTGGTTCAGGGTGACGGGGCCGCGGGGGCGGCGGTGGCCGCCGACGAGCGGGTGGCCGCGGTGACGTTCACCGGCTCCACCGCCGTCGGCCGCCGGATCCACGCGCAGGTCGGCCCGCACCGGCGGGTGCAGCTGGAGATGGGCGGCAAGAACCCCGTCGTCGTCGCCCCCGATGCCGACCCGGACCGCGCGGCCGCCCTGATCGTCAAGGGCGCCTTCGGGCTGTCCGGGCAGGCGTGCACCGGCACCAGCCGGGTGATCGCCACCGCCGAGAACCACGACGCGGTCCTGGAGCGGGTGGTGGCCCGCGCCGCCGCACTGCGCGTGGGGCCCGGCGCCGAGCCGGGGGTCGACATGGGTGCACTGGCAAGCCGGGCCCAGCTGGACAAGTTCCGCCAGTACCTGTCCGCCGGTGTCGGTGAGGGTGCCACGCTGCACTGCGGGGGCGTCGACGAGGACGGGCCCGGTGGTGGATTCTTCGTACGACCAGCGGTTTTCAGCGATACCGTGCCGAGTATGCGGATCGTGACCGAGGAGGTGTTCGGGCCGCTGCTGGCATTCCAGCGGGCCGGCTCGCTGGCCGAGGCCGTGGACCTGGCCAACGCCACCGAATTCGGCCTGTCGGCGGCGATCGTGACCGGCAGCCTGGCCACCGCCCAGTACTTCACCCGGCGCAGCCGCTCCGGGCTGGTGAAGGTCAACCAGCCCACGACGGGCATGGCGATGAACGCACCGTTCGGCGGCTACAAGGCGTCGTCCACCGCGACCTTCAAGGAACAGGCCGGTGCGTCGATGACCGAGTTCTACCTCACCGAGAAGACCGTCTATCTCGATCCGGCCGGCTGAGCACGCGGCACAGCACAAGAGATTCCACAGGAAATTCGGAGTATCAGCATGGAATTCGTTCGTGTCGCCCGATCCGGGCAGGTTCCCGAGGGCATCGTCCGTCGGTTCTACGCCGGTGAACACGAGTTCGCCGTCGCCCGGCTGGGTGGTAAGGCCTACGCAACCTCGAACTACTGCTCGCACCTGGACTGCCTGCTGTCCTCGGGCAAGCTTCGCGACGACGGCATCGGATGCTCTTGTCACGGAAGTGCTTTCGACCTGGAGACCGGCGAGCCGATCAGCCCGCCGGCCACCGAGCCGATCAAGACCTTCCCGGTGCAGGAGCGTGACGGCGAGATCTTCGTCGGTCTGCAACCGGGCGAGGCGCCCGTCGGGCCCACCCGTCGGCTGCGCCGGGAGGCCTGATGAATCCCGGGCACCGGCCGCCGGCCCTGTCGGCGACGGCGATGGTCTCCAGCAGTCACCCGGCGGCCAGCCTGGCCGGTGCCCGGGTGCTGGCCGACGGCGGCAACGCGCTGGACGCGACCCTGGCAATGGCGGCGGTGACCTGGCTGACCCTGCCCGGGCAGTGCGGTATCGGAGGCGACGCGTTCGCCGTGGTGCGCGAACCCGACGGCCGGGTCTGGACCGTCAACGGCTCCGGATACGGCCCCGACGGCGGCACCCCCGAGTTCTACGCCGAGCACGGGTTGGCGGCCATACCGCTGGACGGGGCGCGGGCGGTGGCGGTTCCCGGTGCCCCCGCGGCGTTGGCGGCCCTGCACGCCGGCGGCGCCAGCCGGTCCCTGCACGACCTGTGGGAGCCGGCGGCCCGCCTCGCCGAGAACGGGCTGCCGTGCTCGGCGCGCACCGCCGGCGACGTCACCGAGGCGCTGTCGGCCGTGCGCGCCGACCCCGGGCTGGCCGCGGCGTACACCGGCACCGGTGGGCCCCCGCACGTGGGAAGTGTGCTGGCACAGCCCGACCTCGCTGCCACGATCCGGGCCCTGGCGCTGGACCCGGCCGGTTTCTACACCGGCACCTTCGCCGAGCGGGCCGTCGCGGCGCTGCGCGCGGGCGGCGCGCCGTTCAGCGGCGACGAGTGGGCGGCCACCGCCGCGGTGACGGCCGAGCCGGCGATCACCGGGCGCTACGCCGGTGCGGTGGTCCATCAGACCCCGCTGCCGACGCCGGGGTGGATGGTGCTGCACCAGGCCGCGCTGTGCGACGGCGTCGTCGGATTCCACGGTTGGCTGTCGGCCGACGGGGTGGACCGGATGGCGCGGGCGGCCCGGCTGGCCTTCGCCGACCGGTTGGCGCTGTGCGGCAGCGACAACAGCGGCAGCCGCGACGTGCTGCATCCCCGGCGGATCGAGGCCCAACGCCGCGACCTGGCCGAACGCCGCGGGCGCTCGGCGCCCATCGACGTCCGCGCCGGCGACACCACCTCGACCGTCGCGGTGGACGCGCAGGGCCGCGCGGTCAGCTTCATCCACTCGCTGGCGTTCACGTTCGGAGCCAAGTTCACCGTGCCGGGCACCGGGGTGGCGCTCAACAACCGGCTCGGCCGCGGTGCCTACCTGACTCCCGGCCACCCCAACGCGGTCGCCCCGCGCCGCAAACCGTTGCACACGCTCAACGCCTGGATCGTCACCGACGATGCGGGACAGTTGCTGCACGTCGGCAACACCCCGGGCGGCGACGGGCAGGTGCAGTGGAACATGCAACTGCTCTCGCACCTGCTCGACCACGGTCTCGACCCCGCCGAGGCGGTCGCCGCCCCCCGGTTCACCGTCTTCCCCGGGTCCGACGCCGACGTGGTGGGGGCGCCCGACGAGCTGCGGGTCGAGGCCGGTCTGGCCGCCCCGGTGCGGGCCGCGCTGTCCGAGGCGGGCCACCGGGTGGTGGTCAAACCCGCGCTCGGCGAGGGCGGCAGCGCCCAGGTCATCTCCCGCGACGACCGGGGAATCCTGTCCGGGGCCGCCGACCCCCGACAGGAGGGGGTGGCGCTCGGTGTCGACTGACCCCGTCGCCCACGGCGACCGTCGTGACCCCGTCGCCCACGGCGACCGTCGTGACCCCGTCGCCCACGGCGACCGTCGTGACCCCGTCGCCCACGGCGACTACCTGCCGGCCGTGTGCCACGGCGACCTCGTCTACACCGCGGGCATGACGCCGCGCCGCGACGGTGAACTGGTCGTCACCGGGGTGGTCGGGGCGGGCGTGCCTGTTCCGGTGGCCTCCGCGGCCGCCGGACTGGCCGCGGAGAACGCCCTGGCCGCCGTGCGCTGGGCCCTGCCGCCCGGCGACACCGAGGTGCGATGCCTGCGGATGACGGTGTACGTTGCCTGCGCCCCCGGTTTCGTGCAGCTCAGCGCGGTCGCCGACGGGGCCTCGGAGACCATCCGCCGTGAACTGGGCGCCCGGGCGCTCCCGGCGCGCACCGCCGTCGGTGTGCAGTCCCTGCCGTCCGGGGCTCCGGTCGAGGTGGAGTTGGTGGCGGCCCGCGGTGCGGGCGGGTGAGCTGGGCCCGCGGTGCGGGCGGGTGAGCTGGGCCCGCGGTGCGGGCGGGGTGAACAGGACCCCGCTGAGCCGCGATTTGGTGCCTCGCAGGTCGTCACCTAGAATCTAGGGGTTGCCGTGGGCAGACCTCGGTCGGTGGGTGAACCGTCGACCCCGCGTGCCCTTCGGTGACGAAGACCGCGCACGTCAATGTTTCTTCGGCATGCCCAGGATCCGATCCGGGGCTGCCAGGGCTGCGGTGGCGTGCGAATGACCGAACCCGGTTCCCCCGGCGGCGCTGTTGTGCCGGTGGGTCCGGGGGGAGATATAGGGAGATCGAGTGATTCAGCAGGAATCGCGGCTCAAGGTCGCCGACAACACGGGCGCCAAGGAGATCTTGTGCATCCGCGTGCTCGGTGGCTCCTCGCGGCGCTACGCGGGCATCGGCGATGTCATCGTGGCGACCGTCAAGGACGCCATCCCGGGCGGCAACGTCAAGCGCGGTGACGTGGTCAAGGCCGTGGTGGTGCGCACCGCCAAGGAGCGTCGTCGCGCCGACGGCAGCTACATCCGGTTCGACGAGAACGCGGCGGTGATCATCAAGGCCGACAACGACCCGCGCGGTACCCGCATCTTCGGCCCGGTCGGCCGCGAGCTGCGCGAGAAGCGCTTCATGAAGATCGTCTCGCTGGCCCCGGAGGTTTTGTAAATGAAGATCCACAAGGGCGACACCGTGCTGGTCATCTCCGGCAAGGACAAGGGCGCCAAGGGCAAGGTCATCCAGTCGTACCCCACCCGTAACCGGGTGCTGGTCGAGGGTGTCAACCGCATCAAGAAGCACACCCCGGTCTCGGCCAACCAGCGGGGCGCGCAGTCCGGCGGCATCGTGACCCAGGAGGCGCCCATCCACGTGTCCAACGTGATGGTCGTCGACTCCGACGGCAAGCCGACGCGTGTCGGCTACCGCGTCGACGAGGAGTCGGGCAAGCGCGTCCGCATCGCCAAGACCAACGGCAAAGACATCTAGGACTAGAGCATCTGATGACTACTGCAGAGAAGGTTCAGCCGCGGCTGAAGCAGCGCTACCGCGAGGAGATCCGGGACGCGCTGAACAAGGAGTTCAACTACGCCAACGTGATGCAGATCCCGGGCGTGGTCAAGGTCGTCGTGAACATGGGCGTCGGCGACGCCGCGCGCGACGGCAAGCTGATCAACGGCGCGGTCAACGACCTGGCGCTGATCACGGGTCAGAAGCCGGAGATCCGCCGGGCCCGCAAGTCCATCGCGCAGTTCAAGCTGCGCGAGGGCATGCCGATCGGCGCGCGCGTCACGCTGCGCGGCGACCGGATGTGGGAGTTCCTGGATCGGCTCATCGCCATCTCGCTGCCGCGTATCCGCGACTTCCGCGGGCTGAGCCCCAAGCAGTTCGACGGCACCGGCAACTACACCTTCGGGCTGACCGAGCAGTCGGTGTTCCACGAGATCGACGTGGACTCCATCGACCGGCCCCGGGGGATGGACATCACCGTCGTCACCTCGGCGACGAACGACGACGAGGGACGCGCGCTGCTGCGGGCACTGGGCTTCCCGTTCAAGGAGAACTGAGCATGGCAAAGAAAGCTCTGGTCAACAAGGCCCAGCGCAAGCCGAAGTTCGCGGTGCGTGCCTACACCCGCTGCAACAAGTGCGGTCGCCCGCACGCGGTCTACCGGAAGTTCGGCCTGTGCCGGATCTGCCTGCGCGACATGGCCCATGCCGGCGAACTGCCCGGTGTGCAGAAGTCCAGCTGGTAACCGAGCCAGACCACTCATAGACCTACAAATGTAAGGGCGCGGACAGGCCCGCCGGCGCAGAGGTGCTCCGGCCGGGAACCGCCGCGAGGAAGGTGAAACACCTGTCATGACCATGACGGATCCGATCGCAGACTTCTTGACGCGTCTGCGTAACGCCAACTCGGCGTACCACGACGAGGTGACCCTGCCGCACTCGAAGATCAAGGCCAACATCGCCGAGATCCTCAAGAGCGAGGGCTATATCACCGACTACCACACCGAGGATGCCCGCGTGGGTAAGTCGCTGGTGGTGTCGCTGAAGTACGGCCCCAGCCGGGAGCGCAGCATCGCCGGCCTGCGCCGGGTGAGCAAGCCGGGCCTGCGGGTGTACGCGAAATCGACGAATCTGCCTCGGGTGCTCGGCGGCCTGGGCGTGGCGATCATCTCCACGTCCTCGGGTCTGCTCACCGACCGTCAGGCGGCACGACAGGGCGTGGGCGGCGAAGTCCTCGCATACGTGTGGTAGCGGGAAGGGGAGCTAGACATGTCGCGCATTGGTAAGCAACCGGTCCCGGTTCCCACCGGGGTCGACGTCACGATCGACGGGCAGAACCTGTCGGTCAAGGGCCCGAAGGGCACGCTGTCGCTGGAGGTCTCCGAGCCCATCTCGGTGTCCCGCGCCGACGACGGCGCCATCGTGGTGACTCGTCCCAACGACGAGCGCCGCAACCGCTCGCTGCACGGGCTGTCCCGGACGCTGATCGCCAACCTGGTGACCGGCGTGACCGAGGGCTACACCACCAAGATGGAGATCTTCGGTGTCGGCTACCGCGTGGTGGCCAAGGGCAGCAACCTCGAGTTCGCCCTGGGCTACAGCCACCCGGTGCTGATCACCGCCCCCGAGGGGGTGAGCTTCGCCGTCGAGACGCCGACGAAGTTCTCGATCTCCGGTATCGACAAGCAGAAGGTCGGCCAGATCGCGGCCAACATCCGCCGCCTGCGGCGCAACGACCCCTACAAGGGCAAGGGCATCCGCTACGAGGGTGAGCAGATCCGCCGCAAGGTCGGAAAGACAGGTAAGTAGTCATGGCTGATACCAAAACCAACACCGGTACAGGCACCGCCGACCGTAAGCCGGTGGGGCAGAACATCTCCGCGACCCGCCGCACCGCCCGGATCCGCCGCCACGCGCGTCTGCGCAAGCGGGTGTCCGGCACCGCCGAGCGTCCCCGCCTGGTGGTCAACCGTTCCGCGCGGCACATCCACGTGCAGCTGGTCGACGACCTCACCGGCACCACGCTGGCCGCGGCCTCGTCGATCGAGACCGGCGTGCGCGGTGTCGACGGTGACAAGAAGGCCCACAGTGTGCGGGTCGGGCAGCTGATCGCCGAGCGCGCCAAGGCTGCCGGGGTGGACACCGTGGTGTTCGACCGCGGCGGCTACACCTACGGCGGCCGGATCGCGGCGCTGGCCGACGCCGCCCGCGAGGGAGGGCTGAAGTTCTAGTGATGACGGACTTGTTCAACAACGGAAGGACCGCATGATGGCGGACCAGACTTCGGGTGCCGCCGGCGGTACGGCCGCCGGCAGCACCGACAGCAGTACCCCGACCGCCGGCACGCGTACCGACACCCAGCGCGGTGGACGCGACGACCGTGGTGACCGCGGTGGCCGGGGCCGCCGCGACGACCGCGGCGGGCGCGGTGGCCGCGACGGCGGCGACAAGAGCAACTACCTGGAGCGGGTCGTCACCATCAACCGCGTCTCCAAGGTGGTCAAGGGTGGTCGGCGCTTCAGCTTCACCGCCCTGGTCATCGTCGGCGACGGCAAGGGCATGGTCGGTGTCGGCTACGGCAAGGCCAAAGAGGTCCCGGCCGCGATCGCCAAGGGTGTGGAGGAAGCCCGCAAGAACTTCTTCCGCGTCCCGCTCATCGGTGGCACCATCACCCACCCCGTGCAGGGTGAGGCGGCCGCGGGCGTGGTGCTGCTGCGCCCGGCCAGCCCCGGTACCGGTGTGATCGCCGGCGGTGCGGCCCGCGCGGTGCTGGAATGCGCCGGCGTGCACGACATCCTGGCCAAGTCGCTGGGCAGCGACAACGCGATCAACGTGGTTCACGCCACGGTGGCCGCGCTCAAGCTGCTGCAGCGGCCCGAAGAGGTGGCGGCCCGGCGCGGCCTGCCCATCGAGGACGTGGCGCCGGCCGGCATGCTCCGGGCCCGGCGCGAGAGCGAGGCGCTGGCTGCGGCAGCGGCGCGTGAAGGAAACGCATAACCAATGGCAGAACTGAAGATCACCCAGGTGCGCGGTGTCATCGGCGCCCGCTGGCGGCAGCGGGAGAGCCTGCGGACACTGGGTCTGCGCAAGATCCGCCAGTCGGTGGTTCGTGAGGACAACGCCCAGACGCGTGGACTCATCAAGGCCGTGCACCACCTCGTGGAAGTAGAAGCGGTGGAGGGAGCCAAATGAGTGTCATCAAGCTTCACGACCTGAAGCCGGCCCCCGGCTCGAAGACTGCGCGGACCCGGGTCGGCCGCGGTGAGGGCTCGAAGGGCAAGACCGCCGGCCGCGGTACCAAGGGCACCAAGGCGCGCAAGAACGTGCCGGTGACCTTCGAGGGCGGGCAGATGCCGATCCACATGCGGCTGCCCAAGCTGAAGGGTTTCCGCAACCGGTTCCGCACCGAGTACGCCGTGGTCAACGTCGGTGACATCAGCCGCGCGTTCCCCGACGGCGGCAGTGTCGGCGTCGACGAACTGGTCGCCAAGGGGCTGGTGCGCAAGAACGTACTGGTCAAGGTGCTCGGCGACGGCAAGCTGACGGCCAAGGTCGACGTGACCGCCCACAAGTTCAGCGGCAGCGCCAAAGAGGCGATCACCGCCGCCGGCGGCAGCGCCACCGAGCTGTAGGACCGTAGGCACACGCACACGCGAAACCCCCGCCCCGGTGCGGGGGTTTCTGCGTTGCGGGACCGCCGGCAGGTGCGTGCGCGCCGGTGTCGCTAGACTTTGCCGTCTGGGGTCCGTGTGGGGCCGTCGGGGGCCGTTCACAATCGAGGAGCAACCATGATTCGCCACCGACGCACCGCGGGCCTCGTTGCCGCCGCGCTTTGCCTCGGCGCCGCATCCGTGTTCGGCGCCGGGCCCGCGTCCGCCGATGACGCCGATCAGCGATTCAGCGAGGCGATCGACAAGCTCGGCATCCCGCTGGCACCCGACGCCGACGCCCCGGCGATCGGCCACCACATCTGCGACATGATGAAGACCGGGCTGCAACAGAACGTGAACCCGGTCCCGACCGTGCGCGGTGTGGTCACCACCCTGCAGAACAGCGGGGTCGAACGCGGGCAGGCCGTCGGCCTGATGCAGGCCGCGGTGATCCTGTACTGCCCGGAGTACAGCAACGTCATGGGGCGGTAGCCGGGGGGCTGCGTCGACCGACGGCGGCCGTCGGGCGCGTCGGTACGCTGGCCGCATGGTCGCCTTTCTTCCCGCTCTGCCCGGCCTCGACGACGTGCGCAAGCTGACCCGCAGCGTGGACACCGCCCGCCACCACGGTGTGCCGAAGGGCTGCGTCCTCGAGCTCGACCTGCACACCGTGCCGCAGGAGACCGCCGGATTCGACCCGATCGCGGTCCTCAGCGGTGGCCGGCCGATGCTGCTGCGCCACGCCGTCGACGCGATCCACCGGGCCGCCGAGGACCCGCGGGTCGCCGGACTGATCGCGCGGGTGCAGATTCCGGCCGCCGCGCCCGGTCCGGCGCAGGAGCTGCGGGAGGCCATCGCCGCGTTCACCGCCGCGAAGCCGTCGCTGGCATGGGCCGAGACCTATCCGGGCACGCTGTCCTACTACCTCGCGTCGGCCTTCGGCGAGGTGTGGATGCAGCCCTCGGGCACGGTCGGCCTGGTCGGCTTCGCCACCCATGCGCTGTTCCTGCGCGACGCCCTGGACAAGGCCGGCGTCGAGGCGCAGTTCGTCGCGCGCGGCGAGTACAAGTCGGCGGCCAACCTGTTCACCCAGGACCGCTACACCGACGCCCACCGCGAGGCGGACAGCCGGCTGCTGCAGAGCCTGCACGAGCAGGTGTGGAGCGCGGTGGCCGCCTCCCGCGGCATCGAGGTGGCCGGGATGGACGCGTTGGCCGACCGGGCGCCGCTGCTGCGTGAGGACGCCGTCGGTGCCAAGTTGGTGGACCGGATCGGCTTCCGGGACGAGGCCTACGCGCGGATCGCGGAATTGACCGGCGCCGAGGGCATCTCCCCGGAGACCGGTGAGGCCGACGGCGAGGGTGCGCCGCCGCGGCTGTATCTGTCCCGCTACGCCAAGGCGACCGCGCCGGGGCACGGGCCGGCCACCGCCCTGCCAGGCCTGCCGGCGCTGCCCGGGCGCAAGGACAAACCGGCGATCGCGGTGATCACCCTGTCCGGGCCGATCGTCAGCGGTCGGGGCGGGCCGCAGCTGTTGCCGATCGGCAACTCCAGCGCCGGGGGCGACACCATCGGCGCGGCGCTGCGCGAAGCCGCCGCCGACGACGACGTCGCCGCGATCGTGCTGCGGGTCGACAGCCCCGGCGGGTCGGTGACCGGGTCGGAGACCATCTGGCGCGAGGTGGAACGGGCGCGCAGGGCCGGCACCCCGGTGGTGGCGTCGATGGGTGCGGTGGCCGCCTCCGGCGGGTACTACGTGTCGATGGGCGCCGACGCGATCGTCGCCAACCCGGGCACCATCACCGGCTCGATCGGCGTGGTCACCGGCAAGTTCATCGCCCGCGACCTCAAGGACCGCCTCGGCGTCGGGTCCGACGCGGTGCGCACCAACGCCAACGCCGACGCCTGGTCGGTCAACGCCCCGTTCACCCCCGAGCAGCAGGCCCAGGTGGAGGCCGAGGCCGACCTGTTCTACACCGACTTCGTCCAGCGGGTGGCCCAGGGCCGGGGCCTGAGCGTCGAGGAGGTCCACGAGGTGGCCCGGGGGCGGGTGTGGACCGGAGCCGACGCCGCCGAGCGCGGCCTGGTCGACGAACTCGGCGGGCTGCACACCGCGATCCGGCGGGCCAAGACGCTGGCGGGCCTGGAGCCCGACGCCGAGGTGCGCGTCGCCCATCTGCCGGGCTCGTCGGTGCGTGACCTGCTGCGACCCAAGCCGTCCTCGCAGCCTGCGGCCGGTCTGCCGGAGGCGATCACCGCCCTGGTCGCGGGCTCGGTGCGCTCGGCGCTGGCCCAGGCCGAGACGGCGCTGACCGGCGCCCACGTGCTGTGGTTGGGCTCCACCCGGTTCTGATGAACCCGCGCTGCGCTGCGGTTACGATCCGGTAACCGCAGCAGCCGGGCGTTTGCTTTGCCCCGGAACGGGCAACCAGACTCTCCGTAAACAAGTGACGGCTTGGCCCCGCGGTGGTTGAGAGAGCAGCCCGTGCCGTCTACGCGGAAATAGTCATCGCCGGGTGCCGTGTCGCGAGACACGAGGAGATCCGGTGACTGCTGAAAACCCTCCGTCAGACCGCCAGTCGAGTGCCGCCAGCTCCGTTGAGCAGGAACAACCCCCCGGCGTGCTCAGACGCGCGATCGCCGCGTCGGCGATCGGTAACGCCACCGAATGGTTCGACTACGGCATCTACGCCTACGGCGTCAGCTACATCTCCACCGCGATCTTCCCCGGGGACACCGAGAGCGCGACGCTGCTGGCGTTGATGACCTTCGCGGTTTCCTTCCTGGTCCGCCCGCTGGGCGGCTTCATCTGGGGTCCCCTGGGTGACCGGTTGGGCCGCCGGCAGGTCCTCGCCGTGACGATCATCCTGATGTCGGGCGCCACCTTCTGTGTGGGCCTGGTTCCCTCCTATCACCAGATCGGCCTGTGGGCGCCGGTGCTGCTGGTCGTGCTGCGGATGATCCAGGGCTTCTCCACCGGGGGTGAGTACGGCGGCGCGGCCACCTTCATGGCCGAGTACGCGCCGTCGCGGCGCCGCGGTTTCCTGGGCAGCTTCCTGGAGTTCGGCACCCTGGCCGGGTTCTCGCTGGGGGCCTTCCTGATGCTCGGGTTCTCCCTGGTGCTCACCGACTACCAGATGAACACCTGGGGCTGGCGGCTGCCGTTCATGGTCGCCGCGCCGCTCGGCCTGGTCGGCATCTACCTGCGGTCCAAGCTGGAGGACACCCCGGTGTTCAAGGAGTTGGAGACCTCCGGCGGGGAAGAGAAGAACATCGGCACCGAGTTCAAGGACCTGCTGATGCGCTACTGGGGTCCGATCCTGCGGCTCGGTGGCCTGGTGGTGGCGCTCAACGTCGTCAACTACACGCTGCTGTCCTACATGCCGACCTACCTGGAGACCTCGATCGGGTTGTCCACCGACGTCTCGCTGGTGGTCCCGATTCTGGGCATGCTCGCGATGATGGTCTTCCTGCCGTTCGCCGGGCACCTGTCCGACCGGGTCGGGCGAAAACCGCTGTGGTGGGTGTCGCTGGGTGGCCTGTTCATCATGGTGGCGCCGATGTTCATGCTGATGTCGACCAACGCCGTGGGCGCGTTCGTCGGGTTCGCGATCCTGGGGCTGCTCTACGTGCCCCAGCTGGCCACCATCTCGGCGACCTTCCCGGCGATGTTCCCGACCCAGGTGCGCTACGCGGGTTTCGCGATCGCCTACAACGTGTCGACGTCGGTGTTCGGTGGCACCGCACCCGCGATCAACGAGTGGCTGGTGGAACGCACCGGCGACAACCTGTACCCGGCGTACTACATGATGGCCGCGTGTGTGGTCGGTGCGATCGCGCTCATCAAGGTGCCCGAGACCGCCCGGTGTCCCATCGGGGGCACCGAGATCCCCGGCACGCCCCAGGCGCCGCCGCCGCTGGAGTACGAGATGGCCGGCAGTCGGTGAGCTTCCTGCTACGGTCCCCACTGGCGAAAGGGGACTGCAGTGAGTGAGGGGCCGGACGTGTCGGCGATCGTCGCCGGTGTCGAGAAGCGGTTGTTCGTCGACGGCAAGTGGGTCGATGCCACCGACGGGCGCACCTTCGACGTGGTGAACCCCGCCACCGGGGCGCCGCTGTGCGCGGTGGCCGACGCATCCCCGGCCGACGGGCGCGCAGCCCTGGACGCCGCGGCGGCCGCGCAGCGCTCCTTCGCCGCCACCACGCCGGCCGAGCGCGCCGACATGCTGATGGCCGCCTTCGCCCTGCTGCACGAGCGCATCGACGAGCTGGCGTTGTTGATGACCCTGGAGATGGGCAAGCCGGTGGCCGAGGCGCGCGGTGAGATCGCCTACGCCGCGGAGTTCTTCCGGCATTTCGCCGGGGAGGCCACCCGCATCGACGGCGGCTACCAGCGGGCCCCGTCCGGGTCGGCGCGGTTCCTGATCGCGCGCCAGCCGGTGGGGCCGTGCCTGCTGATCACACCGTGGAATTTCCCGATGGCGATGGGCACCCGCAAGATCGGTCCCGCGATCGCCGCCGGGTGCACCAGCGTCATCAAGCCGGCCCACCAGACCCCGTTGTCGATGCTGGCGTTGATGGGCATCCTCACCGAGGCCGGTGTGCCACCGGGCGCGGTCAACTGCGTCACCGCCATGGACGCCGGCGGGGTGATCGAACCGCTGATCCGCTCCGGGCTGGCCCGCAAGCTGTCCTTCACCGGCTCCACCCGGGTCGGCAAGATGCTGCTGGAGCAGTGCGCCGAGAAGGTGTTGCGCACGTCGATGGAGCTCGGCGGCAACGCCCCGTTCATCGTCTTCGGCGACGCCGACCTCGACGAGGCGGTCGAGGGCACGATGGCCGCCAAGATGCGCAACATGGGGGAGGCCTGCACCGCGGCCAACCGGATCTACGTGCACGAGTCGGTCATCGACGAGTTCGGCCGCCGACTGGCCGAGCGGATGGCCGGCCTGCGGGTCGGGCCCGGCGTCGCCGACGGTGTGCAGGTGGGTCCGCTGATCGACGACGCGGCGCTGCACAAGGTGGAGGCGCTGGTCTCCGACGCGGTGGGCCGCGGCGCGCGGGTCCTCACCGGCGGGACCGCCGCGGGCGGAGAGGGCTACTTCTACTCGCCCACGGTGCTGACCGGCGTGCCTTCGGAGGCGCGGATGGCCAGCGAGGAGATCTTCGGGCCGGTCGCCCCGCTGACCCCGTTCACCGACGAGGACGAGGTGATCGCGGCGGCCAACGACACCGAATACGGCCTGGTGGCCTACGTGTTCACCAACGACCTGCGGCGGGCGCTGCGGGTGGCCGAGGCCCTGGAGACCGGCATGGTGGGCCTCAACCAGGGCGTGGTGTCCAATCCGGCGGCGCCGTTCGGCGGGGTCAAGGAGTCCGGACTGGGCCGCGAGGGCGGCGCGGTCGGCATCGACGAATTCCTGGAGACCAAGTACATCGGCGTCGCGATGTGAGACCGGCCGACCCGACGGGCAGGCCGGGTGCGGCAGGTCAGTGGTGGGTGGCCAACGTGTTGTTGAGCCGCTCCACCGCATCCTCCATGTGGTTGATCAGCAACTTGTCCGACAGGTGCACGTCGCCGGACTGGATGGCGCAGGCCAGCGCGCGGTGTTCGGCCACCCGGTCACCCGGGGTGGCGTAGCCGTCGGTCTGGGCGTGCATGCACATACGGGTCTCGACCAGATAGGTCTGGTGCATCCGGTAGAGCCGCGGACTGTCGGCGAGCTCGACCAGCCGCTCGTGGAAACTGATGTCGGCCTCGGTCATCCCGGTCGGGGTGGGGGCGGCCGCCATCTCGTCGACGATCGCGAGCAGCACCTCGCCGGCGGCCGCGTACTCGCTGGGCTCGCCCCGCAGGATCTTGCGGGTGGCCGCCCGCTCGATGGCCTCGCGCGCCAGGTACATGTCGCCGACCTCGTCGGGGTTCATCTCGGTGACGAACAGGCCGCGGTTGCGGATCGAGACCAGCAGACCCTCCTGGGTCAGGCGCTGCATCCCCTCACGCAGCGGTCCCCGGCTGACCCCGAGCCGGCGGGCCAGCTCCGCCTCGCCGAGCTGTTCACCCGGTTCGAATTCGCCGTGGGCGATGGCCTGGCGCAACTTCTCGGCGACGATGCTGGGAGTGGACTCCTGGGCCACCGGTTCGAGGAAGCTGCTCACGACGCCTCCCTGAACAGCGTGCCCAACCCGGGCAGGGCCGGTACCGGTCCGATCAGCTGCAGCCCCTTCCAGACCGTCACCTGGTTGGCGGTCAGGACCGGTTTGCCGACCGCGGCCTCGAGGTCCTCGATGATCTCCAGCGTGTGCATCGCGGTGTCGGGGACCAGGACCGCCTCGGCGTCGGGATGATCGGCGGCGGTCACCATCGCCACCACCTGCTCGGGCACCAGCGTGCCGACCTCGGCGGCGGTGATGATGCCGTGGCTGCCCATGGCCACCACGTCCACGCCCCCCGCGGACAGGAACGACACGAAGTGCCGGGCGACATCGTCGGGGTAGGACGCGGCCACCGCGACCCGGCCGATGTTCAGGTGCCGCAACGCGTCGACGAACGCGATCGAGGTCGACGACGCCGGCACCCCCATGGTCGCCGCCACGGCGCCGGCCTGGTCGCGGGCACCCTCGGGTCCGAAGACGAAACTGCCCGAGGTGCACGCCCACATCACCGACTCGGGTTCGGCCGCCGCCAGGCGGGCCGCGCCCTCGGCCAGACGTGCGGTGCTGCCGAGGTCAAGCAGCGCGTCGACCCGGTGGGCGTCCTCACCGACCTCGGTGATCACCACCGGAAGGCGCACCGGCGCGGCCGACTGACCGCCCATCCGGTCCCGCAGGGCCTTCTCCAGGATGTCGAAGTCGTCCTCGGCGCTGTGACCTGGGTAAAGCAGGCCGACGGTCGGCATGGGATCTCCTGGCTCAGGCGTCGTTGCGAGGCGCGGTCCATCGACGGCGTCCGCCGATGGTCAACACGATCGTCAACAATGGTAGCGGCCGGCCCTTCGGCGCGGACCCGTCAGGCCTCCAGCAGTCGCTGGCCGTCGCCGACCGCCTTGCGGCCCGCGATGGCCAGCGCCGCCCACATGGTGACCTGGTTGGCGCTGATCACCGGCTTGCCGAGTTCGGCTTCCAGCGGTGCAATCAGGTCATACGTCGGCAGATTCGTGCAGCTGATCACGATGGCCTCCGCGTCGGGACGGTCGGTCCTGCGGACCAGCTCGGCGGTCGTCTCGTAGGGCACCGTCCAGATCGACGCGGTGAGCTCCAGGCCCGCGTTGGCCACCACCTCGACACCGCCGGCGGCCAGATAGCTCGACAGCCCCGAGGTCAGGTCGGCGGTGTAGGGGGTCACGGTGGCGACCCGGGACACGTCGAGGTGACGCAGCGCGGTGGCCAGCGCGCCGCTGGTGGTCAGCGCCGCGGGCGAGCCCGCCGAACGCATGGCCGCGACCAGCGCCGTCTCGCCGGCGACGCCGCCGACGAAGCTGCCCGAGGTGCAGGCGTAGGCGGTCACCAGCGGGGAGACCGCCAGCACGTCGGCGGTGCCGGCGGCCACATGGATGGGGTCGGAGACCTGGCGGGCCAGCTCCATGGTGACCGTCAGGGGCAGGTAGGGCAGCCGGGTCAGGAACAGGCTGATGTCGTGCGGAACCCACCGCCACAATTCGCGGTCGAGTGCGAAGTCGTGAGGCGCCACAACACCGATGCCCACCTGCTGCAATGGTGGGGGCGGCGTCACGTCCGCGATGCTCATCTGCACAGTGTGAGGCCGCGACGCCCCCGCGGCAACAGATTGTTGACAATCCTACGGAACGTTTTTCTGGCCGTTTCACGGGGCTACATTCCGGAAACGTTGCGCGGGGTGGACGTGCGCGCCGCGGCCCCGGTTGGCAGTATCGGAGGACGTGGGTACTCCGACGATCGCTGTGCTGTGTGAGAACGCCACCGATCGTCCGCCCGGCCTCGAAGAACTGCCCGTTGAGCTGCGGTTTTGCACGGCGGACGACCTGTCTGCGGCGGTACGCGGAGCGCAGGCGCTGTTGCTGTGGGACTTCTTCTCCACCGCGGTCCGCGACGTCTGGGACGACGCGGACAGCCTCGAGTGGATCCACGTGACCGCCGCCGGGGTGGACACGCTGCTCTTCGACGCGCTGCGCGAGTCCGACGTCGTGGTCACCAACGCCCACGGGGTGTTCGACCGCCCGATCGCCGAATACGTGCTGGGTGCGGTCATCGCCCACGCCAAGGACAGCCGAGCCAGCTTCGACCTGCAGCGGCGGCACCGGTGGAAACACCGGGAGACCCGCAGCGTCGCCGGGGCGCGTGCGTTGGTGGTCGGGACCGGCGGCATCGGCCGCGAGATCGCCCGGCTGCTGCGCGCGGCCGGCCTGCAGGTACGGGGCGCGGGGCGGACCCCCCGCTCCGGTGACCCGGATTTCGGCGAGGTGGTCGCCAGCGCCGACCTGGCCGCCGAGGTCGGCTGGTGTGATCATCTGGTGCTGGCAGCCCCGCTGACCGAGGCCACCCGCGGCCTCGTCGGCGCCGCGGTGCTGGCGGCCATGAAACCCGATGCGCACCTGGTCAACGTCGCGCGCGGACCGATGGTCGACGAGGCCGCCCTGCTGGCGGCGCTCGACGGCGGCGGCATCGCCGCGGCCACCCTGGACGTGTTCGACCGCGAGCCGCTGCCGGCCGACCACCCGCTCTGGGATGCGCCCGGGGTGACCGTCACCGCGCACATGTCCGGTGACGTCGTCGGGTGGCGCGACACCCTGGCCGCCCAGTTCACCGCCAACGTGCGGCGCTGGCTGGCCGGCGAGCCGTTGCACAACGTGGTGGACAAGCGACTCGGCTACATCCCCGGGATCCCCGGGATCCCCGGGGCGGGCCCCGGAGCGTCGAAAGGTGCGCAGTGAACGCAGAGGCACTCCCGGAAGCGGTGGACCTGATCGAGGGATACCGGTCGGGCACGTTGTCACCGGTGGAGGCCACCCGGGCCGCCCTCGACGCGATCGACCGGTACGACGGGGCGCTCAACGCGTTCATCCTGGTCGACGCCGAGGGCGCACTGGCGTCGGCGCGGGCCTCCGAACAACGCTGGCGGGCCGGGTCCCCGTTGGGTCCCGGGGACGGGGTGCCGACGTCGATCAAGGACGCGCTGTGGACGCAGGGCTGGCCGACGCTGCGCGGCAGCTGGCTCATCGACGAGGCGGGCCCGTGGGAGGAGGACGCGCCCGCGGTGGCGCGGCTGCGGGAGACCGGCGCCGTGCTGCTGGGCAAGACCACCACCCCGGAGTACTCGTGGAAGGGCGTCACCGATTCGCCCCGCTACGGCGCGACGGGCAACCCGTGGGATCCCACCCGCACCGCCGGTGGTTCCAGCGGCGGCAGCGCCAGCGCGGTCGGCGCCGGTATGGGGCCGTGGTCGGTCGGCACCGACGGCGGCGGTTCGGTGCGGATCCCGGCGGCGTTCACCGGCACGGTGGCGCTCAAGGCGACCTACGGGCTGGTGCCGGCGTACCCGCCCAGCCCGTTCGGCACGCTGGCCCACATCGGCCCGATGGCGCGGTCGGTGCGCGACACCGCCGCGCTGATGGACGTCATCACCGGATTCGACCCGCGCGACTGGTCGGCGATGCCCACCCCGGAGGGCTCGTTCCTGGTGGCCGCCAGCCAGGGATCCGACCTGTCGGGGCTGCGGGTCGCGTTCTCGCCGAACCTGGGGTTCGCGCGCAACGAGCCCGACGTCGACGCCGCGGTGCGGCGGGCGGTGCTGGTGCTCGCCGAGGCGGGAGCCCACGTCGAGGAGGTGGACCCCGGGTTCGCCGACCCGGTGGAGGCCTTCCACGTGCTCTGGTTCGCCGGTGAGGCCAAGGTGCTCCAGGGCCTGCTCAACGGCGAGAACGAAGAGCGGGTCGACGCCGGGCTGCGCCGCACCGCGGCGCTGGGCGAGACGTACTCGGCGTCGGACTACCTCGACGCCACGGCCGAGCGGATGCGCCTGGGCCAGCTGATGGGCCGGTTCCACCGGAACTACGACGTGCTGGTGACACCGGCGCTGCCGCTCACCGCGTTCCCGGTCGGCCGCGACGTGCCCGACGGCTCGGCCTCACCGGACTGGACCAGCTGGACGCCCTACACCTATCCGTTCAATCTGACCCAGCAGCCCGCGCTGAGCGTGCCGTGCGGGTTCAGCACGGCGGGCCTGCCGATCGGGTTGCAGATGGTGGGCCCCCGGCACTCCGACGCGCTGCTGCTGCGGGTCGGCCAGGCCTACCAGGACGCCACCGAGTGGCACCGTGCGGTGCCGCCCCTACTGACCTGACCGCTGACCTGACGCTGCCGACCCGGCCCTGCTGACCTGACTGCCGACCCGACCCCGCCGATCAAGGAGATTCGATGACCAGACTCATCACCGTGTCGCTGGACAAGCGCGGGGTGCGGTGTGTCGCCCGGCTGCTCGAGGCGGCCGCCCCGCGCACCTGCGCGGCGGTGTGGGACGCGCTGGCCGACGGGCGCACCCTCTCCGCGCAGGTGTTCCACGGCAAGTACGCCCGCAACGAGATCTACACGCTGCTGCCGCCCTTCGCCGCGGACCCGGGCAAGGAGAACACCACCGTCACCCCGATTCCGGGCGATCTGTGCTGGTTCTCCTTCGATTCCGACGACCTGGGCAACCCGGCCTACGGTTACGAGAACACCACGGGGACCGGGACCACCGGGGCGATCGTGGATCTGGCGTTGTTCTACGGGCGCAACAACCTGCTGATCAACGGAGACCAGGGCTGGGTTCCCGGCAATGTGTTCGGTGAGGTCATCGAGGGCCTGGAGGAGATGGCCGCGGCCTGCCAGGACCTGTGGATGGGTGGCGTGCGGGGGGAGACGCTGACCTTCGCCCGGGCCGAGGGCAGCTGAGGCGGTCGAGGGGCGGGCCGGGTGCCCAGCGCCGCACACGGGTGCGGAGATCTACTCCCCGGCACCGTCCAGGGTGGCGCTGACATAGACGATCTCGCCCAACGGATCCTCGCTGGCCACGGTCGGGATCGGCCGTCCGAAGCGCTGGAACAACTCGTCGCGCGGGACCCCGGTCACCCGCCAGCCCTTGGCCTGCAGGTACTCCATGACGTGGCTGCGTTCCCCCGCGTAGACCAGCGCGCCCATGTCGATGTCGAGTCCCTGGGCCCGCAGCGGCGCCGACATCTCCCGTGCCCGTTCGGCGTCGAACTCGCGGATCCCGGGGGCGTACTCGGTGGCCACGGTGCTGCCGGGCGCGGACAGCTCGGTGATCTGGTCGAACAGCCGGTCCTGGGCCTCGGGTGGCAGGTAGATCAGCAGGCCCTCGGCCAACCAGGCGGTCGGCTGGGCCGGGTCGAAGCCGGCGGCGGCCAGCGCGGCGGGCCAGTCCTCACGCAGATCGATCGCCACGGTGCGGCGGGTGGCGGTGGGCTCGGCGCCGAGACCGGCCAGGGTGGTGGACTTGAACTCGATCACCCGGGGCTGGTCGATCTCGTAGACCACCGTGCCCGCCGGCCAGGTCAGCCGGTAGGCCCGCGAATCCAGCCCCGAGGCCAGGATCACCGCCTGCCGGACTCCGGTGCCAGTCGCCCCACCGGTCGCCCGGGTGAAGTAGTCGTCGAAGAACTTGGTGCGCACCGCCATCGCGTCGATCATGGCCTGCACCCGCTCCGGGGAGGCGTCCGGAATCGTGTCCAGATCCAGGTCGCCGTCGAGCATCCTGGTGAAGAATTCCAGGCCCACGGCGCGCACCAGAGGTGCGGCGTAGGGGTCGTCGATCAGCGGGTCGGCGGCCGCCGAGGCCATCGCGCGTCCGGCCGCGACCATGGTCGCGGTGGCGCCGACACTGGAGGCCAGGTCCCAGGAGTCGTCGTCGGTCCGGGTCATCTCATCAACTCCGCGGTCAGATAGCCGCCGTCGCCGAACGCGGCGGTCAGCGGATTGTCGGGATAGTCGAATCCGTGTGAAGCATAGGAGTCGCGGGCCCGCAGCACGCTCGGCGCCCAGCCCAGACCGCGCAGGTAGTCGGCGACCAGATTGCGTTCCCCGCCGTACATCAGGTCGGCCATGTCCAGATCCAGGCCGACGCGCCGCCAGCTGTCGGTCAGGAACTTGGCGGTGTCGTCGGAGAAGGCGTCGGCGGTGGGGGTGTGCTCGGTGGCGACCCGGCTGCCGGGCGCGGACAGGTCGGTGATCCGGTCGAACAGCCGGTCCTGGGCCTCGGGCGGCAGGTAGATCAGCAGGCCCTCGGCGATCCAGGCCGTCGGCCGGGCCGGGTCGAAGCCGGCCGCGCGCAGGGCGGCGGGCCAGTCCGCACGCAGGTCGATGCCCACGGCGCGGTGCTCGGCGGCCGGCTCGGCGCCCAGGCCGGCCAGCGTCGCCGTCTTGAACGCCATCACCTCGGGCTGGTCGACCTCGAAGACCACGGTGCCGACCGGCCAGGCGAGCCGGTAGGCGCGGGTGTCCAGCCCGGCGGCGAGGATGACCGCCTGGCGGATGCCCGATCCCGCGGCCCGGATGAAGAAGTCGTCGAAGAAGCGGGTGCGCACCGCGATCTGTTCGTCGGCGGTCCGACCCTTCACCAGGGGGTCGGCTTGGGTGTCGGTCTCACCGTCGATCATCGCGGTGAAGGTCGGCGAGCCGACGGCGCGCACCAGCGGCTCGGCGAACGGGTCGTCGAGCAGGGCGTCGGACCCGTGCGAGGCCCGGGCCCGCCCGACCGCGACCATGGTGGCGGTCGCTCCCACGCTGGAGGTCAGATCCCAGCTGTCGCCGTCGGTGCGCGGGGAGTTGGCACGGGTGTTCACGGGTGGTTGTCCTTACTCTGTGCTGTCACTGTTTGACGGCGGTCACGGCCAGCGAGTTGCGCAGCTGTTCGACCGTGGCGTCCTGCGGGTAGGTGCGGCCGTACTGGGCGAACACCTCCGGGCGGGTCCGGGTGCTCACCGTCCAGCCGCGCTCGCTCAGGTAGTCCACGACGTGGCTGCGGTCGCCGTCGTAGAACAGTTCGCCGAGGTCGATGTCGAAACCGTGGTCGCCCCACTGGCCGACCATCTCCTGGGCGCGCTGGCTCAGCGTGCGCGACAACTCGCCGCCGTGGAACTCGGTGGCCAGCATGCTGCCCGGCGCGGACAGGGCGGTGATGTCGTCGAACAGCCGGTCCTGGGCCTCGGGCGGCAGGTACATCAGCAGCCCCTCGGCGCTCCAGGCCACCGGGCGGGCGGTGTCGAGCCCGTGCTCGCGCAACGCCGTGGGCCAGTCCTGGCGCAGGTCGATGGGCACGGTGCGGCGCTGCGCGGTCGGCTGCGCCCCCAGCGCGGCCATCGTGGCCGATTTGAACTCGATGACCTCGGGCTGGTCGATCTCGTAGACGACGGTGCCGTCCGGCCACGGCAGCCGGTAGGGGCGCGCGTCGAGCCCGGAGGCCAGGATGACCGCCTGGCGGACGCCGGCGCGGCCGGCGTCGAGGAAGAAATCGTCGAAGAACCGGGTCCGCACCGCCATCACGTCGGTCATCAGCGCAACCCCCGCGCCGGCCTCGCCGTCACCGGGGATCTGCAGTTCGCCGTCGACGAGCCTGGTGAAGAAGTCGATACCCACCGCGCGTACCAGCGGCGCGGCGAACGGATCGTCGATGATGGCGCCCGGCTCGGTGCTGGCCAGGGTGCGTGCGGCCGCGACCATGGTCGCGGTCGCGCCCACGCTGGAGGCCAGGTCCCAGGTATCGGAGTCCGAACGTGCCATGGGGTGGCTACTTCGTGGCGGTGACGTAGGCGACGTTGGCGAAGTTGGCCTGGCCGTCCTCGTCCTCCTCGGCGTCCTCCACGGCACCGTCCACGGCGCCGGCCTGGGGGGTACCCAGCCCGTAGCGGCGCATCAGATCGGTGCCGCTGGTCGCGTCGGCCCGCCAGCCGTGCCTGGCCAGGTATTCGGTGACCTCCGCGCGCTCGCCGATGTAGACCAGCTGGGAGAAGTCCAGGTCGAATCCGTGCGCCCGCCAGTGGTCGGTGACGGCCTGCATCCGCTCCCGCACCGTGTCCTCGTCGTAGTCGTCACTGTGCAGCACCCCCTCGGCGGCCAGCCGGCTGCCGGGGGCGCTCAGCGCGTCGACGTCGTCGAGCAGCTTGTCCTGGGCCTCGGGCGGCAGGTAGCCGAACAGTCCCTCGGCGATCCACGCGGTCGGCTTGTCCGGATCGAGTCCGGCCTCGCGCAGCGCGGCCGGCCAGTCCTGGCGCAGGTCGATGGGCACGGTGCGGCGCTGTGCGGTCGGCTCCGCACCCAGCCCGGCCAGCGTCGTCGTCTTGAACTCGATGACCTCGGGCTGGTCGATCTCGTAGACCACCATGTCCGCGGGCCAGGTCATCCGGTAGGCGCGGGCGTCGAGCCCGGAGGCCAGGATGACGGCCTGGCGGATGCCGGCCTCGGCGGCGGCGGTGAAGAAGTCGTCGAAGAAGCGGGTGCGCGCGGCCATGCCGTCGGTGAAGCGGTCCATGTTCCCGACTCCGCCGGTCTCCTCGGGGTCGAGGTCGGCCGGCGTGAGCTCGCCGGTGGCCAGGCGGGTGAAGAAGTCGACGCCGACGGCCCGGACGAGTGGCTCGGCGAACGGGTCGTCGATCACCGGGTCCGGCCCCCGGCTGGCGACCGCCCGCGCCGCGGCCACCATCGTGGCGGTCGCCCCCACGCTGGATGCCAGATCCCAGGTGTCGTTGTCGGTTCGCGCCATCGTGGGGTCGTCCTTTCGGTCGGGATTGCTCGGCACAGTAATTAGGTAATTTAACGACTTTGGTGCCGAGCTTACGCCCAACAAGCTGAGAGACACCTGAAGGGTTTCGCGGCCTCGGCTGATGCGGGCGGCGGGGAGGTGAACTGTTACTCTCGTAGACTGTTTGAGGCCCGACGCCGCAGGCCACGCCTGCCCGGGTCGGCATCCGACACACAGACTGACAATGACGCTGGCCAGGCCAGCCCCATCGGCACGCCGCGACATCAGCCCGGCTGCCCAGGAGGAAGAGTGCTCTCGGCTTTCATCTCTTCGCTCAGGACGGTCGACCTGAGGCGGAAGATCCTATTCACGCTGGGCATCGTCATCCTCTACCGGGTCGGTGCCTCGCTGCCCTCGCCGGGGGTCAACTACCGGAACGTGCAGCAGTGCATCGACCAGGTCAGCGGTGGCGACTCGGCGCAGATCTACTCCCTGATCAACCTGTTCTCCGGTGGGGCGCTGCTGCAGCTGTCGGTGTTCGCCGTCGGCGTCATGCCCTACATCACCGCGAGCATCATCGTGCAGTTGCTCACGGTGGTGATCCCGCGGTTCGAGCAGCTCCGCAAGGAAGGCCAGGCGGGTCAGGCCAAGATGACGCAGTACACGCGTTATCTGGCGGTCGCACTGGCGATCCTGCAGGCCACCTCGATCGTGGCGCTGGCCGCCAACGGCGGGCTGCTGCAGGGCTGCTCGCTGGACATCATCTCCGATCAGAGCATCTTCGCCCTGGTCGTCATCGTGATCGTGATGACCGCCGGCGCCGCCCTGGTGATGTGGATGGGCGAGCTGGTCACCGAGCGCGGCATCGGCAACGGCATGTCCCTGCTGATCTTCGCCGGTATCGCCGCGCGCATCCCGTCGGAGGGCAAGTCCATCCTGGACAGCCGCGGCGGCATGGTCTTCGCGCTGGTCTGCGTGGCCGCGCTGATCATCATCATCGGCGTGGTGTTCGTCGAGCAGGGCCAGCGCCGCATCCCGGTGCAGTACGCCAAACGCATGGTGGGTCGGCGCATGTACGGCGGCACCTCGACCTACCTGCCGTTGAAGGTCAACCAGGCCGGCGTCATCCCCGTGATCTTCGCGTCCTCGCTGATCTACATCCCGCACCTGATCACCCAGCTGATCCAGAGCGGCAGCTCCAACCCGGGCACCGGGTGGTGGGACCGCTTCGTCGCGAACTACCTGACCAACCCGGCGGACCCCGTCTACATCACGATCTACTTCGGGCTGATCATCTTCTTCACCTACTTCTACGTCTCGATCACCTTCAACCCCGACGAGCGGGCCGACGAGATGAAGAAGTTCGGCGGCTTCATCCCGGGCATCAGGCCCGGCAAGCCGACCGCGGACTACCTGCGTTACGTGCTGAGCCGGATCACCCTGCCGGGCTCGATCTACCTCGGTGTGATCGCCGTGCTGCCGAACCTGTTCCTCGAAATGGGCAACGGTGGCGGCGTCCAGAACTTGCCGTTTGGCGGCACAGCGGTTCTGATCATGATTGGCGTCGGTTTGGATACCGTCAAACAGATCGAGAGCCAACTCATGCAGCGCAACTACGAAGGGTTCCTCAAGTGAGAATCGTGTTGCTCGGTCCGCCCGGCGCGGGAAAAGGCACTCAGGCCGTCAAGCTGGCCGAACAGCTCGGGGTTCCGCAGATCTCCACCGGCGATCTGTTCCGGCACAACATCAGCACCGGCACGCCGCTGGGGATCGAGGCCAAGAAGTACCTCGACGCCGGTGACCTGGTGCCCGCCACGCTGACCAACGCGCTGGTGGACGACCGTCTCGACGATCCCGACGCGGCGGGCGGGTTCATCCTCGACGGGTTCCCCCGTTCGGTGGAGCAGGCCGTCGCGCTCGACGAGATGCTCACCAAGCGCGGCGTCAAGCTGGACGCGGTGGTGGAGTTCCGCGTGCCCGAGGACGAACTGGTCGAGCGACTCAAGGGCCGCGGCCGCGCCGACGACACCGAGGACGTCATCCGCAACCGGATGAAGGTCTACGCCGACGAGACCGCCCCGCTGCTCGAGCACTACAGCTCCGACCTGAAGACGATCGACGCCGTGGGCTCGATGGACGAGGTGTTCGCCCGGGCCCTGCAGGCGCTCGGTCGCTGACGCGCCCCATGGTGTCGGTGCCGAGGCTGCGCAGCCGCAAGGTGGTTCCGCAACGCAGCGACGGTGAACTCGACGCGATGGCCGCCGCCGGGGCGGTCGTCGCCCGGGCGCTGGCCGCGGTGCGTGAGGCCGCCGCGCCCGGGGTGTCCACGCTGGCCCTCGATGAGATCGCCGAGGCGGTGATCCGCGACGCCGGCGCCGTGCCGTCGTTCCTGGGCTACCACGGCTTTCCCGCGTCCATCTGCGCGTCGGTCAACGACCGGGTGGTGCACGGCATCCCGTCGGGCTCGGAGACGCTGGCCCCCGGCGACCTGGTGTCCATCGACTGCGGAGCGATCCTGGACGGCTGGCACGGCGACTCGGCGATCACCTTCGGGGTGGGGTCGCTGATTCCGGCCGACGAGAACCTCTCGGCGGCGACCCGCCAGTCCATGGAGGCCGGGATCGCCGCGATGGTGCCGGGCAATCGGCTCACCGACGTCTCCCACGCGATCGAGTCCGGCACCTACGCGGCCGAGGAACGCTTCGACCGGCGCTTCGGCATCGTCGAGGGGTACGGCGGGCACGGCATCGGCCGCCAGATGCACATGGACCCGTTCCTGCCCAACGAGGGGACGCCGGGCCGCGGCCCGATTCTGGCGCCGGGCTCGGTGCTGGCGATCGAGCCGATGCTCACGCTGGGGACCGTCAAGACCCGCGTGCTCGACGACGAGTGGACCGTCGTCACCGCCGACGGCACACGCGCGGCGCACTGGGAGCACACCGTGGCCGTCACCGACGACGGCCCCCGCATCCTGACTCTGCTCGCCTGACCGGGGTCGCCCTTGCCCGGCGCGACCCGCCCGCGGATGCGGTATGAAGAGCGGATGCTCGATCATCCGGAGAAGCCCGACCCGATCGCGCAGGCCCGTACCAACTGGGAACGCGCCGGCTGGGGCGACGTCGCCGAGGGGATGGTCGCGGTCACCTCGGTGATGCGCGCCCATCAGATTCTGCTGGCCCGCGTCGAGACCGCCCTGCGGCCCTACGACCTCAGCTTCTCCCGCTTCGAGCTGTTGCGGCTGCTGGCGTTCAGCCGCAACGGGGCCCTGCCGATCACCAAGGCGTCGGACCGGTTGCAGGTGCACGTCACCAGCGTCACCCACGCGATCCGCCGGCTGGAGGCCGCCGGGCTGGTGCGCCGGCTGCCGCACCCGACGGACGGGCGGACCACGCTGGTCGAGATCACCGACCTGGGCCGCTCCACCGTCGAGGACGCGACGGTCACCCTCAACGACAAGGTGTTCGCCGACATCGGGATCACCGCCGAGCAGTCCCGTGCCCTGGTGACCTCGATCGAGACGCTGCGGCACAGCGCCGGCGACTTCTGATCACGCCGAGACTGCAACTTGTGTACGCAACCCCCGAGTGGGGTCGCCACAACCTGCAGGTTCGGCGTGATCAGCCGCGACGGTCAGCCGCGACGGTCAGCGCAGGGTCTCGATGATGGCGCTGAAGTCGAGCGCGGCGTTGTCCTGGTCGGCCTTGGCGAATTCGGCGTAGATCTCGGCGGCGTGCGAGCCCAGCGGCGCGGTGGACCCGCTGCTGTGCACCGCGTCCATCGCCAGTCCGAGGTCCTTGTTCATCAGCGCCGTGGCGAAGCCGGGCTTGAAATCGTTGTTGGCGGGGGAGGTCGGGACCGGTCCCGGCACCGGGCAGTTGGTGTGCACCGCCCAGCAGTTGCCGGTGGCGCCGGTGATGACGTCGAACAGCGACTGCGCCGGCAGGCCCAGCTTCTCGGCCAGCACGAACGCCTCGCCGACCGCGATCTGCTGAACGGCCAGGACCATGTTGTTGCACAGTTTGGCCGCCTGGCCGTTGCCCGAGGCGCCGCAGTGCACCACCTTGCCGGCCATCGGCTCCAGCGCCGGGCGGGCACGCTCGACGGCGTCGTCGGCGCCGCCGACCATGAAGGCCAGGGTGCCGGCGGTGGCGCCCTTGACCCCGCCGGAGACGGGCGCGTCGATCTGGGCGAAGCCCGCCCCGGTCGCCTGCGCGTTGATCTCGCGGGCATCGGCCACCGAGATCGTCGAGGTGTCGATGAACAGTGCCCCCTTGTCGGCGGCCGGCAGCACCTCGGCGTAGCAGGCTTTGACGACGCCACCGTTGGGCAGCGAGGTGATCACCACTTCGGCGCCCGCGACCGCCTCGGCGCCGCTGTCGAACACCTTGATGCCCTTGGCTTCTGCGGCCTCCTTGAGCGCGGGCACCGGATCGAAGCCGCGAACGGTGTGCCCCGCGGAGACCAGATTGGCGGCCATCGGCCCGCCCATGTTGCCCAGACCCAGAAATGCGATCGTCGTCATCGACTCTCCTTTGTTGACCAGACCTACGCAGACGCGCGGGCGCGGGCCGCGGCGGCCCGGCCGATCACGACCCGCATGATTTCGTTGGTGCCCTCCAGGATCCGGTGCACCCGCAGGTCGCGGACCACCTTCTCCATGCCGTACTCCTTGAGATAGCCGTAGCCGCCGTGCAGCTGCAGCGCCTGATCGGCGACCTCGAAGCAGGCCTCGGTGACGTGCAACTTGGCCATCGCGCACAGCTCCACCTTGTCCGGCGCGTTGGCGTCCAGCGCGGCGGCCGCGCGCCAGAGCATCATCCGTGAGGTCTCCAGCGCGGTGGCCATGTCGGCGAGGGTGAACCGGATGGTCGGCTCGTCGAGCAGGGCGCCGCCGAAGGCCACCCGGTCGCGCACATAGGCCGCGGCCTGGTCGTAGGCGAACTGTGCGCCGCCCAACGAGCACGCCGCGATGTTGATGCGCCCGCCGTTGAGGCCGTTCATCGCGATCCCGAACCCGGCGCCCTCGCCCTCCGGCCCGCCCAACATGGCCTCGGCCGGAACCCGCACACCCTCGAAGATGACCTGCGCGGTGGGCTGGGCGTTCCAGCCCATCTTCAGTTCGTCGGTGCCGAAACTGAGCCCCGGAGTGTCCTTCTCGACCAGGAACGCCGAGATGCCGCGTGGTCCGGAGTCGGGTCCGCCGGTGCGGGCCATCACCACGTAGACATCGGAGGTGCCGGCCCCGGAGATGAACTGCTTGACCCCGTCGAGCACATAGTGCGAGCCGTCCCGGACGGCCCGGGTCCGCAGCGCCGCCGCGTCGGACCCGGCCCCCGGTTCGGTCAGGCAGTACGAGGCGATGGCCTGCATGGCCGCCAGCCGGGGCACCCAGGTCTTGCGCTGTTCCGGGGTGCCGTAGCTGTCGACCATCCACGCGCACATGTTGTGGATCGAGATGAACGCGGCCACCGTCGGGTCGGCGTAGGCGAGCTCGGAGAAGATGCGCGCGGCGTCGAGCCGGCGCAGCCCGCTGCCGCCGATGTCCTCGGAGCAGTAGATCGCCGCCATCCCCAGTTCGGCCGCGTCACGCAGCGCGTCGATGGGGAAGTGCTTGTCGGCATCCCAGTCCAGGGCGTGTGGTGCGAGCCGTTTGGCGGCGAACGCGCGGGCCGTCTCGGCGATCACGCGTTCGTCGTCGTCGAGCTCGAACGGGTTGTCGGCCATGGTCATCGGTGGTTTCAGCTCACTTCATCGTGGGGATGACGAACTCGGCGCCGTCCTTGATCCCCGAGGGCCAGCGCTCGGTGATCGTCTTGACCTTGGTGTAGAACTGGATCGAGGCCGGACCGTGCTGGTTGAGGTCACCGAAGCCGGACCGCTTCCAGCCGCCGAAGGTGTGGTAGGAGACCGGCACCGGGATCGGCACGTTCACGCCGACCATGCCGACCTGCACGCGGGAGACGAAGTCACGCGCGGTGTCGCCGTCGCGGGTGAACACCGCGACCCCGTTGCCGTATTCGTGCTCGGACGGCAGCCGCAGGGCCTCTTCGTAGTCGTGGGCGCGCACGATGCACAGCACCGGCCCGAAGATCTCGTCGGTGTAGATCGACATGTCGGTGGTGACGTGGTCGAACAGGGTGGGGCCGATGAAGTAGCCGCCCTCGAGGTTGGCGTCACCGAAGGTCAGCTCGTCGCTGCTCTTCTGCCGGCCGTCGACCACGATCTCGGCGCCGGCGGCCACCCCCGCGTCGATGTAGTCGTGCACCCGCTTCAGCGCGGCGCCGGTGACCAGCGGTCCGTAGTCGGCCTTGGGATCCAGGCTGTGACCGACGCGCAGGTTGTTGATCCGCTCGACCAGCCGCGCGCGCAGCCGGTTCGCGGTCTCCTCGCCGACCGGCACCGCGACGCTGATGGCCATGCAGCGCTCGCCGGCGCTGCCGTAACCGGCGCCGATCAACGCGTCGACGGCCTGGTCGAGGTCGGCGTCGGGCATGATGATCATGTGGTTCTTGGCCCCGCCGAAGCACTGCGAGCGCTTGCCGTTGGCGGCGGAGGTGGCGTAGATGTACTGCGCGATGTCGGAGCTGCCCACGAACCCGACGGCCTTGACGTCCGGGTGGTGCAGGATGGCGTCGACGGCCTCCTTGTCGCCCTGCACGACCTGGAAGACGCCCGGCGGTAGGCCCGCCTCCAGGAACAGCTCGGCCAGCCGCACCGGCACCGAGGGGTCGCGCTCGGAGGGCTTGAGGATGAAGGCGTTGCCGCACGCCAGGGCCGGTCCGGCCTTCCACAGCGGGATCATCGCCGGGAAGTTGAACGGGGTGATGCCGGCGACCACACCCAGCGGCTGACGGAGCGAGTAGACGTCGATGCCGGGACCGGCGCCCTCGGTGAACTCACCCTTGAGCAGGTGCGGAATGCCGACGGCGAACTCGATGACCTCCAGGCCTCGCTGGATGTCGCCGAGCGAATCCGGCACGGTCTTGCCGTGCTCGATGGACAGCAGCTCGGCCAGCTCGTCCTTGTTCTGGTTGACCAGGTCGATGAACTTCATCATCACCCGGGCCCGGCGCTGCGGGTTGAAGGCCGCCCATTCCTTCTGGGCCTCGACGGCCGAGGCGACCGCGGTGTCGACGTCGGCGGCCGAGGCCAACAGGACCTGGGCCTGCACCTCGCCGGTGCTGGGGTTGAGCACGTCGGCGGTGCGGGTCGACGCGAGGTTGCTGCGGTGGCCGTCGATGAAGTGGGGAATCTGTGTGGTCATCTTTGTGTCCCGGGGGCGTAGCGGATGGTGGAGTTGGGGCGCGGGCGCGCCCACACCGAAGATACTTGGATATCCTAGTAAGTCGTGTCACACCTTGGCAAGGCTCCGCCCGCGCCGAGAAACCCCGGGAAAACCGCCAGAAAGTTGCCGATCAGGTCGCCAACCTCCGCACCTCGGCGCCGACGAGGTCTTAATGTCGTGCCTGAGCAGGAGGGGGAGCCGCAGATGAGCGAGACCACCGAGGGCAGCCAGGGCACCGAGACCCCCGGGAGAACGGCCGGGGCCGGGGATCCACTGCCGGGCGGGTACCCGGCACCCCGGACCGTCGACCTGGGCTACGAGGCCCTCGATCTCAACCGGGCCGTGCAGACATACCGGCAGTACTACCGCGCGGTCTCCGGCGCGGCGATCTTCGACGGGATCACCAAGGCCGGCGGGCGGGCCAACGAGGTGTTCGGATACTTCCAGACCCGCCCGCATCACGTCGGCTTCACGCTCAACGCCGACACCCCCTACGGCGTGGCGCTGCTGGACCTGAGCGCCGGGCCGATGGTCATCGAACTCCCGCCCGGACCCTTCGTGGCCACCGTCTTCGACATCCATCAGCACTGGATCCTGGACATGGGACTGCCCGGCCCCGACGGCGGCGAGGGCGGCAGGCATCTGGTGCTGCCGCCGGACCACTCACCGGACCCACCCGAGGGTTTCCACACCGGGGTCGCCGCCTCGGACCGGGTGATCGCCGCGATCCGGGTGATCCCCGCCGGCGCCGACGTGGCGGCCGCGCTGGAGCGACTCACCACGGTCAAGGTGTACCCGCTTGACCCCGGGCCGGACTGGTCGGATCCGGCCTGGTTCGAGATGACCGCGCAGGGCCAGGACACCACACCGCTGGCCTATGAGACCGGCCTGGAGTACTGGCGGGCACTACATGCGCTGATCGACTCCGAGCCGGGCCTGCCCGAGTACCGCTCCGCCTGCGGGGATCTGGCCGCACTGGGGATCGTCCGGGGCCGGCCGTTCGCCCCCGACGAGCGGATGACGCGCATTCTGGAGCTGGCCGCCAAGACCGCCAACACCCAGATGCGGGTGGAGTCGCTGGCCGACCGGAGTCCCGAGCGGGAGGTCTGGCCGGACCGGCAGTGGGAATGGGCGGCGCTGCGGCACGAGAACGGCACCTTCGACGCCGAGGGCTACCGCGACACCCACGCGATCGACAAGTGGTTCTTCCAGGCCATCGCCGTCTCACCGGCGATGTTCCGCCGCGACCCCGGTGCGGGCTCGCTGTACTGGCTGGGCAGCCGCGAGCAGGGCGGCGACTACCTGTGCGGCGAGAACGGCTACCGGCTCACCGTCCCGCTGCCGGTCCCGGCCACGCTGTTCTGGTCGGTCACGGTCTACGACGCGGAGACGCGCAGCCAGATCCGGACCGCCCAGGACCGCGCGGCGCTGCGGTCGGAGTTCGAACTCGCCGATCTCGACGGTGATTCGGTGGATCTGTTCTTCGGCCCCGAGCCGCCGGAATCCGGCGCCGACCGGTGGATACAGACCACCCCGGGCCAGGGCTGGTTCGCCTACCTGCGGCTCTACGGTCCCGAGGGGCCGGCGTTCGACGGGTCCTGGAAGCCGGGCGATTTCGTCGCGCTCTGACGCAACCGCTCGGTGAACGAACGCGCCTCGTCCCAGGTCGGCAGCAGGCCCGCCGCGCGGATGTCCGCCAACGGGGGAGCGGCCCGGTCGCGCTCGGAGAGCGCCGTCGCCGCGCCGAACACCGTGGCGGGCCACTCGATGCCGATCTGCGGATCGAAGGGGGAGATGGTGTGCTCGCGGTCGGGGGCGTAGCCGGACGAGCACAGATACATCACCGTGGAGTCGTCCTGCAGGGCCAGGAATCCGTGCGCCAACCCCTCGGCCAGGTAGACCGATCGGCGGTCCACGTCGTCGAGCAGCACCGAATCCCAGCGGCCGTAGGTGGGCGAGCCGACCCGGATGTCGACGACGACGTCGAAGACCGCCCCCCGCACGCAGGTGACGTATTTGGCCTGGCCGGGCGGGAGCCGGCTGAAGTGCAGCCCCCGCAGCACCCCCGCCGAGGACACCGAGCAGTTGGCCTGGGCGAGCGCGAGCCGGTGACCGGTCATCCGGGCGAACTCGTGTTCGGTGAACCACTCGAAGAACGTCCCGCGGTCGTCGCCGTGCAGACGGGGCGTGAGTTCCCACGCACCGGGCACCGTCAGTTCACGAAAGCCCATGTTGCCCCGTCACTGCCCGCGCCCGGCGTAGGTCGCCTCGACACCGTCCTTGAGCGGCTCCCACCAGTGGCGGTGGGTGCGATACCACTGCACGGTCTCCGAGAGCGCCGCCGTGAAATCGGAATGGCTTGGAGCCCAGCCGAGTTCGCTGCGCAACAGCGACGGGTCGATGGCGTAGCGCAGGTCGTGTCCGGCCCGGTCGGTGACGTGGTCGAAGTCCCCGGGGTCCCGGTCCATGACGGCCAGGATCGCCTGCAGCACCTCCAGGTTCGACCTCTGGCAGTCGGCGCCGATCAGGTACGTCCGGCCGATGCGGCCGTCGGTGAGGATGGTGCGCACCGCGGCATTGTGGTCCTCGACGTGGATCCAGTCGCGCACGTTGGCGCCGGTGCCGTAGAGCTTGGGCCGTCTGCCGGTCAGGATGTTCGTGATCTGCCGCGGAATGAACTTCTCCACGTGCTGGTAGGGCCCGAAGTTGTTGGAGCAGTTGGAGATCGTGGCCCGCACCCGGTAGGACCGGACCCAGGCGCGCACCAGCATGTCGGCGGCCGCCTTGGTCGCCGAGTAGGGACTCGACGGGTGGTAGGGCGTGGTCTCGGTGAACCGTTCGGTGCCGCCGAGCCCGAGATCGCCGTACACCTCGTCGGTCGAGACGTGGTGGAGCCGGACGTCGTGCCGGCGCACGGCCTCCAGCAGGGTGTAGGTGCCCACGACGTTGGAGTGCAGGAACGGCGCGGGATCGGCGAGCGCGTTGTCGACGTGGGTCTCGGCCGCGAAGTGCACCACCGCGTCGGATTCGGCGACCAGCCTGGTGACCAGCTCGGCGTCGGCGATGTCGCCGCGGATCAGCCGGATCTCGTTCTCGATCGGGCGCAGCGACTCCAGGCTGCCCGCGTAGGTCAGCGAGTCCACGACGGTCACCGCGTCCTCGGGATGCTCGCGCACGCAGGCGTGCACGAAGTTGGCGCCGATGAAGCCCGCGCCCCCGGTGACCAGCAACCGCATGGGCCAACCCTAGCCGGATGCCGGCGC
The DNA here is from genome assembly GCF_002592005.1 of Mycolicibacterium palauense. Taxonomy (GTDB): domain Bacteria; phylum Actinomycetota; class Actinomycetes; order Mycobacteriales; family Mycobacteriaceae; genus Mycobacterium; species Mycobacterium palauense. The sequence continues at coordinate 43,965 of NZ_NVQF01000013.1, read as the reverse complement.
GGCGGTCGCGATCAGCCCCGGGCGGAGAGACCCAGCGGTCCGGCCAGCTCCGCCAGCGCCGGCACCAGGTCCTCGCGGCTACCCAGCACCTGAACGGTGACGTGGTCGGCCCCGGCCGCCAGGTGCTCGCCGAGGCGCTCGGCGATCTGTGCGGGAGTGCCGTAGGCCACCACCGAGTCGATCAGCCGGTCGCTGCCGGGCGGGGTGACGTCGGCGGCCGTGAAGCCGATGCGGCGCCAGTTGTTGACGTAGTTGGACAGCCCCAGGTAGAACTCCACCGTCTTGCGGCCCAGTTCGCGGGCCCGCTCGGCGTCGGTGGAAAGCACCACCTTGTGTTCGGGCGCCAGGAACACGCTGTTGCCGATCGTCTCGCGTGCCATGGCGGTGTGTTCGGGCGTGGTCAGGTAGGGGTGGGCGCCGGCACTGCGGTCGCGGGCCAGCCGTAGCACCCGGGGTCCGAGCGCGGCCACCACCCGCCGGCTCGTCGGCACGCCCGCGGCGTCCAGCGCGTCCAGGTAGGACACCAGTGCGTCGTAGGGCTTGACGTATTCCTGGGTGTGCTCGGGATGCCCGGCGCCGATGCCGAGCAGGAACCGGCCCGGGTGGGCGGCCTCGATGCGGTGGTAGGACTCGGCGACCTGGTCGGCCGGGGCCGACCAGATGTTGACGATTCCGGTCGCCAGCGTCAGGGTTTCGGTGGCCTCCAGGATGGGTTCGACGAAGGTCAGGTCGGCCGGCGGGGAGCCGCCCACCCAGATGGCGCCGTAACCCAGCTTCTCGATCTCGGCGGCCTGCTCGGGTGTGACGGGGCCGCCGGTCCACACGCCGTAGGCGCCGAGGTCGGGCTTGAGTTCGACGGCGTCGGGCTTGGGTGCGGTGTTCGGTGCGCTCTCGGTCACGGGGGTTACCTCTCGTCGGGCGGTGTCGTCGGGCGGATTCGTCCTGTTGGCCGTTCGGGGACCGCTGTTCGGGGCCCGGGCATGCCCGCTGCAACCGGCACGGCACGGGCCCCTATTCCGCTGCGGTGCCCGTGGTTGGCGGGCGACCGGTCAGTCCGAACGGGCCGGCAGTTCGGTGGGGGTGGGCGCCTCCGGCGCGGGGGCCTGCAGCGGCAGGCACACGATGAACCGGGTGTCGCCCGGTCGCGACTGCACGGAGATGTTGCCGTGGTGTTTTTCCACCACGATGCGCCAGGCCAGGTCCAGGCCCAGGCCGGTGCCCTCGCCGAACGGTTTGGTGGTGAAGAACGGGGTGAAGATGCGGTCGATGATCTCCTCGGGGATTCCCGGTCCGTCGTCGCAGATCTCCACCCGGATCATGTCGTCGCTCTCGCGCATGGTGCGAACCGTCAGCGTGCCGTGGCCGTCCATCGCCTGCAGCGCATTGTCGATGATGTTCGTCCACACCTGGTTGAGATCGCCCGGGTAGCAGAGCAATTCGGGCAGCGACTTGTCCATGTCCTTGACCAGGGAGATGGGTTTGTCCTTCCCGAGCTTGTCGCCGAACATCATGATGGTGCTGCGCAGCAGTTCGTGGACGTTGGCGCTCTGATAGGAGCCGCGGTCCATCTGCGAGTACTGCTTGGCGCCGGCCAGCAGGGCCGAGATGCGCTTGCTGGCCTCGACGATCTCGGACATCCGCAGCTCGGTGTCGATGGTGTACTTCAGCCAGCCGATGGCGCTCTGCAGCGACGCCGAGGCGTCCACGTCGTCCACCGATGCCGACACCCGTTCCAGCCAGTCGATGTCGAGACCGGCCTCGACGAACGTCGGCGCATAGTCCCAGGCGCCGAGGATGCCGTGGTCCTCCAGCCAGTCGCCGATCTGGTCCTCGCGGTCGGAGGTCTCCAGCGCCGACAGCTCCTGGTCGCGGGCCTTGGCAACCCGTTCGGCGACCTCGTCCTGGATGGTCACCAGCGTGTGCAGCGCCTGCGGGGTGAACTTGCCGTCGGCGAGCATCGCCAGCTTGTGGCGCATCTTGCCGACCCCCTCGCGCAGATCGGCGACCGCACGCGCGGTGGCCGCGGCCGGGTTGTTGAGCTGGTGGGTCAGTCCGGCGGTGATGGTGCCCAGGGCGAGTAGCTTCTCCCGCTGCCCGATGATCTGGCTCTGCCGCCGGCCGCCGACCTTGTGTCCCTCCAGCAGGTGCACGGCCATCGGGAACTGCGACTGCATGAAGTGGGCGAAGGCGTTGGCGTCCAGGACGAACATCCGCGACGGTTTGGTCAGGCGCACCGAGGCCTCGTAGACGTGCTCCTCGCCGGGGACGTAAGCCGACCAGGCGCCGCAGTACACGCCGCGCTGGGAGGTGCGGTTGGTCTGGATGTCCACGCCACCGGAGCGCTTGGACATCGCCAGCTCGCCGTCGATGAGGACGTAGAAGCAGGTGGCCGGCTCGCCCTCGACGCACAACGGGCCCGGATCCAGGGTCTCGATCTGACCGTCGGCGCACAGCATGTCCAGCTGGGCGTCGGTGAGGTGTTCGAACAGGAACAGCGTGCGCAGCTCGTCGGCCAGGCAGGTATCGCCCATGACTGTTGTCTCTCCTCAAGTCCGCCGGCGGAGCCTTCCGCCGGTGCGCTTACGCCTCGTCCAGATACCGGTGGACCAGCATCACCGCCATCGATCCTTCGCCGACGGCCGCCGCGACGCGTTTGGCCGACTCGGCCCGGACGTCTCCTGCAACAAAAACACCCGGCACACTTGTTTCCAGGTGGTGCGGCGGGCGGTCCAGGGTCCACCCGGTGACCTCGCGCAGGTCCGGACCGGACAGGATGAAACCCTTGTCGTCGCGGGCCACGACGCCGTCGAGCCACTCGGTGCGGGGCTCGGCGCCGATGAAGATGAACATCCGCCCGCAGTCGTGGTCCTCGCGCGCACCGGTCTGGGTGTTCTCCAGGCAGATCCGTTCCAGGTGGCCATTGCCGGTGACCGCGTGGACCACGGTGTGCGGCATCTCCTTGATCCGCTCGTTGGCCCTGATCTGCTGGATCAGGTAGTAGGACATCGAGTCCTCCAGGGTGCGGCGGATGACGATGGTCACCGACCTGGCCGTCCGCGAGAGGTACATCGCGGCCTGGCCGGCGGAGTTGGCGCCGCCGACGACGAACACGTCGTCACCGTCGCAGTCGGTGGCCACCGAGACGGCCGCGCCGTAGTAGACGCCGGCCCCGGTCAGCGGGGCGCAGCCGTCGGCGGGCAGCTGGCGGTATTCGACGCCCATGGCCAGGATCACCGCCCGCGCCCCGATGGCGCGCCCGTCGGAGAGGTGCACCGTGCGTGCCGACCCGTCGACCTCCAGGCTGACCGCCTCGGCCGCGGTGATCAGCTCGGCGTCGAACTTCTCGGCCTGCCGACGGGCCCGCTCGGCGAGCTGGGCGCCCGACAGGCCGTCGGGGAAGCCCAGGTAGTTCTCGATGCGGGAGCTCTGCCCGGCCTGCCCGCCGGTGGCGGTCCGTTCGATCAGGACGGTCTTGAGTCCCTCCGAGGCGCCGTAGACCGCGGCGGCCAGGCCCGCCGGGCCGCCGCCGATGACCACCAGGTCATAGAAGTCCTCGGCCGGGGTGGTGGTCAGGCCCAGGGTGGCCGCCAGCTCGGCGTCGGTCGGTTCGACCAGCGTCTCGCCCTGCTCGGTGATGACCACCGGAAGCGTCAGCCCGTCGAGCCCCGCGGCGTCCAGCAGCTGGCGGCCCTTGGCCTCGTCGGCGCGGAACCAGGTGTAGAAGAGGCGGTTGCGGGCCAGGAACTCGCGCACCTCCGAGGACCGGGCATTCCACGGGTGCCCGATGATCTTGGTGTGCGGGATGGCCCGGTCGCCGGTGGCACGCCACGCGTCGATCAGCGCGTCGATCACCGGGTAGAGCTTCTCCTCCGGGGGATCCCACGGCTTGAGGAGGTAGTGGTCGAGGTCCACGACGTTGATCGCGTCGATGGCCGCGTGGGTGTCGGCGTAGGCGGTCAGCAGCACCCGGCGGGCCATCGGGAAGATGTCCATCGCCTCTTCGAGGAACTCGATCCCGCTCATCTGCGGCATCCGGTAGTCGGCGACGAAGACCGCGACCGTCTCGCCCCGCAGCTTGAGCTCGTTGAGCGTTTCCAGCGCGTCCGGGCCGGATTCGGCGCGCACGATGCGGAAGTTCTCGCCGTAGTGGCGACGCAGGTCGCGGGCCACCGCGCGGGACACCGCGGGGTCGTCATCGACGGTGAGGATGACCGGTTTGCGGGGGTGCGAGCGGGCCCGCTCGTCGGAGGCTGACATCGCCTGTAAGTATGCGCCCACCGGCCGACCGGCCGCGGCCCGGATTCGGGGTGGTTATTCGGTGGGCGAAACCGGCCCGGCGATGTCGGTGGGCGCACCGCCGCCGACGGTGTTGCCGGTGTGGCCGTCGGTGTTGCCGGTGTTGCCGGTGTTGCCGGAATCGGGGCTCAGCAGCGCCGCCACATCGATTCCGGAGGTCCGCAGCGCCTCGACGATCTTGGCCACCGCCAGCGGGCCGACGCCGAGCATGCCGCCGACGGCGTCCTGGGCGTCGCCGGCACCGCCGATGATCGACAGCCGCTCGATCTCGCCCAGCGGCATCGCGGCGGCCTCGGTGGCCTTGACCACGGATGCCAGCACGTCGGGCAGCATCAGCAGCCGGGCGGCGTCGGGGCTGTAGCTGTTCAGCGCCACGGCGACCTCCTTCTTGCCGGCCGCCTCGGCCACCAGCCGGGCCTTGACGCCGTCGGCTTCGGCCTGCCGCTCGACACGCAGCGCGTCGGCGGCCGCCTTGCGCGCGTCGGCCTCGGCCTGCCCGGCCAGGATGGTGGCCTGACGCTGGCCCTCGGCGCGGGCGATGTCGGCCTGCCGCTGCGCCTCGGCGGGAGCGATCACGTCGGCCTGCAGCGCGGCCTGGGCCTGTTCGGCCCGGCGCTGCTCCACCTCGATGCGGGCCTGCACGCGGGCGGCCTCGGCCTGCTCGGTGGCGATGCCGACGTCCTTCTGGGCGCGGGCGTTGGCCAGCGGCCCGGCCTGGTCGGCCTGGGCGTTCTCGGCCTCGGTCTGGGCGCGCAGCCGGGCCAGTTCGACGTCGCGGCGCTGGTTGGCCGTGGCGATCGCGGTGTCGGCCTCGGCCTGGGCGACCGAGCCCTCCTGGCGGGCCTTGGCCGAGCGGATCTGGGCGTCGCGTTCGGCCTCGGCGGTGCCGACCGCGGCGTCGCGTTTCACCTCGGCGATGCGCCGCTGACCCAGCGACTCCAGGTAGCCGTTGTGGTCGGAGATGCCGGCGATCTTGAGGACGTCGACCTCCATACCGATGCGGGCCAGATCGGAGCCGGCCTCCTCGACGACGTTGCGGGCCATGGCGTCGCGGTTGGAGTTGAGGTCCTCGACGGTCATGGTGGCGGTGATACCGCGCAGGCTGCCGGCCAGGATCTCGTTGATCTGGCGGCGCAGCTCGTTGAGGTCGGAGGTCAGGAAGCGCTGCACGGCGGTCTGCACCGCCTCGTCGGCCGAACCGACCCGCACCAGGCCCACCGCCTCGACGTTGACCGGCACGCCGTTGTGCGACAGCGCGTTCTGCAGGTTGATGCTGACGTTGAACGGTTCCAGCGTCATGATGTCGACGCGTTCGATGCCGGGCATCCGGAACCGGGCTCCGCCGCGGACCACCTTGGGGGTGCCGCGGCCGGTGAAGACCGCGACCTCATTGGGCGGGACCTTGATGTAGTTCTTCACGTAGATCAGCGGCAGCGCGACGAACAACAGCAGCGCGGCGACGGTGACCAGGACGGCGATCATCAGCGTGGACATGTCGGACCTTTCGGGGCGGCCGGGGGATCAGGGTTCGGGAACTGCGACGACGTGGACGTAGTCGGCGTCGACGTCGGCGATGTAGACGCGGGTGGACTTGCTCAGTGGCGCGGTCTCGGCGCTGACGGCCCGGGAGCGCACCCGGTTGCCCTCGGCGTCGACGAAGGCGACCTCACCCCAGCCGCCGGCGGGGACCTCCAGGGTGACGGTGCCCAGCAGCCCGATATAGGAGGAGCGGCCGCGGTGGGAGTTGGCCTCCTGCCGGCGCAGATAGGGCAGCAGCAGCCCCTGTAGGGCCAGGATCAGCGCCAGTCCCGACACCGCCGCGATCACGCCGGCACCGAGGCCGCCCAGTCCGCTCCAGCCGCTGACCAGCCCGCCGGTGCCCGCGCCGAGCAGGCCGGCGGACAGGCTGGTCAGGCTCAGGAAGGGCATGCCCTGCAGGGAATGGCCGACATCGGCGTGACCGACGTCGAAATCGGTCAGCAGCAGCGCGGCCAGCACGCCGATACCGCCCACGGCGAACAGGCCAAGATAGACGACCGTCACCCGACCCCCCTCAGACTCGTGCAGGCCGCGCGCCGCGGTCCCGCGGTGCGCCGTCGGCGCCATGCCAGTGTGATCCTTGCACCTCCGCGGCGAGGGGTCTCGGCGGTTTTGGAGCCTGAGCGGGAAGCGGGTATCGTAGACCAACGGTGCGGTCGCCGCGCCGGCTCTTTGCGTGCCAGTTCTGGAATCCGGATGTGTCGGAAATTCCTGACGCCCGGTCCACGTTTGTGAAGTCGGAGCGAAGGCTGCGCCGAGAACAGGGCGTCACGCACTCGAACAGAACACGTGAAGACCAGATACGTAACCAGAAACTAAGGATCGCCGGAAAGTAATGGCCAAGAAAGACGGTGCCATAGAGGTCGAGGGCCGCGTGGTCGAGCCCCTGCCCAATGCGATGTTCCGCATTGAGCTGGAGAACGGCCACAAGGTGCTCGCCCATATCAGCGGCAAGATGCGGCAGCACTACATCCGCATCCTGCCCGAGGACCGCGTCGTGGTGGAGCTGTCTCCCTACGACCTGTCCCGGGGCCGCATCGTGTACCGGTACAAGTAACGCCCGTTTATCCACCCCTACCGACAAGAACAGGATCGATACAGCCGTGAAGGTGAACCCGAGCGTCAAGCCGATCTGCGACAAGTGCAGGGTGATCCGCCGGCATGGGCGGGTCATGGTGATCTGCTCCGATCCGCGCCACAAGCAGCGCCAGGGCTAGTCCCCGCGCGGCGAGCGCCGAGCAGCACCCGAGACAACTGAATGATGAACTCCCAGATCCACTGAGCAGCCGGCGCGTCAGCGCCACCAAGACGATTCAGCGCTGCTCGCACACGTCCGGCACGGAGGCCGGACCCCGCGAACAGGCGGGAACGGACTGGGACCAGACCTCCGCGATGAAGTAAGGAAACACTGCCTGATGGCACGTCTAGTGGGCGTCGACCTCCCGCGCGACAAGCGCATGGAGATCGCGTTGACCTATATCTACGGCGTCGGCCGTACCCGTTCCCAGGAGATCCTGGCCGCGACCGGCATCGACCGGGACCAGCGCAGCAAGGACCTCACCGATGACCAGCTGACCCAGCTGCGTGACTACATCGAGGCCAATCTCAAGGTCGAGGGCGACCTGCGCCGCGAGGTGCAGGCCGACATCCGCCGCAAGATCGAGATCGGCTGCTACCAGGGCCTGCGGCACCGCCGGGGCCTGCCCGTCCGCGGCCAGCGCACCAAGACCAATGCGCGCACCCGCAAGGGCCCCAAGAAGACCATCGCCGGCAAGAAGAAGGCCAGGTAAGACATGCCACCGACCAAGAAGCCCGGCGCCCGCGGCCAGAAGGCCCGTCGTCGCGAGAAGAAGAACGTCCCGCACGGCGCCGCGCACATCAAGAGCACGTTCAACAACACCATCGTGTCGATCACCGACCCCCAGGGCAACGTCATCGCCTGGGCCTCCTCGGGTCATGTCGGCTTCAAGGGCTCGCGCAAGTCGACCCCGTTCGCCGCGCAGCTGGCCGCCGAGAACGCCGCCCGCAAGGCGCAGGAGCACGGCGTGAAGAAGGTCGACGTGTTCGTCAAGGGCCCGGGCTCGGGCCGCGAGACCGCGATCCGCTCGCTGCAGGCCGCCGGCCTGGAGGTCGGTGCGATCTCCGACGTCACGCCGCAGCCGCACAACGGTTGCCGTCCGCCGAAGCGGCGCCGGGTCTAAGGGTCTAGAGGACTAGAGGGAGTTTGTAAGAGATGGCTCGTTACACCGGACCCGCGACCCGCAAGTCGCGCCGGCTGGGCACCGACCTCGTCGGTGGCGACCAGTCGTTCGAGAAGCGCCCCTACCCGCCCGGCCAGCACGGTCGCGCGCGGATCAAGGAGAGCGAATACCGCCAGCAGCTGCACGAGAAGCAGAAGGCCCGCTTCACCTACGGCGTGCTGGAGAAGCAGTTCCGCCGCTACTACGAAGAGGCCGTGCGCAAGCCCGGCAAGACCGGCGAGAACCTGCTGCAGATCCTGGAGAGCCGGCTGGACAACGTGGTGTACCGCGCCGGGCTGGCCCGCACCCGCCGGATGGCCCGCCAGCTGGTCAGCCACGGCCACTTCACCGTCAACGGTGTCAAGGTGGACATCCCCAGCTACCGGGTGTCGCAGTACGACATCATCGACGTCAAGGACAAGTCGCTGAACACCCTGCCGTTCGAGGTGGCCCGGCAGACCGCCGGCGAGCGCCCGATCCCGGGGTGGCTGCAGGTCATCGGTGAGCGTCAGCGCATCCTCGTGCACCAGCTGCCCGAGCGCGCGCAGATCGACGTGCCGCTCACCGAGCAGCTCATCGTCGAGCTCTACTCGAAGTAACCCCCACGCCCCACCCGCCGTCCGGCGGGTGGGGAACTCACCTACCGGCATCAAATAGCGGTTGCCGAGAAGGAGAAAAGAAACACCATGCTGATTTCTCAGCGCCCCGCCCTGAGCGAAGAGGTTCTCGCCGAGAACCGCTCCCAGTTCGTCATCGAGCCGCTGGAGCCCGGATTCGGCTACACCCTGGGCAATTCGCTGCGCCGCACGCTGCTGTCGTCGATTCCGGGCGCGGCGGTCACCAGCATCCGCATCGACGGTGTGCTGCACGAGTTCACCACGGTGCCCGGGGTCAAGGAAGACGTCACCGACATCATCCTGAACCTCAAGGGTCTGGTCGTGTCCTCCGAGGAGGACGAGCCGGTCACCATGTACCTGCGCAAGCAGGGCCCGGGCGAGGTCACCGCGGGCGACATCGTGCCGCCCGCCGGTGTCACCGTGCACAACCCGGACATGCACATCGCGACGCTCAACGACAAGGGCAAGCTGGAGGTCGAGCTCGTCGTCGAGCGCGGCCGCGGCTACGTCCCCGCCGTGCAGAACAAGGCCTCCGGCGCCGAGATCGGCCGCATCCCGGTCGATTCGATCTACTCGCCGGTCCTCAAGGTCACCTACAAGGTGGAGGCCACCCGTGTCGAGCAGCGCACCGACTTCGACAAGCTGATCCTCGACGTCGAGACCAAGAACTCGATCAGCCCGCGTGACGCGCTGGCCTCGGCCGGCAAGACGCTGGTCGAGCTGTTCGGTCTGGCGCGCGAGCTCAACGTCGAGGCCGAGGGCATCGAGATCGGGCCGTCGCCGGCCGAGGCCGACCACATCGCCAGCTTCGCGCTGCCGATCGACGACCTGGACCTCACGGTGCGTTCCTACAACTGCCTCAAGCGCGAGGGCGTGCACACCGTGGGCGAGCTCGTCGCCCGCACGGAGTCCGACCTGCTGGACATCCGCAACTTCGGCCAGAAGTCCATCGACGAGGTGAAGATCAAGCTGCACCAGCTGGGTCTGTCGCTCAAGGACTCGCCGGCCACCTTCGATCCGTCCGAGGTCGCCGGCTATGACGTCGCCACCGGCACCTGGAACAGTGACGCCGGCTATGACCTGGATGACAACCAGGACTACGCCGAAACCGAACAGCTCTAAGAGAAACCGTCCCGGTCCTACCTGATACGGGGACCGGCCCCATTGAGGAGATAGTCGCAATGCCCAAGCCATCCAAGGGCCCTCGCCTCGGCGGGTCGTCCTCGCACCAGAAGGCGCTGCTGGCCAACCTGGCCACCTCGCTGTTCGAGCACGGCCGAATCAAGACCACCGAGCCGAAGGCCCGGGCGCTGCGGCCGTACGCGGAGAAGCTCATCACCCACGCCAAGAAGGGCACGCTGCACAACCGGCGTGAGGTGATGAAGAAGATCCGCGACAAGGATGTCGTGCACACCCTGTTCGCCGAGATCGGACCGTTCTACTCCGACCGCAACGGCGGCTACACCCGCATCATCAAGGTCGAGAACCGCAAGGGCGACAACGCCCCGATGGCGGTGATCGAGCTGGTGCGGGAGAAGACGGTCACCTCCGAAGCGGATCGGGCCCGTCGGGTGGCGGCATCGCAGGAGGCCGCCCCGGTCGCCGAGGCTCCGGTGGAGGAGACGCCCGTCGCCGAGGTGCAGGCCGAGGACGAGGCGATCGCCGACGCCCAGACCGCCGAAGCCGCCGAGGCGGCTGAGGTCGAGGCCCCCGAGGTTGCCGAGCCCGGCAGTGCCGAGGATGACACGAAGTCCTAGCGACGACGCTGTGATCATGCCCGCCTCCGAATCCGGTGGCGGGCATGATCATTTTTCCTCCCCGGGTGAGGAGACGACCCGGCTCCGGTTCGACATCGCCTACGACGGGACCGAGTTCGCCGGGTGGGCGGTGCAGGCCGGGCAGCGCACGGTCGCCGGAGTCCTCGAGGAGGCGCTCTCGACGGTCTTTCGCGTCCCGGTGGTGGTGCGTGTGGCGGGACGCACCGACGCCGGGGTGCACGCCACGGGCCAGGTGGCGCATGCCGACGTTCCCGTGGACGCCCTGACGCACGCCTACCCGCGGCGGCCCCGCCCCGGGGAGGCGGAGTTCGCGCCGCTGGTGCGCCGGCTGGCCCGGTTCCTGCCCGCCGACGTCCGGGTCCGCGAGATCGTGCGGGCACCGGACGGTTTCGACGCGCGCTTCTCGGCGCTGCGCCGGCATTACGTCTACCGGTTGTCCACGGCCGCATGGGGTGTCGACCCGTTCGCGGCCCGCTACGTCACCGCCTGGCCGCGACCACTGGACGTGGCGGCGATGTCGGCGGCCTCGGCCCGGCTGGTGGGGTTGCGTGACTTCGCCGCGTTCTGCCGGCACCGTGAGGGGGCTACCACCATCCGCGACCTGCAACGTCTGGACTGGGTGCGTGACGGTGACCGGGTCACCGCGTTCGTCAGCGCGGACGCGTTCTGCTGGAACATGGTCCGTTCGCTGGTGGGCGCCGTGCTGGCGGTGGGGGAGCGGCGCCGCGATGCCGAGTGGCTCGCCGGCCTGCTCACGGTGACCCGGCGCTCCAGCGATTTCGCGGCGGCGCCGGCGCGGGGTCTCACGCTGGTGGGGGTCGACTACCCCCCGGCCGATCAGCTCGCGGCCCGCAACGCGGTGACGCGCGATGTACGCAATCTCGGCGACGGATCCGGATGACCACGGCGGTCAACGGCCGGCCTGCCAGAAGACGATCTTGCGGTCGAGCAGTTCCATCAGGCCGTACAGGAGCAGGCCGATGACCATCAGGACGAAGATCGTGGCGAAGCCGTGCGCAACGTTGAGCTGGAAATTGTAGGTCTGCACCAGCACCCCCATTCCTTCGCTGGCCCCGGCGAACTCCGCCACGATCGCGCCGGTGAGCGCGAGCGTCATGGCGGTCTTCAGACCGGCGAAGAAGAAGGGCAGCGACGACGGCAGGCTCAGCTTGTAGTACATCTGCCACCGGCTTGCGCCCATCGACCTCAACAGGGTCGCGGCGTCGCGGTCCACGGTCTCCAGGCCGACCACCACGGAGATCAGCAGTGGGAAGAAGCAGATCGTCGCCGCCATCATGACCTTGGAGGTCAGCCCGAACCCGAACCAGACGAGGAAGACCGGCGCCAGGGCGACGCGTGGCGTGTTCTGAAACGCGATGACGAGGGGATAGACGATGCGCCGGAAGGTCACCGACAGCCCGATACCCATGCCGATGACCCAGGCTCCCAGGCACCCCAGCAGGAACCCGTAGATCGTCTCCTGGACCGTCACCCAGGTCGCGGACCAGAAGTAGCCGGTCCGGGCGATCTCCCAGAGCGCCGCGGCGATCTCGCTGGGCGCCGGCATGATGATGGCGCTGAAGAATCCGGTGCGGGTCGCGATCTCCCACAGGGACAGCACGACGACACACGCCGTCGCCGGCAACACGACTGCGGCGATCGGAATGCGGCGCCGGCCCGGGCCGTCCGCGTCGGTGGCTTCGGTGGTTGCGGTCCGCGCCGGGGAGTGATCGGTCGGTGCGGCCATCAGCTCGCCTCTCCTTCGTGCGCGAACAGCAGTGACCGGATGTGGGCGATGAGCTCGAACGCGGCGGGGCTGCCGAGTGTGTCGCGGGTGCGGGGCCGGGGGAGGTCGACCGGCACCACCTCCAGGACCTCGCCGGGATGCGGCTTGAGGACGACGACCTTGTCGGAAAGCAGAACCGATTCGGCGATGCTGTGCGTGACGTAGATGGCGGTACGGCCGAGGTCGGCCTGGATCGAGGAGAGCTCGAGTGTCAGCTTCTCCCGGTTGAATTCGTCGAGGGCCGAGAACGGCTCGTCGAGCAGCATGATGTCGGGGTCCAGGAGCAGCAGGCGGGCCAGGCTGGCCCGTTGCTGCATCCCGCCGGAGAGCTCCCAGGCGTGCTTGTCGATGAACTTCGTCAGGCCGACGAGCTCCAGGACCTCGTGTGCGCGCGCTCGTGCCGCCGCCATGTCGCCGCGGGTGATCTCGATGGGCAGCAGCACGTTGGACAGAACCGTGCGCCAGGGCAACAGGACCGGCGATTGCAGCATGATGCCGACGTCGGTTCGTCCGGCCCTGGGAGGCGCACCGAAGACCTGGACGTCGCCGCCCTGGTAGTCCTCCAGTCCGGCGATCACCTTCAGCAGGGTCGATTTGCCGCACCCGCTCGGCCCGACGAACGACACGAACTCACCCGGGCGGACGCACACGTCCACGGAACGCAGCGCCTCCACGCGGCCGCGCCGCGTCGCATAGGACTTGCTGAGTCCCGCGACCGACACCACCGGGGCGGCCTGGGCTCGAACGGAGGTGGCCGCGTGGTCCATGGAGGAGCTCCTCCCGGGGGTCGTGGTGTCCGGCCGATCGTGCCGGGTCAGTACGGATCGGGCGGGGCTCATGAATCCTTCAGGACGGGTTCGGTGAAGTCGTTGGTCTGCTCGATGTAGTCGTTGGTGAACACCTTCTGGAAGTCGATCGGCTGATCACCGAGGGCGTTTCCGGCCAGGACGGAGGCCTGCAGCTCCAACGCCGGGTAGTCGTACTCCCCGAGCATCTTGTCGGCGCGTGGCGCGACGCCGCGCAGGGTAGCGTCGAGATAGGCACGCGCGGTGTCCATGTCGGTGCACTCCTCCGGCACGTACGAGCAACCGACCTCCAGTGCTGTGCCCGGGTCGTTGAGGGCGTCGACGGTGCCGCGGTTCCACGCGCGCACGATCTTGATCAGGGTGTCGCGTTCGTCGGAGGAGGCATCGTGTTTGAGGACGAACGAGTTGGCGGGCATGCCGCGGAAGTCCTCCGGCAGGATGTTGACGAATGCGCTGCCCTGGGCCTCCACGGCGGCCAGGTCGTTGGTGTACCCGGCGTATGCGGCGATCTTTCCGGTCTGCAGGGCGTCGAACACCGCGGGGCCGCCGGCGCCGACCGCGACGACGTTGACCTGGTCGGTCAGGCCCTGGGCGTCGAGCACCGCATTGACCAGCCCCACCTCGCCACCACCGGGATCGGTGATGCCCAGGGTCTTTCCGGCGAGATCGGTCACCGAGGTGACGCCGGAACCCTGCGGCGCGCCGATCAGGATGATGTCTCGGTCGGCCTCGGAGATCCCCTGCAACTGGTGGCCCTGCGACGCGGCGACCGACGTTCCCTCCGTGGAGGCCAGGCCGTAGGGGATCTTCCCGGCGATCAACTGCTGGACGACGTAGGTACCGCCCTCGCTGGCCTGCAGTTCGACATCGAGTCCCTCGTCGGCGAAATAGCCGTTCTCCTGGGCCATGATCTCGCCGATGAACGCCAGCGACCGCTGGTAGGACACCATCAGGTCGACCTTGCGTGGACCGTCGCCGGAGGCGCCGGCGGAACTGTCGGATTGGCTGGAACAGGCGCCCGCACCGAGCGTGGTCACGAGGGCGAGCGCGGCGGCGGCGGTGATACGACGGGTCGGTGACATCCGGTCTCCTTTGGAATATTAGATCTTATTATTAGACCGCGGCGGCCGGGCCGGGACCACTCGGGGAGGGCAGGTTTCACACCGCGTTTACAGAATGCGGCGGTGAGCCCGCCCGCCGCACGGCGGCCGGGACCGACGCGACCGCGACACAGGTCCAATGGTGTTGTGCCACTGGGGAAATGGTCCGATCGCCGCCGCGTGACGTCAGCCGAGCTGCCCGGCTCGCTGCAGGGCGGCCACCTGGACGTCGCGGATGCTGGCGATGTGGGCACGCATGACGTCCTGCGCACGCACGCTGTCGCCGGCGGCGATGGCGGACACGATGGCGCGGTGTTGGGCCAGCGACTCGTGGTAGCGCTCGATCCCGCCGCCGATGGCTCCGATCCGTTTCAGGTGCGCCGAGAGCCGGTCCACAACTTCGGCGAGGCTGCGGTTGTTCAACTGCCCGATCAGGATGTCGTCGAAGGCGTCGAGATAGTCGGCCGCGGACTTCAGGTCACCGGAGTCCAGGGCGGCGCGTGTGCCCGCGATGTTCACGTTCAGCGCGTCGAGCAGCGCGGGATCTCGCGTATCGGCCGCCCGGCGAACGCATTCGCACTCCAGAATCTCCCGAACCTCGTAGTGCTCGCGCACGTCGGACTCGGTATAGCGCTTGGCGCGGGCCCCGCGATACGGCAGTATCTCGACGAGGCCGTCCTGATCCAGGCGGACGAGCGCCTCCCTGATGGGTGTCTTGCTGACGCCGTACAACGCGCACAGCGCCACCTCGCGCAGCGGTTCGCCCGGAGCGAAGGTGTGGTCGATGAGCGCGGACCGCAGCCTGCGGTAGACCGCTTCCTTGACCTGAATCGGAGAGGTGTTGTCCAACACGCGATCCTTACCCTCGGCGCATCGCACTGTGGGAGATCATATCTTATACTCCGCCAGCAGATTCGGGAGCGCGCACGCTCGGGCCGGCGGGCCCGGCCGGGGCGGTGCGGCTCGGATTGGTTGCCGCCAGCACACTCTCGCACCACTGGGCGATGTCGAGAAGCAGGTCGTCGGCCGACCAGGCGCACACCAACTGCACCCCGATCGGCAGGGCGGTCGAGCCGAGGTGGGTCGGCAGCGTGATCGCCGGCTGCCCGGTCAGATTGAACGGATACGTGTAGGGCGTCCACGTCACCCACGGGAGGGCGGCGTCGGCCTCCCCGCCCTCGGGCACCTCGGCCTCGGCGTCGAACGCGGTGATCGGCATCGTCGGCATCAGCAGCGCGTCGCAGCGGTCGAAGAGAGCGAAGAGGCCGGCGCTGAACTCCCGCAGCCTGGCGAGCACGTCGAGGAAGTCGGGCATCGAGTAGCGCTGGGCCAGCTCCGCGAGGCGCACCAGCCCGGGGTCCATGATCGAGGCATGGGCCCGGATCGTGGAACCGAATCCGATGCCCCGTCCGGTGATCCAGAGCGCCTCGAACATCTCCCGGGGTGGCGGTCCGGGCAGTGCCAGCTCGACGAGGTCGGCCACGCCGGCGCGGTCCAGTAGCTGGACCGTCGCCTCGAAGACCGCGGCGACCGCGTCGCACGGCGCGATTCCGAACGGTTCCCGCACCACCGCGATGCGTGCGCGACCGGTCAGGCCGGGCCCCCGACGGGAGAAGAAGGACTGCGGATCACGGGCGTCGGGGCCGCGGGTGAGGTCGAAGGCCAGCCGGGCGTCGGCGACGTGCCTGCTCATCGGGCCGGCGTGGGACAGGGTGGCGTTGTGGGTGGCCGGCCAGACCGGGATGGCGCCCAGCGTCGGTTTGAAGCCGACGATCCCGCAGAACGCCGCGGGGATGCGCACGGAACCGCCCGCGTCGGTGCCGGTGGCCAGCGGTACGGCGCCCGCGGCCACCGTCGCGCCGGAGCCCGCGCTGGACCCGCCGGTGTTCCTGCTGGTGTCCCAGGGGTTTCGGGTGACGCCGGTGCGCGGTGAGATTCCCGTGCCCTTCCAGCCGAACTCGGGAGTGGTGGTTCGACCGATGACCACCGCGCCGGCCTCGAGCAGTCGCGCCATGATCGGCGATGTGGTGGCCGCCGGTGTCGCAGAGGTGGTCAGCGAGCCCTTGCCGATCACCTCGCCGGCGATGTTGAGATTGTCCTTGGCCGCGATCGGAACACCGTGCAAGCCGCTGCGCAGGTGCCCGGAGCGGATCTCCCGCTCGGCCCGTGCGGCGTCGCGCAGCGCCCGGTCGGCCATGAATCCGGCATACGCGTTGATCCGGGGCTCTGCCTCGCGGGCGAGCTCGAGGGCACACTCCACCAGGTGCACCGGTGACAGTTCAGCCGTCGCGACGCGACGCCCGAGCTCGACGGCGCTGCTGGCGGCGTACTCCCCGGGGGTCACGTCGGAGAAGCGGCTCGCGGGGGTCACCGGGCCACCTCTCGCCTGGCGGCCAGCGCGGTCCACTCTGCGCAGAACCGGTCCGTCCAGGCCGGGGGTACCGATGTGCTCACCTTGACGAAGCGATCGCCGAACCGCGGTGACTGGTAGGTGCCCGGGCGGATGAAGATGTTCCGCTCCAGCATGGCCCGGCAGACCTGTTCCGAGGTCGGACCGGCCGCGTCGAGCTCGATCGCGACGAAATTGCCCTGCGATGGTGACACCACTATCCGGTCCGCGCCGCGGCCGGCCACCACCGACTCGATGGCCTCGATGTTCCGGCGATTCGCCGCACGGACCCGGGCGAGCCACGGCACCTTGACCCGCAGGCCGGCGATCGCGGCCCGCTGTGCGGTGATGCCGGCACCGAGGGGATTGGCGGGCGCATGGGTGAAGGTTGCGAGCAGCTCCGGGATCGCCACCAGGGCACCCACCCGCAGCCCCGCGATGCCCAGCCACTTCGAGAAGCTGTAGGTGGTGATGGTCCGTTCCGGATAGAGCTGGGCGGCCAGGGTGTGGTTGTCGGCGAAATGGCGGTAGGTGCAGTCGTGCACGACGTAGGAACCGGTGGCGCGCGCGAGGTCGGTGATCTCGATGAGCTGGTCGCGGGTGTAGCTGCTGCCCAGCGGATTGAGTGGGTCGATGAGGTAGAGGAGACTGCCGGGCTCGA
The DNA here is from genome assembly GCF_002592005.1 of Mycolicibacterium palauense. Taxonomy (GTDB): domain Bacteria; phylum Actinomycetota; class Actinomycetes; order Mycobacteriales; family Mycobacteriaceae; genus Mycobacterium; species Mycobacterium palauense. The sequence goes on along the minus strand of NZ_NVQF01000013.1, from coordinate 26,753 downwards.
TCACCGCGGCGATCTGCGCCGCGGTCAGTATCCGTTCCGGGGTGTCGAACACCGGCGCGACGGCGACGGGCAGACCCTGGTCGGCGACGAACCGGGCCGGCCAGGGCCAGCCCGGGTCGCTGGTGATGAGCTTGCTGACCCGTGGGGCCAGGACGGTGCACACCTGGTGAAGACCCGACACCGCCCCGTCGGTGACCCAGGCCTGGCTGCCCGGCAGGCCGAGGTCCTCGACGATGAGCTCGCGCAGCTCGGCGAAACCCGCTGCGGGGGCGTAGAACTGAAATTCGTGCCGCTCGATGCTCGTGCGCAGCGCGTCGACCACCGCCGCGGGCGGCTCCAGGTGGGTGGTGTTCTGTCCCATCCAGATCAGGTCCGGCCGGCGCAGCAACGCTTCGAATGACGGCATGCCGGACAGCGCCGGCGGTGACTCGTCGGTCACCGCGGTGCCCCCTGCCCGATCGCCTCACCGTCGCAGATCCGCGGTGTGCCGTCCAGCCATATCGTCGCATCGCGCATGACACAGTCGAGGTGGGCGGGGGCGTCGACGGTCCCGCCGTAGGCCAGCGAGTTGCCGAAGGCGATATGTGCGCTGCCCTTGGTGGATTCGGTCTCCATCGGGACCCCGCAGACCGTGCCCTGGGGATTCAGGCCGACGGCCACCTCGGCGAGGTTGCTCATCCGGGGGTCGTCGACGTCGCCGAGCATGGACTGCAGACGCGCTCCCTGACGCCCTTCGACGCCGACCAGCCGGCCCCGGCTGATGTGCAGCGCAACCGGTTCGGTGACCGGGCCGGCACCCATGAACAGGAAATCGCCGTCGATGACCACGACACCCTCCGAGGACTCCTCCACCGGCGCGGTCCCGGACTCGATGTCCGGCGGGGCCATGTATTCGCCCGGGTTGCGGGCGACCCCGGTCAGTGCACGCCCGCGTCGGCCACGCACCGAACCGCGAAGGTCGGTGCCGGCGCCGGTGGTGATGCGGTAGGTGTCGGCCTCCTCCCACAGCCGGGAGAGCGCGGTGGTGGTCGCGACCAGGGCGTCGAAGTCGACGTCCAGGGGGCCGCCGAGCCGAAAGGTGTCCTCGACGACGGCGGGCATGCACAGGTATCGGCGCCCCGCCGCGGTGGCGTTCTGCCGGGCCCGGCTGGAGCCCAGGAAGGTGGAGGTGAGTTCGATCGCCGCGTTGGCCTCGAGCAGCGCGGCCGCGACGGCCGGGGGCGGTTCGGAGCCCGGGATCCGGTAGCGGGGCACGGCGACGGGTGTCGGTATCGCGCCGCGCTCGAGTAGTCCGGCCGACAGGGCACCCAGAACCGCGGCGTCGGTGTCGGCGTCGTGCAGCAATGCCACGATCTCGCCGCGCCGCACGCCCAGGCAGGTCTCCAGGACGATGGCGACGGTCTTCGACGGGATGTGGCTCGTCACCCGGCCTCCCGCATGGCCTCGGCGAATGCCCCGATGGTCGCGATGCGGCTGGGCTGGTCTCCGCCGATGGGAAAGACGGTCAGCGTGTCCACGCCGACCGCGGCGAGTGTCCGGATGTGGGCCACGGCGTCGGAGCGGTTGCCGGCCAGGGCCATTCTGCGGACGAAGTCGTCGGGCAACAACGCCGCCGCCGCCTGCGCCTCCTGGAACTCGCCCCCGGTGTAGGTCGACCGCACCTGCTCGACGAGAGAACGTGGCAGTCCGGCGAGCTCGCAGTACACCGGTGCGGTCTGGGGAAACCATGCCGCGATGGTCCGGGCCGCCTGCAGCGCGCTTTCGGTGTCCTCGGAGATCTGTCCGTATGCGAAGACGTTGATCGTCGGGCGCTCACCGCGGCCGGCCTGTTCGACGCCGCGGTCGATGTGCTGCAGCGCATATCGGATGCCGTCGGGATGCAGTCCCGCGAGGATGATCACTCCGTCGGCGATGCGCCCGGCCAGCTCGAGCGTCCTCGGCCCGCTGGCCGACAGGTAGACCGGGATCGGTGCGGCAGGCGGGAACTTCATGTGCGCCTGCTCCAACCGGAAGCCCTCCGCCGCGCACGTGACGTCGTCGCCGCGCCAGAGCCGCCGCGACACGCTGACGGCGTCTTCGAGGGTCGCCAGTTTCGCCGGTCGCAGCCCGAGCGACTCCAGGGGCCGGTCGCCCACGCCGATCCCGTACCGGGCGCGGCCGCCGGAGATCTCGTCGACGGCCGCGATGGCGCTCGCGCCGACGGCGGGATGCCGGGTCAGCGGATTGGTGACGGCGGTTCCCAGCGCGATCCGCGAGGTCGCCATGGCCGCGAGTGTCAGGTAGGCGTAGCAGTTGCGGGCGTGCAGCGACGAGTCGGTCAGCCAGAGTTCGTCGAAGCCGAGGTCCTCGATCTCCGCGCTGATCCGCCGGAACTCCGCTGGGGGGTAGACCGGTTGCAGTGTGACGGCAGATCTCACGGGAGCTCCCTGCTGGTCGAGGATCGGGTGGTCTGGTCCGACGCCAGCGCGTAAGCGCAGAAGGCCGCGTAGACCCGCGCCGCCTCGACGATGTCGTCGATCGAGAGATGCTCGTTCGGGCAGTACACCGGTTCGCCCCCGGGGCCGAAGATGACGGTCGGGATGCGATCACCGAAACTCGCGGTGTCGCCGAGCCAGCCGGCCACCCCCACGCCGGGCTCGTGCCCCCGAACCGAGTGGACGGCTCGTCTCATCAGCATGGTGACCTCGTCGTCCTCGGAGGCGAGATAGCCCGATTTGACATCGGCGAGAACGATTTCCGCGCGTAGGCGGGGTTCGCGTTCGCGGGCCACCGCCAGGCAGCGTTCGACCTCCGCGCGGACGGTCTGCACGCTGACACCCGGCTGGGGGCGGCAGTCTATCCGGACCACGCATTCGTCGGGGATCATCGACGGGCCGCCCGGGGGCAGGCCGCCGTAGACCCGGCCGGGGCTCATGAACGTCTCCGGCCCGAACAGCGACGACACCCGGTCGTCGAGCGCCGGCTCCAGCCGCGAGGCGTCCAGCTCGATGATCGCGTGCGCGGCAAGCATGTTTGCGTTGACGGCCAGGCTCTTGTGACAGGTGTGGGCGGAGACGCCGCGGACGACGACGTCGAAGTAGTACCGGCCGCGGTGGCCCACGAAGATCTCATTGTCGGACAGCTCGCCGAGCACGCAATAGTCGGCGCCGTGCTCCTCGAAGTAGCGAATCGACCCGAGCTGCTCGCCCATGTGGTCGGACACCGCGGCCATCGCGACACGGCCCTGTATCGGCAGCTGGGCGGACCGCAGCGCCTCGATCGCGACGATCTGGCACGCCAGGGCGGCCTTCATATCCATGATGCCGTGCCCGTAGACCGCGCCGTCGACGATGTCGCCGGAGAAGGGCTCGGCGACCGTCCAGCCGTGCGAGACCGGCTTGGTGTCCATGTGTCCGGTGAGGACCACCGTCGGGCCGTCGGTGGGTCGAGGGCCGAAGTCCAAGTGCCCGATCGCATTCGGCCGTGCGGGGAGCACCTCCTGCGCGCGGACTCCGGCGAAGCCGGACCGTCGCATGGTGTCGACAAGGTGTCGCGCCAGTGGCCCTTCCTCACCCAGAACGCTGGGAATTCGGCACACTTCCTGCACCAGCTGCACCAGCCGCGCCTCATCGATGTGGGCGATGACAGCCTGCGCGAGGTCGAGGTCGGCGGCCGGGGGAGTGTCGGGCATCGAGGAACCTTCCATCAGATCGTGTATTAGATCTTATTTTCGGGAAGACCGGCTCTGCAACTCAGGAGGGCGACCCGTCGGGTCGTGTCAGGCGTGCGAAGAAGCGCCGGGGGCGGTGTCTGTCGGGCGTCGGCGCGGACACGCTCGGGGCTCGCCGAGGCCTGATTGGCGCCTGTCTAGAGCCGTCCGGCCACGAAATCGGCGGCCTGGTTCACCATGCCGGCACTGATGTAGGCCGGTGCGAGGTGGTCGGGCCAGTACGACTCCCAGTTCTCCGGGTCGGTCGGGTTGCAGATCGGGTCGTCGCCGTGGCAGAGCTCGATGGTGCGATCGCGGTAGACGGGGTTGAAGGCGGAGATCGGGCCGACCCACTGGATGCCGTTGCCGAACAGGGCGACCGCCGCGATGTGGTCGGAGGCGTTGGGCGGCAGCGGTTTCTTGAAGGTGAAGAACGACAACGGCACGGCGAGTACCACATCGGTGACGGCCGCTCCCAGGGAGTAGCCGCCCAACACGATCCTGGTATCGGGGCAGTTGGCCATCGTCTGCTGCACGCGCTGGCTCATGTCGTTGGCGCCCAGGTCGACCTCGGTGTTGGCGGGGTAGTCGACCGCGTACAGGGACACGTTCTCGCCCTTGGCGCGCAGCGCGCTGGCCAGGGCGTTGCCGATCTGGCCGGCCCCGGCGGGTTCGAGGCGGCCGCGGGCGAAGATCAGCTCGGTTGCCGGACAGTCGGCGGCGGCAGCGGTGGCCGGCAGTGCGACGGCCAGGACCGCCGCCAGTGCGGCGACCAGGCCGGCTGCCAGTGCTCTACCGCGACCGAGACTCACCCGGCCCATGGTAGCGAAAGTTGGTGGGTGGCTGAACGTATCCGGCCTAAACGTATCCGGCCTAAACGTATCCGACGATGAATCCGGCGGCCTGGCCCGGCATCGGGCCGGACTCGTAGTTGGTGTGTGCGAAGGGATTGCGCCCGTCCGAGCAGATCGGATCCCCGTTGCTGCACAGGTCGATCGCGCGGCCCCCGAACGCACCCGAGAGCGGGTTGCCGAACTTCGTGGCGGGGTTGCCGAAGACCGCTGCGGCGGCGACGTTTCCGACCAGGCTGGCCGGCAGCGGCGGCGCGGAGCCGACCTCGCCGATCTTGTTGCCCAGCGGGGGGATGCCGGCGAGCATGTCCACCACGGCGGCGCCCTGGGAGTAGCCGCCGAGGACGATGCGGGTGTTCGGGCACTGCTGCGACATCGTCGCGATGTGGTTGGTGGCGTCGTTGGCGCCGTCGGCGGCGGCCAGGAAGTCATAGGTGGCGGGGTAGTTGACGCCGTAGATACCCAGGCTGCGGCCACCGAGCTGGCCGTGCAGCGAGTCGGCCAGCGCCTGTCCGACCCGGCCGATGCCGGGCGCCTCGCTGGTGCCGCGGGCGAACACCAGCTCCACATCCGGGCACGGGGCGGCGGACGCCACGGGCAGGCCTGCCGGTGCGACGACGACGGCGGCGGCCACCGATGCGGCCGCGGCCACCGATGCGGCGGCGACCGCCATACGGCGGCGCACCGTTGGGCGGGCGTGAGGGGCGTCGATCATAGCGGTAATCCTCACATACTTAGCCGATAAAACCGAATCACAGCAACCCGGCGACGAAGGATGCGGCCTGGTTGGTCAGGCCCGAATTCACGTAGTCGCTGTGCGCGGGAATGTTGTCGCCGTCGGAGCACACCGGATCGCCGGCCTCGCACAGGTCGATGGCCCGGGTGCCGTAGACCGGGCTGACCGTGAGGGGCAGGCCCACCTTGGCGGTGGGGTTACCGAAGACGGCCACCGCGGCGATGTGGTCGGGCACGTTGCCGGGCAGCGGTGCGTTGAAGCCGACGGCGGGGAAGGGCACCGAGGTGATGACATCGATCACCGCCGCGCCCTGGGAGTAGCCGCCGAGTACCAGCCGGGTGGCCGGACAGTTGGCCACCATCCACTGGATGTGGTTGCTGGCGTCGTTGGCGCCCTGGGCCGCGGCCAGGAAGTCGTAGGTGGCGGGGTAGTTGACCGCATAGGTGCCCACCGCCTGGCTGACCTTCCCGCGCAGCGAGCCGACGAAGGCGTCGCCCACCCGGCCCAGGCCCGGGGGCTCGTCGGTGCCGCGGGCGAAGACCACCTCCACCGGGGGGCAGTCCGCCGCTCGGGCGGTGGGCAGCGCGGCGGGAGCCAGCACGCCGGCCACGGTGGCCACGATCCCGGCCACGATCGGAAGCAGCAGCCGCAGTGGACGCGGTAGCGACAACTGAGACAGCGGGGAGGTCTTGCCGATGGTCGTCACATCAAGATCTTAACGACCACTCGCGGAATTCATTCCCTAAAGTATTCCGGAAGTCGGTCCTGAGGTGGTTGCCGTGTTACCCCTGCGGCTCGGCCGGCTGCGGTGTCGCGGCGGTATCGGGCCAGCCCGCGGCGGCGATCGTCGCCCCCGAGACCTCGGCGGACTCGGCGGGGCCCGGGCTCACGGCGGTGTCGTCGCCGCGGCGGGCCAGGGCCAGGCCGGTCAGCACGACCGCCCCGCCGATCGCCTGGGTGAGCGTGATGGCCTCGCTGACCAGCAACCATGCCCACAGCACCGCGAAGAGGACCTCGGCCAGCCCCACCAGGGAGGCGAACCCGGGCCGCAGCTTCGAGACCCCGAGGATGCCCAGGGTGTAGGCCAGGGCGGTGCTGACGACACCGAGCAACACCACCGGGACCAGCCACGACGTGGTGAAACCGGCGATCACCACGTCGGCGGTGGTGAACGTCAGCGGCATCACGCCGGCGGCGCCGAGCAGCGCGACCGCGGCCGCGCCGACGACGAGTCCACCGGCGGCCAGCGTCACCGGGGAGATCCCGGTGCCGTCGGCGCCGACCTGGTCGCTCATCAGGAAGTAGCAGGCCGCGCACACGGCCGCGGCCAGGCCCCACGCGACGCCGACGGCATTGATGTGGGCTCCGGTGAAGATGTTGAGCACGAGCATGATCCCGGCGACGGCCAGGCCCGCACCGGCCAGTGTCCGGGCGCTGGGCCGGCGCCGGGTGGTGAGCCAGATCCAGCCCACCACCAGCAGCGGGGCGGCGTACTCGAGGAGCAGGGCGACGCCCACCGACAGGTGTGCCACCGCGTTGTAGTAGCACAGCTGGGCGCCCGCGATCGGGATCAGCCCGTACAGCACGACGGTGCGGGCGTGCTGCGCCGACTCGCGCCACCAGTCAGGCTTGACGAGGGTGGCGTAGACGGCCATGAGCAGGGCGCCGCCGGCGAGGCGGGCGGTGACCGCCGCGGTGGGGCTCCACCCGGCCTCCATCAGCGCCCGAGCGAAGGGACCGGACATCCCGAAGGACAACGCGGACACGACCGCGAACAGCATGCCGAGCCGGAACGTGGTGGCGGTCTCGGCGCGCTCGGTCATCAACATGGGGCACCTCGGGGGACGGGCAGGGGGGACGCAACAGAGCGATGTAATGAGTAAAATCAGCTTTGGTAGTGACGATATGACCAAAGGAGGTCATGAGTCAAATGAATTTCAGTCATGACACCGAGCTCACACTGCGCGCCGCCTGTGCCCTGGTCAACAGCGATCGGATCGACGGCGAACAGCTCGGTGACCAGGCGGCGCTCGACGAGTACCTGGACGGTTACGGATGGACCGGCCGCCGCGACCACGACGACGCGGAACTGGAGGCGGTGCACCGGCTGCGGGAGCGGCTGGGCAGGCTGTGGGCGGTCACCGACGACGAGGAGCGCACCGTCGGACTGGTCAACGCGCTGTTGTCCGACACCCGGGCCTCGCCCTGGCTGACCAGGCATCCCGAGATGCCCGAGTGGCATCTGCACCTGGCGTCCATCCACGATCCGCTGGCCCAACGCATGGGCGCGGAGATGGCGATGGCGCTGGCCGACCTGATCCGGGTGGGCGAGCTGCGCCGGCTCAAGCTGTGCGCGGCACCGGACTGCGACGCGGCGTTGGTCGACCTGTCCCGCAACCGCTCCCGGATCTTCTGTGACACCGGCAACTGCGGCAACCGCCAGCACGTGGCGGCCTACCGGGAACGGCAGGCCCGGGAGGACTGACCCCACCGGCGGAGAGCTACGGCAGCCAGTAGCCGCGGATGCGGTGAAAGCGGGCGCGGCCGCGCACCGCGTTGGCGGCCTGAAGGCCCGACATCACCGCCGCCTCGATGCACCCCGCGTTCATGCCGCAGTCGGTCCAGTCCCCGGCGAGCACCAGGTTGTCGTAGCCACTCTCGTCGGGACGCAACCGGTAACGGTCGGATCCGGGGACCGACTGCACATACCGGTCGGAGGGATCGATGTTCGCGCTGACGTAGATGTCGGCCAGCACGCTCCAATCGAAACCGTCCTCGGTGACGGCGTTCGGATAGAACGGCTTCAGGTTGTGCGCCAGGTGGTCGAGGGCGTCGGCGCGGACCTGCTCGCGGTAGCGGCGCACATAGTGCTCATCTGGGTGCTCATCGGGGTGCTCATCGGGGTGCTCATGATCGGGCGCGTCGCCCGGCGGCCACGGGGCATCCAGACTGCCGCAGAAATACGCGACCGCACCCGGCCGGTCGTCGTGCGGCCACTGTTCGGCCCACAGCGTCTGCGGCATGGAGGCCCAGGTCTCGAACGGGCGCAGGTAGGCGCTGACGGTGGCGCCCGGCCTGGGCCAGCCCAGTTCGTCCTCGGTCGGCCGGAACCAGACCTGACACGCCTGGGTGGCGACGGTGCGCACCCGCGTGACCATCTGCTTCCATTCCGGCCGGTCGTCGATCAGTTCGCCGGCGACCACCGGCAGCATGGCCAGCGATACCGCCAGCACCACGTCGTCGAAGTCGGTGCCCCGCCGCAGAACCCGGCTCTGCGTGTCGGCACGCTCGGCGAAGTGCGATTCGGATTCCGGCAGCGACGAGGTACCGGGCACATCGGTGACGAGCTGGTCGGCCAGCGGCCGATCGGGAAACACCGGCAGCCCGCCGACGCGGATCAGCGGCTCGTAGGCCTCGGCGTCCCCGGCCAGCCCTGCCTGACGGCCCAGGGTGATCGCGTCGATCGCGCATCCGTCTTCGGACAGGTGCAGCCCGTCGAGGCGGTGGAAGAACTCGAACCGCACGCCGCGCCGGCGTAGCGCCTGATACAGCGGCGCGATCACCACATCGCCCATACCGGCGGTCATCTTCCAGAAGAACGCACCCTTGTACTCGAACAGGGCGGTGCCGAGCAGGAACACCATCAACCCCGCGGAGACGGCGGGCCGCTCCGGGTCGGCATCCGCGTAGCCGAAGACGAGGTCGTAGAGCCCGCGCACCATCGCCGAATCGAGTACGTCGGGATGTCCGCCGTGGCGAAGTATCCACTCGCCGAACTCCTCGTCGTTGAGGGCGCGGAACCCGTCTGCGCGGGTGACGAGGTTGTCCGCCACGATGCCGCGGATCGCGGCGGTGACCAGAGACATCAACAGCCACGCCCGGCGGTGGGCGGGTTGGGTTTGATAGTCGATGGCCTCCCGCACCGCACCCAGTGCGGTGTCGAGCACGTCGCCGGTGACGGCGTCGGGCTCGGCCAGGGCCGCCAGCGCCGTGAGCACCGCCCGCTGGACGGCCGACGCCTGCGCCGACGGAGCGGGTGGCGCCACCGGTGAGGTCGTCAGGTGCAGATCGCTCGCGGTCGCCTCGCGCAGGGACTCGACGAACGCCAGCAGCAGTCGAAGCGCCCGGTCGAGGAACGAGACCACGGTGAGCTCGCGGCCGGTGGCATCGGGATCACCCGGCAGGCGATGATCACCGGGATGGGTGCCGAGCCAGGTCAGCCATTCGTCGCCGAAACGGTCGGCCAGGCCGGGGTTCTCGGCGGGAACCAGCGCCTGGCGCCAGCTTTGGATCGGTGCTCGCGGATCGGTGCGGCCCCGGTCCAGTTCCGCATAGCACTCGCGCAGCAGGGCGAAGGCGTTCTCGTAGGAGCCGAGCCAGATGTGCAGTCCGTGCTCTTCGATCCGGCCGTGCTCCCCGCGGCTCGACGCGCCCTTACCGCCGAGCCGCCAGCCGCGCTGATACACGGTGATGGACTCGAACTCGTCGCGCCAGCCCGGCTCGCTGAGCCGCCACGCCGCGGCCAGGCCCGCCATCCCCCCGCCCAGGATGGCGACCCTGCTCCGATGCCGGGTCACCCGAGAACGGAACGGGCGCGGACGACTTCGGGGCAGCTGTCGTCGGCGAACCCGGCCACGACGTGGGACAGTTCGGCTGCAAAGGACTCCGGGTCCTGTTCGAAAAGATCGAGGACCGTGCGCAATTCGAACAGTCTGGCCTGTTGCTGGCGGGTCAGTTCGCGGGCCGCGGTCAGGTCGGACCGGCGCTGCTGCCCGTCATCGACCGTGCGGGCGCGCAACCGGAGGAGCTCGCCGTCGTAGAAGTGCATTCCCGTGCTCTCGGCCAGCTCGAGCCCGAGCCGGATTCGCTCCCGGGCCGTCGCGGGCTGCCCGGCCGCCAGCAACAGCGTCGCGAGCAGGGCGTCATAGAAGGTGATCAGCGAGATCACCCCCACCTCACGCCACATGCTCACGATGGCGTCCAGCGTGGCGATGTGGGGGGCCAGCAGGGCCCCCGGATCCGCGGCGTGCTCTGCCTCGGCGAGCGCGACGAGCGCGGCGACGGCGGCCTGCTGGGCGGTGCCGGCGATCGCCCAGGAATCGAAGCCGTGCCGCTCGCCCAGCTCCTCCAGCTCGACGGCCGCAGCGGCGGCGCGATCCAGTTGGCCGGCTTCGATCCGGATCAGCACCTCGATCTGGCGCGCGTAGGCCAGGCTGAACGAGCCCTGCGGAAACGGCAGCTCGCTGCAGCGCCGCTCTGCGGCGGCCAGTTCGGTCTCGGCGGCGGTCACGTCCCCGTCGACATACCGAGACAACGCGCGGTGGGTGTAGAGCCCCGCGGTCGCGTCATTGGGCATGAAGAGCATCTTGTCGAGCTCGTCGACGGCCTGCTGGCTCACCGACCGTGCCGCCGTCTCCATCTTCGACCAGGCGTAGCCGAAGTCGCCGCGGTACCAGGCGAGCATCCCGAGGGCGAACTCGTTGACCGGAAGATAACCCTGCCGTGGACCGGTCAGGCTCGCCCGGATCGAGCGGACCAACCGTTCGGCGCGTTGCAGGTCGGCGCGCATCGTGTAGTACGGATACAGTGACATCACCGTGGAGAACAGGTCGTCGTCCTGAAAATCGTTGCCGCACAGGTGAAGACACCGCTCGAAGTCGGCGGCGACATTCGGGCTGAACACTCCCTCCGCCGCCTGCGCGAGCATCGCCCGGCGCTGGCGCAGCGCGATCTCCATCCGGTCGCGGGCGGCCGTCGGCTCGGCGCGCTGGATCTGGGCGATCGCGTGTGTCAGGTAGGTTCGGGCCTCGCCCAGTGCCCCCCGTTGCCACGCGTTCAGGGAAGCGTGGCGGTACGCGGTGGCCGCCTCCACGAGGCGCCCGGCATTCTCGTAGTGGCGGGCGATCAACGGCCAGTCCGGGTTGCCGCTGTCGGCAGCCGAGAGCAGGCTGTCGGCGATGCGGCTGTGCAGTTGACGGCGCAGGGTCGGGGGTGCGAGCTCGGAACCCACCTCACGCAGCAGTTCGTGCCGGAACCGCCAGGTGTCGGCCTCGAGGGGCTCGAGTACGCGACTGTTGACCAGCTGGGTCATCACCTCGTCGACCTCCGCGTCGGTCAGGTCGACCGCCGAGAGCAGCAGGCTGCGTTCGATGCGGCTGCCGATGATCGAGGCGGCCTCCACCACCCGTACCGAGTTCTCGCTGGAGCGCAGGCGCGCGAACAGTGCCTCGTAGAGCGAGTCGGGGACGCCGGCCATCGCCGCGGAGTCGGAGGCCAGTTCCCGCAGTTTGGCCAGCACCTCCTCGATGTAGAGAGGTACCCCGTCGCAGCGCATCCGTACGGCGCTCCGCTGCGATGGGCTGGCATCGGGATGCAGTGCCGCGATGAGCTGCTCGGCTTCGGCGTCGCTGAGCGGTCTGAGCTCGAAGGTCTCGACCAGATCGGCGGGGAAGGGGATCTCGTTGCGGCTGGTCATCACGACGAGCACGTGGCCACCGAGATCCGAGGCGAGCAGGTGCTGGACGGCTTCGACAGTGTCCTCGTCGAACCAGTGCATGTCCTCGACGAGCACCAGCGCCGGCACCGCCCGCACGCAGGCGCGCAGATAGTCCTGCACCGCCGCGGAGATCAGTTCGAACAGCTTGCGTCCCTCGGCCTGCACCGGCTCGTAGCCCGCGCTCGGGGCGATCCCGAGAATGGGAGCCAGCAGCGGGATCATCGTCGAGGGATCCAGGGAACGGTCGACGAGTTCGCGGGTGAGCAGTGTCAGGCGTTCCGACGGCTCGGAGACGCGGGTGATGCCGCACCGGCGTTCCAGCAGGCGGCGGAACGGGCGCAACCCGACATCGGTGTGAAACGGCGATCCGACCAGCTGTAGGACGACGGCGTGCGAGCGCTCGGCGAGGTCCACCGCGGACCAGGCCAGCCGGCTCTTCCCGATGCCGGCGTCGCCGTGCAGGGCTACGCCGGGCGTGCTGAGCTGATTGGCCAGCACCTGCTCCCAGCTGTGCCGAAGGTGCCCGAGTTCGCGATCACGGCCCACCAGCGGCCCCAGGGAAACCGGCCGGACGTCACGCTCGCCCAGCACCCGGTAGTACCTGATCGGGTCGTCGACGCCCTTGACCTTGCGGGGCAACTGCACTTCCAGGTCGAAGCGGCCGACGACCAATGGTTCGACGGCCTCGGAGACCGCGACGGTGCCCGGGTCGGCGACGCTGCAGATGCGTGCCGCCAGGTTCGCCGCCAGGCCGTAGACGTCGTCCTGGCTGGTATCCAGGTAGACGATCCCGCGGTGGATACCGACGCGCACGGCGATGTCGAAGCCGAACCTGCGGCGCACCGCCACGGTCAGCTCGCTGATGGCACGGGTGATGTCGAGGCCGGCCTGGGTGGCGCGGATGGCGTCGTCCTCATGGGCGACCGGATGCCCGAACACGGCCAGCAGTCCGTCGCCCTTGGTCGAGCCGATATGCCCCTCGAATTGGCCGACGATCCGCAGTACGTCGTCGCGGTAGCGGCCGACCACGGTGCGGTAGATCTCGGGTTCGGTCCTCGTCGACAGTGCTGTCGAGTCGACGAGATCGGCGAACATGATTGTCAGGCGCCGGATCTCACCGTGAGCGACGGGGGCCGAGAGTAGATCCTCGGCCTCGGCGTTGCCGGCGTCCAGCGCGAGCACCTGCTCGGCCAGGACGTTGGCGGTCGCGCGGTCACCGGCGTTGATCGCCTCGCACGCCCGGTCGAGAAGCTCGTCGACGCGCGGCCGTTGTTCTGCGTCGCTCACGGCTCCGGCGGGTCCGAGGTCTCGGGGATCGCGATGGAGAACGCGATGGTGCTCTGACCGTCCTCGTCGGTGGCCACCACCTCACCGTGGAACACCCCGCTGGGCAGCCCGGCGGTGTTGACGACGAGGGTGAACGTGTCGGCATCCGCCGGGAGGCTGCCGTCCTTGGGGTCGAACATGGCCAGGGCGGCGACGTCCACCCCGTCGTCCGGGCGGGTCAGTTTCGTGACGGTCAGAGTCGACGGTTTGGGTCTGCGGTCGGCGGCCGCGATCGGGACGGTCCGGCTGATGACGGGGTTGGCGTAGGCGCCCGGCCCGGCGATGACGGTCTCCAGGATCTCCGCGCCCCGCAGTGCGGCGATCCCAGTGAGCTTGATCGCGGTGTCCACCCATTCCTGCTGCTGTGTCTCGACGGGTTTGGGCTTGGCCTGCTTGGCGGTGTCCGCGGCGACGTCGACGACGTCGGATAGACCGTTCTGCACGATCGAGGCCACGTTGTCGGCCACGAGGAGAACCCTGCGGTCCCACTGCACCTGCAGAGCGACCCTGGCCAGCGAGATGCCACCGTCGAGTGCCGCGGCGGCCAGTCCGGCCAGCGAGCCGATCGCGTCCTTGGGCTCGTACTTCTGCGGTGGGTTGCCCTGCGGCCCGTTGACCTTGTCGAAGGCGTCGATGCCGACCTGGGCGATGGCGTTCACGGCATCCTTGGCCGCGCCGGCGTAGCGCGCGGCGATCGCTTCGGGCGGGTCGGGCGGTTTCAGCTCATCGCTCATCTCGTCGTCTCACTTCTCGGCCGGCTTGACGTTCTTCTCGGCGGTGTCCCAGGCGTCGAGGACCTGCTCGGTGAACTTGGCGCCGGCATCCTCGGCGACCTCCTGGGCGTCCATCCGGACGAACCCGTCGATCCACTTCGCGCCGGTCGCGCCCGCGACCGCGGCGGCCCGGTCGATGAGCCTGTTCACCAGGTCGCGGGTGTCTTCGACGGAGTCCCTGAAATTGGGCGGGAACTGCGGCTGGTCGGCCATCACATTTCCTGTTCGTTGGGGTCGTCCTCGTCGGACGGATAGAACTTCTTCAGCGTGGCGAAACCTTTTCCGGCCTGATCGGCCTCGATCACCCGCTGCGCCGTGCCGGCGAGCATGTCCTTGCCGGCGTCGGCCCAGCCCATCAGGCATGCCAGGGCGGCGGTGGCGCACGGGCTCAGCCCGTTGACGTGCTCCTGCTTGCTGGTCCGGATCCGCACGCCCTTCTCCTGCGGTGATTTCTGGGCGTTCTCCGGCGTTATCCAGATGTAGCCGTTGTCGACCTCGACATAGCCGGGATCCTCGCGATCGGGGTCGACGTCGTAGTTCATGAAAATGCTGCCGTCGCTTTGCCGGACCTTGTAGAACACCAGATCGGTGATCAGGCGGTATTCGCCGCATTCGGCACCCACCTCCTCGCGTACCCGGCTCCATCTCTTGGCGTTGCGATTCGGTATTCCCTTGCTCATCGTGCAGAAGAACTTGCTGCACACGCCCCAGTTCATCGGGTCGACAATGCGTTCCACGTCGTCGACGCTGAGTGCGGGATGCGTGCTGTTGGTCACCACTGTGCTGCAGTATTGGCCGTCGATTTCCTGCAGTGTGCCAAAACACGGCCGGGAGTTCTCGGCGAAGGCGGAATTGACCGCGGCGCCGGCGCGAACCGTCCAATCCGATCGGCTGTCGATGTCCTCGAGGGAGTCCAGCAGAACCTGGGTGGACGCGAGCGCGTCGCCGCCGCTGAACGAGCGCACCGACGTCGCAACGACCTCGCGCAGTTGCTCGGCCAGGCCCTGCTGCTCGGCGCCGGGGCCGGACAGGCTGCCGAGCCTGAGCAGCACCGCTGCGGCGTAGCCCGCGCGTCCCAATGCCGGGTCGCGTGCCGAGTCGTAGAACCGGTGCGACTCGAATCCTCCGGTTCCGTTGGGTTCGGGCGGGTTTGGCCTCGAGGAAGCGGAATTCGGCGGTGGCACGTTGTTGAGTTCGGTCACGGCGGCCTCGAGCCCGGGGAATCGGACCGCGCCGCCGCGGCGAATGCCGTCCCGATTGAGGAAGTTCTCCAGTTCGCGGTACCAGCCGGCCTGCCCCAGGCCGGTGCTGTTCGGCATCAACTTCGCGGCCGTCGTCAGGACTTTCCGGTCGGTGTCCGGGTGGCGCCCTTTCCTGGCCTCGACGACGATGTCATCTATCGCACCGAAAATCGCCAACTGGCTGTGCAGAATCGACATGCCCCCGCCTCCCGCTGCGCGCCGACCTAGCATACCGTTGTACAGCGGAAATCGAGCGGGGAACAGGGCAGGGGATCGGTGACCGAGAAGGCGTACGGCGGCGGCGCCGCAAAAGACGGCTCCATGTCCGAGGTGCCCTGGGCGCTGGTCTTCGACCCGGCGGCCAACGTGCGCGCGCTGGGTGAGATACAGGCACGTGGTTTTCGCGCCGCCGCCGAACTCGTCGACCGCTTCGTCAACCTGTCCGACCGCCGTTCGCCGTCGCCCGAGCAGCCGCAGACCGCCGGGGCCCCCGAATCCCACGCCGGGGCGGGCCCCGAATCCCACGCCGGGGCGGGCCCCGAGTCCCGCGCCGGGGCGGGCCCCGAATCCCGCGCGGACACCCGTCCCGAGGTGGATCGACTCGTCGCGTCGTGGAAGGGCATTGTCGAACAGTTGGCCGGCTCGCTGCGCGGGACGGTCACCGCCAACGCCGGCGGAGCGCCCTCGGTCGACCTGTCCGGGGCGGCGGCACACGGCCGGGTCGATCTGAGCGGTGGGGTACCCGGGGCGGCCGGTGCCGAGGTGTGGCTGCACAACCCGGGTGCCACCGACCACGGCACCGTCGAGTTGCGCAGCGGTGACCTGTTGGCCCACGACGGAAACGTGATCGACGCGGCACGGGTCAGTTTCGACCCGGCGGCGGTGCCCATGCCGGCGCGGTGCAGCCGTGGTGTGACGATCCGGGTCGACATCGCCGAGAACACCGCACCCGGGAGCTACCACGGCACCCTGCTGGTGGCGGGCCATCCCGACCTCTGGCTGCCCCTGGTGGTCACCGTCGCGGAGCCGGCGTGACAGCCGATTCCGACACCTCGGACCGCGCGGGCCAGATCGAGCACGTCGAGGGCAGGCTCCACGAAATCGCCCGTCTGGTGCGCAATTCCATGCTCGACGCATTGCCCGACGGGGAGCCGCACCGCTGGCTCTACGGCCCGATACGGGAGTACCCGGGCCGGCCGGGCAAGGCCCTGCGGCCCGCGCTGTGTCTGTCGGCGGGGCGGGTGTTCGGCGCCGAAGCCGATGCCCTTTTGGGAATCTCCGTGGCGATCGAATTGCTGCACAACGCTTTTCTCGTCCACGACGACATCGTCGACGGCAGCGAGATGCGCCGCGGACGTCCGACGCTGGCGGCCACCTACGGTTTGGGCACGGCGCTGAACGCCGGCGACGGCCTGGCCATGATCGCCGGGCAGGTGCTACGGAAGGCGACCCGGCGACTCGACCGGCAGCTGGCCGACCTGGTGTGGGCCGAGTTCGACACCATGGCGATGCGCACACTGGAAGGCCAGGCCACCGAGATCGGCTGGCAGCGCGACAAGGTCGTCGACCTGCGTCCCGAGGACTACCTCGAGCTGATCATGCACAAGACCTGCTGGTACACCACGATCCACCCGCTGCGGGTCGGCGCGATCGTCGGTTCGGGGGGCACCGTCGACCTCGGTCCGCTGGTGCGCTTCGGCTTCCACTTCGGTGCGGCCTTCCAGATCCGTGACGACCTGCTCAACCTGATCGGCGACGAAACCACCTACGGCAAGGAGATTCTGGGCGATCTCTACGAGGGCAAACGAACCTTGCCGCTGGTGCACCTGGTATCCGCGACCTCCGGTGCCGATCGGGATGTGGTGCGCGACTACCTCGCGCGCAGCCGGGGCGAACGATCCGAGGAACTGGTCACCACCATCCGGGCGCTGATGGACGACTACGGCAGCATCGAGTTCACCCGCCAGTACGCCGAGGGCATCCTGCTGGTCGCCGAGGACTATTTCGAGCAGGCCTTCGCCGACGCCACCCCCGGCCCGGATCTGGACTTCCTGCGGTCCCTGGTGCCCTACGTGTGGTCACGCTGGCGCTGAGCACCTGTGGAGCGCCGCACACCCGGTGCGGCCCGCGACCGTAGCGTGCGGTGCGTGCCCCCCGGTGTTCGCGGCGTCCCGAACCGGCTGCAGATCAGCGGTCGCCGCTACCTGATGCGCCGGCTGGAACGCGCCGCGCTGTTCGGCGATCCGTCCTGTGCGCGGCCGGTTCGGGCGCCGCTGGTGGCGGTGGCCTGCGGTGCCGGTGTGGCCGCGGTGGCACTCGCCGCCGCGGTGGCACTGGCCTGGATGCGCCCCGCGGCGGACATCGGCGACGCCGCGATCGTGATGGTGCGCGGCACCGGCGCGCTGTACGTGCGTATCGACGACACCGTGCATCCCGTCGCGAATCTGACCTCGGCGCGGCTGATCATCGGCCGCGCAGACACCCCGAAGGTCCTCGACGAGGCCGCGCTGCACGCGGTGGGCCGCGGACCGGCCCTGGGCATCCCCGGCCTGCCCGCGGCAATCGGGGAGCCGCTGGCCCCGCAGTCCAGCAGCTGGACGGTCTGCGACGGCGACCGCACCACGGTGTTCGCCGGCCCGGGCCCGGCCACCGCGCCCGAGCCGGATCCGGTCCTGGTCGAAAGCGCCTCCGGCACTCGCTATCTGATCCACGAGGGTCGGCGCGCCGCCGTCGACACCACGGATCCGGCGATCCGTCGGGCGCTCGGGGTGGACGGTCCGGCCCCGCGGCGGGTGTCCCCGGCGCTGCTGGCCCTGCTGCCGGAGGGGCCACCCCTGGCCGTCCCGCCGATACCGGGAGCGGGCAACCCCGGGCCCGGGGCGCTGCGGGGCCACGCGGTCGGTGAGGTGGTCCGGGTGGCCCGCGCGGCCGGTGCCGGGAACGCCGGCGTGGAGTACTACGTGGTACTCGCCGGGGGCGTGCAGCGGATCGCGCGCACCGCGGCCGACGCGCTCCGCTTCGCGTTCACCGGGGCAGGGTCCGAGATCGCCGCCATCGACCCGGGCCTGCTGGACGGCGTCCCCTCGGTCGGGGTGCTGCCGCTGTCCGGCTTCCCCGACCGGCCCGCGGGTGCCGGAGCCGGGCCGCTGTGTGTCCGGTGGGTCGACGGGCGGTCCGAGATCCTGAGGTCCCGGACCCGACCGACCTCGCCGCCGGCCACGGCACTGGCGCAGGCCGACGGGCCCGGCCCCGCGGTGGACGCGGTGTCGCTGCCCGCCGGCCGCAGCGTCTACGTCCGGGCCGGAGGAGCCGGCTGGGTGATCGACGACAGCGGTCTGCGCCTGGGTCTGGCCGACGAGGCGGCCGCCGCCGCGCTGGGGCTGTCCGGGCGGCCCGCCGCGGGGCCGTGGCCGATGCTGTCACTGCTCCCGTCGGGTCCCTCGCTGAGCAGGGAGGCCGCCCTGCTCGCCCGCGACGGCGCCTACCCGCGGTGAGCGCCTGCGGGTCGCCGCCAGCATTGCGACCAGCACGGCCGCGCACACCGCCGTCCCCGCCAGCGCGGTCCGTCCCGCGGTTCGCCGGCCGGGCCCGGCGGTATCGTTCGTGGCCGCTGCGGGCGCCGGCACCGGGCGCGCACCGGGCGCGGGCGGCGCCGTCGGGGGTTCGGTTCCGAGCGCGGCGAGCGGATCGACGATCCCGTTGCCCACATAGGGGTTCCAGCCGCCGGGGGCGCGTTGTGCGGTGGCCTCGATGCGCTGGGTCACCTCGCGGGCCGTGAGCTCCGGGAAGCGCGCGCGCACCAGCGCGGCCAGCGCGCTGACCACCGGGGCGGCATAGCTGGTGCCCGAGATCGGCGCATCTCGGCCCGACGCCGGCAACGCGTCCACGACCCCGGCCCCCGTCGGGCTCAGCGACACCACGTCCTCGCCGGGTGCGGCCACGTCCACCCACGGCCCCGCCAGGGTGAACTCCGCCGGTGCGCCCTCGGCGTCCACCGCCGCCACGGTGAGCACATAGTCGTCGTACCAGGCCGGGCTCACCGCGACGGTGGCGCTGTCCCAGCTGTCCTGGGCCGACGGTGAGGCTGCGACCGGCCGCGGGCACCGGCCGGGCCCACCGACGTTGCCGGCCGCGGACACCACCACCGCGTCCTTGACGTCCACGGCGTAGGCCAGGGCGGCGCCCAGGGATCCGTCGTTGAGCGGGCCGGCGGCGCAGGCCACCGACGAGATGTTGATCACCGATGCACCCAGGTCCGCGGCGGTGCGCACTGCCGCGGCGAGCGTGTCGACATCGCCGACGCCGTCGGCCGACGGGTCGTCGGTGGGCGCGAACTTGGTGCTGGTCTGGCGCAGACTGATCAGCGTGGCGCCCGGTGCGAGCCCGGCGAAGCCGGAGGCGTCGTCCGGATCGACCGCGGCCGCGATGATTCCCGCGACGATCGTGCCGTGTGCGTCGCAGTCCACGGTCCCGTCCCCGTCGGCCACGTAGTCGCCGCCGCCTTCGAGACGGGGCAGCCGCGGGTGGCGTGCCACGCCGGTATCGATGACGGCCACCCGTTGCCCGTCGCCCCGCGAGAGCCGCCACAGCGCGGCCCGGTCGGTCGCCTTGGCGGTGGACACCGGCGGGGCGTCCCGGGCGCGGGGCCGGGGGACGGTGCAGACCTCCCGTTGGGTCGTCGCCGCCGGTGGCCGTGGGTGTGCCGCCGGGGGCAGCAGGGTGTGGTCCACCGACGGGGGCGTCAGCGCCCGGGCCGGGGGAGCGCAGCCCGGCCAGCAGGCCAGCAGCCCGGCGGCGGCGACGGCCAGCCCACGCCGCGCCGTCACGGCAGGCTCAGTCCGCGCGCCGCGCCGTAGCAGCCCAGGGCCCACAGCGCCGAGGGAGCCACCGCCGCCAGTGCCAGATAGCCGGTGGCGGCCGGCCACCGGCGGCCGGCGGCGGGCGGCGGGATCGGACCGCGGGCGACGCCCAGCAGCGCCGCCACGGCGGCCCCGGCCGGCACCAGCCACGGGCCCGGACCCGGCAGTCCGTTCGCCGCCACCGCGACAAGCGTTGCCGCACAGAGGACCGCCGCACCGCTGAGTGACACCCGCGTGGACATCTGGTCGTGGTCGGGCACGCGCAGCGCCAGTGCGGCGGTCACCGCGGCGGCCAGACACATCGGCGCCGGGGCCGCGGGAGCGGCCAGCAGCGCGGTCGTCACGCCCAACGCCGAGGCGGCCGCGGTCGCCGACACCGTGATCGCCACGGCGCGGCGGGCCGTGGCCCCGGCATCGGTGGCCCCCGCGTCGGGGGCCCCCGGGTCGGGGGCCACAGTCGGCTCCTCGAGACCCAGATCGGCCGGAATGCACCGGGTCAGACCGGAGATCAGCACCGCCAGCCGGCCCGCGCCCGGCAGCAGCGCCACCGACACCGCCGCAAGCACGACAGCCGCGCGATGCAGCGGCAGCGCGAAGACGGTTCCCAGCGCCGCGGCCGCGGCGACGAGTCCGCACACGGCGGCGAACACCGTCAACGGTGTTCTGCCGCAATCGGTCAGCCGCGCTGCGGCCGCGGCGGCGGTCCCCGCCCCGGCAGCACCGAGCAGGAGGCCGGGCAGTCCCGGGGGCCCGGGCACCGCACCCGCTCCGGCGCCGGCGGCGAACAGCACCGCCGCCAGCGCGGCCACCGCCCGCGGCGCGGCGGCCCAGCGGGGTGGACCGGGCCGGGCGCTGTCCCCACCCCGACCGGTGGCCCCGGCTCCGCCGGTGCAGCCGTGTGGTGGCGGATCGGGGTCGGCCAGCAGCAGGACCGCCCCCTCCCGGATGCCCTGCTCGGTGAGGGATCTGGCACCCGTCAGCGGCGGAGATCCCGGTTCGGACAGGGTCGGTGCACCCGTCGGCCGGGGACACCCGTGCGCGACCATCAGGTCGGTGATGGCCGGCAGCAGATCGGCCAGCGGAACCGCCTCCGGCAGAGCCAGATCGGCGTGTGTGGCGTCGGCGTGAATCGAGACCCGGAGCACGGATGGTGACCGTAGGCGGCCGCCCGCCGCGGCGTGTGCGGCGCTCCACAGGTGAATTGCGGCGCACCCGGCGTGCTGCCTACGGTCGGCGGCCAACGGGTGGGAGGAGCAGGCGTGCACGAGGGCGGAACCCCGGTGGCCCCGGTGGCCCCGGTGTGTAGGGCGTTCACGGTGTTCACGCGCGGGCCACGGTCTCCCGTGCCGCCGGAACCGGCCGGGTGCATGGAGGTCCTCGCCCCGCCGCCCGTCCCGGAGACGGGTCGGGCCGGGACGGTCGCGCGGCTGCTGCCGGCCGGAACCGCGATCGCGGGGGTGGCCATGACCGGGATGCTGCTGAGCTCGGCCTCGGCGGGCCGGCCCAGCCCGGTGTTTCTGCTGCTCCCACTGGTCATGGTGCTCTCGGCGGCGGCCATGCTCGTGCACGGGCGATCCGGCGGTTCCGCCGCGCAGCTCGACCGGCAGCGCGACACCTACCTGGACTACCTCGCCGGGCTGAGCACCGAGGTGACCGCGGACCTGGACCGCCAGCGCCGGCGGCTGCTGAGCACCTCCCCGCCCCCGCGGGAGCTGTGGGCGATCGCCGGCTCGACCCGCATGTGGGAACGCCGCCCCGCCGACGCGGACTTCGGGTACGTCCGCGTCGGGACCGGTGCGCGACCCTCGGGGACCCGCCTGGAGGTCGCGGCCGGCGGGGGTGACGAGGACCCGGTGACCGCCACCGCGCTGCGGCGGGTAGTCGACGGCGCCCGTGTGGTCACCGATGCGCCGATCGCCGTCGGACTGAACGGGATACCGGTGCTCGGTGTCGGGGGCGACCCGGACCGGGCGCGGGCCCGGATCCGCGCGCTGCTGTGCCAGCTGGCCGTCTGGCACAGTCCGGCCGATCTGTGGGTAGCCGCCGCCCTGGCGCCCGAGCGATGCCCCGAATGGGACTGGATGAAATGGCTCCCGCACCATCGCCATCCCGCCGACGGCGATGACGCGGGCGCGGCGCGGCTGCGGTACCGCAGCGTGGCCGAAGCCACCGAGCAGGCCCCTGGGTGCTGGCTGGTAGTGGTGGCCGACGGTGTGCCGATCCCGTCGGGCGGGCTGCCCGACGGGGTCACCGTCGTCTCCGTCGACGACCATCCGGGAGGCGGGGACGGAATGCCCCCGGTCGATCGGGCCGACCTGATGTCGATTCCGGACGCCCGCGGCTGTGCGCGCCGGCTCGCGCGGTATCGGCCCGCGGCCGACGAGGACCGGGCCGGACCGTCCTGGGCGGCCCTGCTGCGCGGTGGCGCCGGTGCCGCGCTGCAGGCCCCGATCGGGGTCACCGCCGACGGCGCGGCGCTCTCGCTGGACATCAACGAATCCGCCGCGGGCGGGATGGGGCCGCACGGACTGTGCGTCGGGGCCACCGGATCCGGAAAGTCGGAGCTGTTGCGCACCATCGTGCTGGGCATGATCGCGCGCCACCCCTCCGAGGACCTCAACCTGGTGCTCGTCGACTTCAAGGGCGGAGCCACCTTCCTCGGCTTCGACCGGGCCAACCACACCGCCGCGGTCCTGACGAACCTGGCCGACGAGGCGTATCTGGTCGCCCGGATGCGCGAGGCGCTCACCGGCGAGATCAACCGGCGTCAACGGATTCTGCGCGACGCCGGCAACCTGGCGAGCCTCGACGAGTACCGGCGGCTGCGGCCGAAACGGGGCCTGCCGCCCCTGCCGGCGTTGTTCGTGGTCGTCGACGAGTTCTCCGAACTGCTCAGCGCCCACCCCGATTTCATCGACGTCTTCGTCGCGATCGGGCGCCTGGGCCGGTCGCTGGGCATCCATCTGCTGCTGGCCACGCAGCGGCTCGACGAAGGCCGGCTGCGCGGACTGGATTCCCACCTGTCCTACCGGATCTGTCTGAAGACGTTGTCGGCGAACGAGTCCCGTGCGGTGATCGGTACCGCCGACGCCTATCACCTCCCACCGGACCCGGGGGCCGGCTACCTCAAGGTCGCCGCGTGCGATCCGGTCGCGTTCCGGGCCGCCCGGGTGAGCGTTGCGGCCCCCGGTCCCCAGGCGCGGGATCGCCGGGAGCCACCGACGGGCCCGTGTGTGTTCACCGCCGATCCGGTGGGCCCGGTGCGGCGCGCGGCGGAACCTCCCGCCGTCGAGGACCCCCCGCGGCTTCTCGACACCGTCCTCGACGGACTTTGCGGGCGGGGGCCGGCCGCGCACCCGGTCTGGCTGCCTCCGCTCGACGAGGCGCCCGCGCTCACAACACTGCTCGAGCGAACCCCGCCGCGCCCCCTGACGGTGCCACTCGGGGTGGTCGACCGGGTCTTCGAACACCGGCGCGCCACCCTGGAACTCGATCTGGCCGGCGGAGCGGGACACCTCGCCGTCGTCGGGGCACCGCAGTCGGGCAAGTCCGGCGCGCTGCGCTGCGTGGCCGCGGGCCTGGCGCTTCGGCACGATCCCGCGCAGGTGCAGCTGTACTGCCTCGACTTCGGCGGGGGAGGCCTGAGCACCCTGGCCGAGCTGCCCCACGTCGGCGCCGTCGCCGGCCGCGTCGACCCGGATCTGACGCGGCGCATCGTCACCGAGACGGCGGCACTGGTGCGTCGCCGCGAAGCCCTGTTCCGCGAGCGCGGTCTCAGCGCCATGGACCAGTACCGGCGGCGGCGTGATCCCGACGAGGACCCCTTCGGTGACGTCTTCCTCCTCGTCGACGGGTGGCAGGCGCTGCGGCAGGGCTTCGAGACCGAGGAGGCCGCCCTCACCGGGCTCGCCGCCGAGGGACTGTCCTACGGGGTGCACCTCCTGCTGTCCGCGGGACGGTGGGCCGACCTGCGTCCGGCGCTCAAGGACCAGATCGGCACGCGCATCGAACTGCGGCTGGCCGAACCCACCGACTCCGAGATCGACCGGCACCGGGCACGACTGGTCCCGGCCCGGCCCCCGGGACGGGGCCTGAGCCCCGACGGGGAGCCGCTGGCGATCGCGGCGCCGACACCGGTCGAGACGATCCGCGCCGCGAGGGCCTGGACCACCACCGCGCCGCGGATCGCCACGCTGCCGGCGCGGGTCGCCCACGACGGCCTGGTCGCCGCGGCCGGTGACCGTGGCCCGGTGCTCGGCATCGAGGACGCGGGCCTGAAGCCGGTGGTCCTGAGCTTCGGTGTCTCACCGCACCTGGTGATCAGCGGCGACGCCGAATGCGGCAAGACCACCACGCTGCGGGTGCTGTGCCGGGAGATCGCCCGCACCGTTCCCCCGAGCCGACGCCGGCTGGTGGTCGTCGACCCGCGCCGGGGATTGGGCGGCTGCGCCGATCCCGGCCGCGGCGACGTGTATGTCGGCACCGCCGCCGGGCTCGCCGAAGTGGTGGGCCCGCTCGCGCAGACCCTGCGGGCCGGGATCGCCGGCCCCGCGGGTCCGCAGCCGGCTCCCGAGCTTTTCCTGGTGGTCGACGATTACGACCTGCTCGCCGGCGAACGCGACGGCCCCCTGGAACCGTTGCGGCCGCTGCTGCCGCATGCCCGTGACATCGGGATGCACCTGATCCTGGCGCGCCGCCCCGGGGCCCGGACCCGCTACGAGCCGACGCTGACGGCGGTGCACGACGCCGGGGCGATGACGCTGCGAATGAACACCTGCGGTGACGAGGCCGCCGGCCCGGGCGGGGCGCGGCACTCGACGCTGCCGGCGGGGCGGGGAGTGCTGGTCACCCGCGGCCGGGAGTCCCTGGTCCAGGTCGGATGGGTGCCGGACCGGTGAGCGGCCTCGAATGCGAGATCGGCCCGTGTGCGGTGCGCGTGCCCGCCGGTACGGCCCACCCGGATCCGGGACTGGCGCAGGCGGCCCTGGCCGGGGGCGAGGATCCGCTGACCCTGGTCGGCGACCGGCCCGTCGCCGTCGCCGAGGCGTGGCGTGCGCTTCTTCAGCCCGTTCTCGACGGTGCCTCCCGGGTGGTGCTGATTCACCCGAGCTGGTGGAGCCGGCGCCTGGTCGAGACCGTGCTCGCCGCGGCCGCGGGGCCGGGGCGCGACGTCACCGCCTCTGCCCGGGCCGCGGCGGCGCGGCCCGGGCAGACGTGGGTGGAGATCGCGCCGCATCTGGTGTTGGTCGTGGCCGGAGCCACCCGCACCGCGGTGTCCAGGCGGATGCGGACGCCCCAGACCGTCGCTGAGGCCGTCGCTCAGGCCGTTGCTCAGGTCGTCGAGGGGGCGGCATCCGGGGCCCGGGTATCGGTGGACGCGCCGGCCGGGGTACCCGGGTGTGACGCGCTGGCGGCGCTGATCGACGAGCGGCTCCTGCGCGGCGGCGTCGCCTGCCGGCGGGTCACCGCCGTGGGTGGCGCCGAGCCGGTGCAGAACCCACCGCCGGCCCGACCCGCGGCCCGGGTGCGCCGGCGGGGCGCGCCGGCGGCCACGGCCGTCGGGGCGGTCCTGGCGGTGGCGCTCGGGCTGCCCGCCCTGGCGGGTCGCGGCGAGGCCGACCCGGAGATGGTGGCCCTCGTGGAGGGCCGGGTGGCGCTGGAGATACCCGCGGACTGGGCCGTGCAACGGGTCACCGAAGGTCCCGGCTCGGCGCGGCTACAGGCCGGTCCGCGACAGGAGGGCACCGCGACGCTGCATGTCACCCAGTCGCGCGTTCCCGCGGAGACGCCGGCGGCCACGGCGGCCGTCCTGCGCCGGGCCATGCTCGCCGAACCGGCGGGCGTGTTCGTCGATTTCCGCCCCGACGATGTGGTGGCGGGCCGCCGGGTGGTGACCTACCGGGAGATCAGGCCCGGTCACCAGATCCGTTGGGCGGTGTTCGTCGACGGCGGGGTGCGCATCGGCATCGGCTGTGCCGCCGGGCCCACGGGGGAGCCGGCGGCGGAGTGGGCCTGCCGGCGCGCCGTCCGTTCCGCACATGAAATCGGTTGACCACCAGTGGAACCGAATCGGTCCGCGAAGGGTCCAATCTGATGAGGATCAAACGCAGAAGGGATCAGCATGACACATTCCGGTGCACTCACCACCGATCTGGCGATGATGCGCGCGGTCGCCGACGACACCGTGACCCGCTCGGACGAGATCCGCGCGGAACTCGGATCGTTCATCGGGCGCATGACGTCGGTGCCGCCCACGGTGTGGAGCGGGCAGGCCGCCGTGCGGTTCCGCGAGGTCGTCGAGGCCTGGAACACCGAATCCGGCCGGCTGTGCCACGCCCTGAACCGCATCGCCGACACCATGCGCGCCAACGAGCGCGCCCTCTCGGAGGTCGCCGACCGGCACGCCGGCCGGATCGCGGCCACCGGCTCCGAGCTGAGGGGCTAGCTCATGGATCCAGTGTTGTCCTACGACTTCGCCGCCATCGAGTACACCGTCCGCCAGGACATCGCCACCACGGCGGCCCGGCTCAACGCCGCGCTCGACGACCTCAAGGCGCGCATCGCCCCGCTGCAACAGATCTGGACCAGGGAGGCCGCCGAGGCCTACCGCGTCGAACAGGACAACTGGAACCGGGCAGCGCTGGCGCTGAACGACATTCTGGTGCGGCTGGGGGCTGCGGTCACCGCGGGCGCCGAGGAGGTCGCCGAGGCCGACCGCCGCGCCGCGCAGGCCTGGTGGTAGCGCCCCACCCCTAGCCCGGTCCCTTATACACATCTGACGCT
>NZ_NVQF01000129.1 GCF_002592005.1 Mycolicibacterium palauense | reverse complement strand
TTCGGCGTCAGCCAGCAGCCGCTTGAGGCGGGCGTTCTGCTCGCGCAGCTCTTTGAGTTCCTTGGCGGCGTCGGTATCCATGCCGCCGTAGGTGCGCCGCCAGTTGTACAGCGTGGCCGGCGAGACCCCCAGCTCGGCCGCGATCTCCTCACCGGTCTTGCCCTCGGCAGCCAGCTCATCTGCCCGGCGCAGCTTGCGCACGATGTCCTCCGCAGAATTCCGCTTCCGACCAGCCATGTGTTCATCGTCCCTTCTGGCCCGACATCGGGCCACAGGACTCTAGAACTGGTTGGACTCATTCAGCGGGAACACGCCAGACCCATTCCTCGACATCCACGACAAGGCGGTTACCGTTCTCTAACAACGTCATCCACGGCTTCGCAAGTTGCAGCTGCCGTAGACGCAGCTCGTAGGGAGCTCCCTCTGCTAATTCCCGGAGCTGCTCGGCAGCGCTCGCATTCAACTGGTGCCGTCCAGGGATTAGCAGTTTCCATCCACCCCTGCTACTTTGCTCAAGGGTCGCCCGAGTCACCGCCTGCCAGAAGCACTTCTGTGGTTCCCCCGAGATCGTGGAGGGTTTCTTAAGCCGCTTCCGGCTCCTGTCGGTTTTCCCTGATCTCGTAGTTGACGGGTGATAGCCCGTCAGCGGCGCTATGGCGTCGTTGATGGTTGTAGAACGTGTAACACCAGTCGATGACAACGGCCCGCGCTTGAAGTGTATCACTGAAAGTGTTGCGGGACAGCACTTCCCATTCCAACGACGAGAAGAACGCCTCGGCAGCGGCGTTGTCGAAGCACGACCCCACCCGGCCCATCGACTGACGCACACCCAGCGTGGTGCACAGCGCCCGGAACGCCTGGGCGGTGTAGGTGCTGCCGCGGTCGGTGTGGAAGATGACCCGCTTGGCCTCGTCGTCACACCAGATCGCCTCCCGCCCACCACGGGCGGCCACCGCCATCTCCAACGCGGCACACGCCAGCGCGGCGTCCGGATGCCGAGAGGTCGCCGCACCCAGCAGTCGGCGGCTGTACAGATCGATCACCGTCGCCAAGTACAACTTGCCGCAGGCGGTGGGAATCTCGGTCATGTCCCCAACCCATTTGGTGTTCGGCGCCGCCGCGGTGAAGTCCCGTTTGAGCAGGTCGGGGAACTTCGGCGCGGACTTGTCCTGCCGGGTGAGCCCGCCGCGGCGGCGGATCTTGCGCGCGATCAGACCTTGGCGGCGCATCGAGTCGGCGACGGTCTTCTCCGATACCGTCCAGCCCAGATCGCGCAGATCGGCCACCAGCCGTGGTGACCCGTGCAACCCCTTGGCCGTGGCGAACGCGGCCCTGACGGCGTCGTCGAGGGCGGCGCGGCGCCGATCGGTGTCGGTGTGCACCCCATCTGGATCGCCGGCACGGCCCAGCCACTTGTAGAACCAGGACACGCTGATCCCCAGCAGTGCGCAGGTGAACCTATGGGGCACCCGGTAGTTGGTCCTCTGGTCAGCGATGAAGCGTGCCACGCTCACTTCGTCGCCTCCTTCACCCACAGGACCACGGATCGCTTGAGGACATCGCGCTCCATCCGCAGCTCGGCGACCTCGCTGCGCAGGCGTTTCAGTTCGTCCATGTCATCGCAGGTCAGCTCACCGCGGCCCTCGCGGGCCTCCCGCGCACGGGTCACCCAGTTACCCAGCGTGCCCTCGTGCACCCCGAGGTCACGAGCGACCTGAGCGATCGGCTTACCCGTCTCCTCGACGATCCGGACCGCACCCTCACGGAACTCCCGGTCGTACTTCTTCCGTTTCTCTGGCATCTCGACCCCTATTGTCGATGCCTCCACGCTTTCGGGGGAACCTCACTTCCGGATCGCCGGGTCGTACAGAACCGCGATAACCGGCAAGGAGTGATCCAGCCAGTAGTGAACGTGTTGGGTATCGGGCCGAAACCACCAGCCGCCCGGTGCGGGCTCGTTGAACCAACTCGATCCGCTCTTAATTTGGAGCGCAAGAAGACGGCCCGTAACTTCCTCACCGTCAACCACCTCTGTATGTGCATCGATGCCATAGTCCTCGGTAGGTTGCTCGCGAAATAGCCACCTCAACTGGGTTTCAAGAACCATCTTTGTATAAGTCACCCCATCGGTGGCTACTTGCGCTGATGGAGAACGCCGCAAGCTTCTCCCCTCCCTTTTGATAGCCGAGCCTGACTCACCCTGTGTAGGCCACGCCCAAATCATCGACACAGAGACCTCAGTGTCGTGAAGTTTCCTCCACATCTCGACTCTGATAGAGAGCGTCTATTTGGCCGGTCAGTTGCTCGCTGTTAACGACTGCAGACGGTTGGAGGTCGGCGAACCAGGGGCTCGCATCGACCTGGAACGGTCCATACCGACCGTTCGCCGTATGTACGCGGGTTACAACGAGACCGTGCCGTGCACGCGACAACATGACCAAGAGGACGCGCTTCTCCTCGGCGACCGCCTCCGGGGTCTTCGCGAAGTAGCTAGGCACCTGCCCAGCCTCCAGACCGCACACGAACGCCCAGTCGAACTGTTGACCCTTGCCCGTGTGCGCATTGAGCAAGTGCACGCCAGGCCCAACAGCGATGTCGCTATCGTCGGCATGCCGAAAACGCGACAACACTTGCCGAACGGAGGCGTCGCCGCCGCCTTGTTCGGCCAATTGGTCGAACGCATTGCCAAGATCTTCGGAAGTGTCAATGTCGCTGGGGTCCAGTGCTTTTAGCGCGGCGTGTCGTGCATCATCAACGGTAGCGCCTCTCGGCAGCCCGGAAACTACGCTACGGATTCGATCGCGAATGAGTGGGTCATCGATCGCGAGGTCCCAGCGCCGGCATAGCACGTCTGGCATGGCCGCGAACGTTTGGTCAATGACGGTACGACGACCCGCCGACCGTGTGATGATGCCGATCGACGCAGCGGAGTCGGCCGCGGCGATAGTGGCCGCGGTCGTGCACACGAAGTCCGCTTCATCGGCGCGGTCGCCGAAAGCCAGCGCCGCGGCGGCACCGCCGCTGGGCCATGCATCCGGGTCATATGCTGTGAGCGGTTTGGCACCCATGGTCGCGGCCATTCGATTCACTACACCTAAGACGGCCGGCGATGACCTGTAGGAGACGGTCAGCTCAACCGGCTGGCCGCATAAGGCTCGCAGCCGAGCTTCGACATTCGTCGGATCGGCGCCAGCCCATGAGTAGATCCCTTGGAGCGGGTCGCCGGCGAACGTTCGCCACATCGTGCTCGTGCGGAGGACGACGTCGAGCTGCTGGTTCGATAGGTCCTGAAACTCATCGACAAGCACAGCGCCGTAGTGCTGCTGGTAGAGGTTGGCAATCTCGTCAATACGCAGCAATTGCTGCGCGTGGCGTAGTAAGTCGTCGTAGTGCAGCTGACCACGACTGACCCGCTCGCGTTCGACGCGAACGGCGAGGGCATCGCCGGACTGGTCAAGCGCTGCGGCCACCTCGTCGTCGTTGCGGACTTCGCGTTTGACCTTCCCCAGCAGCTCTTCTGCGGCACGGTTTGCATCGGCATCGGCAGACAGCTCTTTCAGCGCCTTGCCGAGGGTCTGTGTAGTCGGAAATGTCAGAGCCGCAGGGTCAAGTCCGAGGGTGCGGCCATGAGACTTGATGAGGTCAGCCGCGTGTCCGTGGAAGTTGTGCACGGTCACGTAACGGCGGAAACGTTGAGGTCCCAGGAGTTGTCGCAGCCGCTCGCTGAGATTGGCCTTCGCACGGTTGGTAAAGGTTAGGGCGAGGATCTTCTGGTGAGTACGCAGCCTAGGGATTAGCTCGACAGCACGCATCGCGAGTAGCTCGGTTTTTCCGCATCCGGGCGGCGCGATCACAAGCAGGTTGGGCTCGGAGCTGGATGCAGCGACCTGTTGAGTATCGTGCGGACTGGTCACGAGGCGCCATCCAGGCTGACAAGGCGCTGCAGAAGTGCGTCGACACTGGATATGTTAGCCGCGGTTGCGACGTCCAGTTGTGAAGCTAAAGCAGTTGCGGCGCTTACCTTTCCAGCGCGGCAGTATGCTGCCGCTGACTCGGCGGTGACGGCGTCGAGCTCCGCTACGCCAGCCGATTTCAGAATGTCGTCCTTCTTGCAGTAGCCGCCATCGATCAACCCTTGGGCCGCGGCGGGACCCCCGAAGGCGGCGCAGACTTCGGCCTCGAGGTCCGGGGCAGAGACGAATAACGTGGTGCCGAAGACGCGGGCGGGCTTTCCGCCTATGGCGCCATGCCACACTGCCTTTTCCTTTTCGTCGACCAAGCCGAGTAGCTGCACGTTGAACCCAGCGGAGCCGATTAAGCGGTAGACGTGGGGGAACTTATGGGCGCCGTCGATGTCGAAGACAACCGCCCCAATACGATCCAGCGCGACCCCGGCCAGCTCGGCGGCTCGTTCGACAATGACCCGATCAGTGAGTCCCTCAACGACAACGACGTATCGGGCGGTAAGTACTTCGATAAGGCGTGGGGACCACCAGTTGATGCGTTCCTTCTCGACCGCGCTAAGCTTTTCGTTGGGAATTTGGTGACAGACGCCGTCGCGGTTGACTGCGATTACGTCAGCTGGCTCGAAGCGCTGCACGATAAACGGAGAGTGCGTTACCAACAGCTTCTGATTGCCGGCGGTACTAAAAAGTTCCGCAACGGTGCGTTGGCTGGATGGATGGAGATGGAGCTCGGGCTCATCGATGGATACGACGTTCGCCGTGCCCTCCGCTAAGTCGAATAGCGTCATCAACACGAGCTGGCGCAGACCGTCAGACTGCGCAGTCATCGGCACGTGTTGGTCGTCAACTTTGAAGAACATCGACACACCACCCAGTACGTCTTCGTCGGGGTCCGAGGCAGTCCGCACTGATAGGTCGTCCTTGCCGACAGTCCGCGGCATTGCCTTCGAGAGGTGTGATGCTGCATTGGCGCGAAGTTCACCGATTGCCGTGCTGGCTTCTAGCTTGGTATTGAATCCTGCGAGCAAGTCGGCCAACTCACTGCGTTCGGTCCCAAGTTCAATCGCGCGAAGCAGCGTCTGCAACGCGCTATTCGGACCGTCGAGGGCAGCCGAAGATGCGCTGCGGTTCGCTGGCAAGTACCGCCATCCGATGCGAAGGAGTTGATCGCGGCTCGGCGCGCGCTGATGCCCTGCATCTGGAAACCAGCGACGGACATTTACTCCTTGCGCATCGTCGGGATCTGGACTCACTGTCATCCGTATGCGCAGCGTCTCGCTCTTGTCGGCCGCATTCACATCAATTTCGCTTGTGAACAGGGTGCGGTCTGCGTCGTCGAAGTCGATTAGCGTGACCTCCACCGCAAGGTCCGCCGTTGGATCACGCAGGTCTGAGATCCCGAGTTGTTGATATAGCGTGCCGGTAGTCGAGCCAAGTAACAGGTTTAGGAGCCGCAGCACTGAGCTCTTACCAACATCGTTAGCACCCACAATGACGGCGTGACCGCGCACTTCAAGCGCGAGATCGCGAATTCGGCTGTGATTCGCGATCTCGATGCGGCTAATTCGCATGCCGACCTCCAGGACGATAGGAAGTGTCGTCGTAAGCGTCCATGGCTAAGCCTTTCGAGCGAGGCGTTGTGCACTTTGGCAGCACAGCACCGCCTTCCAGTCGAACCCGTAGGGCGGATTGGACATGCAGAAGTCAAAGGTTCGGTCCCAGAACTGGTCATCGGAGAGGGTGTCGCCTAGACGGATGTTGCCGGCATCCTGGCCTTTGGCGAGCATGTCGGACTTGCAGACGGCGTAGGACTGGTCATTGATCTCCTGGCCATAGAGCCGCAGCCGCGCGTCCGGGTTTCGCTCCAGCAGCCGTTCCTCGGCCACCGAGAGCATCCCGCCGGTCCCGGCGGTGGGGTCGTAAATGGAGTGGACCGTTCCGGGTTCAAGCAGCGCTTCGTTTGCCACAGCGAACAGCAAGTCGACCATCAGCCGGATCGCGTCGCGTGGGGTGTAGTGCTCGCCGGCCTCCTCATTCGATGCTTCGGCGAACTTGTAGATCAGGAACTCGAAAAGGTCGTCCATCTCGGCGTTGGGCACCGTGTCGGGGTGCAGGTCGACCTCCGCGAACTTGGAAGTGATCAGGTAGAGCCGGTTCTTCTCGTCCAGGGTGGTCAGTTCGTTCTCGAACTTGTAGCGCTCGAACACGTCGATGTTGGCCGAGAATCCTGTGATGTAGTCGACCAGGTTGGCCCGCAGACCCTCGGGATCGTTGAGCAGCGTCGCGAAGTCGAAGGCGCTGGTGTTGTACAAACTCAAGCCAGTCTTGCGTTTGACCTGCACGTCAAGCGCGCCGCCGCCGTACTTGTCAGCAAGGGTGCGCACCTCGTCGCGGGTGGACTCAAGGATGCAGTCCAGGCGCCGCAGGATCGTGAACGGCAGAATCACCCCGCCGTACTGGTGCGGCTTGTACACCCCGCGCAGCTGATCGGCGATCCCCCACACAAAATTGCCCAGCTTGCTCAAGTGCAGATTCCCCCACCATCTAGTCCGAATTACCGTTCCAGCATCTTCGCGCATACCGCAACGGCCAGTTCGGTTCCCATCCTGTCGTGTCGAAGGTCCGCAGGCCGGGAAATCGGTGCGCTCAACCGCGATACGTAGATTGGTTACGGAATAGGAGGGCAAGCCGACGTAGGTCGGACCTGATTCACGTATCTAGCCCGGCATCGTCGGGCGGGGACGTCGAGCCATTCAGCACCCTGCTATCCCGCGGCAGAGGCCCACCCGGCTGCCAAGAACGGGAGTTAGCGCCCGAAGTCCCCGGACCGCCGACAAGATGACTCCCGCCCGTAGTGCCCCACAAAACACAAAGGTCACGAACCATTTCTGATTCGTGACCTTCATGCCTGGAGTTCGTAGAACTCCTCTTGGTGGGCGAAGGGGGACTTGAACCCCCACGTCCCGAAGGACACTGGCACCTGAAGCCAGCGCGTCTGCCATTCCGCCACTCGCCCAAACAACCGGCAGAGCGTATCACGGCACCCACGTCCGATCCCAAATCGCCGTCCGGCGGTCAAGCACCTCCACGGCCGGCCCGGCAACGGGCTGACCTGCCACTATCTGATTCTCAGAGTTCTTATGGTGACGAGTGCCCGGCACCGACCGATACCATGCATGGACTACCTCTAGGTGGCCCGACACGCATGTCCGTGCACGTAGGCGGACCGTCGCCGGGTGGTCGTCGAGGTGGGCGACCGGCCGTGGGCCGGCACGAGACAGAAGACGGGCGGTGTGATGGGGCTTGTTCAGCGGTTCGACCGCAAGCTGGAGTCCACCGTCGGCGACGCGTTCGCCCGGGTCTTCGGGGGCTCGATCGTCCCGCAGGAGGTCGAGGGGATGCTGCGCCGGGAATGCGCCGACAGCGTCCGCTCGCTGCAGGGCGGCCGACTTTTGGCTCCCAACGAATACGTCATTACCCTCAGTGTGCCCGACTACGAGAAGGTGATCGCCGATCCCGATCTCACGTCGGATACTTTTGCCAAACATCTCGGGGGCTACATCGGCGAACAAGGGTGGCAAACGTATGGTGAGGTGGTTGTCCGCTTCGCGCAGTCCGCGCACCTGCACACGGGGCAGGTGCGCGCTCGCGGTGTCGTCAATCCCGACGCCACCCCCGACGCCGATCCGGCACCGGCCGGCACCGAACCCGCCCCGCCACAACCAGACCAGGCATTGACCGCAGAACCAGGAGTACCGATGACCGACAATCCCAGCTACCGCGGTGGCCAGGGGCAGGGACGGCCCGGCCCCGCTCCCGGCGATGAGTACTACGACGAGCGCTACGGGCACCCCCAGGATGACCCGCGCGCCGCGCAGGCGCCCGACCAGGGCGGCTACCCCCCGCAGGGCGATCCGAACTACCCGCCCCGGCCGAACTACCCCGACCAGGGCGGCTACCCGCCGCAGTACGAGCAGCGGCCCCCCGCCGGATACGGCCCGCCGTCGGGCGGCTACCCCCCGCAGGGTCCGCCCTCGGGCGGCTATCCCCCCTCCGGCGGGTACGAGCAGGGCGGCTATGACCAGGGCGGCTATCGCCAGCCCCCCGGCTACCCCGATCAGCGCGGCTACGCTCCTCAGGGCGCTCCGCAGGGTCCCCCGCCCGGCTACGGCGAACCGCCGCGCGGCGACTACAACTACGGCCAGGACTACGGCCGCCCGCCGGCCCGGCCCGGCTACCCCGACCAGGGCGGCTACGAGCAGGGCTACCCGGGCGGGCAGGCCTACGGCCGCCCCGACTACCCCCAGCCGGGCGCCCAGCCCGATTACGGCCGCGGCTACCCCGACCAGGGCTACGGCGAACCGCCGCGCGGCGACTACAACTACGGGCAGGACTACGGCCAGGAGTACGGCCAGCCCGCCCAGGCTGGCTACGCCGGCTACGGCCAGGGCGGCGACTACCGTCCGGCCGGGGTGCCGACGGTCACCCTGCAGCTCGACGACGGCAGCGGCCGCACCTACCAGCTGCGTGAGGGCGCCAACGTCATCGGCCGCGGGCAGGACGCCCAGTTCCGGCTGCCCGACACGGGTGTGTCGCGCCGGCATCTGGAGATCCGCTGGGACGGTCAGGTGGCGCTGCTCAGCGACCTCAACTCCACCAACGGCACCACGGTGAACAACGCGCCGGTGCAGGAGTGGCAGCTGGCCGACGGCGACGTCATCCGGCTCGGACACTCCGAAATCGTCGTCCGCGTTCATTAAGCCGTCCGCCGGCCCGGCCCGCCGATCTGTGTGGTCGGTACCGGGCACACGGTGGTGCTTGTCCGCCGTGGCGGTGGTCAGGCAAGTATCGTGACCATGCCGACGGCCCGCGGGGACGCCGGACGCGGAGGCCACGAGGACGGGAAGGACGCCAGATGCAGGGACTGGTTCTGCAGCTGACGCGCGCCGGGTTCCTCCTGTTGCTGTGGGTCTTCATCTGGTCGGTGCTGCGTATTCTGCGCAACGACATCTACGCCCCGACCGGGGCGGTGATGGTGCGACGCGGCCTGGCCCTGCGGGGCACGCTCCTGCCGACCCGCAAGGCGCGCACCACCCCGCGCTACCTGGTGGTCACCGAGGGCTCGCTGGCCGGGACCCGGATCACCCTGGGCACCCAGCCGGTGCTCATCGGCAGGGCCGACGATTCGACCCTGGTCCTCACCGACGACTACGCCTCCACCCGCCATGCGCGGCTGTCCCAACGGGGTTCGGAGTGGTACGTCGAAGACTTAGGATCGACCAACGGCACTTACCTCGACAGGGCGAAGGTGACGACAGCGGTACGAGTTCCCATCGGGACACCGGTACATATCGGCAAGACGGCAGTTGAGTTGCGCCCGTGAGCCTTGTTCTGCGATACGCCGCCCGCAGCGACCGGGGTCTGGTCCGCGCCAACAACGAGGACTCCGTGTACGCCGGGGCGCGGCTGCTGGCGCTGGCCGACGGGATGGGCGGGCACGCCGCCGGGGAGATCGCCTCGCAGCTGGTGATCGCCGCGCTGGCCCACCTCGACGACGACGAGCCCGGCGGGGATCTGCTCGGCAAGCTCGACGACGCCGTGCACGAGGGCAACGCCGCGATCGCCGCCCATGTCGAGGCCGAGCCCGAACTCGAGGGCATGGGCACCACGCTGACCGCCATCCTGTTCGCCGGCAACCGGTTGGGGCTGGTGCACATCGGCGACTCGCGCGGCTACCTGCTGCGCGACGGTGAACTGACCCAGATCACCAAGGACGACACCTTCGTCCAGACGCTGGTCGACGAGGGCCGCATCACCGCCGAGGAGGCGCACAGCCACCCGCAGCGCTCCCTGATCATGCGCGCGCTGACCGGACACGAGGTCGAACCGACCCTGACGGTGCGCGAGGCCCGCGCCGGCGACCGCTACCTGCTGTGCTCCGACGGATTGTCCGACCCGGTCAGCCAGGACACCATCCTGGAGGCGCTGCAGATCGAGGACGTCACCGAGAGCGCCGACCGCCTCATCGAACTGGCCCTGCGCGGCGGCGGTCCCGACAACGTCACCGTGGTGGTCGCCGACGTGGTGGACTACGAGTACGGGCAGACCCAGCCGATCCTGGCCGGCGCGGTGTCCGGCCAGGACAGCGACACGGCCCCGCCCAACACGGCGGCGGGCCGCGCCTCGGCCATCAACCGGCAGCGCACCGAGGCCAAACAGGTTGTCGCCGAACCCGAGCCGCCGGCCAAGGTGCCCCGGTCCAAGCGCAGGGCGATCATCGCGGCGGTCCTGGTGGTGCTGCTGGTGCTGGCCGGGCTGGCCGTCGGCCGTGAGATCGTGCGCAACAACTACTACGTCGCCGAACACGACGGCAAGGTCGTGATCATGCGCGGGATCCAGGGCTCCATCCTGGGGGTGGCCATGCAGGAACCCTTTCTGGTGGGCTGCATCAACGACCGCAACGAGCTGTCCCAGATCAGCTACGGCGAGGCCGAGAACACGCTGAACTGTCAGCTCCTGCGGGTCCAGGACCTGCGCGAATCCGAACGCACGCAGGTCATCGCCGGCCTGCCCGGCGGGTCCCTGGACGAGGCCATCAACCAGCTCAAGGAGCTGGCGCACAGCTCGCTGCTTCCGGTGTGCCCACCGGCGGACGCGACGCCGAGCCCCTCCCCCACCACGTCGGCACCCACCCCGGCCCCCAAGCCGCCCCCCGCGCACCCCCTCC
>NZ_NVQF01000128.1 GCF_002592005.1 Mycolicibacterium palauense | reverse complement strand
TTATTTCTTTGCAGGCGAGACGGCGATGCGTGATCAGCCTCGGTATCGTGGGCTCGGAGCTGTGTATACGATCCAGGGCCAGCCTCAACCCGGCCAGCCCCAGCCCGGCCGCCCCAGCCCGTGGGCGGTGCCATGGGCTGGTCGGGCTGGGGCTGGCCGGGCTGGGGCTGGCCGGGTTGAGGCTGGCCGGGTTGAGGCTGGCCGGGTTGAGGAATGTACTGCGTGGGCGGCTCGGTCGGCTGGGCAGGCCGGGCCCACGCCGACGGATCGCCTTGTCCTTCGGGGCCCTGTGGCGGATTCGTCACCCGCGCGATTCTGCCTTATCGACCTGAGCCGGCCCTGAGGCGTGCCCGGGACGGTTGCGCAGCACGCCCAGCGTCTCGCGGGCCGCCTCCACGGCCTCGACGTCGATATCGCAGATCAGCAGCTCCGGATCGGCGCCCGCGGCGGCCAGCACCTCCCCGTAGGGCGAGGCCACCAGGCTGCCGCCCACACCGGTGGGCCCGGACTTGGCGATCTCCGCACCCGGGTAGGCCTGATCGGCGGCCAGCAGGTAGCCCGCGGAGTCCAGCGCCCGCGCCCGGGCCAGCAGCGTCCACTGGTCGAGCTTGCCCGGGCCGGAACCCCACGACGCGCTGACGACCGTCAGCCGTGCGCCGCGGCGCGCCAGCTCGACGTAGAGCTCCGGGAAGCGGATGTCGTAGCACGTCGTCAACCCGACCTCGACACCGTCGACGGTGACGGTGACCGGGTCGCGGCCGGGCGCGACGTGTCGGGATTCGGTGAAGTTGTAGGCGTCGTAGAGATAGATCTTGTCGTAGCGGGCGTCGGTATCCGGGCCCACCGCGATCAGGGTGTTGGTCACGCGCCCGTCGCCGGACGGACAGAACATGCCCGCCACCACGACGATCCGGTGGGCCGCGGCGATCTCACGGACCGCGCCGGCCCAGGGGCCGTCGACGGGCTCTGCGATCGGCGCCAGCGGCAGGCCGAACCGGCGCATGGTGGCCTCGGGGAACACCACCAGGGCGGCGCCGGCGTCCGCGGCGCGGCGGGTGTAGTCGTCCACCAGCCGCAGGTTGTCGGACGGCTCGGCGCCGCTGGCGATCTGGGCCAGGGCTATCCGCATGCCACCAGCCTAGTGAGCGGCCGGTGCCCGGGCATCCGGCCCGACCCTCGGATCGGTCGTGGCCGTCACGGCCCCCAGGCGGGCCGGGGCAGCGAGGCGGACTTCTTGCCCAGCTTCCCGACGCGGACCTGCGCGGCCAGGCTGTCCAGGATCACCCGCGAGCTCATCAGCGCGGTCTGTTCGGCCCAGTCGTACGGCGGCGAGCACTCGACGACCTCGATGCCGGCCAGGCCGGGCTCGGAAATCATCTTGACCAGGTTCAGTGCCTCGCGGGGGAGCAGCCCGCCCGGCTCCGGCCAGCCGGTACCCGGTACGAAGCCGGCGTCGATGACGTCGATGTCGAACGACAGGTACACCGCCTTGGCGTCCTTCCAGGCGGTCTCCAGGGCGATCTCGGCGACCTTCTCGATTCCGACGCGTTCGACGTCGCCGACGGTGATCACCGTGGACTTGCGCTCCCGGCCGACCTTGACGCCCTCCCGCGGGCTCTGCCAGCCGCCGATGCCGATCTGCACCAGGTTGGTCGCGGGCGCGTTCTTGATGTTGGTGGCGTGGAACCAGGGGGTGGTGTGCATCCGCTCGTCGAGGTCGGTCTCCTGGGTGTCGACGTGGCGGTCGAAGTGGATGATCCCGATGTTGCCGTCCATGTAGGGCGCCATGCCCCGGATGGTGGGAAAGCCGATCGAATGGTCACCGCCCAGCACGATCGGCATGACACCCTTGCTCACCACGTGCGCCATCGCCTGGCTGATCTGGTCGAACGACTTCTCCAGGTTGCCCGGAATGGTGAACACGTCGCCGATGTCGACCATGTTGAGCTGCTCGCGCAGGTCCACACCCGACTCGTAGTTGTAGGTGCCGAACA
Organism: Mycolicibacterium palauense; assembly: GCF_002592005.1. Taxonomy (GTDB): domain Bacteria; phylum Actinomycetota; class Actinomycetes; order Mycobacteriales; family Mycobacteriaceae; genus Mycobacterium; species Mycobacterium palauense. Next base: position 8,915 of record NZ_NVQF01000128.1, on the reverse strand, counting down.
GATTGGTCGAGCGGCGGATGCCCTGCGGGCCGAACCGGGTGCCCGGACGGTAGGTGGCACCCGCGTCCAGTGGCACCCCGAAGATGGCCACCTCGGCGTCGTCGACCTGGTTGACGTCCTCGACGAACGGGCACTTCAGGAACGTTCCGCGCTCCCCGGCGAAGTGCGGCTTCTCCCCGCGCACGAAGGTCGAGATGGTGCGGTCGTTGATGGTGGGCGCCGCTTCCAGGCCGTGACTCAGGCCGCGGTCGATCTCCTCGCGCAACCGGCGGTCGCCGAGTCTGGCCTCGGCCTGCTGGGCCCAGGCGCCCTCGGCGTTGGGCAGCGTGGGGTCTGGCCGATCCGACCCTGGATACTCGGACACAAGTGCTCCTCACGCGCCGTCTTGTCGCTGACCGGGTACGACGCACCTCGTCCGGGGAACCCACTGCGGCTCCTAACCGACATTGTTTGCCGGGTTCGGTTGCCCTGTCCACCGCTGGCGCCGCCGGCGCAGATGAAATAGACCGTTAACGCAGAGCATCCGTCGGCGTAACGGGGCTGGGTTCTTCTAGAGAAGACTCACACTGCTGCTGTGAGGCGCGTCTAGGGTTCCGCCGGCCCGATCGTTCTTCGGGCCGGGTCTGGTCCGAGAGACGCAGGCGTCCGGGCACCGTGGCCCGGCGTTCCACGGCGGGACAAAAGCCCGGGAGACTCCATCTCGTGTAGGGAGCTCCCGTGATCCTGCTGGGTGTGGCGATCAGCATCGCCGTTGTCGTGTTCATCGGTTTCCTGGCCGCGCGCCGGGTCGGTGGCGACAGTTCGAATTTCCTGGTGGCCGGCCGCATGTTGCCGGTGCCGCTGGTCGGCGCGGCCCTGATGGGCCAGGCCGTCGACACCAACGCCACGCTGGGCAACACCGACCTGGCGGCCCAATTCGGCTTCTGGGCCGGGGCGTGCCTGCCGCTGGGGCTGGCGCTGTGCCTGGTGCTGACCGGCATCTTCTTCGCCAAGCCGATGAACCGGATGGGCCTGACCACGTTGCCGGACTACTTCCGGCTGCGGTTCGGCCGGCCCGCCGAGATCAGCGCGTCGATCATGCTCATCGTCGCGTTCTGCATCCTGGTGGCCGGCAACCTGGTGGCCGGGGGATACCTGTTCAACTACTTCCTCGGTATCCCCTACTGGGTGGGCGTGATCGCGATCGCGGTGATCGTGGTCGCCTACACCGGCGCCGGCGGCATGATCGCCGACGCCTACACCGCGATCGTGCAGATGAGCCTGATCCTGGTGGGCGCGATCGCGACCCTGATCTGGGTGATCGTCGCCTACGGGCTGACCATCCCCGAGGGGATGGGGCCGTTCGACCTGGGCCAGCTCGGCGACCCGGCGCAGGGCGCCACGGTCAACTGGGCCACCCTGATCGCCCTGGGCATCGGCGACATCGTCGCCATCGACTTCATGCAGCGCATCTTCGCGGCCCGCAGCCCCGAGACCGCCCGCCGGTCCTGCTTCGTCGCCGCCGGCGGCGCCGTCGCGATCGGCGTGCCGTTCGCCCTGGTCGCCCTGGCGTCGACCAGCATCCTGCCGGAGCAGGTCGACGGCCCGGTGTTGTTCGTGCTGCTGGACCGGTTCGCCCCGGTGGCGCTGACCGTCCTGGTGCTGTGCGGGATCGTCGGAGCGTCGATGAGCACCGCCAACGGCGCGATCCTGGCCAACGCCGCGGTCGCGGTGCGCAACCTGGGCGGCGTGCGCCGGGTGCACATCGCGGGCAAGTCCGACCCGCTGCTGCGAGCCACCCGGCTGATGATGATCCCGATGACGATCGTCGCGATCGTCTTCGCCATCTACGTCAAGGAGACCGGGATCCTGCTCACCCTGGCCTTCGACCTGCTGCTGGCCTGCCTGATCGTGCCGTTCATCCTGGGGCTGGTCTGGCGGCGCGGCACCGACGCCGCCGCGATGGCCGCCATCGTGGTGGGCCTGGCGGTGCGGCTGGTGCTGTTCGCGATGACGCCGACGATCTACGGAGTCGACAACACCATCTTCTACGTGCAGAACAGCGTGGTGGACGCCTCGTTCGACGGATGGCCCACCTTCATCGCGTTCGGTGCGTCCCTGGTCGCCTACCTGGTGGTCGCGCTGGCCACACCGGCGGCCCCGCTACGCGGCCTGGACATCCAGGTGGCCGCCGACCTCGACGAGGCCATGGAGGCCGTCGAGGAGGAGACCGAATCCGCGCCGGCCGCCCCGGTGGCGGCTAGCTGACCGGAGCCACCGTCGCCCAGGCCACGGTGAGCACCCCGTCGCGGCGGTGGCGGCGCTGCGGCGCCACCGGCACCCCCTGGCGGCCCAGTTCGGTCAGCATCGCCCGCCAGCGTGCGCGCGGGCCGAACACCTGCTGGGCCGCGCTGGCGGCCCAGGCGCGGTCGGCCTCCCGCAGCAGTGTGTGGATCCGCTGACCGGGCACGTTGTGGTGGATGAGCACCTTCGGCAGCCGCTCGGCCAGGTCGGAGGGCCGTTCGATGCGGGCGGGGTCGCATGCCAGCGTCAGGGTCAGCGGGCCGGTGGCGTCCAGCAGCACCCACGCGCAGCGCCGGCCCAGCTCGTCGCAGGTGCCGTCGACGAGCAGCCCGCCCGGTGCCAGGGCGGCCTGCATCGTCGCCCACGCCGCGGGCACCTGCTCGACCGGATACTGGCGCAACACGTTGAACGCCCGCACGAGCACCGGGCGCAACCCGGCCAGTTCGAAGCCGCCGCGGGCGAAGGTCACCGTGTCGGTGTGAAACGGTTGCGCGGCGCGCACCCGGTCGGGGTCGATCTCCAGTCCGGTCACCCGGATGTCGGCACGTACCGCGCGCAGCCGGCCGGCCAGCTCCAGCGTCGTCACCGGCAGCGCGCCGTAGCCCAGGTCGACCACCAGCGGATCGGCGGCCGCGGTCAGCGCCGCGCGCACCGCCGGGGAATGCACCAGCCACCGGTCGCAGCGGCGCAACCGGTTGTGGCCGGTGGTGCCGCGCGTGATCGCGCCAAGCGGCTTGGGCATCGGGTGGCGGCCGGCGGTGTCTAGTGGTGCTTGGTGATCCAGTCCGCGGTGAACGCCTCCTCGGCGTCGAACAGCAGCGGAATGTGCGACAGGATCAGCTGTTCGAGCACCCCGCCGACGAACGGGATGCGCACCTTGCAGGTGGTCGACAGCCGCAGCCGGCTGCCGGTGGGGGTGTCGGCGAGCAGGTAGTGGCCGCGAAAGTACCCGGGCCCGCCGGGCACCGTCGCGCGGAAACCGCCCGTGGCCGTCCCCGCCGTCTGATCGAACGGGGCGAAGTGCTGCTCGCGGGTGATGATCATGTCCACCGGCATCACCGACCGTGCCACCGTCGGCAGGTAGTCGCGCGGCAGGTTCTGCCGCACCACGATGGTGGTTCCGTCCTCGTCGCAGGTGAAGCGGTCGACCTTCGAGAGCGGGATCAGCCAGCCGTAGGCGTCCATCAGGGTGTCCCAGTACTGCCGGCTGGTGAAGTCCTGATGGATCTTCTCGGCCGGTGCGGCGAAGTCGACGGTGTAGTCCAGGCGCCGGCTCATACCGGGTTCTCCTGCAGCCAGGAATTGGTGAACCGCTGTTCGGCGGTCAGCAGCTCGACGAGCTGACCCCCGATGAACGTCTCGATCTTCCCACCCACCAACGGGATTCGGACCTCGACATCGGCCCGGAAGGTCAGGTGCGAGCCGCTGCCGCGCGGCGTGAGCACCGCGGTGCCCGTCAGCGCCACCGGCGCGCCGGGGATCTCGCCGTCCACGGTGGCCTCGGCGCGCCCGTCGCGCACCGGGTCCCAGCGCTCCCGGCGGTGGATCTCGAGATCCCCGCGGTGGAACTGCGCCACCAGCCCGGGCAGCCGGTCGCTGTGCAGCACCTGGGTGGTCGACACGGTGACCGTGCCGTCGGCGCCGACCTGCAGGCCGTCCAGGCTGGCGGTGTCGGCCCCGGAGTCGGCCAGCCGGGCCAACCAGTACTGCTCGTCGCCGAACGCACGCAACACCGCATCGACTCCGCAGCCGTAGTCGGCGGACATGTCGAATGAACGCGGCATAGCAGGCCAGGCTACCGTTACCGCCCGTGGCCGGTTCGCTGTACGCGGGTGCGGCGGTGACCGAATCGGTCCCGCTGGCGCCGTTGACGACCCTGCGGGTGGGGCCCGTCGTGCGCCGGCTGGTCACCTGTACCAGCACCGACCAGATCGTCGCGGCGCTCGGCGACATCGACGGCGCCGGGGAACGGCCGCTGGTGCTCGGCGGCGGGTCCAACGTGGTGGTCGGCGACACCCTGACCGAGCTGACGGTGGTACGGCTGGCCAGCCCCGCCATCGAGGTGAACGGGGCCGTGGTCCGGGCCGAGGCCGGCGCGGTGTGGGACGACGTGGTGCGCGCGGCGATCGACGCCGGACTGGGCGGGCTGGAGTGCCTGTCGGGCATCCCCGGGTCGGCGGGGGCCACCCCGGTGCAGAACGTCGGAGCCTACGGGGCCGAGGTGGCCGACACCCTCACCCGGGCGCGCATCCTGGACCGGCGCAGCGGCGAGGTGCGCTGGCTGGCCGCCGACGCGCTGGCGTTCGGATACCGGACCAGCCGGCTCAAACACGGTCCCGACGCCGGTCGGCTGATCGTCCTGGAGGTCGAGTTCGCCCTCGACGCCACGGGGGCCTCGGCCCCGCTGCGCTACGGCGAGCTCACCGCCGCGCTGGGTGCCGCCCCCGGCGACCGCGCCGACCCCATCCGTGTGCGCGAGGCGGTGCTGGGGCTGCGCCGGGGCAAGGGCATGGTGCTCGACGCCACCGACCACGACACCTGGAGCGTGGGCTCGTTCTTCACCAACCCGGTGGTCCCGGCGGCCGACTTCGAGCGGCTGCGGTCACTGATGGGGGGCGCGGGGGAGACCGTGCCCGGCTACCCGGCCGACGGCGGGGTGAAGCTGGCCGCGGGGTGGCTGGTCGAGCGCGCCGGCTTCGGCAAGGGCTTCCCCGGCCCCGGGGCCGCCGCACGGTTGTCGACCAAGCACGCCCTGGCCCTGACCAACCGGGGCGGTGCCGGCAGCGACGACATCGTGGCGCTGGCCCGGCGGGTGCGCGACGGGGTGCGGACGGCGTTCGGGATCGAACTGGTGCCCGAGCCGGTGCTGGTGGGGCTGACCCTGTGAGGGTCCTGTGGGTTCTGCTGTGGGGGCGCTGTCCGCTCCGGGGCGCCGGCGTACCGGACACGCCCCTGTGATCTGACTATCAGGATTTAGCGCGCCGGAAATCCGCTCCGTACCCTGGCTCTACGTGAGCGTGCACCGCGATGACCGCACTGCACCGGGCCGGATCAGCCGGCGCCGGGCGTTGGGTGCGTTGGCGCTGGGTGCGCTGGCCCCGGGGGTGCTGGCGGCCTGTGCCGGCAGACCCGGCGAACAGGGCGCCGACCCGGCGAAACCGGTCGCGCCCAGCCTGACCTTCACCCCGTCGGCCTCGGCCGACGACGTCGTACCCACCGCGCCGGTGCGGGTACGGGTCAGCGACGGCTGGTTCCAGCGGGTGGGCCTGACCAACCCCGAGGGCAAACCGGTGGCCGGGACCCTGAACCGCGACCGCACCGAGTTCACCACCTCCGAACCGCTGGGCTACGACTCCACCTACACGTGGGGCGGTTCGGTGGTGGGCCACGACGGCACGAGCGTGCCGGTGACCGGCAGCTTCACCACGATCGCCCCCAACGTCACGGTCAACGGGCAGTTCCAGCTCGCGGACGGGCAGACCGTCGGGGTGGCCGCGCCGGTCATCCTGCAGTTCGACGCCTCGATCAGCGGCAAGGCCGCCGTGGAGAAGGCCCTGACGGTCACCACCGACCCGCCGGTCGAGGGCAGCTGGGCCTGGTTGCCCGACGAGGTCGGCGGGTCGCGGGTGCACTGGCGCACCCGCGACTACTTCCCGGCCGGCACCACGGTGCACGTCGACGCGCGGCTGTACGGGGTGCCCTTCGGCGACGGCAGCTACGGCGCCGCGGACTCCACGCTGGACTTCACCATCGGCCGCCGTCAGGTGGTCAAGGCCGAGGCCTCCAGCCACCGCATCCAGGTGGTCACCGACGAGGGCGTCATCATGGACTTCCCGTGCAGCTACGGCGAGGGTGACCTGCCCCGCAACATCACCCGCAGCGGCATCCACGTGGTCACCGAGAAGTACGAGGACTTCTACATGTCCAACCCGGCGGCCGGCTACAGCAACGTCCACGAACGCTGGGCGGTGCGGATCTCCAACAACGGCGAGTTCATCCACGCCAACCCGGCCAGCTCGGGCGCGCAGGGCAACACCAACGTGACCAACGGCTGCATCAACCTGTCCACTTCGGACGCCGAGCAGTACTTCCACTCGGCGGTCTACGGCGACCCGGTGGAGGTCACCGGCACCTCGATCGAACTGTCCTACGCCGACGGTGACATCTGGGACTGGGCGGTCGACTGGGACGAGTGGAAGTCCATGTCGGCGCTGACCGACGAGTCGGCCTCCACGCTGCCCAGCACCGCCCCGGCGACCCCGACCGACGCCCCCACCCTGTCGGGCACGCCCACCACCTCGGCGCCTCCGGCCCCGGCCGACACCGCAGCTCCGGACGCGGCGCCGGAGGTCACGAGGGCGGGCGGCGGTTGAACCGTCCGTGTGGCGCCTGGTCGCGCGGGCGCATGACGATCTGATCCAGGTCGACGTGCGACGGCCGGGTGGCCACGAAGCCGATCACCTCGGCCACGTCGGCGGCCACCAGCGGGGTGATGCCGGTGTACACCGCGTCGGCGCGCTTCTCGTCGCCGTCGAAGCGCACCAGCGAGAACTCCGTCTCCACCGCTCCGGGCGCGATCTCGGTGAGCCGCACCGGCTTTCCCAGCAGTTCCCCGCGCAGGGTGCGGTGCAGCGCGCCCTGGGCGTGCTTGGCCGCGGTGTAGCCGGCGCCCCCGTCGTAGGTCTCGAACGCCGCGATGGAGGTGACGGTGACGATCAGCCCGTCACCGGAATCGATCAGCGCGGGCAGCAGCGCCCGGCACACCCGCAGGGTGCCCAGCACGTTGGTCTCCCACATCCAGCGCCAGTGGTCCAGGTCGGCCTCGGCCACCGGTTCCAGGCCCTTGGCGCCGCCGGCGTTGTTGACCAGCACCGACAATTTGCCGGGCACCCGCTCCAACTCGGCGGCCAGCGCGGCGACCTCCTCGTCGGAGGTGACGTCGACCGGGATGGCGGTGCCGTCGATCTCCCGTGCGAGGGCCTCGATGCGGTCGGCGCGCCGGGCGGCGGCCACCACATGGAAGCCCAGCCCGGCCAACGTGCGTGCGGTGGCCTCCCCGATTCCGGAACTGGCGCCGGTGACCAGGGCGACACGGCGGTGTGATGCGGGTGCCATCATCGCTCCAACTCTAGTGACCGCGCCGGCGCGCCCGCCGGGCGTATCCGACGAGGGCAGACGTGTCCCGCCGGCGGCCGGGTGCCAGTATGGGGTGGTGCGTGTCGCCGTGTTGTCGGTTCATACATCGCCGTTGGCCCAGCCGGGGACCGGCGACGCCGGCGGCATGAATGTCTATGTGCTGCAGAGTGCGCTGCACATGGCCCGCCGCGGCGTGGAGGTGGAGATCTTCACCCGCGCCACGTCCTCGGCGGACCCGCCGGTGGTGCCGGTGGCGCCCGGGGTGCTGGTCCGCAACGTGGTGGCGGGCCCGTTCGAGGGGCTGGACAAGTACGACCTGCCCACCCAGCTGTGTGCGTTCACCGCCGGTGTGCTGCGCGCCGAGGCCACCCACGAGCCGGGCCACTACGACATCGTGCACTCGCACTACTGGCTGTCGGGGCAGGTCGGGTGGCTGGCCTCGGACCGCTGGGCGGTACCGCTGGTGCACACCGCCCACACCCTGGCCGCGGTCAAGAACGCCGCGCTGGCCGACGGCGACTCCCCGGAGCCCCCGCTGCGCGCCGTCGGCGAGCAGCAGGTCGTCGACGAGGCCGACCGGCTGATCGTCAACACCGAGGACGAGGCCCGGCAGCTGGTGGCGCTGCACCGCGCCGACCCGGCCCGCATCGACGTCGTGCACCCCGGGGTCGACCTGCAGACGTTCACCCCGGGCGACAGGCTGGCGGCCCGCGCCGCGCTGGGCCTGGACCCGCAGACCCCGACGGTGGCCTTCGTCGGCCGGATCCAGCCGCTCAAGGCGCCCGACGTGCTGCTGCGCGCGGCGGCCCGGCTGCCCGGGGTGCGGGTCCTGATCGCCGGCGGGCCCTCGGGCAGCGGGCTGGCCGCCCCGGACGCGTTGGTTGGCCTGGCCACCGAACTGGGTATCGCCGATCGTGTGACGTTCCTTCCTCCCCAGTCCCGGGACCAGTTGGTCGAGGTGTACCGCGCCGCCGACCTGGTCGCGGTACCCAGCTACTCCGAATCGTTCGGCCTGGTGGCCGTCGAGGCGCAGGCCTGTGGCACCCCGGTGGTCGCGGCGGCCGTCGGCGGTCTTCCGGTGGCCGTGCGCGACGGCGTCAGCGGCGTCCTGGTCGACGGCCACGATCCCGCCCGGTGGGCCGGCGCCCTCGACGGGGTCCTGACGCGCGACCGCGCGGAGCTGGCCGCGATGGGCAGTGCCGCGGTGACCCATGCCCGCACCTTCTCGTGGGACCACACGGTGGACGGGCTGCTCGATGCCTACGGGCACGCGATCGCCGACTACGGCGCCACCCACGGCCGCCCGGTGGGCCGGGACGCGTCGGCCCGGAGGCCCGGACGGCGGTGGCGGGCCCGGCGGAGCGTGCGCGCATGACACTTCCTGAGTCAACCTCAGGCTGTTTTTGGCAGCAGTCTTTGCGTTCCACCGTGGAGATTGGGGTCGTAGGGCCGTTGATCGTGCCAGCAGCGGTAGATGACGCGTATCCAGGCGCGGG
>NZ_NVQF01000127.1 GCF_002592005.1 Mycolicibacterium palauense | reverse complement strand
CGGTAGGAAGTGTTTAAGAGCCAGGGTGGGGGACAGCGCGGCCATCCTGGAGGACTACGCGAACCTGGCCACCGGGCTGCTGACGCTGCACCAGCTGACCTCGGAACCGGCCCGGGCGCAGCACTGGCTTGCCGCGGCCACCGGGCTGCTGGACACCGCGCTGGCCCATTTCGCCGACCCGGACCGCCCCGGACGGTGGTTCGACACCGCCGACGACGCCGAGGCGCTGATGGTGCGCCCGTCCGATCCGATCGACGGGGCCACCCCGTCGGGCGCCTCGTCGGTGGCCGAGGCCCTGCTCACCGCGGCGCATCTGGTCGGCGCGGAACGATCGCAGCGTTACGGGCAGGCCGCCGCCGAGACGCTGCTGGCGCACTCGCCGGTGCTGGCACGGGCGCCACGCTCGGGCGGTCACTGGCTGGCCGTGGCCGAGGCGGCGGTACGCGGGCCCCTGCAGGTCGCGGTGGCCTGCGCCGAACCCGGCTCCTCGGGCCTGCTGGCCGCTGCGCGCCGGCTGGCCCCCGGGGGTGCCGTCGTCGTCGGCGGTCCGCAGGACTCGGCGGAACTGCTGACCGGGCGGGGCCGCATCGAGGGAGTCGATGCCGCCTACGTGTGCCGCGGCAGGGTCTGCGACCTTCCGGTGACCACAGCGCGGGATCTCGCTGAAGCGCTCGGTACGCCCGTGTAGCGTGCGGGCCATGAGTCTTGCGCCCGAGGACCTGAAGACGCTCGTCACGCGCTACCTCGACACGGTGGCCACCGGCACCGCCGAGGACGTCGCCGCCCTCTACGCCGAGGACGCCACGCTGGAGGATCCGGTCGGCGGCGGCGAGGTGCACATCGGCCGGCACGCGATCGCCGGGTTCTACAAGGCCACCGACGGCGCCGAGATCAAGACCGAACTGCTGACCTTCCGGGCGGGCGGGCACGAGGCGGCCTTCGCCTTCGCCATCACCGTCGGCAATGCGATGCGCATCGAGCCGATCGAGGTCATGACGTTCAACGGGGACGGGCAGATCTCCTCGATGAAGGCCTACTGGGGCCCCGCGGACATCGTCCAGCTCTGAATCCAGCTCCGAATCCAGCTCTAGAATCCAGCTCTGAATCCAGCTCCGACCCAGCTCTAGAAAACCGCGAACCACATGGCGATGTAGTGGCAGATCGCCGCCACCGCCGTGCACGCGTGGAAGAACTCGTGGTGGCCGAACGTGCTCGGCCACGGGTTGGGCCACTTGAGCGCGTAGAGCACGCCGCCGATGCTGTAGAGCGCGCCGCCGACGGCCAGCAGCACCATCGCCGCCACGCCGGCGCCGTGGGTGATGGGCACCGCGTACCACGCGGCCACCCAGCCGAGCAGGATGTAGAGCGGCACCCCCAGCCAGCGCGGTGATGTCGGCCACAACATCTTCAGCGCCACTCCGGCCAGCGCGCCGCCCCACACGATCGAGAACAGCTGCCAGCCCTGCCGCTCAGGCAGCGCCAGCAGCGCGAACGGCGTGTAGCTGCCGGCGATGAAGATGAAGATCATCGAATGGTCGAGGCGCTTCATCCAGGTCCGCGCCGCCGTCGAGGTCCAGTGCACCCGGTGATACGTGGCGCTGACGGCGAACATCGCCACGATCGTCAGCGTGTAGATCAGCGTCGCGATGCCGGCCCGCAGCGAATCCACCGCCCAGGACACCGACACCAGGGCGGCGCCGGCGACGGCGGCCACGACCGCCGAGTACAGGTGGATCCACCCGCGTGCGCGCGGCTTACCGAAGAACTCGACGACGCCTTCGACGACGGCCTCGGGCAGGTCCTCCGCGTCCTCGATGGAACGGGAGCCCCGCCGGCGCGGATCCTCGGTCGAGATGGGCGTGGACATATCACCTCCGTGATGCCTGGGAAGGTGCCCGGACTTTCGGGGATTCACCCACGGCCACAGTAGTCTGGATTTCTGTGGAGATCATTCCCCCGCGACTCAAGGAGCCGATGTACCGGCTCTATGAGATGCGGCTTCGTCACGAGGTGACGCGATCCAGATCACAACTGCCGCGGCACATCGCGGTGCTCTGTGACGGCAACCGGCGCTGGGCCCGGGACGCCGGCTACGACGACGTCAGCTTCGGTTACCGGATGGGCGCGGCCAAGATCGCCGAGATGCTGCGGTGGTGCCAGGACGCCGGCATCGAGCTGACCACCGTCTATCTGCTCTCGACGGAGAACCTCCAGCGCGACCCCGACGAGCTGGCCGCGCTGATCGAGATCATCACCGACGTCGTCGAGGAGATCTGTGCGCCCGCCAACCACTGGAGCGTGCGGACCGTCGGCGACCTGGAACTGCTGGGCGAGGAGCCCGCGCGGCGGGTGCGCCAGGCGGTCGAGAAGGCCTCCGCCCCAGAGCGCGACGGCGGATTCCACGTCAACGTCGCCGTGGGCTACGGCGGACGCCAGGAGATCGTCGACGCGGTGCGCGCGCTGCTGTCCAAGGAGCTGGCCAACGGTGCCACCGGCGAGCAGCTCGTCGAGGCGGTCACCGCCGACGCGATCTCGGAGAACCTCTACACCTCCGGGCAGCCCGACCCCGACCTGGTGATCCGCACGTCGGGGGAGCAGCGGCTGTCGGGGTTCCTGCTGTGGCAGAGCGCCTACTCCGAGATGTGGTTCACCGAGGCGCACTGGCCCGAGTTCCGGCGGGTCGACTTCCTGCGGGCGCTGCGGGACTATTCGCTGCGGCACAGGAGATTCGGCGCCTGAGCCGGTTCCGGGGAAGCCTGGAGTCGCGGCGGCCGGTTCAGAGCTTGCGCAGCCGCAACCGGTTGATGGAGTGGTCGGCGTCCTTGCGCAGCACCAGCGTGGCCCGGGGGCGGGTCGGCAGGATGTTCTCGATGAGGTTCGGCCGGTTGATCGACTGCCAGATGTCGCGGGCGGCCATCACCGCCTGGTCGTCGGTCAACGTCGAGTACATGTGGAAGTGCGATTGCGGGTCGGCGAAGGCGCCCTTGCGCATCGCCAGGAACCGGGAGACGTACCACTGCTCGATGTCCTCGATGCGGGCGTCGACGTACACCGAGAAATCGAAGAGGTCCGACACCATCAGCGTCGGCCCGGTCTGCAGGACGTTGAGGCCCTCCAGGATGAGGATGTCGGGGTGGCGGACGACGTGTTTCTGGTCCGGCAGGATGTCGTAGAGCAGGTGGGAGTAGACCGGTGCGCAGACCTCGTCGGCGCCCGATTTCACCGAGGTGACGAACCGCATCAACGCGCGGCGGTCGTAGCTCTCCGGAAAGCCTTTTCGGTGCATCAGGTTCCGGCGGGTCAGTTCGTGGTTGGGGTAGAGAAAGCCGTCGGTGGTCACCAGATCCACCAGCGGGTGGTGCTCCCAGCGGGCGAGCAGGGCCTGCAACACACGCGCCGTGGTCGACTTGCCCACCGCGACGCTGCCTGCGACACCGATGACGAACGGCACCGGCCGGTCCGGGTTCTGTTGCGGTTCGCCGAGGAACTCGGCGGTGGCGGCGAAGAGGCGCTGGCGGGCGGCGACCTGCAGATGGATCAGACGGGCCAGCGGCAGGTAGACCTCCTCGACCTCGAGGAGGTCGAGCTGTTCGCCGAGGCCGCGCAGTCCGACGACTTCTTCCTCGGTCAGCTTCAGCGGAGTCGACATGCGCAGGGCACGCCATTGTTTCCGGTCGAACTCCACATAGGGACTCGGCTCGCTCAGCCGCGACATGGCACACAGTCTTACAGCTGTGGCTTCCGGCCGGTCGTGTGGGGCCACACCCGGCGTGACCGCCCGGGGTAGCGCAGGACCGGTGTTACCGTGGCCATGCCCGACGATAGGGGGGGATCCATGGCATCTCACGGTGGGAGCGCACCCGGTCCGGAAGGCTACGGGAAGTGCAAGAAGTGCAGCTGCAAGGTGTACAGCCCGCGGAACTTCACCGGTGTGTGCCAGAACACCCGGGACGACGGCAACGTCTGCGCACACCAGAACGATGACCACGAGCTGAGCTGAGCCCGCGGGGCGGTGATCGCGGCCCGGCATCGCTACCGTTGTCGGCATGGAACCCGAGACCCTGGTCCGCGAGTACCTGCTGCTCGGCCTGCGGTTCGACCGCGTCGAGGAGGGCTACGTCGACTCCTTCACCGGAGACCCGGCGCTGCGCCGCGCGGTGGCGGCCGAGCCGGCGCCCGAGCCCGCCGAGCTGGCCCGCCGGGCCCGCGAACTCGCGGAGGCCCTGCCCGAGGTGCCGCGGGTCCGGGGTTTCACCGACGCACGGGCGGACTACCTCGACGCCCATCTGCGGGCCCTGGACTGCGCCGGCCGCAAGTTCGCCGGCGCCGACGTCGGGTTCGTCGATGAGGTGCGCGACTACTTCGACGTCACCATCGCCAAGGGCGACCCGGAACGCTACCGGCAGGAGCACCGCGACCTGGACGCCGCGCTCGGCGGGACCGGCCCGCTGGCCGCCCGCATCCAGGCGCACCGCAGCGCCGAGGAGATCCCGCCCGAGCGGCTCGGTGACTGCATCGAGGCGTTCTCCAGCGCGTTGCGCGACCGCGTCCGCGCCGAGTACCCGCTGCCCGACCGCGAGACCATCACCTACGAGATCGTCACCGACAAACCGTGGTCGGGATTCAACTACTACGAGGGGGACTACCGCTCGACGGTGGCGGTCAACGCCGACCTCAAGCAGCAGATGTCGAACCTGCCCCGGCTGGTCGCCCACGAGTCCTATCCCGGCCACCACACCGAGCACTGCCGCAAGGAGGCCGGCCTGGTCGAGGGTCAGGGCCAGCTGGAGCAGACCATCTTCCTGGTCAACACCCCGCAGTGCCTGATGGCCGAGGGCCTGGCCGACCTCGCGCTCTACGCCGCGATCGGCCCGGGCTGGGGTGCCTGGGCCGCCGAGATCTACGCCGATCTGGGGCTGCGGTTCGACGGTGAGCGCGCCGAGGCGATCTCGGGGGCGACCGCGGCGCTGGCCGAGGTGCGCCAGGACGCGGCCCTGATGCTGCACGACGAGCACCGCGACGCCGACGAGGTGGCGGCCTTCCTGCAGCGCTGGCTGCTGGTCGAGGGCGCCCGGGCCCGGCAGATGCTGCGCTTCCTGTCCTCGCCGTTGTGGCGGGCCTACACCAGCACCTACGTCGAGGGCTACCGGTTGCTGCGGGCCTGGCTGGACGAGCGCCCGGCCGAGGTGAGCCTGACCGCGCGCTTCGGGCGCCTGCTCGACGAGCCGCTCGTGCCTTCGGCGCTGCGCGCCACTGCGGCCTGAGCGCTGCGCGCCACTGCGGCCTGAGCGCTGCGCGCCACTGCGGCCTGAGCGCTGCGCGCCACTGCGGCCTGAGCGCTGCGCGCCACTGCGGTCTGAGCACGGGTCAGGACGGCGCGGGGCGGGGCATTAGGCTGTTCGGCATGGCTACCGATCCGACCGCGACAACGACCGCGAAGGTGTCCCCTGCTGCTCCCGGTGCCGAGTACGCCGACACCGCGAGCGCGGCCTACCGCAACATCCTCGGGATCATCGAGACCGTCGAGCCTCGGATCGCCGACGCCACCCGCAAGGAACTTGCCGACCAGCGTGACTCGCTGAAGCTGATCGCCAGTGAGAACTACGCCTCACCGGCGGTGCTGCTGACCATGGGCACCTGGCTGTCCGACAAGTACGCCGAGGGCACCATCGGGCACCGCTTCTACGCGGCCTGCCAGAACGTCGACACCGTCGAGTCGGTGGCCGCCGAGCATGCCCGCGAGCTGTTCGGGTCGCCCTACGCCTACGCCCAGCCGCACTCGGGCATCGACGCCAACCTGGTTGCCTACTGGGCGATCCTGGCCACCCGGGTGGAGGCCCCGGGGCTGGCCGAGTTCGGCGCCAAGGGAGTCAACGACCTGTCCGAGGCGGACTGGGAGACGCTGCGGTCCAGGATGGGCAACCAGCGGTTGATGGGCATGTCGCTGGACACCGGTGGGCATCTGACCCACGGATTCCGGCCCAACATCTCCGGCAAGATGTTCCACCAGCGCAGCTACGGCACCGATCCGCAGACGGGCCTGATCGACTACAACGCGGTGGCCGCCGCGGCCCGGGAGTTCAAGCCGCTGGTGCTGGTGGCCGGCTACTCGGCCTATCCGCGCCGGGTCAACTTCGCCAAGATGCGCGAGATCGCCGACGAGGTCGGCGCCACCCTGATGGTCGACATGGCCCACTTCGCGGGGCTGGTCGCGGGCAAGGTGTTCACCGGCGACGAGGATCCCGTCCCGCACGCCCACGTCACCACCACCACCACGCACAAGTCGCTGCGCGGGCCCCGCGGTGGGCTGGTACTGGCCACCGAGGAGTACGCCCCCGCCGTCGACAAGGGCTGCCCGATGGTGCTGGGCGGCCCGTTGTCGCATGTCATGGCCGCCAAGGCCGTCGCGCTGGCCGAGGCCCGCCAACCCTCCTTCCGGGCCTACGCGCAGGCCGTCGCCGACAACGCCCGGGCGCTGGCCGACGGATTCCTCAAGCGGGGCGCACGGCTGGTGACCGGCGGCACCGACAACCACCTGGTGCTGCTGGACGTGACCTCGTTCGGGCTGACGGGCCGGCAGGCGGAGTCGGCGCTGCTGGATTCGGGCATCGTCACCAACCGCAACGCCATCCCGGCCGACCCCAACGGGGCCTGGTACACCAGCGGCATCCGGTTCGGCACCCCGGCGCTGACCACCCGGGGATTCGGTGCCGACGACTTCGACCGGGTCGCCGAGCTGGTGGTCGAGGTGCTCAACAACACCGACCCCGCGGCCGGGCCCAACGGTCCGTCCAAGGCGAAGTACGCCATGGCCGACGGCACCGCGCAGCGGGTGCACGCCGCCGCGGCCGAACTGCTCGCCGCCAACCCGCTCTACCCCGGGCTGACGCTCTGATCGACCCGATCCGGGGTCTTTGGTCACCAATTCCCGGACACGGCCCGACCGGATTTCAAGAAATGTGTGAATTCGGGTTACATTTACTTCATGGCCGAGAGAATTGTTGCCAACACGCTGACGCTTGAGCTGGAGCCGGTGGTCGCCGAGAATCTGCAACGCCATCTCGACACCGCCGACCCGTGGTTCGCGCACGACTACGTGCCCTTCGACCAGGGGGAGAACTTCGCGTTCCTCGGGGGACAGGACTGGGACCCGTCGCAGGTCAGCCTCCCCAAGCCCGTGGTGGATGCGCTGGAGATCATGCTCATCACCAAGGACAACCTCGCCGGCTACCACCGTGAGCTCGTCGAGCACTTCATCCTGGAGTGGAAGTGGGGCCGCTGGCTGGGCCGCTGGACCGCCGAGGAACACCTGCACGCGATCGTGCTGCGCAACTACCTGGTGGTCACCCGCAACTTCGACCCCACCGCCAACGAGGACGTCCGCGTCGACCACGTGATGAACAAGGGCTACCGCGCCGACTGGTTCACCCAGATCGAGACGTTGGTGCAGATGGCGTTCCTGGAGCGCTCGCACGGGGTGTTCATGCGGCGCCTGGCCGAACACATCGAGGACCCGACCCTGCGCGCCA
The DNA here is from genome assembly GCF_002592005.1 of Mycolicibacterium palauense. GTDB lineage: Bacteria > Actinomycetota > Actinomycetes > Mycobacteriales > Mycobacteriaceae > Mycobacterium > Mycobacterium palauense. Next base: position 3,536 of record NZ_NVQF01000127.1, on the reverse strand, counting down.
TGGTGGAGAAGATCGCCGCCGACGAGGAGCGCCACGAGGTGTTCTTCGCCAACCTGGTGCGCTGGTGCCTGCAGTACGACGAGGCCGAGACGGTGCGCGCCGTGGCCGCCCGCGCCGCTGAGCTGCAGGTACCCGGTGCCGACATCAACGCCTACCCGGAGAAGGTGGCCACCGTCGCCGAGGCCGGGATCTTCGGCCCCGACCAGCTGCGACAGGTGATCTCCGACGAGATCCTGGCCTTCGGGGTCGACGACCGCCCCGAGCTGCGCCAGTACGTGATCTGACCGGAGTGCTTCAGTCGGCGCGGACCGCCGACACCCCTCGGCGCGCCTGCAGAGCGCGAACGGCTCACCGGGAGTAGCGTCGCTGTCGATGGCTAGCGACATGCTCTGCTGTCCGGGCGGTATCTCCCGTAGCGACTACGGCAGGACCGGCCCCGGTCCTGATGCCGCTGCGCCCGCTGACATACCTCCGCGGGGCCGCGTGGGGTCGAGGAGCGCCACGTGACTGATTCGCCGTCGGTATCCCGGGATGACGTGCTGACCTACGTCCTGGACACGTCCGTCCTGCTGTCCGATCCGTGGGCGTTCACCAGGTTCGCCGAACACGAAGTCGTCGTCCCCCTGGTGGTCATCAGCGAGCTCGAGGCCAAACGTCACCACCACGAGCTGGGCTGGTTCGCCCGCCAGTCGCTGCGGTTGTTCGATGACCTGCGGCTGGAGCACGGACGGCTCGACCAACCCATTCCCGTTGGCACGCAAGGCGGCACGCTGCAGGTCGAACTCAACCACAGCGACCCCACCGTACTGCCGGCGGGCTTCCGGACGGATACCAACGACGCCCGAATCCTGACCTGTGCGGCCAATCTGGCCGCCGAGGGCAAGCGAGTCACCCTGGTCAGCAAGGACATTCCGCTGCGGGTCAAGGCCGGTGCGGTCGGTCTGCGCGCCGACGAGTACCACGCCCAGGACGTGATCACCTCCGGCTGGACGGGGATGACCGAGCTCGACACCATCGGCGACGAGATCGACACCCTGTTCGCGGACGGCGAGATCGATCTGGAGGCGGCCCGGGACCTGCCGTGCCACACCGGGATTCGGCTGCTGGGCGGCAATTCGCACGCACTCGGCCGGGTCAACGCCGAGAAGCGGGTGCAGCTGGTCCGCGGCGATCGCGAGGCGTTCGGCCTGCGCGGGCGCTCGGCCGAGCAGCGCGTCGCCCTCGACCTGCTCCTCGACGAATCGGTGGGCATCGTGTCGCTGGGCGGCAAGGCCGGCACCGGCAAGTCGGCGCTGGCACTGTGCGCCGGACTGGAGGCGGTGCTCGAGCGCCGGACCCAGCGCAAGGTGGTCGTGTTCCGCCCGCTCTACGCCGTCGGCGGGCAGGAGCTGGGCTATCTGCCCGGCAGTGAGAGCGAGAAGATGGGCCCCTGGGCCCAGGCGGTGTTCGACACCCTGGAGGGACTGGCCAGCCCGGCGGTGCTCGAAGAGGTGCTCTCCCGCGGGATGCTGGAAGTGCTGCCGCTGACCCACATCCGTGGGCGCTCGCTGCACGACTCCTTCGTCATCGTCGACGAGGCGCAGTCCCTGGAACGCAACGTCCTGCTCACCGTGCTGTCCCGGCTGGGTTCGGGCTCCAGGGTGGTCCTGACCCACGACGTCGCCCAGCGTGACAACCTGCGCGTCGGGCGGCACGACGGTGTCGCGGCGGTGATCGAGAAGCTCAAGGGGCATCCGCTGTTCGCTCACATCACGCTGCTGCGCAGCGAGCGGTCCCCGATCGCGGCGCTGGTGACCGAGATGCTCGAGGAGATCAGCCCGACCTCGCTGTCCTGACCCCGTCCCCGGTCCGGCCCGCACGATCTCCAACCGTGGCGAACCGGCGCGCCGCTGACCCGGCGCGCCGCTCGTCGGCTGGCTAAGATCCCGTCGCATGCACACCGAAACGGCGCTGGTGCTGACCGTGCTGGTGCTGTGCTATTCGGTGGTCTCCGGACTGATCAACCGCTGGTATGTCGCCCCGGCGCTGGTCTTCGTCGTTCTGGGAATGGTGTTGGGCCCGTTCGGCGCCGGTGTCCTAGAGGCCGGCGGGGACACCGCCGGCTTCACCGTGCTGGCTCAGCTGGCCCTGACCGCGATCCTGTTCAACCAGGCCGCGGAGACCGATCTGCGGGGTGCGCTGCGCCGGGGGCGCGTGACCTTCCGGCTGCTGGTGTTCGGCATTCCGCTGACCATCGCGCTGGGCACCGTGACCGCCCTGGTGCTGCTGCCGGTGATGCCGCTGTGGGAGGCGATCTGCCTGGCCGCCGTCGTCGCCCCCACCGAGGTGGCGCTGATCGAGGCGCTGCTGGACGACAGGCGCATCCCCGAGCGCGTCCGGCACGTGATGTCGACCGAGAGCGGCTGCTACGACGGCTTCGCGCTGGCTGTGGTGCTGGCGGTGCTGGCGTTCGACGCGCAGCGAACCGAGCACGAGCCCGCCCGCTGGCTCGGGGTGCTGCTGCGGACCGAGGTGCTGTCGCTGGGCGTCGGCGTGGCGATCGGCGCTTTGGGCGGCCTCATCCTGGTGCGCGCCCACCAGCGGGGGTGGATGAGCGAGACGTGGGCGCGGCTGGCGACGCTGGCGGTGGCGCTGGTCTGCTTCGAGGTGGCCGAGTCGTTCCACGGCAGCGGGTTCGTCGCCGCCTTCGCCGGGGGGATGGCCTACTCCTGGGCGGCCCACCGGGCCGGCACGGAGGTCCCGACCCAGTTCTCCGATGCCGCGGCCTCGCTGTTGGAGCTGCTGGTGTTCGCGCTGTTCGGTGCCTCTGCGGTGATCATCGGCTGGCGCGACACCAGTTGGCAGGTGGTGGCGTTCGGGCTGCTCGCGGTGATCGCCGTGCGGTTGGCCGCGGTGTCGGTGGCGCTGCTGGGCACCGACCTGCCCCGTGTCAGCCGGCTGTTCATCGGGTGGTTCGGCCCGCGCGGCATCGGCACGCTGGTACTGGGCCTGCTGGTGATCCAGAGCGGCGACATCGAGCACGCGGACGTCTTCACCCAGGCCGTGGCGGTGACGGTCACCATCAGCCTGGTGTTGCAGAGCCTGACGGCGCCGATCGGTATCCGGCTGGTCTCGCGAGACCGGCTGGTGACTAGTGGTTCGTGAGTGGGCCGAGCAGACCGGCTCGCCGCGCCCGCGCGAAACTTCCCATCACCCGCTGCAGCAGTACGTCGAACGCGGCGCCGTTGCAGCCCCGCTCCAGCCCCTGATGCTTGAGGAACGCTTGCAGACGGCGCTCGATCGGCCATTCGGCATAGGCCCGCCCCGCGAATTCCGAACCCAGGAACGCCAGAGCCTGCGCATCGAGTTGCTGCCTGCTCGGCTGAGTCCCGACCATCATCAAAAAGAACACCCCTCCCGCGTCATGTCCTGCTTTACAGTGTGCCAGATCACACTGAGTGGGTCGAAGGGCACAAAGTCACCGTCCCTGTCACCGTCCCTGTCACCGGCTCTGTCACCGTCCCTGTCACCGCCCCCGTCACCGCCCCCGTCGCCGC
>NZ_NVQF01000126.1 GCF_002592005.1 Mycolicibacterium palauense | reverse complement strand
CGGATCTCAGCCCAATCCTCCACTGACAACACTCCCTTCTCCTCTCGGCTCGTAAGCCGAGACTCAGACGAAGGGGGTCAAAATTCACCCGCCGACACGGGGTTAGTTTTCAGGCGACGCCGACACATCGCCTGTACGTTAAATACGCTGCAACACAACATATCTCAGCGTTGACGGACACCTCAGCGGGCTGTACCGTCCCGGCTGTGACCAACCTCGAAATGATTCCCGCACCCGCCCCCGACTGCACCGACTGGCACACCATCTGCGACGGGCACTATCGGCTGTTCGCCAACGGCACGCACGTACAGTTCGCCTACCCGGACGGACACCACTGGTCGACGGAACTCGACCCCGACGCCTGAAACGCAGAAAGCGGCCCCCAAGGTGTTCCTTGCACCCCGGGGGCCGTTCTGTTGGGAACGCGCTTGCTGACTAGCCTCAGCAGCCGGTAACTACTCCGGCACGCGTTCCCCTCTGGCTCCGGGTCGGGAGATTCCCGGCCCGTGTTTCGTGAAGCCGCAAACGTGGCCACGACGGTCGGTCATGGTTTGTTTGCGACCGCCCGGGACAAGTCGTCCCGAGTGGTTGCGGTAGACGCACCCGTACGGTTCCGTAAGGGGTCACCTCCCCAATGTGAGGTTGACTCCGGGTGCCCTCACCGCCGCCGCGCAGTTCCTAAGCTGCGCGACACCGCCCGACCTAAGTCGGGCGTCGTCCTTAATCCCGCTAAATCCCGCGTGCGGAAGTGAGCAGCTTTTTTTAGGCTGCCCGCTGCCGGTAGCGGTTAAGTACGTACAGCTCAGCGGTTGTCCAGCCGTCGAACCCGGCTCGGTAGCTCACCGAGAACGGCCCCATGCTGCGGTCCGCCGTGATCTGCGTGGTGTCAGTGAGCAAGCGCGCCGACGCCGATAGGATCACGCAACGGACATCGGCATTCGGTTCACCGCCTGTGAATCCGAGCCCGCGCGTATAGGACGCGGCGAGAGCGGTCACCACGTCGAGTACGGCGCTGGCCTGACTCTCGTTAACCTCACGACCCATAAATTCGGCCAACTGGGCCGCTGTCGGCGCAGCCACCCGCTTACTCTTCTGGAACGGTCAACAGCGTGACTGCCTCGTCGTGCAGCAATCCCACATCCAGCCGAGTTGTGACCAGCATCGCCGTGCTGTCGTACTCGATGAGCTTGTCCACCGACACCGTCGGGGCCTGGTCACGGACCACGACAATCTTGGTGAAGTCGATCACCGCGACCGACTCAGCGGGCACGTTGTCGGTGATAATCACTGGCAGCCCGAACATCTCAAAGCTGTTCGCACGGTATGCGTTGCTCGGATCGAAAATGTAGCGGGCATCAGATGCGCCGACCTTAAGCTTGCGGAACGCCGTGAACGTGTCGATATTCATCGCCAGCGCGTTCGGCTGCACCTTGTTGCCCACAGCCTTCGCGATGCCGTCGATGATCGAATCGGCGTCGGTCAGATCCAGGTCGCCCGCCTCCACCGAGTCGCGGGCCAGAATGCCCAGCACCTCATCGTCGGTCGGGGCGTTACCATCGCCGTTCCACAGCGCTGCGTCGACAGCGCGGGCGATGCCGTCGACCATCTGTTCGCGGATCACCGACTCCAGGTCGACCCCGGCGGTGCGGATCAACTCCGCTGACAGCTTGATCAGCGCCTTCGTGCCCTTAATCCCCGACGGGAGCACCCGCACTTCGGTGAAAGCGGCGTCGCCGTCGCTGACCTGAGCGCCCGCGGCCACGTAGCCCGCTGTGATCGCCCCGACCTTGGGGAAGCGCATTTCATGCGACGCGTTGACGATGCGCAGACCGGGCGCCGATAGGAACGTGGAAGCCTGCACCAGCGGCCCGGTCACGATGTTCGACGCGATTTCGTCGTAAATCAGGGTGGTATTGCCACCCGGCGTTTCGATAGCCATATTCAGTTGTCCTTATTCAATTGTCTGTTCAGTTATTGGCCGCCATCAGGGCGGGGGTTTGTGCGCACCGGGCGCTAAATGGTGCCTTTCAAGGCATCAAGCAAGCTCGGCGGTTGCGCGCCGCCGCGGACACCCTGACCGGCGTCGCCCCTAACGGCCCGCTTAGCCAAATAAGGCCGGTCAGCCAGCAGCGCATCGAGCGCAGCGGCTAGCGTGTCGGCGTCGTCGAGGTGCTTAGCGTCGTAAGGCAGGTCAGCCGGGTTTTCCAGCCGTTTAGTTGCCTTCACTAGTTCGGTATGCAGCCGTCGAGAGAGAGTCTCGACTTGGCCCTCGGCCTGCTTAGCGCGGTCGCGGTACCCGGCCGACTCCTTACGTAGCGACTCGACATAATCGCGGGGGAACGTATCACCTGCGGACTCGTCGTCTGGCTGCGCGCCTTGCGCACCGTCCGGCTTGTCGACGGCACCTGGACCGTCATTGTTGTGGTCGTGCGTTTCCGCGCCATCTGGGCCGGAATTAACGTCACTCATCTCTAAATCCCCCCGGAATAACTCATATTTCCGTTCTCATTCTGCAATTTGGCGAACGTCATCAGACTTGGGTCGGCACTGGCCAACGCATCGGCGGCGCGGTCGCTCAGTTCCTGATCGATATCGGTTTGCGTATAGCCCAGCCGGCGCAGCGCACCCGACTTACTCAAGATGCCCGCCTGCACGAGCTTGAGCACCGCGTCGGCGGCCTGGGCTTCACTGCGGGTCGACGGGTCACACCACTGCACCCGGCACTGCACCGACGCCGGGGAAACCCCCGTGCGGATGGCCTGCATGAGCTTGCCGACCAGCTCCCAGGACCGCCCAAAGGCCGCCTGCTTAGCTTCGGCCTTGCTCGTTAGGCCCGCCTCGCTGGCACGCAAACTATCCGCGCTGGTCGGGTTCGCGTGCAAGATTCCCAGATAGTGCGGCGGCAGATTCGACACCGCAGCCAGCTCCGACAAGATCAGGTCGGCGGCGTTCTTGTAGCCGTCCAAGGTGCTCCCATTGAGCTGTCCGAACTTCGTTTCCTCGGCCTCGCTGATCAGGAACTTGTCGTTGTTCGGAAACGGTGACACCGCCTCAGTGACCGGCGCCCCGTTCTCGAAGACCGGGTTGCCCTCACCGTCGAGCACCGGGACTTCCATAAGCTCAACACCGGTGGCCCAGCGACGCGGCTTAGCAAGAAACTCCGACGCAATCAGCATGTCGCTAGACACCTTGCTCAACGCATCGGTAAGGCAGGCGATATCGGCGATCTCGCTGACACACTCGCCCAACAGGTCAGCGTTGAGGAACCGCACCACCGGGACCACGCCCAGCGGATTATCCAGCCGCCCTACCAACCTCAGCGCGGTCGATGGTGCACCGGTCTGATTGGCCCGCCAATGCTGAATCTCATCGGGTAGATACACCACGCAATGCGTTTCGCGCTTCGTGGCGTCGGTCCAGCGCTTCACCGCAGAAGTCACTTCGCGGGTTGCCGGATCGGTTAACACCTGCACGTTCAGCGGAGACTCCACCGTGGCCACCGGGCTGGCGCCGTCCTCGCTCCACACGATCACAAACGACTGCCCGTAGAGCAGTGCCGAACGGTGAACGATGCCCGCCTGCTGGTCAAGATCGTTAGCAATGAAGTCGGCCCACACCTGCGGATCGGGCTCAAACCCCAGCAAACGGCAGCGCTCCGCGACCGCGTTAACCGCAATCCGCGGCACGTTAACGATGAGCTTAGAGAGCCGATTACCGATAGCCGCCGCCGATTCCGGAGACACGAAACTAAGCGCCTGTTCACCCCGGTAATAACGGCCATACTGTGCGAACTTGTGCTGCGGCGCGTCAAGCGCCTGACACAGTTCGATCACCAATTCGTTAGACAATGCGAATCCTTATTCAATTATTTAGTAAGCGGACGAAACGACACGCCTCCGTGGCTTCTGCTGCGACGCAAGCCAAGTAGCTCGCGAGTGCGCCATCATCAGCGCCGTAGCAAGGTCAATCTTCGGCGCGTGCTTCGACCGTGAAGTCTTCGCAAGCCGGATACCCTTATCCGACTCCAACACCGTGGCGTTTAGGACATGCCGCCTAAGGTCCGCGTTCCCGGAATGGGTGAACAGTCCCGCAAGCGCCGAGCTGTGCAGGTCGTTAGTCGCCGCTGTCTGGCGCGGTGGTGACTGAGCGAAAACAACCATCGGCAGTCCCTCGGCTGCCAGCACAGCCGCCGAGCGCGTGAAATAGGCCGGGTCGAATGCAACCTCGCGGACCTTGTACCGCTTAGCCGCGTCCCTCACCGCTTGCTCAACGTCCAAGATCTGCACCTGCCAACCGTCGTCGTCGCGTGGCTTCTCCCACACTGCAAGCGTGTCGAAATGCGGCTTAGCCGCCACCGTGCCGACAACGATTGCGGTGCTGTCGTCCTTAAGGCTGGCGTCAACGGCCAACACGACCTCGGAACCCTCCGGGACGAGCAGGCCGCTGCTCAGCCCGTCCCACGTTTCGGAGTCGATAAACGGATGCTCATTACCGCCGACGAATTGGCACAGCCTGGCCCGTCGAAAGTGCGTCTCCGTCATCTTCGGCGGCAACAACGCCCGCAACGCGTCCCGGTGCAAATAGTCATCAAGTGCCGGGTTCGCCAGCTCCCAACAGTGTTCACAAGACGGCGGATGATCTTCAAAACCCGCCGCGCTGAACTCCCGGTAAACCTGACTGGTGTCTTCCGGGTGAGCCTGCGAATACGCCTTAAGCCGCGTTAGAACGTTGTCCTCGTTGGGTCCGGGCGTACCGATGCCGATAAGCGTCGACTGCTCACGCTTGCCCTGCGCGAGCGCGATCACTTCCCACGTTTCCGCCGCTACCCGGCCAATCTCATCCACGATGGCCAGCGAATAGTCCAAGCCCTCAAGACTTGCCGGTGACGCCGGAAGACAGGCAAACGAGGCACCCCGCGAAGGCACCACCAGCCGATCCTTGAACACCTGCACCCGGCCAGCCAGGTCGTCGTTCAACTCGACCATCCGAGCGGCGACGTTGAACACGATGCCCGCCTGGCGCTCATCCACCGCCGCCACGATCACGGTGGCACCTTCGCCGCCAGTCATCAGCTCATAGACCCCGAGCGCGGCGACCAATGTTGACTTGCCCTGACCGCGCGGCAGACACCAGCCCGCCACACGCGGCACAGGATCGGAGTCGAGCACGGATCCGAGCAATTCGCGCTGCCACGGGCGCAAGCGCAGCGGAACCACCCGCCGGGACTCGCGGACCTTCACGAACTTCTCGCAGAACGCGGCGAATGCCGCCGAGCCGTCCGACCGTGGCCGAAACGGCAACACACTGTCATCGACGGCCCTTTTCGGGCCAGCACGCAATCTAAACTCCTTCTGTGTCTTGGGGGTCCACGTTGTTGCTCTCGCTGTCGCAGGCGGCTGGTGTCGCCGGATTAATTCTCGGCATATATAACTTGTGGCACGGAATACGCGAGCCCGTACGCGCCCAGCAACGCGAACTTCGCCGTGAATATCTTGATTTTCTCTATGAAGTCTCACCCGTGCTCGTTGAGGCCCTTGCGGGGATTAGCAGAAGAGCGGTCAAGGAAGTGCCAGAGCTACTCGGGCGTACAACTGAACGCAAACTCTTCCGACTTTCAGACGAGCTCGTAAATTTAGACCCGCAACACATGTCGGAAGCTCTGAGATTTGTACGTGATACCTGGCAGAGATTCATTGACGAACCCGCCAACGAAATGAACAGAGGTTTCTTTACAAACAATCTAATTGTTGCATTGTCTGAGGCTGAAAGACAGACAACTCAGATCAACATGGTGAACAAAGGCCGCTGGCTGACACTAGCCAAGGCCAGCGTAAACCAACGATTCTTCCGGAAAGATCCGTTCGCTAATCAATGGGATTTCCTCGGCCAACGTGCTCGCACACCGCTACCGCCAAGGGATGGTGAGTAATCGTCTCCGCGCTGGCAGTCCGAGAGGAGGGACGAGCCGTCCGGGGGTTACTGGCCACCCTTAGCGCACGTCATCGTCAACTCGAACCGGCTTAACGGGCTCGTGAGCATCACCTTGGTTGTCTTACCCTTCGACTAGCGTCTATTGCATGGCGAACAAAGGCGAGCTATGGGGCACCTTGACCGGGCTGAACGCGACCTTATTGAATCGCTGGTCCTCCGCATGGTCTGACCTCCAAGCAGCGGACATGGCGCTCCACGAGCGCAGGAAGCTGGACGATTCGAAGATGGCGAACGTCTTTCACCGCCGAGCGCTCTGGGAGTCCGCCGTCGCGTCGTACGGGCGGTGCGCCGTGAGCAACAGGAAGCGCAAGATTGCGTTTAAAGACTTCGTCGCCGAGATTCTGGGTGACGAGGGGCTTGCGGTGCACGAGCGAATCATGGACTGGCGGCACGGTCACGTAGCCCATAGGAATGGTGCAGAGTTCGAGTCGGTAGAGACAGGCTTCACCTACGCGAACGGTCCTGCCCATCCAACTTCGATCAACGTGGCACTCGAAATTGACGCAGGTCCGCCGAACAGCGCGGAGTTCGTGACTACCTTCGAGGACCATGTGAAGACCGTCCGTGACGCATTGTGGGAGCAGAAGTTGTTCCCACTTGCGGCGAGCGTCGTCGACGACGTGAACGCTGGGCGCATCGCCCGACCAGCCGAGCTGCATGTCCGGAAGGACCGCTCAGGCGAGGAGGGTCGATACACCCTCAACTTGAATATCACGACGTTAGGTGGAGGCAAGTCCATCCCTTAGACGCAAGGATTTCCGCGTGCGTCGTTGTGCGATAGCGTCGAGCACCTGTTGTCGTTCCTGGTCGGTCACCCGGTTGCTGCGCGACCCGTTGCAGCTACGGCACCAAACGCGCAGGTTGAGTTCGTCGTAGGTGAGGTCTGGCCGTTCGCTGGGCGGGATAACGTGGTCAACGGTCAAATCTGTGGTGGCTAAACACTTCTCACAGAACGGGCTTAGTCGCCTTAGCTTCTGGCTTAGCTTGCGCCATCGCCAGTCCGTCGCAGTTCTGCCCTTAGTGCCGGGCTTAACGGTGCGCTTAGGTCGGCAGTCGTTGCAGCGTGAGCCGTGGTCGATAAGGTACCCGCAGCCCAGACAGGGCCGCTGCACTAGATCGTTGTCTGTTCGAGCAGGTCGGCGACGACGTTGATCACGGCGAGTGCTTCGCTGGTGCGGAACGTCAGGCGGTGTTCAAACCCGCTTTCGCTGCGCCTGGTGATGGTGACCCGGTTCGGGCCCGTTCTGGCAACGCAGTAGGGTTCGCCCGTTTCGGCGGGCACCGTGACTGCGGTGCTCATGCGGGCCCCCAGCGTGCTTTGGCCGGTGTTCGCGCAGATCCGCTGTTCGCGGTGAGCGCGGCATCGAGCGCAGACTTGAGGTCTCGTGCTTGTTCGTCGTCCAGGCGTGTGACGGTGTAGCCGTCGGCCTGTATCTCGTATCCACGTGTCCGTTTGACTACCAATATCCCCATAGTTCCCCCGTTAAATGGCGGGTGCCCGGACCTTCGGTACAGGAGAGGTCCGGGCACGGGCCGGTCTAGCTTTGTGGCTCTAGGCTGCGAGTTGCGACCAGTCCCGTTCGGGACGGCCAGACAGCCAATCGCTATGCGCAATCAACGTTGCTCCGATCTTCAGCGCCGCGTCTGGGTCAATCGGCACCGTGACCGTTTTGAGCGCCGGCGAGTAGTGATCCATCAGCACGAACCGCAAGCCAATGCATGTCTCGGCCTCGTCGGTCATGAACTCATACGCCTTGACGCCGAGCGTCACGTCTCCTGTGTCATGCACAAGCCTTCTCCTGTTCTGTTTTCAGTCTGTCTCGCACCCAGATGGGCACTACGTCAGCCCATTCCGGTAGTGCGGCGATGACGCCGCCCTCACGCAGGTCGCTGGGCGCCACCTCGTTGCGTCGGCCCCCGAACGACGCGGCGCCCGGTGTCTTGAGGCGTTTAGCGGGGATGTTCGATGCCATCCATCCGCGCATCTTCTGTTCCCATTGCCATTCGGTATCGAGCACCTGGCGTACGTTGTCGGCCGCACAGTTCGACCAGTCGCCGTCTAGATGAATGGTGTAGGCGAACCGCTGTTGCGAGATGGATAGGCGGCGGTGAAAGTGCCAGCACACCAGCTCGTCTACGAATCGTTCGCGGCTCCCGTCGCCATGAGCCGGAACAACGGGCGGGAATGCCGCCGGTCCGAGGTCAATTACTGGCACCGTTCCGTCGGGAGTGGCCTTCCGGCGTTGGTAATACAGCGACCCGTCTGGGCTTATTTGCCAGTTGGGGCAGCCCTGTACGTCTATGCGGTCGGTTCTTTTTTGGCGTTTCGTGACCGTTGTCGTTACGTGCGGTTCGTTCTCAACCAACCTATAAGTTAAATCTATCAACTGGACCCTCAAATTCATGCAGTTAAGGCCAATAGCGTGACTTTTGTCACAAATTGGCGCGCAGAGCGCGGCTGCAAACAAATGGTGACCTGCGGAAAAGGTTCCACAGGTCACCATTTCAACGGCCATTCCTACACGACGGCCATTGCACCTTTCAGCGCCGCGATAAGCTCTACCGCAGCGCCCTCTGATAGCACGACTTCATTGGCGCTCACAGTGTCGTCAGCCGAAGTCCACCGTGTTTCGAGGTGCGTGAACCCGTCTCGGTCGACTGCGACGACGTATGTTGTGGGTCCATCCTCGACGCTAGCAACAAACTTCATTATCTCGATCCTTCATTATTACGGTAGCCGCAATTAAGCGCCCGGCTGCCTTGGGAACTGTTAGTGATTAAGGGGTTAAGCTGCGAACTTGGACTCAAGCCATGCTTCGATGTCGGCTCGCTTCCATACACGCCTTCGCCCCACCTTCGCAGAGTGGGGAAGCTGTCCCATTCTCTGCCAGTATCGAATCGTTTCGATGCTCCGGCCGCTATACGCAGCGATTCCGGCGGCATCAATGAACACGTCGTGTTCCGACATGTTGAGTGACTTTCTGGTGCTTCTTACTCAGTGCCGCGCTTTTCGCGGAACTTTGTGACCGGGAACCGGCCTCCTTTTGACCACCTGTAGTTCCTGGTAGTGCCAACAGTATCGGCCGCACCGCCCAAATCCAAGCAATAGGAACGTTTATCCGGAAATTCGGACTCCTATTTTTGGTGCAGTGGGCATTGGCCAGCAACTTTCCAGCCCGATGCAGTCCGGAAATTCGGACTAGTTCAGCTACTAACTCGGTGTGACTTGAGTCACTTTGTTCATCGCTGCCGCCAAATTGTCGAAGTCATCCGGCAGCATATGGCTGTAAACATTCATCGTGGTAGTGGCATTGCGGTGCCCCAACAGCTTCTGCACCGTAGCCACCGAGGCGCCTTCGGCGAGCGCCAGGGAACCCGCCGTGTGCCGCAACGTATGAGGCGTGACCTCACCTAAGCCCAGCTTCGCCGCGGCCTTATCGAACCGCACCCGGAACCACCCAACGGTCATAGCTTCGCCGTCCGGGCCGGGATACAGGTACTCGCTTGGCTTACGGCCCTCGGTGGCCAGCCGCAGCTCGTCGAGACAAGCCGTCGTCAGGATCGGCACCGAGCGCCGTTGGTGAGTCTTGGTGTCACCCTCGACGCGACCCTGACCCCGAACACCCGTGATGCCCTTAGAGACGTTTACCCGGCGCTTGGCCAGATCCACGTCGCTCACCCGCAGTGCGGCAGCTTCACCGAACCGCAGACCCGAGTAGGACAGGAACCGCACCATGCCGTCGAGCGCGGTAAGCGCTGGCCTTAGGTCGGCCCGCTGCCGAACCGGCGCCGCGGCGGTCTCGTCGGCAAGACGACGCACTTGCTCATGGGTCAGCGCCAACTCTTTGCTTTGAGGCTTGCTGGGCAACGTGATGCTGTCGGCAGGATTGACCGCTAGGTACCTAGCCCGGATCGCATAGGCGAATACTTGACTGAGCACCTGGTGAATCTGAATCACCCGAGCGGGGGACAGGCCGACCCTCATTACCTCGCCGTCCTTGTCGCGCTTCGGGTACCTCCGTGCCGCCGGGTCCGTCGAGAGCCACACGCACCACTGCTGTAGGCGCTCATGGTCGATATCCCGCAGCGGGTACGTCTCCCACCTCGGGAGGATCACGTTATCGAGCAATTCTCGGTAACCGGCGACAGTCTTAGGCGCCCGGCTCGCAGCCCTCTTAGTCTCGTGCCACGCTTCGGCCACCATGCCGAACGTGACCGCCGAGCGCTGCGGGTCGGCATAGGTGCCGGTGTTGATCGCGGTCCGTTCATCATCGGCGCGCCGTTGTGCTTCTGCCTTGCTGTCGTACGCCGCCGTGGCCCGCTTGCCATCGTGGTCCACCCACTCGGCGCGCCAGCGCTTGCCTGTGCCGTGCCGCGTGGTGCAGACCATCGTTCCGGTGTCCTTGAAGTGGGTCCGGTCCATGCACCACACCGGCCCGTCTGCGTTGTCGGCGGGGTAAAACACCTGTTCACCCTTGCGGGGTGTGCGGTGCCAGAGATCGTCTACGCCGTGTCGAACGCTGCGCTTGCGAGGGGCCGTCGTCATAGGCGGCATTCTAGTGCCGTGCCTACTGTCTGCCTACTGTGTGGTCGCGCCTACCAGTGTGGCAATAGCTGAAACCGCTTTGACCTCCTATTTCCGGTGCCCTCGGTGAGACTCGAACTCACACTGGACGGGTTTTGAATCCGTTTCCTCTGCCAATTGGGATACGAGGGCATGCGGTGCGCACCTGGCGCACCGCGACTATCCACCATAGAGGATGGCCGGCCGAACACCCGAAGTCGCCGTTTGTTGACGCCCACGCGAGAATAAGCGGATGAGCGGGCCAACCAACGAAGCCGATGCGCCCAAACCGCACCGTGTACTGATCGCCGAGGACGAGGCGCTGATCCGGCTGGACCTCGCCGAGATGCTGCGCGAGGAGGGCTACGAGGTCGTCGGCGAGGCCGGCGACGGCCAGGAGGCCGTCGAGCTGGCCGAGAAGCTGACCCCCGACCTGGTGATCATGGACGTCAAGATGCCCCGCCGCGACGGGATCGACGCCGCCTCGGAGATCGCCGCCAAGCGGATCGCCCCCATCGTGGTGTTGACCGCGTTCAGCCAGCGCGATCTGGTCGAGCGGGCCCGCGACGCGGGGGCGATGGCCTACCTGGTCAAACCGTTCTCCATCACCGACCTGATCCCGGCGATCGAGCTTGCCGTCAGCCGATTCGGTGAGATCTCCGCGCTGGAACGCGAGGTCGCCTCCTTGTCGGACCGGTTGGAGACCCGCAAGCTCGTCGAACGCGCCAAGGGTTTGCTGCAGGCCAAGCAGAACATGAGCGAACCCGAGGCGTTCAAGTGGATCCAGCGCGCTGCGATGGACCGGCGCACCACCATGAAGCGGGTCGCGGAGGTGGTCCTGGAGACCCTCGATCCGCCGTCCGAGGGACCCGCGTCGGGCTAGCCGCCACGCCGACTGAATCGCCCTGGTTCTGCCGGAGGCTCGATCTATTGGATTGCGACCAGCGGTTGGTCGCTCCGTTGAGCATCGTAGAACGCGGCCTCGAACTCGGTGGGCGGAATGTCGTGGAGGTAGCTGTGCAG
>NZ_NVQF01000125.1 GCF_002592005.1 Mycolicibacterium palauense | reverse complement strand
GCCCGGCCCCCGGCCCCTATCCCCACCTGTTGTCGCCGCTGGACCTCGGCTTCACCACGCTGCGCAACCGCGTCGTCATGGGCTCGATGCACACCGGGCTGGAGGACCGGGCCAAGGACACCGACCGCCTCGCGGCGTACTTCGCCGAACGCGCCGCCGGCGGGGTCGGACTGATCATCACCGGCGGCTACGCGCCCAACCGCACCGGTTGGCTGCTGCCGTTCGCCGCGCAGTTGGTGTCCCCGGCCGAAGCCCGCCGGCACAGGTCGATCACCGCACCCGTGCACGAGGCCGGCGGCAAGATCCTGCTGCAGATCCTGCACGCCGGGCGGTACGCCTACCACCCGTTGTCGGTGAGCGCGTCGTCGATCAAGGCGCCCATCAACCCATTCCGGCCCCGACGGCTGTCCGCCCGCGGCGTCGAGCACACCATCGACGACTACGTCCGCTGCGCGACGCTCGCACGCGAGGCGGGCTACGACGGTGTGGAGATCATGGGCAGCGAAGGCTATCTGCTCAACCAGTTCCTGGCCCCGCGCACCAACAAGCGCCGCGACCGCTGGGGCGGCAGCCCCGAGAACCGGCGACGGATGCCCGTGGAGATCGTGCGCCGCACCCGCGCGGCGGTGGGCCCCGATTTCATCATCTGCTATCGAATGTCCATGGCCGACTACGTCGAAGACGGCCAGAGCTGGGACGAGATCGTCGCCCTGGCAACCGAAGTGGAATCGGCCGGGGCGACGATCATCAACACCGGCATCGGGTGGCACGAGGCGCGGGTACCCACCATCGTCACCTCGGTGCCCGCCAACGCCTTCGTCGACATCAGCAGCGCGGTGGCCCAACACGTCGACATTCCCGTCGTGGCGTCCAACCGCATCACCATGCCCGAGTCCGCCGAGCAGATCCTCACCGACACCCACGTGCAGCTGATCTCGATGGCACGCCCGTTGCTGGCCGACCCCGACTGGGTGAGCAAGGCCGCGGCCGACACCGCCGGGCAGATCAACACCTGCATCGCCTGCAATCAGGCCTGCCTCGACCACGTCTTCGCCCACAAAACGGTTTCGTGCCTGGTGAATCCACGCGCGGGCCACGAGACGCGGCTGGTGCTGGCGCCCACGCGGCGGTCGCGGTCGGTGGCCGTGGTCGGTGCCGGCCCCGCCGGCCTGGCCACCGCGGTCGGAGCGGCGCAGCGCGGACACCGCGTCACGCTCTTCGAGGCCAACGACTTCCTCGGCGGGCAGTTCGACATGGCGCGACGCATCCCCGGCAAGGAGGAGTTCGACCAGACCATCCGGTATTTCACGACGATGCTGGACACACACGGCGTCGAGGTGCGGCTGGGCACCCGGGCCGGCGCCGAGGCGCTGGCCGGTTACGACGACGTGGTGTTGGCCACCGGGGTCAGGCCGCGCCTGCCGAGCATCCCGGGCATCGGCCACCCGATGGTGCTGACCTACCCCGAGGCGATCTACGGCCACCGGCCGGTGGGCGCCCGGGTGGCGGTGATCGGCGCGGGCGGAATCGGTTTCGACGTCAGCGAACTCCTGGTCACCGACGAGTCGGCCACCCTGAACCTCAAGGAGTGGAAGGCCGAATGGGGTGTGGCGGACCCGCAGGAGGCGCGCGGTGGCCTGACCACCGCGATCCCCGCACCGCCGGCCCGGGAGGTATACCTCCTGCAGCGCAGCCCGGGACCCCAGGGCCGCCGGCTCGGCAAGACGACCGGATGGGTGCACCGGGCGGCACTGAAGGCCAAGAACGTCCAACAGCTCTCCGGTGTCAACTACGAGCGCATCGACGACGCGGGACTGCACATCAGTTTCGGTGCCGAGCACGCCCGTCCCCGGGTGCTCGAGGTCGACAACGTGGTGATCTGCGCCGGCCAGGATCCGGTGCGCGACCTCGAAGACCAGCTGCGCCGCGGCGGTATCGATCCGTACATCATCGGCGGCGCCGCGCTGGCGGCCGAACTGGACGCGAAACGGGCCATCCGGCAGGGCACCGAGCTGGCGGCGCGGCTCTAGGACACCGACCGGCCGACCGCGGGTGCCCGGTCGGCCGTCCGGGCACCCGGGCCCACGCCGGGGACTCAGGCGCTCTTGAGCGCCTCGATGGCCAGCGTGACCGTGACCTTGTCGCCGACGACCGCGCCACCGGTTTCCAGCGGCATGTCGATGTCGATCCCGAAGTCCTTGCGGTTGAGCACCACCGACGCCTCGAACCCGGCGACCGCACCGTGTCCCATGCCGGGGCTGACGCCGCCGAACTCCAGCGCCAGGGTCACCGGCTTGCTGATGCCCTTGAACGTGAACTCACCGTCGAGCAGGTACTCCTCGCCGTTGCGGCGCACCGCGGTGGAGCGGAAGCCCGCCGTCGGGAAGGCCTCGACGTTGAAGAAGTCGGCCGCCTTGAGGTGGGCGTCACGCTGCTCGTTGCCGGTGCTGACGGAGGTGACGTCGATCTCGGCGGACACCGACGCCGCGCCGTCCTCGGTGACGACGATGTCGCCGTTGAAGGCCCCGAAGGTGCCGCGTACCTTGCTCACCATCAGGTGGCGGACCGAAAAGGCGATCGACGAGTGCACCGGATCGATGGCCCAGGTGCCGGGTTCGAGGTCGGTGCCGGTCGCAACGGCGGTCATGGTGTCTCCTAGGGTCGGGGCACCGGTCGATCCGGCACCGTCACCCCGAACAAGCGGACCATGGTCCACTTTTATTCCGATCCGTGACGACCGCGGCGACAAGGGGCGCGCCCGCTTGGTCACGTACAGGTCGTAGTCGGCCAGGCCCAGAATCGTGGCCAGGGTCTCGGCACTGGTGGCGCCGGCCTGGTGGGTCCGTGCGGTCCCGACGCTGACGGCCACCCCGACCGTCGCCTCGACGTGGCGGCGCACCGTCGCCGCGGCCTCCCAGGCCGGCCCCGGGCCCGCCACGAGCATGGCGGCGAACTCGTCCCCACCCGTCCTGGCCACGACGGCCTCCGGGCCGAGGCAGGCGCGAAGCGCCTCGGCCACCCCGACGAGAACCTCGTCGCCGTGGTCGTGTCCCCGGGTGTCGTTGATCTGTTTGAAGTGATCGACGTCGATCAACAGCAGGACCACGCCGTGGGGGGCGGTCTCGATGAGGCGCCGCGCGCGACGCTGGAACGCGCGGCGGTTGGCGATGCCCGTCAGCGGGTCGGTGTTGGCCCTGGCGTGATCGCGCGCGATGATCCGCCGGATCTCCCGGGTGTAGATGCTGTGCAGCACCACCGTGCCGTTGACCACCACCAGCGCGATCAGCACCTGCGACACCGTCGCCACCGTGCTGAACTCGCCGGCCTCGTGACCGTGCACCCCGAGGTAGACGATCACCACCGAGCTGAACACGACATGGGCGGTGCGGGTGACGGGGGTGAGGAAGTGCGCCGCATAGGCGCCGATCACCGCGTAGAGCATGGCCCCGTACAGCGCCACCCGCGGGTTCTCGTAGAGCAGCACCGTGGTGGTCAAACCGGCGTTGGCCCAGATCACGAACAACTCGGGCAGAAAGCGCCAGCGGGTCTGGTTCGACCACCACACCGAGCCCAGATGGACCCGGCTGACGGCCAGGCTGACCGGCACCGCGCTCAGGCTGACCGCGACCACGATCCACCGTGCCGCACCTCCGGCGGGTCCCCCCTCGGTGAAGGTCAGCAGCAGGCCGATGGCCCCGACCACCAGGACCAGCCCGGCGATCGAGAGCCGAAACAACCGCTCCCGCAGCAGCAGGTCGTCGAGGATCTCCCGCTGCAGCCTGCGGGGCTCGCTGTCGGTGATCTCCGCAGACACCGGTTCACGATACCCAGTTCCACCGGTCCGGGTAACCGCCTCGAATGCCCTATGACCAGGGCGGGAACATCACCGGGACATCACCGGACTTATGCGGCGGTCTTGGTGTAGACCGTGGTGCGCTGCCGCGCGGGCCGACCGATGCCCTCGGCGATCGCCGCCAGTTCGGCCACCGACTTGGCCGAGCCGTGCTCGGAGCCGGCCATGCGTGAGATGGTCTCCTCCATCAGCGTCCCGCCGAGGTCGTTGGCCCCTCCACGCAGCATCACCTGGGTGCGTTCCACGCCGAGCTTGACCCAACTGGTCTGGATCTGGGAGATCCGGCCGTGCAGCATGATCCGCGCCAGTGCGTGGACGGCGCGGTTGTCGCGGTGCGTGGGCCCGGGGCGGGCCGCGCCGGCCAGGTACAGCGGCGAACTCTGGTGCACGAACGGCAACGGCACGAACTCGGTGAAGCCCCCCGTGCGGTCCTGGATGTCGCGCAGGACGTTCAGGTGCCCCACCCAGTGCCGGGGGGTGTCGACGTGGCCGTACATCATCGTCGAGCTGGACCGCAGGCCCACCTCGTGGGCGGTGCTGATGACCTCGATCCACATCGAGGTCGGCAGCTTGCCCTTCGTCAGCACCCAGCGGACCTCGTCGTCGAGGATTTCCGCGGCGGTGCCGGGGATGGTGTCCAGGCCGGCCTCGCGCAGGCTGGTCAGCCACTCCCGGATCGACATTCCACTTCTGGTGACGCCGTTGGCCACCTCCATCGGCGAGAACGCGTGGACGTGCATGGCCGGCACCCGGCGTTTGACCGCGCGCACCAGGTCGGCGTAGCCGGTGACCGGCAGCTCCGGATCGATGCCGCCCTGCATGCACACCTCGGTGGCGCCGGCCACGTGCGCCTCCCAGGCCCGGTCGGCGACCTCGTCGGTGGACAGCGAGAAGGCGTCGGCGTCGCCCTTGCGTTGGGCGAACGCACAGAATCGGCAGCCGGTGTAGCAGATGTTGGTGAAGTTGATGTTGCGGTTGACCACGAAGGTCACGTCGTCCCCGACGGCATCCTTGCGCAGCGAATCTGCCAGTGCGGCAACCGCTTCCAGTGCAGGACCGTCCGCCGTGGCCAGGGCGAGGTACTCCTCGTCGCTGCACCCGGCCGGATCGGATTCGGCGGCGCGCAACGCGGCCAACACGTCGGTGTCGATGCGCTCCGGTGCGCGCGCCGCCAGCTCGTGCACCTTGTCGCGGATGGAATCCCAGTCGCCGAACGCGCTGTCGAGATCGCTACGGGTCTCGGCGCGCCGGCCCTCGGAGTCGATGGCCTCGTGCAGATCCGTGCGCCCCAGCGACTCCGCGGCCTCGTCGGGCTCCTGCCAGGGCCGGCCCACCGGATCGACGTCGCGGGCCCACCCGGTGTCGGGGTCGGCCAGCGCGTCGACGTGCCCGCGCACGCGCGGATCGATCCAGGCCGACCCCGCCTGGACGTACCGCGGCTGGGCGGTAAGCCGCTGCACCAGCTCGTATCCGGCGTCAGCGGTGACGGCGGCGAGCTGGTCGAGCGCCGGCCAGGGCCGCTCGGGGTTGACGTGGTCGGGCGTCAGCGGCGAGACACCGCCCCAGTCGTCGACGCCGGCGCCGACGAGGGCCAGGCACTCCGCGGGTGACACCAGATTGGGGGGTGCCTGCACGCGCATGCCGGGGCCCAGCACCAGCCGCGTGACGGCGATGGTGGCGAGGAAGTCCTCGAAGCCGGCGTCCGGGGTGGCGGCCATCGCCGTGTGTTCCTTGGCCCGGAAGTTCTGCACGATCACTTCCTGAACGTGCCCGAACTCCTTGTGCGACTTACGGATCGCGTGGATCGTCGCTGCCCGCTCGACCAGGGTCTCGCCGATCCCGACGAGCAGGCCGGTGGTGAAGGGGATCGACAGCCGGCCCGCGTCGGTCAGCGTGCGCAGCCGCACCTCGGGGTCCTTGTCGGGGCTGCCGTGGTGGGCCATCCCCTTGGTTTCGAACAACCGCCGCGAGGTGGTCTCCAGCATCATCCCCATCGACGGGGCCACCGGCTTGAGGCGGGACAGCTCCGACCAGCTCATGACCCCGGGATTGAGGTGCGGCAGCAGACCGGTCTCCTCCAGCACCCGGATGGCCATCGCCCGCACGTAGTCCAGCGTCGAGTCGTAGCCGCGTTCGTCGAGCCACTGCCGGGCCTCGGGCCAGCGCGCTTCGGGCCGGTCACCGAGGGTGAACAGTGCTTCCTTGCAGCCCAGTTCGGCACCCTGCCGGGCCACGTCGACGATCTCGTCGGGCTCCATGTACATGCCCTGGCCGGCCGCGCGCAGACGTCCCGGCACCGTCACGAACGTGCAGTAGTGGCAGGTGTCTCGGCACAGGTGGGTCACCGGCAGGAAGACCTTGCGCGAGTAGCTGACCGGCAGCCCTCCCCCGGGACCGCGCCGGCCCGCGGACTCCAGGCCCGCATCGCGCACCCGCGCGGCGCTGGCGCACAGGTCGGCCAGGTCGTCCCCCCGGGCCGACAGCGCGATGGCAGCCTCGTCGAGGTTGAGGGTCACGCCGTCACGTGCGCGCCGGAGAACCCGGCGCAGTGCGGCGGGAGCGGGGACATCCTGCGTCGGCGGAACGACCGGACTGGGCAGGTCAGCGGTGCGCTGAGGGTTCAGAGCCACTCCGGTGTAACCCCTGCATGCTGATCGATCATCCGGCTGTCTCACTATCTGAAACGTCGGTGCTGCCCTAACGGCCACCACACTAGCGGTGTGGCCTACTGCACTGACACACCCGTCCGGGAAGCGAAATCCTGTGAACCGGCTGCCAGTCGAGTAAGTTGATAGCCGGGCGGGCCGCAGTCGAAGGCAGGTGGGGAGTCGGATGGAGATCTCAGCTCGCACGATGCTGACCGCCGGCGTCGCTGCGCTGACCGCCGGCGCGCTGGTCTTCGCCCCCAACGTCCGGCCCGCGTCCATGCGGAACGCCGAGGTCATCCGCCCCGTTTCGTTCGCCGCCGACACGGCCCCCCTCCCTGCGCCCGGGCCGGTGGCGCCGCTCACCGAGGAGGATCTGGAGTCGGCCCTGGCGCTGCTCGATCAGCTGGGTGAGATCAGCGGTCACGGGGCCGTCACCGTCAAGCCGGGCAGCCACCGATCCGGCCCCCGGTCCGGCGTACCCACCGAACCCGCCGAGACAGTCATCGCCGCCCCCTCGGCGACCGACCGGACGGTCGCCCCCGCCGCGGCCGTGCCGGGTGGCGCGGACGTCGACGAGGTCCCCGCCGAGCCGGGCCAGCTCAACGCCGCCTCGGACATCATCGACAACGTCTACGACGTCACCAGGTACTGGGCGAACTACGTCTCCCTCGAGCTCGGCCCGTGGCTGATCAACTGGGTCCCGTTCGGTTACCTGGTCTCCGATCAGATCTACATCTGGTACCCCGACTTCGTCCTGCCGGTGGTGGACAGCTTCGTCTACGACTTCCTCGACCCGGTGGTCAACGACCCGCTCAACCTCCAGGTCTGGCTGAACGGCATCGGGGCGATCCTGAACACCGCGTTCAACGGCGTGGTCGAGGGCATCAACGACGAGATCGACTACGTGCTGAGTTTCGGCTGGTTCCCGATACCGTTGCCGCCGCTGCCCGACTTCCCGCTGCCGGGCGCCGCGTCGTCGGCGGATGCCGTCGACGTGGCACTGGCCGCGAGTGCGCTCGCGAGCGCCGAGGACGCGGGCAGCGACGCGACGGACAAGTCCGACAAGAGCGACAAGAGCACCGACAAGGACGGCTCCACCGGTACGAGCGGGGAGGCTGGGGAGGCCCCGTCGGACCCGGCCGGGGACGAGGGCTCCACCGAGTCGACCGACCCGACGGAGTCGACGGACGCGACCGACGAGACGACCGCTCCGACCGACGAGACGACCGACGAGTCCACCGACGCGGGCAGCGAGCAGGCGCCCCCGGAGGACACCGGGCAGGACGCCGGACAGGACGCCCCCCAGGACGCCCCCCAGGACACTGAGGCACCCGCGGCCCAGGACGACGGCACCGGTTCGGAGGACACCCCGGGATCGGAAGACACCACCGGATCCGAGGACACGGCGACCGACCCCGGTTCCGATGACGAGGCGGACGCTGACGCTGAGGCGGCCGACGAGGCAGCGGCCGAGGCGGCTGCCGAGGAGGCCGCCGCCGAAGCCGAGCTCGAGGACACCGGAGGGACGAACGGCGACGCGCAGGACGGTGCTGCCTCGTCGACCGGTTCCGGAGCCGACACGGGAACCGGCTCGGGGACTGACGCGGGGGCCGACGCCGAAACCGCGACCGTCACCGTGGGAGGCGACAGCGGCTCGGGGTCCGGCGACAACTAGGCATGCTCCGGGCCGGTCCAGGCCCCAGGCCGCGAACCCAAGGGCGCGAACAGCTAGGAGTTGGCCCGGGATTTCGTGCGGGATTTCGCCTGAGGCTTCGCCCGTGACTTCGCCGGGGGCGTGGTGCCAGACTTCGCCGGGGATTGCGCCCTCCCGCGGGAAGGCGCCGATCCGGCGCGGGAACCGGCGGCACCCGAACCAGCTCCGGAGCCAGCACGGGAGCCAGCGCCCGAACCAGCGCCCGAACCAGCACCGCCCCGGCCCGACACCGGCAACCGCCGGTAAGCCATCCAGGCCGCCGGACCCGCCCCGACCGCGATGAACAACAGCGGGCTTAGCTCCATGATCCCGCGCCCGCCGAAGACGATGTCGTTGCCGGGTCCGCCGAAGGTCAGCACGAGCGCGGTCACCAACCAGGTCCACAGCGGCAGCAGCGCCACGGGCACGGACTCGGTCCAGTGCATCGCCGCCCACACCAGCGCGACGTTGACCAGCCCGGCGGCCAGCGCGCTGATCGGAAACGGGATGGGCCCCAGATAGAGCGGCAACAGGAACGCGGTCGCCACCGCACACAGGATTCCGTCGAGTGCAAGCACGGCCAGCACGGCCCGGCGCGCAGTGTCACCCCCGGTGTCACCCCCAGCATCACCCGCTGCGCCGGTCACCGCGGCACAACGGTCGGCGGTGCCGGTCAGGTCGGGACGCTGTCGAGCAGCGCGACCAGGGAACCGACCACCCACTGGAAGTTGTCCAAGCGGTCCTGCCAGTGCTGCAGGTTCGGGTCCAGATCTGGGTCCATGGGGCCGTCCCTTCCGATGTGCTGCGTGGCGAAGCTTACCGCGGACCCCCACCCCGGTGGAGGCAAGTAGTGACTACCCGGATGTCGGCGCGGTCACTACGTGAGTGTGCACGCGGCCGTTGCCCGCCGCGATCCGGACCCGTCACTCTTGGTCCACGGTGCGACGGGCGGGGCTGCGCAAGCCCCGGGGCCGAAGCACCGACGAGACCCGCCGGTGGGGCCTGCAGAGGGGGCGGCCCCGCCGGCGGCCGTCGGCCTCAGGCCCAATCCAGGCCCGCCAGAAGGTCGGTCTCCCAGCCGCGGTCGTCGACCGGGCCGGGCGTGCCGGCCACCAGGATGTAGTGCTCGTGGCCCAGGATCGGCAGCGCCAGATCGTTCGACAGCGCGCAGGCCCGTCCGGTGGGGCCGACCGTCACCTGGGTGGCGTGGGCGCGCAGCGCCTCGACCTTGTGCCCCAGCACGTGCCCGCCGTCCACGCAGGCGGTGATCTGGTCGTCGGCGTAGCCCTCGGGACCGCCGTCGGCGCTCGTCGGCACCCGCCAGGCGCCGAGGAAGTCGTCGTCGCCCAGCGTGGCGTAGGCGCCCGAGAAGGCCGACCGGGCGGTCACCGTCCAATAGAACTTCGGCACCGCCCACGGCTCGCCCGGGTAATCCGATCCCCCGGCCGCCGCCACCGCCGCGGTGGTCACCCGGTGGGCCCGGATGTGGTCGGGGTGCCCGTATCCGCCGTTGGGGTCGTAGGTGACGACCACGTGCGGCCGCGATTCCCGGATGATCGCCACCAGCGCCGCCACGGCCTCGCGCTCATCGGCGTCGGCGAACCGTGAGCGGCCCGGCCGCGGCGGTGTGCCGGCCATCCCCGAGTCGCGCCAGCGGCCGGCCCCGCCGAGGAAGACCGGCGCCTCCAGCCCCAGACACCGCAGCGCGCGGGTGAGTTCGGAGATCCGGTAGCCGCCCAGCTGGTCGGCCCGGTCGGCGGCCAGCTGTGCCCACCGCTCGCCGATCACCTCGCCCTCCTCCCCCAGCGTGCAGGTGACCACCTGCACGCGCGCCCCGCGGGCGGCGTAGTGGGCGATGGTGGCCCCGTTGTTGATCGTCTCGTCGTCGGGGTGGGCGTGCACGAACAACAGCCCGGGCTGGTCCTGGGACGGCATCGGCCCACAGTACCGGCGCCCGGTCGGTCGACCGGCGGGCACAACCGGCCGGGGTCGCATAGGTTCGGCCGGTGGACCGGCGTGTGCTGCACTACTTCAGCGGGGTCATCCTGATCGGCCTGCTGGCGGGCGTGGCCGGCATCGTCACCACGACGCTGCTGCACTGGGTCGAGCACCTGACGTTCCACTATTCGTTCGGCAGCCTGCTGGACGGGGTCAGCCAGAGCAGCCCCGTCCGCCGGGCCGTCGGTCCGATGATCGGCGGTGCGCTCGCCGGGATCGGATGGTGGCTGCTGCGCCGGCGGACCGATGTTCCCGCGCTGGCCGACACCATCCGCGACCACCGGCCCATCCCGCGGGTGGCGATGTCGATCGACGCCGCCCTGCAGGTGCTGGTGGTGGGCGCGGGCGCGTCGCTGGGACGCGAGGGCGCGCCCCGACAGCTGTCGGCGGCGGCCGGGGATGCCGGGACCTCCCGCTGGGCGTTGACCGCCGACGACCGCGAGATCCTGCTGGCGTGCGCCGCGGGAGCCGGGCTCGGGGCGGTCTACAGCGTGCCGGTCGGCGGTGCGCTGTTCGCGGCCCGGATCCTGCTGCACTCGTGGCGCCCCCGGGTGGTCGGCACCGCGCTGGTCACCTCGAGCCTGGGCGTGGCCGTCGCCTCGGTGGTGACCCACGACGCGCCGGCGCTGGCGTGGCCGCAGGCCGAGCTGTCCTACGCACTGCTGGTGCTGGCGGTGGCGCTGGCCCCGCTGGCGACCGCCGTCGGGCTGGCCTTCAACCGGCTGATGGCGGCGGCCCGCCCGGCACGCACCGTGCGGTCGTGGACGCTGATCCCGGCGATCGCGGCGGCCGGGCTGCTGATCGGGATCTGTTCGCACTGGTGGCCCGAACTGCCCGGGAACGGCAAGAGCATCCTGACGGTGAGCCTCAACAGCGGGATGACGCTGGGCGCGGCGGCGATCATCCTGGTGCTCAAACCGCTGCTGACCGCCGTGTACCTGCGCGCGGGCGCGGTGGGCGGCATGCTGACACCGTCACTGGCCGCGGGTTCGGCGGCCGGGACGGTCCTGGCACTGAGCATCAACGCGTTGACCCCGTTGAGCGTCAGCGTCGCCGCGGTCTCGCTGACCTGCGCGGGCGCGGTGGGCGGCATGCTGACACCGTCACTGGCCGCGGGTTCGGCGGCCGGGACGGTCCTGGCACTGAGCATCAACGCGTTGACCCCGTTGAGCGTCAGCGTCGCCGCGGTCTCGCTGACCTGCGCGGGCGCGGTGGGCGGCATGCTGACACCGTCACTGGCCGCGGGTTCGGCGGCCGGGACGGTCCTGGCACTGAGCATCAACGCGTTGACCCCGTTGAGCGTCAGCGTCGCCGCGGTCTCGCTGACCTGCGCGGCCGGCGTCCTGGCGATCACCCAGAACGCACCGGTGTGGGCGGCGATCTTCGTGTGGGAGCTGGCCCATCCGCCGTGGTGGCTGTTGGCGGTGTTCCTGCTCGCCACCGGGGCGGCCCACGGCCTGCGGGTGTGGCCGGTACGCCGGCGTGCGCGGCATCCCCGCGCACCGGCCGCCGAGACCCAGCCCTGAGCCAGGCCGAGACCCAAGCCCGCCCACCGGCTAGCGGCGTTTGGTCCACTCCCCGGCGTCCCCGACGATCCCCACCGGGACCGCTCCGGTGAGGCTGACGTTCTGCACCGACGGGCCCGCGGCGACGATCGTGGTGTCCTGGAGGATCGGCAGCACCGTCGCCATGCCCCACAGCCGTGGCTCGACGGTTCGGCGAACATCGACGACGTCATCGACACCGTCGAGCCACGGCTGCTCGGCGGTGCGACGATCTCGATCAACTGTCCGAATCTCGCCGACCCGTCCAGGTCGTCCATGCCGCCATCGTCCTTGCTGCGCGCGTCGACTGCGACGCTCTTTCTCATCCTCATACTTCTCTTCCTCGTCTGCATA
>NZ_NVQF01000124.1 GCF_002592005.1 Mycolicibacterium palauense | reverse complement strand
TGGCTTTTCTTTTTCAAGCCGGAGCCCGCATACGCGCTCAGCCTCGGTCTCGTGGGCTCGGTGATGTGTCTAGGGGCCCGGCCACCCTCTGGTCGGGGGTCAACGCCATGTACTGGGACTTGACGATCGCGATCTGCACCTGCAGCTGACTCTGCTTGGACTGCAGGTCGGCGCGCACGGCGGCGGCCTGCTCGGCGGCCGTCTTCGCGTCGGCCGCCGACTTGGCCGAGGCGGCCTCGGCGACCACGGCCTGCTGGCTGGCCTGGCGGAAGTCGGTCATCTGCGTCGCCATCCGCTCACCCATCACCCGCTGCACCGACAGCTTGTCGATCAGGGTCTGCGGCGAGTTGGCGCTGAGCATCGCGCTCAGGCCGTCGGTGCGTCCGCCCATGTAGGTCGCCACGGCGAACTTGTCGACGTTGGCCTGGAAGGTGGTCAGCTGGGCGCGGGCCGCGTCGAGCGCCCCGGCGTCCTCGGCGTGCTTGCGGTCGGCGGCCGCCTGGATCTCCAGTTTCTTGTCCAGATCCAGCTGGGCGCTGTGCATGGCCTCCGTGGTCTGCTCGGCCTGCCGCGAGAGTTCGTTGAGCTTTGCCAGCGCGTCATCGGCGGGGTCGGCCTGCACCGACGCGGCAGCCACGCCGCTCAGGAGCAGGAGCCCGGCAACCAGACCCACGAAAGGTCGTTTCAGGACGCGTTCACCCAGGTGCGTACCGACGAGCCTCAAGATTGATGTCCTTAAATGCCTTCGACGTGCCGCTGCCGCGTCGCCGCCGAACCGCCTTAGGTCTCAGATAGGTTACGAAACGGCATCGGCGTTGTCCAACAGGAGACGCAAATTTAACAGCCCTCCGGGGCCGGCGCGACCCGCCACGCCCGGTTTCTCAGGCAACTCCCGGTTTCGGGTCGCGATGGATCGGCACCAGCCGCAGCCGCGGCGCCAGGCCGGCCTCGGCGAGCACCTCGAGCGCCTCGCGCTCATCGGCCAGCAATGTCTCTGGAACGCCCAAAAGAACACTGACCACACATTCTCGGCATCCTGGCCCACGCACAGCACAGTCATCACAGTCGATGACCACGGGTCCTCCGGCCTCGTCCGGACGGTCCTGACAGTCCATGTCCACCACCTCTCCTCGGTTTCTGACCCGGACGGTAGGGCACGCCTCTGACAAGTCGGGACAAGTCGGGACACGTCGGGACGCCCCGGGGACGACCGTCACCGATCCCATGTGGCCGGCGTGCACCGTGGGTCGGCTGTCGACACGGCGGGCAGGAGGGTCCGGTGTGGTGTCGGTGGCGGGGAATAACGTCGCAAGCCGTGACAGTGCCCGGTGACGCGCAATTGAGCTTCGCCGATGTCGATCCGTCCGCGGATCTCACGCTGCGCGAGACCACCTTCGTGGTGGTCGACCTGGAGACCACCGGCGGTCGCGCCACCGCCCGCCCCGGGGGCGGCAGCGCGGACGCCATCACCGAGATCGGGGCCGTCAAGGTGCGCGGCGGTGAGGTGCTCGGGGAATTTGCCACACTCGTCGATCCGGGTAGATCCATACCGCCGCAGATCGTGGCGCTCACCGGCATCACGACGGCCATGGTCTGTGACGCACCGACCATCGACGCGGTGTTGCCGATGTTCCTGGAGTTCGCGCGCGGCTCGGTGCTGGTCGCACACAACGCCGGCTTCGACATCGGCTTCCTCAAGGCCGCCGCCGCAGGGTGCGACATCGCCTGGCCCCGCCCGCCGGTGCTGTGCACCGTACGGCTGGCGCGCCGGGTGCTGACCCGCGAGGAGGCGCCCAGTGTCCGGCTGGCGGCCCTGGCCCGGCTGTTCCGGGCGGCCAGCGAGCCCACCCACCGTGCCCTCGACGACGCCCGGGCCACCGTCGAGGTGCTGCACGCCCTGATCGAGCGGGTGGGCAACCAGGGCGTGCACACCTACACCGACCTGCGCTCGTATCTGCCCAACGTCACCCCCGCCCAGCGCCGCAAGCGCAACCTGGCCACCGCGCTGCCGCACCGGCCCGGGGTCTACCTGTTCCGCGGTCCCGGCGGCGCGGTGCTCTACATCGGCACCGCGGTCGATCTGCGACGGCGGGTGGCCCAGTACTTCAACGGCACCGATTCCCGGGGCCGGATGCGCGAGATGGTGGCCCTGGCCGACACCGTCGACCATGTCGAGTGCGCCCACGCCCTGGAGGCCGGTGTCCGCGAGCTGCGCCTGCTGGCCGCCCACGCCCCGCCCTACAACCGCCGGTCCCGGTTCCCGCACCGCTGGTGGTGGATCGTGCTGTCCGAGGAAGCCTTCCCCCGGCTGCTGGTGGTGCGCGCCCCGGGCGCCCGCCGCCCGGTCGGGCCGTTTCGGTCCCGCGCCGAGGCCGCCGACGTCGCCGCGCTGCTGGCCCGGTTCACCGGCGTGCGCAGTTGCACCGCCCGCATCGGCGCCGGCTCCCGCCACGGCCCGGCCTGCCCGGAACGCGAGGTGGCCCCCTGTCCGGCGGCCCGCGGCCTGAGCGCCGAGGAGTACGCCCCGGCGGTGGCACGGGCGCGCGCGGTGATCGCCGGTGACGACAGCACACCGATCGCCGCGGCGATCGCCCAGGTGAACACCCTGGCCACCCGCGGACACTACGAGAGCGCGGCCCGGCTGCGCGACCACACCGCGGGCGCCATCGAGGCGCTGTGGCGCGGCCAGCGCCTGCATTCCCTCGCCGGCGTCGGCGAACTCGTCGCCGCCCAGCCCGACGGGCAGGGCGGGTGGCATCTCGCGGTGATCCGGCGCGGCCAGCTGGCCGCCGGGGGCACCGCCCGCCGAGGTGTCCCGCCCATGCCGGTGGTCGACGCGTTGTGCGCCGCAGCGCAGACGGTCCTGGCCGAACCGGCCCCGTTGGGCGGCGCGCTGGTCGAGGAGACCTCACTGCTGATGCGCTGGCTGGCCGCGCCGGGGACCCGGATCGTGCGCACCGACGCGGGCTGGTGCTCGCCGGCGGACACCGCGGGCTCGTGCTCGCCGGTGGACACCGCGGGCTCGTGCTCGCCGGTGGACACCGCGGGCTGGTGCTCGCCGCTGGGCGCCGCGGGCCGGTGGGCGGCGTGGGGCGCGGCGGCCCGCTCGGCGCGCCTGGCGGCCGCGCAGCATCCCCCGCATCCCGACGCCGGGCCCGAGAGCCCGCGGGATGCGGCGCGTTCCCACCGGTACCGCCGGGGGCTGCGCTCGGCCGGCTGACCGGCCCGTCGCAGAATCCGCCTCGGGACCCGTCTCAGAGCCTGTTGGTGAAGGCCACCCACTTGGCCAGCAGCTGGGCCGCCGCACCGGAATCGATCGCCTGCACCGCGCGGGCCAGCCCACTCTCCCAGGCCGGGAGCCACTCGGCCCGGCTGGACAGCCCGGCGTGGGCCACCAGGGCTCCGGCGGCGTTGAGGACCACCGCGTCACGCACCGGGCCCGCGGTGCCGGAGAAGACCGCACGCGCCTCGGCGGCGTTGTGCTCCGCGTCGCCACCGAGCAGCTCGGAGAGCTGGGCGCGGGGGAACCCGAAGCCGGCCGGGTCGAAGGTGAGCCGGTCGACCGTGCCCGCCTGCACCCGCCAGATCGTGGAGGTGGTCGTCGTCGTCAGCTCGTCGAGCCCGTCGTCGCCGTGCACCACCAGCACGCTGGAGCGGCGCGCGGCGAACACGCCGGCCATCACCTCGGCCAGCTCACCGAACGCGCAGCCGATCAGCCCGGCCCGCGGGGAGGCCGGGTTGGTCAGCGGACCCAGCAGGTTGAACACCGTGGGCACACCGATCTCGCGCCGGGCGGCGCCGGCGTGGCGGTAGGACGGATGGAACTGCGGGGCGAACGCGAAACCGATGCCCACCTCCTCGACGCAGCGGGCCACCTGTTCGGGCCCGAGGTCGATACGCACGCCCAGCGCCTCCAGGGTGTCGGCGCCCCCGGACAGCGACGAGGCCGCCCGGTTGCCGTGTTTGACCACCCGCACCCCGCTGGCGGCGCACACGATGGCGGCCATCGTCGAGAGGTTGACCGTGTTGGCGCCGTCGCCGCCGGTGCCGACGACGTCCACGGTGTCGTGGCCGATCCGGTCGGTGGGCACCTTGCGGGCGTGGGCGAGCATCGAGTCGGCGAGCTCACTGACTTCCGCGGCGGTCGGGCGCTTCATCTTCATGGCGACGCCGAAGGCCGCGATCTGTGCCGGCGTGGCCGCCCCGGTCATGATCTGGTCCATGGCCCAGCCGGCCTCACCGGGTGCCAGCGCCTGACTCTCCGTCAGCCGGCCCAGCACACCCCGCCAGGAGGGCGCGGCATCCGACACGCCGGAGGGACCCTGGGCTGACGATGAAGCTGACACAGTCACGCGCCGATATTCCCACGTCGGGCGGGAACTTCTCAAAGCGCGGCCGCGACAGTTATGACCAAATCCCTCCCCGGGTGGAGTTCGCCAACTACAAAGCGTCATACTTCTTGATGTGACGAGCGCTGTAGGGACCTCGGGAACGGCAATCACGTCGCGCGTGCATTCGCTGAACCGGCCGAATATGGTCAGTGTCGGCACCATCGTGTGGCTGTCCAGTGAGTTGATGTTCTTTGCTGGACTGTTCGCGATGTATTTCAGTGCACGCGCGCAGTCCGGCGGAGTGTGGCCTCCGCCGCCGACCGAGCTGAATCTCGCGCTGGCCGTACCGGTCACCCTGGTGCTGATCGCCTCGTCGTTCACCTGCCAGATGGGCGTGTTCGCCGCCGAGCGCGGCGATGTCTACGGCCTGCGGCGCTGGTACCTCGTCACCTTCCTGATGGGCGCGTTCTTCGTCGCCGGTCAGGGGTACGAGTACGTGCACCTGGTCCAGCACGGCACCACGATCCCCGGTAGTGCCTACGGCACCGTGTTCTACCTGGCCACCGGGTTCCACGGCCTGCACGTGATCGGCGGTCTGATCGCCTTCATCCTGCTGCTCGCCCGCACCACGATGAGCAAGTTCACCCCGGCCCAGGCCACCGCCGCGATCGTCGTGTCCTACTACTGGCACTTCGTCGACATCGTGTGGATCGCGCTGTTCGCCACGATCTACTTCGTCCGATAGCGCGACGAGGGCCCGATGAGTTTCATGTCTTCGCAGCGCAAGCGCCCGACGAACAGGAGTGCTCGGTTGAGAATCTCGCGGTTGACCCGCCCTTTCAGTGGTGAGAAGTCGCGGCGTCGGCTCCGCCGCCGCATGTCGGCGGGCCTGCTGCTGCTGGTCGCGCTGGCCATGGCCGGCGGCCTGGCCGCGATCCTGACCCCGAGGCCCCAGGTCGCCGTCGCCGACGAATCGCAGTCGGCGCTGCTGCGCCAGGGCAAGCAGCTCTACGAAACCTCGTGCGTCACCTGCCACGGCGCGAACCTGCAGGGCGTCCAGGACCGCGGGCCCAGCCTGGTCGGCGTCGGCGAGGCCGCCGTCTACTTCCAGGTGTCCACCGGGCGCATGCCCGCGATGAGCCTGGCCGCTCAGGCTCCGCAGAAGCCGCCGAACTTCGACGAGGCGCAGATCGACGCCCTGGGCGCCTATGTGCAGGCCAACGGCGGCGGCCCGCTGGTGGTGCGTGACGCCAACGGCCAGATCGCCCAGGAATCGCTGACCACCGGCGACGTCGCCCGCGGTGGCGACCTGTTCCGCCTCAACTGCGCCTCCTGCCACAACTTCACCGGCAAGGGCGGCGCGCTGTCGTCGGGCAAGTTCGCGCCCGACCTCGGCAAAGCGAACCCGCAACAGATCTACACCGCCATGCTGACCGGGCCGCAGAACATGCCGAAGTTCTCCGACCGGCAGCTCACCCCGCAGGAGAAGACCGACATCGTGTCCTACGTGCGGTTCGCCGCGACGGAGCGCAGCCCCGGCGGCTACGGTCTCGGCGGGTTCGGCCCCACCTCTGAGGGCATGGTGATCTGGATTGTCGGAATGGTCGCCGTGATCGGCGTCGCGTTGTGGATCGGGGCAAGGGCATGAGCAACGAGACTGGAGACAACAGCGGTCAGCCGACCGACGAGCAGCTGGCCCGGATG
Organism: Mycolicibacterium palauense; assembly: GCF_002592005.1. Classification (GTDB taxonomy): domain Bacteria; phylum Actinomycetota; class Actinomycetes; order Mycobacteriales; family Mycobacteriaceae; genus Mycobacterium; species Mycobacterium palauense. The sequence goes on along the minus strand of NZ_NVQF01000124.1, from coordinate 6,773 downwards.
TCGCACGAGGAACTCCTCGAGCTGGGCGGCAAGCTCGACGGGGTCGACATCGTCTTCAAGGAGCCGCGCTGGCCGGTCGAGGGCACCAAGGCCGAGAAGCGCGCCGAGCGCACCGTGGCCAACTGGCTGCTGTTCGGCGGCCTGTGCGGCCTGGCGCTGCTGGTGATCTTCCTGTTCTGGCCGTGGGAGTACGACCCCGACAGCATCTTCTACGTCCTGGCCACCCCGCTGTACGGGTTGACCTTCGGCCTGTCGATCCTGGCGATCGGCATCGGCGCGGTGCTGCTGCAGAAGAAGTTCATCCCCGAGGAGATCACCATCCAGGACCGCCACGACGGCGCGTCCCCGGAGATCCAGCGCAAGACCGTCGTCGCGAACCTGACCGACGCCCTGGAGGGGTCGACGATCCGCCGGCGCAAGATGATCGGCGTCGGGCTGGGAATCGGCCTGGGCGCCTTCGGCGTCGGCACCGCCGTGGCGTTCATCGGCGGCCTGATCAAGAACCCGTGGAAGCCGGTGGTCCCCACCGCCGAGGGCAAGAAGGCCGTGCTGTGGACGTCCGGATGGACGCCGCGCTTCCACGGCGAGACCATCTTCCTGGCCCGCGCCACCGGCGACAGCCATTCCCCGTTCGTCAAGATGCGTCCCGAGGACGTCGACGCCGGCGGCATGGAGACGGTGTTCCCGTGGCGTGAGTCCGACGGCGACGGGCTGACCGTGGAGTCCCACGAGCGGCTCGCGGAGATCCTGATGGGCGTGCGCAACCCGGTCATGCTGATCCGGATCAAGCCCCAGGACATGGACCGCGTCGTCAAGCGCAAGGGCCAGGAGAGCTTCAACTACGGCGACCTGTTCGCCTACACCAAGGTCTGCTCGCACCTGGGCTGCCCGTCCTCGCTGTACGAGCAGCAGTCCTACCGGATCCTGTGCCCGTGCCACCAGTCGCAGTTCGACGCGTTGCACTTCGCCAAACCCATCTTCGGCCCGGCTGCCCGCGCGCTGGCGCAGCTGCCCATCACCATCGACCAGGACGGGTATCTTGTCGCCAACGGCGACTTCATCGAGCCCGTTGGACCGGCATTCTGGGAGCGCAAATCATGAGTTCCACACTCGGCGAGCGGCTTGCCAAGCAGGGCGATGCGATCGACTCGCGCTACCACCCGTCGGCGGCGGTGCGGCGCGGCATCCTCAACAAGGTCTTCCCCACGCACTGGTCGTTTCTGCTCGGTGAGATCGCCCTGTACAGCTTCATCGTGCTGCTCATCACGGGTGTGTACCTGACGCTGTTCTTCGACCCGTCGATGGCCGAGGTCACCTACAACGGCGTCTATCAGCCGCTGCGCGGTATCGAAATGTCCAAGGCCTACGCCTCCACACTGGACATCAGCTTCGAGATCCGCGGTGGCCTGTTCGTCCGCCAGGTCCACCACTGGGCCGCCCTGATGTTCGCCGCCGCGATCATGGTGCACCTGGCCCGCATCTTCTTCACGGGCGCCTTCCGCCGCCCCCGCGAGGCCAACTGGATGATCGGCTCGGTGCTGCTGATCCTGGCGATGTTCGAGGGCTACTTCGGCTACTCCCTGCCCGACGACCTGCTCTCGGGCATCGGGCTTCGCGCGGCGCTGTCGTCGATCACCCTGGGCATGCCGCTGATCGGCTCGTGGCTGCACTGGGCGCTGTTCAGTGGCGACTTCCCCTGCGGCGGTGTGGGTTACCAGTGCAACGACGTGGGCGCGATCATCCCGCGGATGTACTCGCTGCACATCCTGCTGATTCCCGGCATCATCCTGGCGCTGATCGGCGCCCACCTGGCGCTGGTGTGGTTCCAGAAGCACACCCAGTTCCCCGGCCCGGGCCGCACCGAGAAGAACGTCGTCGGCGTCCGCGTGATGCCGGTGTTCGCCCTCAAGTCGGGCGCCTTCTTCGCGATGACGGTCGGCATCCTGGGCCTGATGGGTGGGCTGCTGCAGATCAACCCGATCTGGAACCTGGGCCCCTACAAGCCCTCCCAGGTGTCCGCGGGATCCCAGCCCGACTTCTACATGATGTGGACCGAAGGTCTGGCCCGTATCTTCCCGGACTGGGAGCTCTACCCGTTCGGGCACACCATTCCCGCCGTCGTGTGGGTGGCGCTGATCATGGGCCTGGTCTTCGCCCTGCTGATCGCCTACCCGTTCCTGGAGAAACGGTTCACCGGCGACGACGCCCATCACAACCTGCTGCAGCGTCCGCGTGACGCCCCGGTCCGCACCGCGATCGGCGCGATGGCCATCGCCTTCTACATGGTGCTGACGCTGTCGGCGATGAACGACATCATCGCGCTGAAGTTCCACATCTCGCTGAACGCGACGACCTGGATCGGCCGTATCGGCATGGTGGTGCTGCCGCCGCTGGTGTACTTCATCGCCTACCGGTGGGCGGTGGGCCTGCAGCGCAGCGACCGGGCGGTGCTCGAGCACGGCATCGAGACCGGCATCATCAAGCGGCTGCCGCACGGCGCCTACATCGAACTGCACCAGCCGCTGGGCCCGGTCGACGAGCACGGCCACCCGATCCCGCTGGAGTACGAGGGCGCCGCACTGCCGAAGAAGATGAACAAGCTGGGATCCGGTGGTGCGCCGGGCTCGGGCAGCTTCCTGTCGGCAGACCCGGCCGCCGAGAACGAGGCACTCACCGAGGCCGCCCACGCCTCGGAGCGCCGCGCGCTGACCGCGCTGAAGGACTACCAGGACACCGAGCACGGGACGGACGACGAGTCCGGCAACGGCTCGGGCAACGGTCACCACTGACGGTCACCACTGACGGTCACCACTGACGGTCAACCACCGACGGTCGGTACCGACGGCGGCTCCGGCCCGGTCTACTCGCCGGGCGGGGCCGGCGCCGGTCCCACGGCGCGGGCCGCGCTCAACCGCTCGCTCGACGGCGCGTCCACGGGGGTGTAGACGACCAGTTGCAGGTCGGGCCGATCCGAGGGCCGCAGCTGGTGCTGTTCCAGACGGAGCGCCCCGGCGGCGGGGTGATGGAACACCCGTTCGCGGGACTCGAACCCGGCCACGGGATGGCCGTCCCAGGCCTGCCGGAACTCGGAGCTGGCCGCGCGCAGCCGCGCGATCAGCGCCTCGACCCGCGGATCCCCCAGCCGCCCCGCCGTGTCGGCCCGGAACTCGGCCAGGAAACGCCGGCTGGTGACGTCCCAGTCGTCGAGCAGAGCGCGGACCCCGGGATCGGTGAACACCAGCCAGAGCAGGTTGCGCTCCCCCGGCTCGACCTCGGCCACCCTCGGGTACAGCGCGGCGTAGGCGGCGTTCCATCCGGTGATCGACCAGTCGGCGGCCAGCGCGTAGGCCGGATGGTCGCCGAGGGCGTCGAGCAGTCGTTGCACGTGCGCCGGTGCGGGCTCGGCGGCCGCCACCCCGTCGCGCTGGGCCTGAACCGGGGCCCGAACCGGCGCGTAGCCGGCCAACCCGAGCAGGTAGTGGTGTTCGGGGGTCGTCAGCTGCAGCGCGCGTGCGACCGCGTCGAGCACCTGACGCGACGGGGTGATCGGCCGGCCCTGTTCCAGCCAGGTGTACCAGGTGACGCTCACCCCGCACAGGTAGGAAACCTCCTCGCGCCGCAGCCCCTCGGTGCGTCCGCGCGACAGCGGCGGCAGGCCGTGCGCCGCGCGCGGTAGGTGGGCGCGGCGGGAGCGCAGGAACGCCCCGAGTTCGGCACGGGACTGCTCGGTCGGCGCCATGGGTCGAATACTAGTAGTGCCAGTACTAGGAGTAGGGCCGTCTTCCGCTGCCCGCCGCCCCGGGTGAAGGTGAGGACATGCCAGAACTGCGTTCCCGCATCGTCACCCATGGCCGCAACGCCGCCGGTGCCCGCGCCCTGCTGCGGGCCGCCGGCGTCGCGCGTGAGGACCTCGGCAAGCCGATCGTCGCGGTGGCCAACAGCTTCACCGAGTTCGTCCCCGGCCACACCCATCTGCAGCCGGTGGGCCGCATCGTGTCCGACGCCGTGCGCGCCGCGGGTGCGATCCCGCGGGAGTTCAACACGATCGCCGTGGACGACGGCATCGCGATGGGGCACGCGGGCACCTTCTACTCGCTGCCCTCCCGGGACCTGATCGCCGACTCGGTCGAGTACATGGTCGAGGCCCACCGCGCCGACGCACTGGTCTGCATCTCCAACTGCGACAAGATCACTCCCGGTATGTTGCTGGCCGCGCTGCGCCTGGACATCCCCACGGTGTTCGTCTCAGGCGGGCCGATGGAGGGCGGCAGCGCCACGCTCGGCGACGGCACCGTTCGCTCCGGGCTGCACCTGATCGACACGATGAGCGGCGCCGCCGATACCGCGGTCGACGAGGACGACCTGCGCCGCATCGAGGAGGCGGCCTGTCCCACCTGCGGATCCTGCGCCGGGATGTTCACCGCCAACTCGATGAACTGTCTGGTGGAGGTGCTCGGGCTGGCCCTGCCCGGCAACGGGTCGGTGGTGGCCACCCACACCGCCCGGCGCCGTCTCTACGAGCTCAGCGGCGCGATGGTCGTCGACCTCGCGCACCGCTGGTACCGCGACGGCGACGAGCGCGCGCTGCCCCGACGCATCGCGAATCGGGCCGCATTCGGCAACGCCATGGCCGTCGACATCGCCATGGGCGGGTCGACCAACACGGTGCTGCACCTGCTGGCCGCGGCAGCAGAGGCGGGCATCGCGTTCAACCTCGACGACATCGACGCGATCTCGCGCCGGGTGCCCTGCCTGTGCAAGGTGGCCCCCAACGGTGTGCATCTCATCGAGGACGTGCACCGCGCCGGCGGCATGCCGGCGCTGCTGGGCGAACTGCGCCGTGCCGGTCTGCTCGACGAGGACGTCTGCGCCGTCCACGCCCCGACCCTGGCGGCGTGGCTCGACGAGTGGGACATCCGCGGTGGCGCCGCCGGTTCGCAGGCCGTCGAACTGTTCGGGGCGGCCCCCGGCCGGCGGCGGTCCGTGGCGGCCTTCAGCCAGTCCCGGCGCTGGAATTCCCCCGACGTGGACGCGCACACCGGCTGTATCCGCGACATCGGACACGCCTACTCCCCCGACGGCGGGCTGGCCGTGCTGCGCGGCAACCTCGCCGAAAACGGCTGTGTCCTCAAGACCGCGGGCGTGGACCCGGGGATGCTGAGCTTCACCGGTCCCGCCGTGGTCGTCGAATCCCAGGAAGAGGCCGTCGAGGCGATCCTGGGTGGCCGGCTGCGCCCCGGCGACGTGCTGGTGGTGCGCTACGAGGGGCCACGCGGCGGACCGGGCATGCAGGAGATGCTGCACCCGACGTCGTTCCTGAAGGGACGCGGGCTCGACCGGTCGTGCGCACTGGTCACCGACGGCAGGTTCTCCGGCGGCAGCTCGGGACTGTCGGTCGGGCATGTCTCCCCGGAGGCCGCGGCCGGTGGCACCATCGCGCTGGTCGCCGACGGCGATCCGATCACCATCGACGTGGCGGCGCGCCACATCGGGCTCGGGGTTCCCGCCGGGGTTCTCCGGGCGCGCCGCGACGCGCTGCAGGAGGGCAACGGCTACCGCCCGCGGGACCGGAACAGGCCGGTGTCCACCGCGCTACGGGCCTATGCCGCACTCGCGGCGTCCGCCGACCGCGGAGCCACCCGGGACCTGTCCGGCCTGACCTGATCCGCAGCCCGACCGACCGGGATCAGTCGCCGTCCCCGGAGCTCTCCTCACCGGCCTCGCCGGCCGGACCGCGCACGTCGGTCGTGCCCGCGGTCAGCTCGCGCAGGTGCAACACCGGGATGGCCGCCATCGCGACGGTGATCACCGCGGCGACACCGATGGCGGCCCACGCGGCGCCGTCGCTGCCGACGGCGAGCAGATAGGCCGCCAGGGCCACCGCCGTCATCGCGGCCCCGGTGGCGGCGAGGACTCCGAGCCCGACGCGCAGCAGAATCCGGTCGAGCACCTCGGCGGGCAGCCCGCGGGTGTCGGCCGACGAGTCCGGCGTGGCCGTGCGACCCACCGCGGCGGTGCTCCGGGCCGGCCTGGTCCGGGCCGGCAGCGACGCGGAGGCACCGGGCTCCTCGGACTCCAGTTGGGCACTCTGGCGCGCCCGCAGCAGCAGCGGCACCGCGGCGACGATCACCGCCGCCGAGACGCCGATGACGACGTAGAGCAGCCACGGGGTGCCCGAGCCGTCACCGTCCTGTCCGCCGGTGGCGCCGCGGCCGAGCTGCGCCAGGGCCACGGTGGCGGCAACCCCCACCCCGAGGGCGGCCAGCCACGCCACGGCGCAGGCGACGATCAGCGCGCGGTCCACCGACTCCGGTGAGTCCGCATATCGGTTGGGCGACCACCAGGCCGCGTCCGGGTTACCCATGTCAACAGCTCGTCTGGGCGGCGTTGCTGGTGTTGGACGAGAGCACCTTGCCGTCACTGGTGGTGATCGAGCAGTTGAGTTTGCTCACCAGGAACAGGCTGGAGGCCTGCACCGAGCCGACCTCCGACTGCGAGATCGGAGTGACGGTCAACGACCACGGGATGTAGACGTTGCGCTGGGTGCGCTGCCGCCCGGAGGCGTCGATGTAGGTGACCGAGATGATGTCGCCGGGCGCCTTGGTCCCGGTCACCGAATAGGTGACCTGGCGCGGGCCGGCCGGTGCGGGGGCAGCCGGCGGCGGGGCAGGCGCGGGCGTCGTCGTCTCCGGCGGTGGAGGCGCCTCCGTGGGCGCCGGCGGCGGCTCGGGCGGCGGCGGGGGCTCCGGGGTGACCGTGACGGTCTCCGGCGG
>NZ_NVQF01000123.1 GCF_002592005.1 Mycolicibacterium palauense | reverse complement strand
CACCCAGACGGAGACACCGCAGTGGCCGGACATGCCGTGGGACCCGCCGCAGACCGAACCGCCGACCCGGCCGACGACCCCGCCAACGACCCGGCCGACGACCCCGCCGACGACACAGAAGCCCCAGGTGACCCAGACGCCACAAGTGACGCGGACACCGCAGGTGACTCAGGTGCCTCAGGCGCCGAAGTCCCAGTCCCCGCAGTCGCGCCAGTCCCCGCAGTGGCCGCAGTGGCCGGGCAGCAGCTCCGGCAGCGGCGGTAGCTCCAGCAGATCCAGCGGCGGCGGATCCGGCCACGGCAACGGGTCGGGCAACTCCGGCCGGCAGAGCGGATCGGGGGGCGACAGCATCTGGCCCTGGCCCTCGTTCGGGGGCGGAGACTAGGCGGGCGCTGCTACGCGGTGTGACATCGCATGTGATGTCACTCCGGTGAGCGCGTCCTCGATCGCCCCGTGCGCCCGGGGGATCCGCGGTCGGCCGCGGAAACGGCCGAGGAAAGTGATGGCGCCGGTGATACCACCTCCGGCGCCGGGCCCTCGCACCTCGGGGAACTCGTCACCTTCCGTTCGCATGACGCTCAGTGTCGCGATGCGGTCAGCTCACCCTGGCCGCATAGAGAGACAGCATGCGATGCACCGTCTTCGGCACCGGATATCTGGGCGCGACCCATGCCGTCGGAATGGCCGAGCTGGGGCACGAGGTCATCGGAGTGGACGTCGACCCCGGCAAGGTCGCCAAACTCTCCGACGGCGACGTGCCCTTCTACGAGCCCGGCCTGCGGAAGATGTTGTGCGACAACCTGGCCGCGGGCCGGCTGCAGTTCACCACCGACTACGCCGCGGCCGCCGACTTCGCCGAGGTGCACTTCCTGGGCGTGGGCACCCCGCAGAAAAAGGGCGAGTACGGCGCCGACCTGCGACACGTGCACGCCGTCATCGACGAACTGGTGCCCCGGCTGACCCGGCCCTCGGTGATCGTCGGCAAGTCCACCGTCCCGGTCGGCACGGCCGCCGATCTGGGCCGCCGAGCGGCCGCGCTCGCGCAGCCCGGCGTCGACGTCGAGGTGGCCTGGAACCCGGAGTTCCTGCGCGAGGGCTTCGCCGTCCAGGACACCCTGCACCCCGACCGGATCGTGCTTGGCGTGCAACCGGATTCACGGCGCGCCGAGGCCGCCCTGCGCCAGCTCTACGCCCCGATGCTCGACGACGGGGTGCCGTTCCTGTTGACCGACCTGCAGACCGCCGAGCTGGTCAAGGTCTCGGCCAATGCCTTTCTGGCGACCAAGATCTCCTTCATCAACGCGATCTCCGAGGTATGTGAGGCCGCCGACGCAGACGTGACACTGCTGGCCGATGCGCTGGGCTACGACCCGCGCATCGGCCGGCGCTTTCTCAACGCCGGACTGGGGTTCGGTGGCGGCTGCCTGCCCAAGGACATCCGCGCGTTCATGGCCCGCGCCGGCGAACTCGGCGCCAATCAGGCACTGACGTTCCTGCGGGAAGTGGACAGCATCAACATGCGCCGGCGCACCCGCATGGTGGAGCTGGCCACCACCGCGTGCGGTGGTTCCCTGCTGGGCGCCAACATCGCCGTGCTGGGTGCGGCGTTCAAGCCGGAATCCGACGACGTCCGGGACTCGCCGGCGCTCAACGTCGCCGGTCTCCTGCAGCTCAACGGCGCCACCGTCAACGTCTACGACCCCAAGGCGCTGGAGAACTCCCGCAAGGTGTTCCCGACGCTGACCTACTCGACCTCGGTGGCCGAGGCCTGCGACCGCGCCGACGCGGTACTGGTGCTCACCGAATGGCAGGAGTTCGTCGACCTCGACCCGGCCGAGCTCGCCGGCATCGTGCGCGCCCGCGTCGTCGTCGACGGCCGGAACTGCCTGCGGCACCAGCGTTGGCGCGACGCCGGCTGGCTGGTGTATTCGCTGGGCAGGCGCACCGAGCGGGTCTAGTCTGGCCGGGTGGACTACGGCGCAGAGCTACTCGAGGAGAATCGGGCGTTCGGCGAGCTGGTGCTCGGCGCCGACCAGGAGACGCCGGTGCCGACCTGCCCGGGTATGAACCTGGGCCAGCTGTTCCGCCACGTCGGCCGCGGAGAGCACTGGGCCGCGCAGATGGTCGTCGACGGCGCCGCCGAGGTGCTCGACCCCAGACAGGTCGCCGACGGCCGGCCACCGGCCGATCCCGAGGGGGCCAGCACGTGGCTGCACGCCGGATCCCGGAAGCTGGTCGACGCGGCCGGGGCGACCCCCGACGTCCAGGTGTGGACGTTCCTGGGCCCGCGGCCGGCGTCGTGGTGGGTGCGCCGCCGCCTGCACGAGGTGCTGGTGCACCGCGCCGACGCCGCGCTGGCCCTGGGCGCCGAGTTCAACGTCGCCCCGCAGGTGGCCGCCGACGGCCTGTCCGAATGGCTCGACATCGCGGTGAGCCGGGTCGGCGACGCGCTCGGGGAGCGCACGATGCACCTACACGCCACCGACGACGGCCTGGGCGCAGCCGGCGAATGGACCATCACCGGGACGTCGTGGACCCATGACCACGGCAAGGGCGACGTCGCGCTGCGCGGCCCCGCGCGCGACCTGCTGCTGGCCGCGACCCGGCGCCTGGACCTCGCCGACACCGCCATCGAGGTGTTCGGCGACGAGTCGGTGTGGCGGACCTGGTTGGCCAGCACACCTTTCTGACTGCCGCGACGGCCCACCGGGTAGTTTGCATGCCATGACGACTTCGGAGATCGCCACCGTCCTCGCCTGGCACGATGCGCTCAACGCCAAGGACCTCGACACCCTGGTGCAGCTGTCCAGTGACGACATCGAGCTCGGCGAGGCCGACGGTGCCACCCAGGGGCTGGCGGCGCTGCAGCTGTGGGCCTCGAAATTCACCGAGACCGTCACCGTGGGGCGGATGTACGTCCACGACGGCGTCGTCGTCTTCGAGCAGATCCTGCCCGACGGCACGGCGCAGGCCTCGGCGTTTCGCGTGGTGCACGACCAGGTGACCTCGGCGTTCCGCCACGACAGCCTGGCCGAGGCGCTGGCGGCCACCGACCTCACCGAGGACGACCTGGACGCCTGATGCGCGGCATCATCCTGGCCGGCGGGACGGGAACGCGCCTCTACCCGATCACCAAGGGGGCCAGCAAGCAGCTGCTGCCGGTCTACGACAAGCCGCTCATCTACTACCCGCTGTCCACCCTGATGATGGCCGGCATCCGCGACATCCTCGTCATCACCACCAGCCACGACGCGCCGGGCTTCGTCCGGCTCCTCGACGACGGTTCGGCGCTGGGCGTCTCGATCACCTACGCCGTGCAGGACAGCCCCGACGGGCTGGCCCAGGCCTTCGTGATCGGCGCCGACCACATCGGCACCGACAAGGTCGCCCTGGCGCTGGGGGACAACATCTTCTACGGTCCCGGGCTGGGCACCAGCCTGGGCCGGTTCCGCGACGTCAGCGGCGGCGCCATCTTCGCCTACCGGGTCGCCGACCCGTCGGCCTACGGGGTGGTGGAGTTCGCCGACGACGGCACCGCGCTGTCACTGCAGGAGAAACCGGCGGCCCCCAAGTCGCACTACGCGGTGCCCGGCCTGTACTTCTACGACAACGACGTCGTCGAGATCGCCCGTGGGCTGACCCCCTCGGCGCGCGGGGAGTACGAGATCACCGAGATCAACCAGACCTACCTGCGGCAGGGGCGCCTGCACGTGGAGGTGCTGGCCCGCGGGACCGCGTGGCTGGACACCGGCACCTTCGACTCCCTGCTGGACGCCAGCGATTTCGTGCGCACCATCGAACGCCGGCAGGGGCTCAAGATCTCCATCCCGGAGGAGGTCGCCTGGCGGATGGGGTTCATCGACGACGAGCAGCTGGCCCAGCGCGCCCACACCCTGCTCAAGTCCGGCTACGGCCGTTATCTGCTGGAGCTGCTGGAGCGTTGACGCGCGGCCCCGGTGTCGCCAGCACCGCGGCGATCCCCGTGGTCAACGGCACCGACAGCGCCAGCGCGATCCCGCCCACCGCCGAGCGGGCGATCTCGATGGCCACGCTCTCACTGGTCAGCACGTCACCCAGCGACCGGTTGGCCACGCTGAACAACAGCAGCAGCGGCAGCGAACTGCCGGCGTAGGCCAGCACCAGGGTGTACACCGTGCTGGCGATGTGGTCGCGGCCCACCCGCATCGCCCCGGCGAAAACCGCGCGGCGCGAGGTGTTCTCGCCCAGCCCGGCCAGCTCGAACACCGTCGAGGCCTGCGTGACGGTGACGTCGTTGAGCACGCCCAGCGAGCCGATGATGAATCCGGCCAGCAGCAGGCCGGTGATCGAGATGTGCCCGAGATAGGCGGCCACCTCGTTGTTCTTCTCCTCCGAGAGCCCGGTCAGGTGGGCCAGTTCGATTGCCGCCCAGGACAGTCCGGCGGCCAGCAGCAGTGAGGTCAGCGTCCCCAGCAGTGCGGCACTGGTGCGCAGGCTCACCCCGTGCGCCAGGTAGATGACCGCGTAGAGGATGGCCGCCGAGGCGACCAGGGCGACCGGAACCGCCGGGGCGCCGTCGCGCAGCGCCGGCAGCAGGAACACCACCAGCACCCCGAAGGCCACGACGATGCCGATCAGCGCCCGCAGCCCGCGCCACCGGGCGACCGCGACGATGACCACCGCGAACACCGCGGCCAGGCCGATCAGCGGCCACGTGCGCTCGTAGTCGTAGAAGGCGTAGGTGGTGGCGCCGCGCTCGTCGACCTGGCGGATCAGCCGGATGTGTTCACCGGCGGCCAGATGCGGCTGGCCGGGCCCGGGGCTGAACTCCAGCAGCGTGTGGGCCCCGGCGTTGGGCCCGGAATCGATGGCGACGACGGCCTGCACACACTGCCCGGTGCCCGCGACCCCGGGGCGCGGTTCGGCGGTGATCACCCGTCCCGAGGACGGGCTGCCACAGTCGGCCAGGTCGGTGGACTGCACCTGACCGGCCTCGGTGGTCACCGCCCCGCCCGAGGAGTTCTGGAACGGCAGCGGGATGTCGACCTTCTGCTGGCTGGGCCACAGCAGCGCGGCCCCGGCCAGCATCGCCACCGCGATGGCGATCAGCAGGCCGACGACGATCCGGGCCGCCAGCGGACCCAGCGGTGCGGGACCGGCATGGGAATGGGAGTGGGAATGCGCCACCTATTGACGGTAGCTGGCCAGGAAGTTCCCCAACCGCTCGATGGCCGCGGCCAGATCCCGCGCCCACGGCAGCGTGACGATGCGCAGGTGATCGGGTGCGGGCCAATTGAATCCGGTGCCCTGGGTGACCAGGATCTTCTCCTGTAGCAGCAGGTCGAGGACCAGCTGCTCGTCGTCGTGGACGTCGTAGACCTCGGGATCCAGCCGCGGGAAGGCGTACAGCGCGCCCTGCGGCTTCACGCACGACACCCCCGGGATCTGGTTGAGCGTGTCCCAGGCGACATCGCGCTGCTCCAGCAGCCGGCCGCCGGGCAGCACCAGATCGTCGATGCTCTGATGGCCGCCGAGGGCCACCTGGATCGCGTGCTGGGCCGGAACGTTGGGGCACAGCCGCATGTTGGCCAGCAGGCTGATGCCCTCGATGAAGCTCGACGCGTTTTCCTTGGGCCCGGTGATCACCAGCCAGCCCGAGCGGTAGCCGGCCACCCGGTAGGCCTTGGACAGGCCGTTGAACGTCAGCATGAGCACGTCGGGGGCCACCGAGGCCATGCTGATGTGCTTGGCGTCGTCGTAGAGGATCTTGTCGTAGATCTCGTCGGCGAGCAGCAGCAGTTCGTGCTTGCGGGCCAGCTCGGCCATCTGCTCGAGGACCTCGCGGCTGTAGACCGCCCCGGTGGGGTTGTTGGGATTGATCACCACCAGCGCCTTGGTGCGCTCGGTGATCTTCGACTCCAGATCGGCGATGTCGGGCTGCCAACCCTGGGTCTCGTCGCACAGGTAATGCACCGGGGTGCCGCCGGCCAGCGCCGTGGAGGCCGTCCAGAGCGGATAGTCCGGCGCGGGGATGAGCACCTGGTCGCCGTTGTCGAGCAGGGCCTGCAGCGTCATGGTGATCAGCTCGGAGACACCGTTGCCCAGGTAGACGTCGTCGATGTCGAAGCGGGGGAAGCCGTCCACCAGCTCGTAGCGGGTGAACACGGCGCGACGGGCGCTGACGATGCCCTTGGAGTCGGAGTAACCCTGCGCGTAGGGCAACGCCTGGATGATGTCGCGCATGATGACGTCGGGGGCCTCGAAGCCGAACGGGGCGGGGTTGCCGATGTTGAGCTTGAGGATGCGGTGGCCCTCGTTCTCCAGCCGGTTGGCGTGCTCGTGGATCGGCCCCCGGATCTCGTAGAGGACGTCCTGGAGCTTGGTCGACTGCGCGAACACACGCGGCCGCTGATGCTGGCTGGTGTTGTGCCACGGCAGTTGATGGGTCGTCACATCGACGATTCTCCCATGGGTGTCGACGCATTTTTACCGGCCGGTAACCACGGGTCGCCGGACACGACCGCGCGCAGGCGTCGACGGTCCGCGATCCGGGCCGCCACAGCTGTTAACTTGCGTATCACCATCGGCCCGGGAGGCGCACCGAATGAACAGGACATTCACAGTCATGCTGGCTGCGGGGGGCGCCGCCGCGACGGTGCTGACCACCGGGCTGACCACCGTGCTGACCCCGGCCCCGGCCTACGCCGACCCGCCGCTGCTCAACGGCACCTACAGCGGCAACGACAGCGAGTTCGTCTGGACCGTCTCGTCGTCGTGCGCGCCGTCGGGCTGTACCGCCAATGTGGCCTCCAACCAGGGCTGGACCAGCGTGGCCACCTATGCGGGCGGGACCTACAACTTCACCGTCACCAAACCGGACGGCGTCATCTGCGAGGACGGCAGCTACGCGCCGGCCTACATCTCGCTGTCGGTGGACCCGGTGACCCTGGCCGGCACGATCTCCAGCGACTCCAACTACGGCTGCCCCGGTGGGGACATCAGCCGGACCCCGTTCCAGCTGAAGAAGATCGGCTGAGAACGGGGCCGGCGCGTCCGGTTCCCGACGCTAGCGCTTGCCCGGTGGGCGGGCGCCCTTGGCCAGACCCAGGCCCTTGACCTCCGGCTGGGGGGTGGGCTCCGTCGGTTCGGCCTTGGGCTCGGCAGGCTTGGGCTCGGCGGTCTTGGGCTCGGCTGAGGCCTCCGGCTCGGCAGGCTTGGTCGCCTCCGGCTCCGCTGCCGTGGTGGGCTTGGCCGCGGGGGCCTTCTTGGCGCCCGGACGCCGCGCGCCCGCGGCGATGCCCAGCCCCTTGACCGGAACCTCGGGCTTGGCCGGTTCGGCCGGTGCCTCGGCGGTCTCGGCGGGCGGCGCTGCCTTCGGGGCTTCGGTCTTGGCCGCTGGTGCCTCGGTCTTGGCCGCCGGTGGGGCGGCCTTCTTGGCTCCGGGGCGCTTGGCGCCGGCGGCCATCCCCAGGCCCTTGACCGGGGCCTCCGGCTTGGCCGGTTCGGCCGGCGCGGCCGGTGCCTCGGTCTTGGCCGCAGGTGCGGCCGTCTTCTTCGCGCCGGGGCGCTTGGCGCCGGCGGCCATCCCCAGGCCCTTGGCGGGCGGTGCGGCCGTCTCGGTCGCGTCGGCCTTCTCCGCCGGTGCCTCGGTCTTGGCCGCCGGTGGGGCGGCCTTCTTGGCGCCGGGGCGCTTGGCGCCACCGGCCATGCCCAGGCCCTTCACCGGGGCGGCGGCCTTGGCGGGCTCGGCGGGCTCGGCCGGAGCGGCCGGCGCCTCCTCCGCCTCCGGTTCGGCGACCGCGGTCGCCGCCTTGGGGGTCTCCCTGGCGGCCTGAGCCTCGGCGCGTTCGGCGGCCTGCGCCGCGGCGGCCCCCTTCTCCGGCAGCGTCACCGAGGACAGGTCCAGCGAGCCGAGCAGCAGCTGCGCCACGTCGAGCACCTCGACCTTGTCGACGTCCCTGGTGGCGGCCACGTCGTCGACACCGTCGGTCATCATCACCCGGCAGAACGGGCATCCCGTGGCGATCTTGCTGGCACCGGTGTCCATCGCCTCCTCGGTGCGCTCGACGTTGACGCGCTTGCCGATGTGCTCCTCCATCCACATCCGCGCGCCACCGGCGCCGCAGCACAGGCCGCGGTCGGCGTGGCGGGGCATCTCGGTCAGGGTGGCACCGGAGGCGCCGACGAGCTCGCGCGGCGCGTCGTAGACCTTGTTGTGGCGGCCGAGGTAGCACGGGTCGTGGTAGGTGATGTCCTGCGAGACGGGGCTGACCGGGGTCAGTTTCTTGTCCCGGACCAGGCGGTTGAGCAGCTGGGTGTGGTGCAGCACGGTGTAGTTGGCGCCCACCTGGCTGTACTCCCGGCCCATCGTGTTGAAGCAGTGCGGGCAGGTAACCACGATCTTGCGGTCGACGGTCTCCACGCCCTCGAACAGGTCGTTGATCGTCTCGATGTTCTGGGCGGCCAGCTGCTGGAACAGGAACTCGTTACCCGACCGGCGCGCCGAGTCGCCGGTGCAGGTCTCGCCGTCGCCGAGCACCAGGTACTTGACCCCGGCCACGGCCAGCAGCTCGGCCACCGCCTTGGTGGTCTTCTTGGCGCGGTCCTCGTAGGCACCCGCACAGCCGACCCAGAACAGGTACTCGAAGCCTTCGAACGAGTCGACGTCCTTGCCGTAGACGGGCACATCGAACTCGACCTCGTCGATCCAGTTCAGCCGGTCCTTGGCGTTCTGGCCCCACGGATTGCCCTTGGTCTCCAGGTTCTTGAACAGCACGCCCAGTTCGCTGGGGAACTCCGATTCCATCAGCACCTGGTAGCGGCGCATGTCGACGATGTGGTCGATGTGCTCGATGTCCACCGGGCACTGCTCGACGCAGGCACCGCACGTGGTGCAGCTCCACAGCACGTCGGGGTCGATGACGCCGCCCTGTTCGGCGGTGCCGACCAGCGGGCGCAGCGCCTGCGCTGGACCGGACCCGGGCACCCGGCCGAAGCCGGACTCGGGCACGTGGTGGCCCTCCTCGTGGACGGTCTCCATGTCCAGCCCCTCCATCGGGGTGGGCTTGCCGCCGATGATGTAGGGCGCCTTGGCGAACAGGTGGTCGCGCAGGTCCATGATGACGAGCTTGGGCGACAGCGGCTTGCCGGTGTTCCAGGCCGGGCACTGCGACTGGCAGCGGCCACACTCGGTGCAGGTGGCCATGTCGAGGTAGCCCTTCCAGCTGAAGTCCTCGATCTTGCCCTTGCCGAGCACGGCGTCCTCGTCGGGATCCTCGAAGTCGATGGGCTCGCCCTTGTACTCCAGCGCCAGCAGCGGCCCCAGGCCGTCGGGCAGCCGCTTGAAGGTGACGTTGATGGGTGCCACGAAGATGTGCAGGTGCTTGGAGTGCAGCACGATCAGCAGGAACACCAGCGCCACGGCGATGTGGGCGAGCAGCGCGACGGTCTCCAGGATCTCGGCGCCGTGCACGCCCAGCGGCGAGAGCAGCGCCCCCATCGCGTGGGAGAAGAACGCGCCGTTGCCGTAGGGCAGGTTGCCGGTGACCACGGCGGCGCCGCGGAAGAACGCGTAGGTGAAGATGACCAGGAAGATCATCCACAGCACCGTCCAGGCGCCGCCGGTGTGCGAACCGTAGAACCGCGACGAGCGGCCGTATTCCTTGGGCTCGGAGCGCAGCCGGATGATCGCGAAGGTGATGATGCCGGCCAGCACCGCCAGGGCGATGAAGTCCTGCAGGAAGCCCAGCGCGTCCCAGTGCCCGATCAGCGGGATCGCGAAGTCCGGCTTGAACAACACCCCGTAGGCCTCGATGTAGACCGTGATCAGGATGAAGAAGCCCCACATGGTGAAGAAGTGGGCCAGGCCGGGGATCGACCACTTGAGCAGCCGGGTCTGGGCGAACACCTCCTTGACCTGGTTGCCGATGCGTTCGCCGAGATCGTCGGTGCGGCCGCTGGCGGGCTGGCCCGCGCGGATCAGGTTGAACAACCACAGCACCCGGCGGGCGGCAAAGAACCCGACGACGGCGGTCAGCAGCAGCCCGGGCACAAGGCGGGTGAGCAACAGCGTCGTGTCCTCCACGAAAGGCCTCCCAGATTCTTGGTTACCCGACGGTAACTTCATGCAAGTTACCCACGGGTAACTTAACTCCGATTCTGCTCATAGTGACATTCCGTCAACTAACGCCGCTACAGAGGCTCACCTAACTTGGCGGTGAGTGACGTTCATCCCCCGGCCCGTGCTCAGGCGTTCGGGGCCAGCATCGCGCGCAGCATCGACAACATCTCCGAACGCGATTCGGCGCCCAGCCGCCGCCGGATCCGCGCCACGTGATGCTCGACGGTCTTCGCCGAGATGAACAACTGCGCCCCGATATCGCGGTAGGGCATGCCCAGCAACAGCAACTCGGCCACCTCGCGTTCGCGCTCCGAGAGCGCCGGTGCGCGCACGGTGGGCACCGCGGCGGCCCCGGGCGCGGGGACCGGCGTCGGGGGGTCGCCGCCGGGGCGGTCGTCGCCGTCCGGCAGATCCTGGCCGGCGGCGGTCTTGAGGTCGCGCGCCACCTGCAGCATCGCCGCCGAGACCCGGGCGTCGGTGGTCTGCAGCGCGGCCTGCCCGGCCAGCCGGGTGGCGTCCCAGGTCAGTCCGTACTGCGAGAGTTCGCGGGCCGCCACACCCACGTCGTCGACGGCGACCTGCCCGCCCAGAACCCGCAGCCAGGCCCGGCCGCCGGCGGCCAGGGCCCGGGCGAACCCGTTATCGCCGGCCGCGGCGGCCAGCGCCTGGCCGTGCGGGGCCATCGACTGCGGCGAGTTGGCCAGGATCGCCGCGTGCACCCCCGCCCAGCGCAGCGGCAGCGACCACCCCGCCGGCTCGCCGAGCGCGGCCAACAGGGCGAACGCCTGATCCAGGGAGTGCTGCAGCCGGTCGGCCTGGCGCATCCGCGCCGCGGCGACCCACAGCTCGCCCAGCGGCAGCAGCGAGAACAGGTCGATCGCGTATTCGGCGAGCACCTCCATCGCGGCGAACCAGTGCTGGGTCAGCGCGCCGGCGTCTCCGCTGCGGCGGGCGATCCCGGTGTGCAGGGCGCCGGCCCACAGCGCGTCGCGCCGGTGCAGGCCGGAGGTGGGCACCGCGGCGGCGTCGGCCGCGGCCGCCGACAACTGGCCGTCCTGCATCTTCACCCAGGCCAGCAGCAGCCGGTGCCGATGTCCGAACAGCGCGTCGCCGCCGGCGTCGCGCACCGCCCGGCCGATGACACTGCGGGCGCGCACCGGGTCACCCGAGTGCAGCGCGGCCAGGGTGACCAGTGCCGCCGGGCTGTCCGGCATCGCCTCGCCGCCGGCCCGGGTATCCGCCGGACCGATCGACTGGCTCAACCTGGCCATCGCCACGGGGTAGGGACGGTCCAGGGTCAGCAGCACCCCGTCGGCGAGGTTGCGGGCGGCGCGGGCCGCCGACGTCGGCGGCCCCGCGTCGTGCTCGCGCAGGGCGGCGTGCGCACCGGCGGGATTGCCGGTCCCGGTGGCCACGATCGCCGCCGCCGCGGCGGTGGCGGCGTCCGGGTAGGGGTGGGGCTGGATGGCCAGCCAGTCGAACAGTTCGGCGGCCTGTCCGCCGTTGCCGTCGTGCATGGCCACCGCCGCGGCGATCCGCACCGCCGCGGCCCGGCGTGCCGGATCCTCGGAGCCCAGCAGCACGTCGGACAGGGCGGCCGCGCCCGCGCAGTCACCCGCGGCGGCCAGCGCGTCGGCGAGCGGGACGGCCAGCTCGTCGGCCCCGGCGTCGACGGCGGCCCGATAGATCCGGGCCGCCTCGGCGGGGCTGTCCAGGCGCCGGGCCGCCCCGCCTGCCAGCAGCGTGACCAGCGCCGGATCGCGCACACCGTGCTCGGTGAGCCGCAGCGCCAGCTCGTCGGTGAGCGTGGCGGACTCGGACTGGCTGCGGAACAGTGCCGCCTCCACCTCGTGGTGGCGCGCCGCACCGACCAGGCGGACCACGGCGTCGTGCACGAGGCCGCGGAAGTGGTCCCCGTGGCCGGGCTCGAGCAGTCCGGTGGCATAGGCGTGGTCCACCCAGGCGCGCGCGTCCCGCAGATCCGTGCCCAGCGCCCCGGCGACGTCGGCGGGCCCCAGCGCCGCGGCCAGCGACATCACCAGCAGGGTGTCGAGCACCGGCTCGTCGAGGCGGCGCAGCCGGGTGGCCAGCGCGAACACCACGGAGCGGGACACGGTCTGCGGATCCGTCTCGGTGCCGACGGCGTCGAGCAGAAAGGGCAGGCCGGCGGTGGCCGCGACCAGCGCGGACACCGCCGCGGGATCCTCGGTGCGGGCGTGGCGGGCGCACTCGGCGCGCGGCCAGCCGCCGAGGGCGACGCGGGGGTGCTCGCGTTCGATGGCGGTGGCCAGTACCCGCAGCGCGGCGCAATGCTCGTGCGCTTCGGCGGCCACCACCACCGTGACGGCGGGGTCGGAGGCCAGCGCGGTCAGCACCGCCAGTTCACCGTCGGAGAGCAGGTGGGCGTCGTCGACGACGATGGCCGCCGGGCGCTCGCCGGGGGCCGGCACCCGGGTGGACACCGCGATGCCCGCCGCGCGCAACGCCGCCCGCAACCGGCCCAGGACCGTGCTCTTGCCCGTCCCGATACCGCCGACCACCAGCAGCTTCACCGGCTCCGACGGGTCGTCCAGGACGGGTTGCAGAGCGGCGCGGGCGGCCGGGGGCAGATCGGTCATGACCCGCCGAGCGCGGCATCCTCCGGGAGCACCGTCTCCACCTGCGGGCTGACCTGTTGGGGCTGTGGAGCCGATTGCTGGGCGGGCTGGGTCTGCGGTGCGGGCTGGGTCTGGGGTGCCGCCTGGGTCTGGGGTGCGGTCGGCTGGGTCGCCGAGGGGACCTCCTGGGCCTGCTGGGCCTCCTGGGTCACCGTCTCCTCGGGCTCCGGTGCGGCCTGCGTGGTCGTCGGCGCGGCCTGCGTGGTGGTCGGGGCCTGCGTGGTCGTCGGCGCC
>NZ_NVQF01000122.1 GCF_002592005.1 Mycolicibacterium palauense | reverse complement strand
GGAGCGGCAGCCGCGAGAGCTACGGTAGGGAGGCCGTCGGCAGCGTAGGATGGGTAGAAGGTACAGTCCCTGCACCGAGCGTGCGCACCGACCGTCCCGCAGCCGGCGCGTGCGATCCACACGCACGCTCGATGCGGTCGGGGCGGGTGGAGAAACCCTCAGCGCAGGCAGGCGTCCATCACGTCGTCGGCGGCGTCGTCGATCTGGCGTTCCTCGTCGTCCATCTGCTGCTGGGTGGCCCTGCGGTGCCCGGCCGAGTAGTCCATCAAAGCCGCGGTATAGGTCCGGATCGCCTTGGCCACCTCCGGCGGGGTGTTCGGCACGACCAGATCCTGCAGCTCGGTGATGATCCGGCTCTCCTCCACCGAGAACCGGGAGGTGGCCTCGGCCACCCCGGGGTCGTTCCACGTCCAACCCGGCGCGCTGACATGCGGCAGCCAGTTGCGGTAGGCCAGGGTCCACTGGGTGCTCAGTGCGCGGAAGGCGTTGCAGGCGTGCTCCCTGGCCTGCTGGCCGTCGAGGTGGCGGTCGGTCGCGACCACCGAATCCGCGGAGTTCGCGGGGGACTGAGCCGTGCCGGCGGCACCGCGCAGCAGCCACCCGGCCAGCCCGCCGACGAGCAGCGCGGCCACCACCGGTAGCCAGATCCATCGACGGTGGGAGGAACCGGCGCCGGCAGGCGTGGTGGGCATCGATGTCCTCCGGGGCTGGGCTGGGTCAGCACAGTCTACGAGGCAGGGCCGCCCCGTGTGCGCTACCCGGCCGGGCCGTCCCAGGTGTGCACGGGCCGGTTGGCATGCATGCGCTCGCAGTACAACCGCAACATCTCGGCCAGTGCGTGCGGGCGTGCCATCCCCCGGCGCTGCAGTGCGCCGACGGTCTCGGTCTGCCAGGCCGCGCCGTTGCGTCCGGTCTTGGCCCGCCCCTCGATCACCCCGAGATAGCGGTCGCGTACCTCGGCGGCCACGCCCCAGCGGCGCAGCCCCTCGTGGGCCATCGGTAGCAGGCGGCGCAGGACCAGCTCGTCGGCCCCCACCTCACCCTCCCCGGGCCAGTACAGCCGGGCGTCCATCCCGTCGCGGGCCGCGGCGACGAAGTTGTGTTGTGCGGCAGCGAAACTCATCTTCGTCCAGAGTGGACGGTCCTCCTCCGACAGGGTGCGCAGCATGCCGTAGTAGAACGCGGAGTTGGCCATCATGTCCACCACGGTCGGGCCGGCGGGCAGCACCCGGTTCTCCACCCGCAGGTGCGGCCGGCCGTCGACGACGTCGTAGACCGGGCGGTTCCAGCGGTACACCGTCCCGTTGTGCAGCCGCAGCTCGGACAGCCGCGGGGTGCGCCCGGCGGCCAGTTCGGCCACCGGATCCTCGTCGGAGAGCTCCGGCAGCAGCGACGGGAAGTAGCGCACATTCTCCTCGAACAGATCGAAGATCGAGGTGATCCAGCGCTCACCGAACCACACCCGGGGCCGCACGCCCTGGGTCTTCAGCTCGTCCGGGCGGGTGTCGGTGGCCTGGGTGAACAGTTCGATGCGGGTCTCGGCCCACAGGCGGTGGCCGAAGAAGAACGGGGAGTTGGCGCCGAGTGCCAGCTGCGGGCCGGCCAGCACCTGCGCGGCATTCCAGTTGTCGGCGAACTCCGTGGGCGAAACCTGCAGGTGCAGCTGCATGCTGGTGCACGCCGATTCCGGGGCGATGGTCGCGGCCTGGATGCTGAGGCGTTCCGGGCCGTCGATGTCGATGACGATGTCCTCGCCCCGGGCCGTGAAGATCGAGTCGTTGAGCGCCTGGTAGCGCGTCGACTCACTCATCCAGTCGTGGTCCAGATGTTCGGGCATCAGGGTGGGCAGGATGCCGATCATCACGATGTGTGCGTCGTGCCGGCTGGCCTTGGTCTCGGCGGCGTTGAGGCTGGCCCGCACCTCGTCTTCGAGCTCGAGCGCCGAGCGTCCGGGCAGCGGCCGGGGCGGAACGTTGAATTCGATGTTGTAGGCGCCCAATTCGGTCTGGTAGGCGGGGTCGGCGATCGAGGCCAGCACGTCGGTGTTGGTCATCGCCGGCTGGTAGTCGCCGTCGACCAGGTTGCACTCGATCTCCATGCCGGTCAGCGGGCGGTCGAAGTCGAAACTGGACCGGGTCAGCATCGTCTCGAAGACATCCAGGCAGAGCTGGACCTTGCGCCGATACTGCTGGCGGTGCGCCCGGGAGAACTCGGCGCGCTCGACCTCTTCGCCCACACCGATGATGCAACCCGCTCACCGACGCGTTGGCAAGGACCGGTGTCGGCGGCCCGGTCACGGTGCGGCGGCGCGCCGGGCCACCACGATCTGGGGGGACCACCATCCGCCACGCAGCTCGAGCTCGATCGTCGGGTCGGCGTGCAGGGCCAGGCTGCGCAGCGCGGAGCGGCTGTAGGTGCGCAGCGAACTGATCACCCCGTCGTGCACCAATGGGATGAACGACAGCGGCAGCATCGAGGCCAGTTGCAGCGCGTGCAGCGGAGCGGGCAGCCGGGGCAGGTCGATGATCAGCAGCCGCGCCCCCACCCGGGTGCCCTCGGCGAGCACGCGGGCCGCCGCCGACGGGCGCAGGTGGTGAAACGACAGCGCGAACACCACCAGGTCGAAGGAGCCGTCCGGGGCGTCGATCGCCGTCGCGTCCATCTGGCGCACGGTGACGCGAGGGTGGGAACCCAGCTCACCGGCCGCCAGGGCGGCCACCCATGCGGGGTCGACATCGGTGGCGGTTACCTGTGCGGTCGGATGGTTTTCGATCAGGATTTCGGATAGGGCCCCGTGGCCCGCTCCGAGCTCCAGAATCCGGGGATCCGGCACCTCGGCGATCTCCTCCAGCGCGATGCGGGCGAAGCGCTGGTGGTTTCCGAACACCCGGCCGGTCCAGTCCAGGGCGTCGATGACCTGCCGTTTCACGGACTCGTCGATGTCGTCGCGGTCCAGGTATTCGCGGCGGTCGGTCTGCAGCATGCGGTCCAGACACGAGGCGTCGAACCCGCCGCGGGGCATCCGGTCAATGGCCGGATTCCGCTCGGTTTCCGATTCCATGTAGGCCATCATGGACGATTGCACCGTACCGCCGGCGCAGTTGCGCCGGCGCGTGGCGCCCACCGGAAACTTCCAGACGTCCAGGAGCAGGAAATTGGCCCAGTCCCCGGAATTCGTCGCCGCCATCGATCAGGGCACCACCAGCACCCGCGCGATGATCTTCGACCACAGCGGCGCCGAGGTCGGCAGACACCAGCTCGAACACGAACAGATCCTGCCGCGCGCGGGGTGGGTCGAACACAACCCGGTGGAGATCTGGGAGCGCACCGCGTCGGTGCTCATGACGGCGCTGAACCGGACCAACCTGTCCGCCGGCGACCTGGCCGGCCTGGGCATCACGAATCAGCGCGAGACCGCCCTGGTGTGGAACCGCAGCACCGGGCGTCCGTACTACAACGCCATCGTGTGGCAGGACACCCGCACCGACCGCATCGCCGCCGCGCTGGACCGCGACGGGCGCGGAGACGTCATCCGGCGCAAGGCCGGACTGCCGCCGGCGACGTACTTCTCCGGTGGCAAGGTGCAGTGGATCCTGGAGAACGTCGACGGGGTCCGCGAGGCCGCCGAGAGCGGCGACGCGATCTTCGGGACCGCCGACACCTGGGTGCTGTGGAACCTGACCGGCGGTCCGCGGGGCGGGGTCCACGTCACCGATGTGACCAACGCCAGCCGCACCATGCTGATGGATCTGGAGACCCTCGACTGGGACGACGAGCTGTTGTCGTTCTTCGGGATTCCGCGACAGATGCTGCCGCGGATCGAGTCCTCGTCGTCACCGGAGCCCTATGGCGTCACCCACGCGGCCGGTCCGCTGGAAGCCGAGGTCCCGGTGACCGGCATCCTCGGCGATCAACAGGCCGCCATGGTGGGGCAGGTGTGCCTGACCGCCGGCGAGGCCAAGAACACCTACGGCACGGGAAACTTCCTGCTGCTCAACACCGGCGAGAAGATCGTGCGCTCCGAGCACGGACTGTTGACCACGGTGTGCTACCGGTTCGGCGACGCCAAACCGGTGTATGCCCTGGAGGGTTCGATCGCGGTGACCGGCTCGGCGGTGCAGTGGCTGCGCGACCAGCTCGGCATCATCAGCGGCGCCGCCCAGAGCGAATCCCTGGCCCGGCAGGTCAGCGACAACGGCGGCGTGTACTTCGTGCCGGCGTTCTCCGGGCTGTTCGCGCCGTACTGGCGCTCGGACGCGCGCGGGGCGATCGTGGGCCTGTCGCGGTTCAACACCAACGCGCATCTGGCCAGGGCCACGCTGGAAGCCATCTGCTACCAGAGCCGCGACGTCGTCGATGCGATGGAGGCCGACTCCGGAGTGCATCTGGAGGTGCTCAAGGTCGACGGCGGCATCACCGCCAACGATCTGTGCATGCAGATCCAGGCCGACGTCCTCGGTGTCGACGTGGTGAAACCCGTTGTGGCCGAGACGACCGCGCTGGGCGCGGCCTATGCGGCCGGCCTGGCCGTCGGGTTCTGGAGCGACCCCGACGAGCTGCGGGCCAATTGGCAGGAGGACAAGCGCTGGACCCCCACTTGGAGTGAGGACCAGCGCGCCGAGGCCTATGCGGGTTGGCGCAAGGCGGTTCAGCGAACCCTGGACTGGGTCGACATCGAGTGATTTCGGTGCAGTGAGTCCCGCTGACCGGGACTCACTGCACCGAAACCGGTCAGTCCTCGCCGAGGATCTGGTAGACCTCGCGGCGGGCGTTGTTGAGGATCTCCACGATCCGCTCCTGCTGTTCGGTGGTGGCGGCGTGGGCCGACTGGCCGACCGCGGCGAACAACTGGCCCGCCGCGGTACGCAGGCTGACCTGCCCAGGGTCGGCGCCCTCGACGATCTCCTCCCACGGCGCGGTCTCGATCTTCTCCGCTGCGGCACGGCCGTCCTCGGTGAGATCGAAGAGCTTCTTGCTGCCTTCGGTCTCCGACGCGGCGATCATGCCCTCGTCTTCCAGCAGTGCCAGCGTCGGATAGACCGAACCGGGGCTGGGCTTCCACAGCCCGTCGGTGCGCGCGGCGATCTCCTGGATCATCTCGTAGCCGTGCATGGGCCGCTCGGCGAGCAGCTTCATGATGGCCGAGCGCACGTCGCCACGGCGGCCCGGGCCCCGGCCGCGACCGTGCGGGCCGTGCCCTCGGCCACCGTGGCCTCCGCCTCCGCCTCCGCGTCCACGGCCTCGGCCTCCAGGGCCTCCAGGGCCTCCGGGGCCGAACCCGAAACCGGGACCGAAGCCAGGACCGCCGAACCCGGGCCCGAAGCCAGGGCCGAAGCCGGGCCCGAATCCGAAGCCCGGACCGCCGCGGTGTTCGCGGACGTGGTCGCGGAACGCGCGGCGGGCCTCGCGGCGTGCCGCGTGCAGGCCGGCGTGGTCACCGGCGTGGTCACCGGGGTCGAACCCGAAACCGAACGGGGTGCGGCCCGGGAAGGGCTGGCCCGGCTGTCCCTCGGCATTGCCGCCGATATTGCTGTCGAAATTGCCCTCGAAGGGCTGATCTGGACTGGTGAAGGGGGTGTTCATGGTGATTTCTCGCTTTCTCCGGGAAGCCCGCTATCAGCTTCCGATACGTTGACGATATATCGGAAACTATCGGTAAGCAAGAATTATTTCGCCCGGCGATCCATCGCCTCGAGCAACCACCGGGCCCAGTCCGCCTCCATCACGGCGTTGCGGATGCCGTACTCCAGCGCGGCGCGGCCGAAGAAGTACTCGTCGTCGCCGCTCCAGTCGATCGCGTCGCGCAGTGCCTCGAAACGGGCCAGGTCGGACTCGGCCCGTTCGGCGAAGCTGGCGACGTAGCGGCGCGCGTCGGCCCCGGGGATCTCCCCGAGCAGGAACACCCGCAGCAGGTCGGGTCGCCGCATCGGGGGGTCGCCCGCGGGGTCGGTGATCCAGCGCAGCAGCTCGGAGCGCCCCGCCGCGGTGACGGCGTACTCCTTGCGGCCCCGTGCACCGACGGCGGTGACCTCGATCAGGCCCGCCCCGGCGAGTTTGTTCAGTTCGCCGTAGAGCTGGCTCTGGGTGGCCGGCCAGACGTTGGCCATCGACGCCTGGAACCGTTTGAGCAGGTCATAGCCGCTCCCGGGGTGTTGCGCGAGCAGACCCAGGGCGGCGATCCGAAGACTCATGGCGGAATGGTACGGCCCCGACATTCCAGCTGTGGAATGTCGGGGCCGTACCGGGGTGTGTTCGCCGGGAGCCGGTTCAGCCGACGGGTTCGGCGTCCTGGCGGTCCTCCTGGAGCGGGGAGATCCGCCATGCGCCGCGGGTGGCGAGCAGGTAGTAGAGGCCGAAGGCGACTCCGCAGCCGATGAACCAGCTGTACTGAGCGGCCGTGGCCATGCCGGCCACGCTGCCGCCCAGCAGGACCGGGATCACCGCGAGGGCGGCGCCGACGACGGTGGCCAGCACCGCCACCGGGTTGTAGCCCTTGCGGAACCAGTAGTTGGAGGCCTTGTTCAGGGTGAACAGATCGTCGACGACGATGCGCTCCTTGCGCACGAGGTAGAAGTCGGCGATGAGGACACCGAACAGCGGGCCGATGAACGCGCCCAGGGTCTCCAGGGTGTAGTGGATGACCTCCGGATTGCTGTAGAGGTTCCACGGGGTGATCAGCACCGAGCCGACGGCCGCGATCATGCCGCCCGCACGCCAGCTGATGCGCTGCGGGCTGACGTTGGAGAAGTCGAATGCCGGGCTGATGAAGTTGGCCACGATGTTGATGCCGATGGTGGCGATGGTGAACGTCAAGGCGCCCAACACGATCGCCATCGTGCTGTCGATCCTGGCCACCGTCTCCACCGGGTCGGTGATCAGCTCGCCGAACACGGGCACCGTGGCGGCCGCGGTGACCACCACCAGCAGCGAGAAGACCAGGAAGTTGACCGGAAGGCCCAGGAAGTTGCCCTTCTTCACCGCTGCGAAAGACTTTCCGTACCGGGAGAAGTCGCCGAAATTGAGCATCGGCCCGGAGAAGTAGGAGACCACCAGAGCGATCGCACCGAGCATGACCGCGATCGTGCTGCCGCTCTTCTCGCCCCCGAGGGTCAGGCTCACGTGCCAGCCGCTGCGGTAGAGCAGGTAGCCGCACAGGATGAACATCACCACATAGACGGCCGGGCCGCAGAAGTCGATGAACCGCCGGATGGCCTCCATACCCCGCCAGAACACGCAGGCCTGCAGCACCCACAGCAGGGTGAAGCTGCCCCAGCCCAGCAGCGACAGGCCGGCGAAGCCGTACTGGTCGACGTCGGCGAACGGCGCCAGCCCGGGAAACAGCTTGAGCAGCACCACATCCAGGGCCGCCGAAGCCAGATAGGTCTGAATCCCATACCAGGCCACCGCGATCAGGCCGCGGATGATCGCCGGGATGTTGGCCCCCAGCACGCCGAAGGAGCTGCGGCACACCACCGGGTAGGGGACGCCGGCCTGCTGGCTGGGTTTGGCGACCAGGTTGCAGAAGAAGTTGACGATCACGATGCCGATCAACAGCGCGATCAACACCTGCCAGCTGGCCAGCCCGAGCGCGAACAGGCTGCCCGCGGTGACATAGCCGCCGACGCTGTGCACGTCGGACATCCAGAACGCGAAGATGTTGTAGGAGGTCCAGTGCTGGTCGCGCAGCGGTGCCAGATCCTCGTTGGTCAGCCGCGGATCGTAGCCCGGTTTGATGACGCCGCCGCCGACGGGGTGTCCGGCCGCCTCGATGAGGTCGTCGGCCCCGATCTGTGCGCCGGGCGGGAGGTTACGGGTGTCGGTCATGCCGGAAAAGTAGTCCCGACGCGTTGCCGAACTATTTCACCGAGAATATATTCTGCCGCCGAGGGGTCAGTCCTCGCAGGCGAGCAGCCCGGTGTCGGTCGGCAGGGATGCCACCACGGTGTTGAGCCGGCGGTTGTGCAGGGCGCTGGTGGCCAGCAGCGCTTCGGCGTCACGGCGAAGGAACGCCTCGAGCATCAATTCGTGGTCCTGGTGCAGCAGCGTGCGCTGCGTGGCCTGCACGTGGACCATCAGCTGGACGGGCTCGGTGATGTTCCAGGCGGATTCGAGCATGTGCACCAACCGCAGCATGCGCGACGGCCGGCTTATGGCCAGGTGGAACTCGCGACTGCGGCGGTGGTAGGCCTGTGCGTCATCGAACTTGAGCGCCTGCTGGAGGTCGCGGTTCACCGCCGACAGGTAGGCGCGGTCCTCGTCGTCGGCCAGGTCGACCGCGGCGGCCATGGCCGCCGATTCCAGCGTCTCGCGGACGATGTACATCTCGGCCAGTTCGCTGGCCGTCAGCTGTGCCACGGCGTAGCCGGAATTGGGCCGGTGCTGCACCAGTCCCTCACCCTGCAGCGTCTTGAGGCTTTCCCGCACCGGGATGTGGCTGACCCCGAACAGCTCGGCGACCTCGCCGACCGGGATCGGGGTGCCCGGCGGCAGGGCGCCGTCGAGGATCACCCGGCGCAGCTCGTCACGAATGTCCTGTTGCGAGTTCCCGGTGCGCGTCACCACCAGCTTCAGTAACAGTGCGGAATGGCGGCGGCCGGTCATCACCCGATCTTCCTACGCCCGGGGCGGGGCCGCGAGGCGGTGACATTCCACCACGACATTCCACTATTGACATGTCACTTATGGAGTGTCAGTCTGGTATCCAGCTTCCTACCAGCCCAGGAGTAGAGATGACCGAAACGCAGACCGTCGGCCCCGCCGACAACATCCCCACGAGCGGCGACTTCTTCCGGATCGGCAACTACGCACCGGTCGCCGACGAACTCACCGACACCGACCTGGTGGTGCAGGGCAGCATCCCGCCGCAGCTGGACGGCTGGTACCTGCGCAACGGACCCAACCCGCGGACCGCCACCGGGCACTGGTTCCTCGGCGACGGCATGATCCACGGCGTCCGCATCGAGCAGGGCAGGGCCGCCTGGTACCGCAACCGGTGGGTGCGCACCGACTCCTTCGTCACACCGTTCCCGCTGTACAACAACGACGGAACCCGCAACCTGCGTTCGTCGCTGGCCAACACCCACGTCGTCAACCACGCGGGAAAGACCCTGGCGCTCGTGGAATCCTCGCTGCCCTACGAGATCACCAACGACCTGGAGACCGTCGGCGCCTACGACTTCGGCGGCAGGCTGGCCGACTCCATGACCGCACATCCCAAGATCTGCCCGACCACCGGCGAGCTGCACTTCTTCGGCTACGGCAGCATCACCGAGCCCTACGTCACCTACCACCGGGCCACCGCCGACGGCGAGCTGACGATCAGCCGGCCGGTGGACGTCAAGGCGCACACCATGATGCACGACTTCGCGATGACCGCCGGGCACGTCATCTTCATGGACCTTCCGGTGGTCTTCGACCTCGACGTCGCGGTCAGGGGGGACGGCGACATGCCCTACCGCTGGAGCGACGAGTACGGTGCCCGCTTCGGCGTGCTGCGCCGCGACGACCCCCACGGCACCATCCGGTGGTTCGACGTGGACCCCTGCTACGTCTTCCACGTCGCCAACGCCTTCGACGGGACGTCCGGGACCACCATCGAGGTGCAGGCGGTGCGCTATCCGGAACTGTGGCGCGCCGACGGCGGATTCGACACCGCCGGGGTGCTGTGGAGCTGGACACTGGACCTGCAGTCCGGGGCGGTACACGAACGCCAGCTCGACGACCGGCAGGTCGAGTTCCCGCGCATCGACGACCGCCTCGCGGGACTGCCTGCGCGCCAGGCCGTCTCGGTGGCCTCCAACGCGCTGCTGCGCTACGACCTGTCGACCGGGGCATCGGTCGAGCACCACTTCGGCACCGGCGGGCCCGGCGAAGCGGTGTTCGTGCCCGATCCCGACTCGGCGGCCGACGAGAACCACGGCTGGTACCTCGGGTACGTCTACGAGCCCGAACGGGACGGCAGCGACCTGGTGATCCTGGACGCCGCGGATTTCGCCGGGGACCCGGTCGCGACGATCAGGCTGCCCCACCGGGTGCCCTACGGGTTCCACGGGAACTGGATCAGCGGCTGACCCGGGAATCGGCCGCCCGCCGATTATCGTGACCGGGTGGCGGGATTCGGCTTCGACGACCTGGCGCTGCTGGCCGTCATCGGGCTGGCCGGGCCTCTGCTGGCGGCCATTCCCCGTCTGAGGGTGCCCGTGGTGGTCGGCGAGATCGCCGCGGGCCTCGTCGTCGGCCGGACGGGTCTGGGCATCATCGACCACACCGAGCCGACCTTCGCCCTGCTGGCCGAGGTCGGGTTCGCGCTGGTGATGTTCGTCGCCGGAACCCACGTACCGATCCGCAACGCCACCCTGCGCGCCGCGCTTCCGCGTGCCGTGGCCCGGGCCGTGCTGGTCGGTGCCGTGGCCGCGGGACTGGCCGTCGGGGTGGCGACGCTGTTCGGGACGGGGCATGCGCTGCTCTACGCGGTCCTGATGGCCTCGTCCTCGGCGGCATTGGCCATGCCCGTCATCAACGACGTGGGCCTCGGTGGTCCGCCGGTGATCTCGTTGACCGCTCAGATCGCCGTCGCCGACACCGCCTCGATCGTGTTGGTGCCGTTGGTCATCGACCCGCACCGGGCGCCGCGGGCCGCCCTGGGAGCGCTGGCCGTCGCCGGCGGCGCCCTGGTGTTCTACCTCGCTCTGCGGATCTTCGACCGGCGACGGCTGCGCCGAAGGATGCACAAGTACTCCGAACGGCGCCGGTTCGCCCTGGAACTGCGGCTGAGTCTGTTGGTGCTCTTCGCGCTGGCGGCGCTGGCGGTCAGCACCCACGTCTCGATCATGCTGGCCGGATTCGCGCTGGGGCTGGTGGTTTCCGCGGTCGGGGAGCCGCGGCGGCTGGCCCGCCAGCTCTTCGGCATCACCGAGGGGTTCTTCGCGCCGCTGTTCTTCGTCTGGCTGGGGGCCTCGCTGCAGGTGCGCGAACTCGCCGAGCGTCCGCAGTTCGCCCTGTTGGGTGTGGTGCTGGGGGTGGGCGCGGTCGCCGCCCATCTGGCGGGGACCGCGCTGGGGCAGCCCCCGGTGCTGGCGGTGCTGGCCGCCGCGCAGACCGGCGTGCCGATCGCCGCGGCCACCCTGGGCACCCAGCAGGGCCTGCTGGGTGCCGGTGAGCCCTCGGCCCTGATCGTCGGCGCGCTGATCACCGTGGTGGTGACCTCGGCCGCCGCCAGGCTGGCCGTCAGACGCTACCGCGAACCGGCGGTGGGCCCCCCGACGCCCGACACCGCGCCGGGCTGACGCCGTGGGCGCGCGTGAACGCACCGGCGAGGGGCCCCGTCCCGCCGGGTTGTCACCGGTGCAGGCCGCCCGGGAGTGGGCGGCCCACCTCCACACCTGGACGGCGTGGAATCACGTCCGCACCGTCGCCCCGCTGATCGGGTCTGTCTTGCTGCTCGTCGGATCCCGGCCGGCGTGACCTGCCGAAGGCGACCCAGACCGCGGCCGCCGCGACCAGCACCAGGGTGGCGGCGATGGCGGCGGTGGGCGCGATCCCGGTGTCGAACGCCCAGCGCGCCGAGACCACCAGCGGTTCCCCCAGGTGCGGGGGCAGCTCCCGCGCGACGGCGATCGCGCCGCCGATGCTCTCGCGGGCGTCGTGGGCCTGCGCCGGGGTCAACCCGGCCGGCAGCTCGACGTTGCCGCGGTAGAACGCGGTGAAGATGGTCCCCAGCGTGGCGGTGCCGACGACGGCGCCCAGCTCGTAGGCGGTCTCCGACACGGCCGAGGCCGCGCCGGCCTTGGCGGCCGGCACCGAGGAGACGATGGTGTCGTTGGAGATGGTCTCCGAGACCCCCACGCCGAGCTCGAGCACCACGAACGACGCGATGATCGCGGCGACCGTCAGGTCGTGACGGAACACCAGGATGAGCGCGAAGCCGCCGGCCACCAACAGCAGGCCGGCCACGATCAGCAGCCGGGGTGCCACGTAGTGGGTCAGTCGGACCACCGCGAGCCCGCCGATCATCGACACGACGGCGCCGGGCAGGGTGACCAGGCCGGCGGCCAGCGGCGACAGGCCGAGCACCAGCTGCAGGTGCTGGGCGACGAAGAACAGGAAACCGACCAGCCCCACGATCGACAGGAAGTTCGCCAACACCGAGGAACTGAACGGTCCGTGGGCGAACAGTGCCATGTCGAGCATCGGTGTGCGGCTGCGGTTCTGCCGGCGCACGAACAGGACGGCCGCGGCCACGGCCATCCCGGCGGCCAGGACCGCGGCCGTCGACACGCCGTCGTGGGCGACGGACTTGATTGCCCACACCAACGGCAGCATCGCCGCGAACGAGAGGGCGACGCTGAGCAGATCCAGCGGGCCCGGGTTCGGGTCGCGTGACTCCGGGACCAGCCTGGGGGTCAGCGCCAACAGCGGCAGCAGCAGCGGCAGGGCGATGAGAAAGACCGCACCCCAGTGGAAGTGCTGCAGCAGCGCGCCGCCCACGATCGGCCCCAGCGCGGTGCCGGCGGTGAAGCACGACGCCCAGATGGCGATCGCCAGCCGGCGCGCCGACGGGTCGGCGAAGATGTTGCGGATCAACGACAGTGTGGAGGGCATCAGCATCGCGCCGAACACGCCCAGCAGGGCGCGCGCGGCGACCAGCAGTTCGGCGCTCGGGGCGAAGGCCGCCATGGTGGACACCACCGCGAAGCCGGTCGCGCCGACCATCAGCAGCCGGCGGCGGCCGACGCGGTCGCCGAAGCTGCCCATGGCGACCAGGAGTGCGGCGAGCACCAGTGAGTAGACGTCGACGATCCACAACTGGGTGGTGGCCGCCGGGCGGAACTGTTCGGCGATCGCCGGCAGGGCGAAGGCCAGCACGGTGTTGTCGATGGCGATCAACAACACCGGGAGCATCAGCACCGCCAGCGCGAACCAGGCGCTGACCGGCGTGGTGTGACGTCGGGGGACCGCCGCCACGGGGGTGAGGCGATCGGACATGGGTGGCTCCTCGAGAAGCGGGGATGGAAACGGGGACGGGAAACGGGGAGGGAAAACGGGATGGACGGGGAGGGATCGGCCGCGGGATCCGCTGGGCGAACTGTGAAACGGGCTGAGGGCGGGGGACTGTCGAACGGGCGGGGCGCCGC
>NZ_NVQF01000121.1 GCF_002592005.1 Mycolicibacterium palauense | reverse complement strand
TACGCCGATGTGGAGGGTTTTCCGTACAAGGAGATCGCCGAGATCATGGACACCCCGATCGGGACGGTGATGTCGCGGCTGCATCGCGGCCGGCGTCAGCTGCGCGAGCTGCTGCGCGACGTGGCCAAGGACCGCGGCTTCCTGCGCGGCGAGCTCGACGAGCCCGAGGAGGTGTCGTCATGAGCAACGAGCCCGAGGAGCACTGGCGCCCCCCGGTCGGCCCGGTCGACCCCGAACATCCCGAGTGCGCGTCGGTCATCGCCGAGGTGTGGACCCTGCTCGACGGTGAGTGCACCGCGGAGACGCGCGAGAAGCTGCGCGCCCACCTCGACGCCTGCCCGACCTGTCTGCGGTACTACGGCGTCGAGGAGCGGATCAAACAGCTCATCGCGGTCAAGTGCAGCGGCGACAAGGCCCCCGAGGGCCTGCGGCAACGGCTGCGCCTGGAGATCAGCCGCACCACCATCATCCGGGGCTGATTTCCCCGAGACGTTTCCCCGACACGAGTTTCCCCGACACGACAGACCGCCCGGCTCCCTTGCGGAGACCGGGCGGTCGGTGTCTGCGTGGCGCGTGCCTCAGCTGTTGGGCCGCTTGCCGTGGTTGGCCTTGCTGTGCTTGCGGTCGCGCTTCTTCCGGCCTCGCTTGGCCATGGGTACCTCCTGATGACTGTGATGATGCTTGGTTCCAGTGTCTCACGCCGCGAAGGGTGCTCTGACCACTGCCCGGCGGGCACCGCGGCGGTCCCGGGCACACGCGTGGGCGCGCTCGGCTCGCGGTGTGGTTCGATAGAGCGGCAGTTTGATCAGTGCGGAGCAAGTGGGGTGAACATGGCCGAGGACGTTCGCGCGGAGATCGTAGCCAGCGTGCTGGAAGTGGTGGTCCGCGAGGGCGATCAGATCGGTGAGGGTGACACCCTGGTGCTGTTGGAGTCGATGAAGATGGAGATCCCGGTGCTGGCCGAGTACGGCGGCACCGTGACGAAGGTCAACGTGGCCGTCGGCGACGTCATCCAGGCGGGCCACCTCATCGCCGTGATCACCTAGGAACCCATGTCGACGCTCGGTGATCTGCTGGCCGAGCACACCGTCCTGCCGGGCGAGGCGGTCGATCACCTGCACGCCGTGGTCGGTGAATGGCAGCTGCTGGCCGATCTGTCCTTCGCCGACTATCTGATGTGGGTGCGCCGCGACGACGGAGCGCTGGTGTGTGTGGCCCAGTGCCGGCCCAACACCGCCCACACGGTGTTGCTCACCGACGCCGTCGGCACCCTCGCCGGCCCCGAGGAGCTTCCGCTGGTGGCCGCGGCGTTCCGCACCGGCGCGATCGGTCGCCAGGACGGGCAGGGCGGGGGACTGGGTATCCGCCGCCGTGGTCTGGACGTCGAGGCGGTACCCGTGCGCCACGCCGACCAGGTGGTCGCGGTGCTGACCCATCAGACCGCCTCCGCGGAGATGCGCCAGTCCAGCCCTCTGGAGGTGGCCTACCTCAAATGCGCCCATGACCTGGTGCAGATGCTCGCCGAGGGCACCTTCCCCAACGTGGGTGACATCGCGATGTCGCGGTCCAGCCCGCGGGTGGGTGACGGGTTCGTTCGGCTCGACGGCAGCGGCGCGGTGGTGTTCGCCAGTCCGAATGCGCTGTCGGCCTACCACCGCATGGGGCTCACCTCCGAGCTGGAGGGCCACAACCTCGTGGCGTTGACCCGGCCGCTGATCTCGGACCCGTTCGAGGCCGAGGAGCTCGCCGAACACGTCCGGGATTCGTTGGCCGGCGGTGCCAGCATGCGCATGGAGGTCGACGCGGGTGGCGCGACGGTCCTGCTGCGCACCCTGCCACTGGCCCTCCACGGCCGGGCGGCCGGGGCCGCCGTGCTGATCCGCGACGTGACCGAGATCAAGCGGCGCGACCGCGCGCTGCTGTCCAAGGACGCCACCATCCGGGAGATCCATCACCGGGTCAAGAACAACCTGCAGACCGTGGCGGCGCTGCTGCGGCTGCAGGCCCGCCGGACCACCAACGCCGAGGGGCGCGAGGCGCTGATCGAGTCGGTGCGCCGGGTGTCGTCGATCGCGCTGGTGCACGACGCGCTCTCGATGTCGGTCGACGAGGAGGTCAACCTCGACGAGGTCATCGACCGGATCCTGCCGATGATGAACGACGTCGCCTCCGTCGGCAGCCCGATCAGGATCAACCGGGTCGGGGCGCTGGGGGTGCTCGACGCCGATCGCTCCACCGCGCTGATCATGGTCGTCACCGAGCTGGTGCAGAACGCCATCGAGCATGCCTTCGAGCCGGGGGCCAAGCCGGGCGCCCGGACGGGCACCGTGACGATTCGCGCGCAGCGCTCGGCGCGCTGGCTCGACGTGGTGGTCCACGACGACGGCCGCGGACTGCCGGCGGGCTTCAGCCTGGAGAAGTCCGACCGGCTCGGGCTGCAGATCGTGCGGACCCTGGTGTCCGCCGAACTCGACGGGTCGCTGGGCATGCACGACGCACCCGGCGGTGGCACCGACGTGGTGCTGCGGGTGCCGATCGGTCGGCGTCCGCGCCTGACCCAGTAGTCCCGGGAAACGGAGTTCCGACGGTCGGTGTCGCTGATGTCCCTGAGAAGTCCCTCGGAATCCACGGGAATCCACGGGAATCCGCGTGAATCCGTCGGGAACTGCACGACAAAGAATTGTGGCCCCGGCAAAATTGCCGGGGCCACAATTTGTGTCTCAGGTTACCGCTCAGACCCCGCTGCGTGCCTTCGTCCGCGCGTTGCGGCGCTTGAGGGCGCGGCGTTCGTCCTCGCTCATGCCGCCCCACACGCCGGCGTCCTGGCCGGAGTCCAACGCCCAGGTCAGGCACTCGGTGGTGACGGGGCACCGGTTGCAGACAAGCTTTGCGTCGGCGATCTGAGCCAGCGCCGGGCCGCTGTTCCCCACCGGGAAGAACAGTTCCGGATCCTCGTCGCGACAGACCGCCTTGTGGCGCCAATCCATTGCTATTACTCCTATCTGGGCACGCGGCGATGCGCACCGGTTTGTCTTCGGCTGTTAACGCGTGCGCACCAAATGTTTCTGTGCTGTTGCATCTGATCGTTCCAGAGGCTGGACAGATGTCAATAGAACTGAGTTAACACGTGTGCAATGTCACTACCCGGGTCCGTTTCCGGACCCCTCACTCGTTTGTACTACACTGAATCCACCTGCGCCCTCAATTGGGCCACGCGATTTAATTATCGCAGGTCAATTGAGGTTTTGCCGGCGGGGCGACCACGCCCAGGGCGTCCGGAACGGCACGGAAGGCCATCTCGGAGCGCAATCCCAGGTAGTCCCCGTCGATCTGGCTGGCGATCGGTGTGTCGCTGACCACCTTGACCCACGCGACATCGTCGGCGCGGATCAGGTGCTTGGCTTTCACGTTCGCGCGGGCCGAGAGCATCCGCCGGGCCAGTCCCAGATTGCGCCACACGCTCATGCTGGTCGTGGCGAAGACCCCCAGCCCGGTCTCGAAGGTGCAGTCCGGGTTGGTCCAGACGGGCCGCTTGTTGGCGTAGGTCCAGGGGCTGGAGTTCGAGATGAACACGAAGTGCACGCCGCTGACCGGGTCGCGGTCGGGAAGGTGCAGCGTCAGGGTGGGTTCGCGCAGCGCCGAGCGCAGCACGGTCGGAATGGTGGCGCTGATGTAGCGCATGGCGGTGACGCCCTTGTGCTTGCGTCGCCGGGCCTCCACGGCCGCGACCACCTCGCCGTCGACGCCCATCCCCGCGGTGAACACGGCCCACCGCTCGCCGCAGTCCATCAGCCCGATCCGCCGCCAGGTCCCGGTGCGCCGGTAGTCGCCGAGCAGATCCACCAGCAGATTCGTGGCCGGAACCGGGTCGGGGGGGATACCCAGCGAGCGGGCGAACACGTTGGCCGATCCGCCCGGGACCACCGCCACGGCCGGGACCGGACCGACCGGCAACGGGCCCGGCCCGCCGAGCAGGCCGTTGACCACCTCGTTGACCGTGCCGTCGCCGCCGTGCACGATCACCACGTCGACGCCGTCGCGGCGGGCCCGTTCGGCGATCTCGATGGCATGCCCGCGGTGGTCGGTGTGTTCGACCGTCAGCCGCACCCGGCTCTCCAGGGCATGGGCGAGCAGGTCGCGGCCGGCTTCGGTGGTGCCGGTGGCGTTGGGGTTGACGATCAGCACGGCGCGCACGGGGCATGAGCCTAACCGGCGGGGGTGTCCGGGCACCCTCCGCCCGCACCGGCGTCAGCAGCGCTGAGCCGGCGGCGGTCAGCCGGCCGCGTCGGGCAGCAGGGGTGGGCAGCTGCCCAGATGGTCGGCTGCGAGCTCGAAGTGCCAGACCTCGTTGGCGTAGATCTGGCACAGCCCGAACCGCGGACCGTGGGCGATGAGCCACTGGTCGGCGCCCGCGCCGCCGACGTCGACCGCCTGCCCGGTCACGTGGCGCGACCCTTCGGGGGTCTCCACGTACCGGCGGGCCAGCGCGAGGGTGCCGTAGGTCTGCACGGCGTCGTCGAGCAGGCGCTGCTGGAACTGCGGGGACCGCCAGCCGGAGTTGATGGTCATCGTGATGCCGTCGGCGGCCGCCGCGGTGGTGGCGTTCTGGATCGCGGTCAGCAGGGCCGGTTCCAGGTTCCCGATCGCCGGGTCGGCGACGTCGAAGGCGGTGAGCACGTCCCCGGCGGGTAGCGAACCGTCGCCGGGATCCCCCGGGGGCGCAGGTGGTGGATTCACCGTCACCGTGTCGTCGGCCAGCGCCGCCGGGAGCGCCGGGGACAGCGGCAGCACCCCCAGCGTCATTCCTAGAGCCATTCCCAGGGCCATTCCTGGGGCCACCGCCGCCGGCCCCACTGCGGCGGCCATCCTGCGCACCACGATCCGCACCCGTCCCACCCTACTGAGGAGCTCTCCGGGCCACCGTCGGCTTGTCGCGCCGGCCCACGCACACGGGTCCCGGCGGGTGGGCGGCCGGAAATGCCCGCGGCCCCGGCAGCGCCGTTCGGTACGTTACGGGGGTGACCGAACGTCGCCTGCTCCTCGTCAACGGCCCCAATCTCAACCTGCTGGGCACCCGGCAGCCCGAGATCTACGGGGCGACCACGCTGGCCCAGATCGAGCAGATGGTCGTCGACGTCGCCGGCGGCCTGGGCTTCTCGGTGCGGGCCGTGCAGAGCAACCATGAGGGGGTGCTCATCGACGCCATCCACGCCGCCCGTGACGACTGTCGGGGCATCGTGATCAATCCGGGCGCCTTCACCCACACCTCGGTGGCGATCGCCGACGCCCTCAGCGCCGTCGAGCTGCCGGTCGCCGAGGTCCACCTGAGCAACGTGCACCGGCGTGAGCCGTTCCGGCACCATTCGTATGTTTCCGCCGTCGCCGAGATGGTCATCGCCGGCGCCGGCCCGCTGGGCTACGAGTACGCGGTGCGCTACCTGGCGGGCGGGTTGGGGTGACGCGACCGCCGGCCGTGCGATTCGCCGGCTTCCTGGTGGCCGCCGAGGGGGCCGTGGGCCTGGTCGTGGCGGTGATACTGCTGGTCCGCGCGCTGGCCGGGGCAGACCAGCATGTTGTCAGCGGGTACGGCACCGCGATCTGGTTCCTGCTCATCGGCGGCGGCGTGGCCGTCGGCGGTTGGGCCCTGATCACCGGGCGCCGGTGGGGTCGCGGCATCGCCGTGCCGACCAACATCCTGTTGTTGCCGGTCGCCTGGTACGTCTTCAGCTCGCACCAGGTGGTTTACGGCGTCGGGGTGGCGGTGCTGGCGTTGGCGACGCTGGGCCTGCTGTTCAGCCCGCCGGCGGTGCAGTGGGCGGCGACGCGTCCGCCAGAGCGGTGAGCTCGGGGCCCGACACCCGGTAGGTGGTCCACTCGCTCAACGGTTGTCCGCCGACCCCGTCGTAGAGGGCGATGGCGTTGGTGTTCCAGTTGAGCACCGCCCACTGCAGCCGGCTGAACCCGTTGTCCACGCATTCGCGGGCCAGGGTGGCCAGCAGGAGGCGGGCCAGGCCGCGGCGGCGGAACGCCGGACGCACGAACAGGTCCTCCAGATAGATGCCGCCGACGCCGTCCCAGGTGGAGAAGTTGACGAACCACAACGCCATCGCGCCCAGCCGGCCGTCGAAGTCGGCCACGTGCGCGTGGGCGATGGGTGTGTCGCCGAACAGGGCGGTGCGGATCTGCTCCTCGGTGACGGTGCACTCGGCCGCCGCCTGTTCGAACTCGGCCAGTTCGTGGATCATGGCGGTGATCTCGGCCTCGTCGCCGGGCCGGGCCCGCCGGATCTCGTCGGTCATGGCTGTACTCCCAACCCGGTCAGTATCGTCCGGAATTTCGCGGTGGTTTCGTTGACTTCGTCGGCGGGGTCGGACTCGGCGACGATCCCGCCGCCGGAGTGGGCCAGCGCGGTGCGGCGGTCGGCGGACAGGCGCGCACACCGGATCGACACCACCCACACCCCGTCGCCGTCGGCGTCGCACCAGCCGACGGCTCCGGCGTAGAAGCCGCGGTCGCCCTCGAGCTCGCCGATCAGCGCCGCGGCGTCCGCGGTCGGCACTCCGCCGACGGCCGGCGTCGGATGCAGCGCGCGCGCCAGATCCAGTGCGCTGGTGGCGCCCTCGCGCAGCCGACCGTCGATCTCGGTGCTCAGATGCCACAGCGAGTCGGTGGCGTGCAGCGTCGGTTCGGGCGACACCCGCAGATCGGTGCACAGCGGCGCCAGCGCCTGCACCATCACGTCGATCACCAGCTGGTGCTCGTGGCGGTTCTTGGCCGACCGGGCCAGGGCGGTTCCGGCGGCGCGGTCGGCGTCGGGATCGGCGTGCCGCGCCGCCGACCCGGCGAACGGCCGGCACGTGACCCGGTCGCCGCGGCGGGCGACCAGCAGCTCCGGGCTGGCCCCCACGAGCGTCTCCCCGGCGTAGGCGGGCCCGGCGGGGGACAGGTCGACCAGATAGGCGTAGGCGGCCGGGTCGGCGTCGATCAGCCGTTGCAGCACCGTCGTCGCGTCGAAGGGTGCCTCGGCCACCAGACGCAACGCCCGGGCCAGCACCACCTTGTGCAGGTCCGCGCCGGGGCTGCGCAGCCGCTCGACGGCCGCGGCCACGCGGTCGCGGTGCTCGTCGACCGGGGGCAGCGTCGTCGACGCGGTGACCGTCGGCGGGTCGTGGCGGGGCCAGCGCGGCAGATCGGCGCCGAACCGCACCGCGGTGGGCCGGTGCAGGGCGCAGGGCGCGGCCGGATCGAACGGCAGGGCGCCCACCACCACCGGTGCGGCTCGGCAGCGCAGCGCCGCGTCGGCGGCCGCGACCTCGGCGTAGGGCGTCTCGATGCCCCGGGCGAGCACCGTGCCGGTCGGACCGGACAGCGCGAACGACGGCTCGGCCGTCACGGCGTCACGGCCGGCTCGCGGTGCGCGGTGAGGCCCAGCGACTTCAGCTGGCGTAACCCGTACTCGAACCCGCACACCGACACCGAGGCGGGCCCGAAACCGAACCGTGCGCCGTCGCGCAGCGGCTGCTCGACCCAGCGGGTCAGCACGGCGCGGGAGAAGTGCCCGTGTCCGACGAACACCACGTCGCGTTCGCTCATGTGGTCCAGCGCGAGGCTGACGGCCTGGTCGGCACGCACGCTGACCTGGTCGACGGACTCGCCGCCGGGGCAACCGTAGGTCCACAGCAGCCACCCCGGCACATCGGTGCGGATCTCGTGGGTGGTCAGGCCCTCGTACTGCCCGTAGTTCCATTCCGAGAGCAGCGGGGTGACCTCGTGCACCTGCAGCCCGGCGAGCTCGGCGGTGGCCCGCGCCCGCAGCCGGGGGCTGCTGAAGACCATCGGGTCGTCCAGGCCGAGGTGGTCGATCGTCCACGCCGCCAACCGGGCCTGCTCACGGCCGTTGTCGGTGAGATCCAGATCGGTGGTGCTGGTGTGTTGCCCCGATTTGGACCATTCGGTCTCGCCGTGGCGAAGCAGGACCAGCCGATGCGTGCCGACACTCACGCTGCCCGATTCTGCCCGATGTTGCGTGCGGGACGGGACGAGATGAACACCACATGCCAGGATGGAGGCGTGGGGACGCATGTGTTGGCGGTGGCCAACCAGAAGGGCGGGGTCGCCAAGACGACGACGGTGGCGTCGCTGGGCGCGGCGATGGTCGAGGAGGGCCGCAGCGTTCTGCTGATCGACCTGGATCCGCAGGGGTGCCTGACGTTTTCGCTGGGGCAGGACCCCGACAAGCTGCCGGTGTCGGTGCACGAGGTGCTGCTCGGGGAGGTCGAGCCCGGCGCGGCGCTGGTGCAGACCGACGAGGGGATGACCCTGATGCCGGCCAATATCGACCTGGCCGGCGCCGAGGCGATGCTGCTGATGCGCGCGGGCCGCGAGTATGCGCTCAAGCGTGCGCTGGCCAAGCTGGAGGCCGCCGACCCGTTCGATGTGGTGATCGTCGACTGTCCGCCGTCGCTGGGCGTGTTGACACTGAACGGCCTGACCGCCGCGGCGGAGGTGATCGTGCCGTTGCAGTGCGAGACGCTGGCCCATCGTGGCGTCGGCCAGTTCCTGCGCACGGTCACCGACGTCCAGCAGATCACCAACCCCGATCTGGCACTGCTGGGGGCGCTGCCGACCCTCTACGACTCGCGCACCACCCACAGCCGTGACGTGCTCTTCGACGTGGTCGACCGTTACGACCTGCCGGTACTGGCGCCGCCGATCCCGCGGACCGTGCGCTTCGCCGAGGCCACCGCCTCGGGGTCGTCGGTCATCGCCGGGCGCAAGAACAAGGGCGCGACCGCCTACCGTGAGCTGGCGGCGAGCCTGCTCAGCCACTGGAAGTCCGGCAAGAAGCTGCCGACCTTCACCCCCGAGCCCTAGGCGCCCGGCCCCGTCCTGGCGCTGTCGTAGCGCTGCCGCTGCCGCGCCTTCGGCTCAGCCCGCCTCGGGACCCAGCGCGACCAGGGTGTGCCCGCGCTGTTCGAGCACGGTGGTGCCGGACACCGCCGGGGTGATCGCGGTCGCCACCGTCGGACGGTCCACCGCGATGACCCGCTGCCGTACCCCGGTGGCGGGGTCGTAGACGCCGATGCCCCCGGTGACCGGGATCAGGAGGCGGTCGGCCATCAGCGTGGCCGGTCCCAGCGGCAGCACCGGCCCGTCGGCGGCCACGGAGTAGCGGTATTCGAGGTTGTCCGCCGAGAACACCAGCACCTCGGTCCCGGTCCACCAGGTGACGTAGTCCCCGGGCCGGGTCACGGTACCGGCCGGGTCGGCCGAGGACGGCGGCTCGGCCAAGGTGATGTTGCCGATCTCGGTGCCGGTGGCGTCGATGACCGACACGTGCGGCCGCGGCGTCGGAACGTAGACCGCGGTCGTGGTGTCGGCCACCGCCAGGACCCGGGCTCCGGAATCCGGGGTGACACCGGGCTGGGGGACGTCGCGGATCTGGGGTTCGTCGTCCTGGTCGGACGGTGTCAGCAGGGTCAGGCGCAGGTCGGCGCTGTCCGGGCAGGCCTGATAGACCGACACCTGCGAGGAGCTGGCCGCCGCCGAGGTCAGCCGGCACCCCTCACCCAGGCCGACGTTCACGGGCTTGACCCGGGCGTCGATCTCACCGAAGCCGATCATCCGCACCAGGTCGGACCGCCACAGCTCCAGCCGGGTCGGCCCGGCGGCCAGCACCGTGGTGCCGTCGGAGGACAGCCGGATGCGGTCGTCGGCGTAGCCGGTGCGGGTGGGCCCGCGCCGGCCGGTCGAGCCGTCGATGCTGCTGACCTGCCCGCACCCCCGGACGTCGGGATACACCGCGACGGCGTACTGGTACACCCAGGTCACCCCGCACAGCTCGCGGTCGCGGGAGAAGGTCCAGATGGTCCGGCCGGTCACCGGGTCGTGGCCGTCGACGGTGCGCCCGTCACCGGTGACGACCGCCCCGCCGGCGATCACCGGCCGCGTCGTCTTGGCGCTGGGCGCCGACCACAGCTCGGTCAGCGCCCCCGGGACCGAGCGTGCCGAGGGCGCGGCGGTGACCGCGGTGTCGGCCGGGCGGCTCTGGGTGGCCCTGGCGTCGCTGGTCCACCAGATCAGGGCGGCCACCAACACCACCACCGCACCGATCGCCGTCGCGGCGAGAACGTCGGCCTTGGTCCGGCGTTCGGGTCTGACCATCAAGCGCCGGTTCTACCCCGCGTTCACCGCGGTGGCGGTGCCGTCTGCACCCGGCTGAGCGGCCGCGGGCCTGCCGCGGCGCCGCCGACGGCGTCGCGGCGCCGAGTGGCCCCCCTCACCGTTGGCCGCGCCGTTGGCCGTGTCGTTGGCGGCCTGCTGCCCGCCGTCGCCCGCGTCGGTGGACGCGGAGGTTTCGGGGTGGCCGGTGGCCGCCTTCCCGCCACGGGTGCGCCGGCGTTGCCGGTTCCGGCTGCGCGGCTTGTCGGCGCCCGCGCCGTCACGGTCGCCGCTCTTCTGGTCGCCGTCGCGGCGGCTGGAGCGCCGTTCCGATTTGTGCGGGGTCCCGACGGCGCCGGCGGCGTCGGCCGGGATGTCGAGCTCTTCGTAGATGTGGGGGGAGCTGGAGTAGGTCTCGGCCGGGTCGGGGCAGCCCAATCCCAGCGCCTTGTCGATGGTCGTCCAGCGGGGCAGCTCGTCCCAGTCGACGAGGGTGATGGCCACGCCGGTGCGTCCGGCGCGGCCGGTACGGCCGATGCGGTGCACGTAGGCATGCTCGTCGTCGGGGCACTGGTAGTTGATGACGTGGGTGACGTCGTCGATGTCGATACCGCGGGCGGCCACGTCGGTGGCCACCAGCACGTCCACCGAGCCGGTGCGGAACGACTTGAGCGCCTTCTCCCGGGCGATCTGGCCGAGGTCACCGTGCACCGCGCCGACCTTGAAGCCCCGCTCGGCCAGCTCGTCGGCGACCTTCTGCGCGGTGCGCTTGGTGCGGGTGAAGATCATGGTGGCGCCGCGGCCGGCGGCCTGCAGCACCCGGCTGA
This sequence comes from Mycolicibacterium palauense, assembly GCF_002592005.1. GTDB lineage: Bacteria > Actinomycetota > Actinomycetes > Mycobacteriales > Mycobacteriaceae > Mycobacterium > Mycobacterium palauense. Next base: position 2,202 of record NZ_NVQF01000121.1, on the reverse strand, counting down.
CCAGCTCGACCTTGTCCAGGGCGTGGGCCCGGTAGACGAACTGCTCGGTGGAGTCGTGGGTGGCCGCCGAATGGGGTGCCTCCGCACGGATGTGCGTCGGCTGGTTCATGAACGTGCGGGCCAGGGTGATGATCGGATCCGGCATGGTCGCCGAGAACAGCATCGACTGCCGGTCGTCGGGGGTCAGCCGCAGAATCCGCTCGATGTCGGGCAGGAAGCCCAGGTCGAGCATCTCGTCGGCCTCGTCGAGCACCAGCATCGACAGCCCGCCGAGCTGCAGGTGGCCCTGCTGGGCCAGGTCCAGCAGCCGGCCCGGGGTGCCCACCACGACGTCGGCGCCGGCGCGCAACGCCTCGATCTGCGGTTCGTAGGGGCGTCCGCCGTAGATGGACACCACCGACAGGGCGCGGCCCTCCTCGGCGGTCAGGTACTTGGCGGCGCCGCACAGGTCGTTGTACACCTGCAGGCACAGTTCGCGGGTCGGCACCACGACCAGGCCGCGCGGGGCCCCCGCCAGGGGGCGGTTGGCGTCGGTGGTGATGCGGTGCAGCATCGGCACCCCGAACGCATAGGTCTTGCCCATCCCGGTTCGGGCCTGCCCGATGAGGTCGTCACCGGCCAGCGCCAGCGGCATGGTCAGTTCCTGGATGGCGAAGGGGGTTTCGATGCCCTTTTCGGCCAGGGCGCGGACGATCTCGTCGCGCACCCCGAGGGCGGCGAATGTCTTGTTGAGTACGGTCATGTGGTTGCGTTACAGCCTTTCAGTCTCGGTCCGAGAAGTCGTTTCCTCGTCGCGTTCACCACGCGCGCACGAGTTCGATCGGATCGAGACCGGGCATCGCCGAAGATCCTGCGATGGCGCCGATTCACGAGGGCCCTGCACCAGATGACGGGCGAGCCGACAACGTGCACGCACATTTCTTGTGGAGTGGCGAAACACCACGTCCGTGACCCATTGTAGCTGGTGGCCCCCGACAGGCGGGATGCGCCGCTCCGGAGGGCCCGGAATCGGGTCGGGAACCGACCCCGGTCAGCCACTACAGTGACCTCATGAGGACCTCATGAGTTCGACGCAACCCGCCGGCACGCCCGCCCCGGCCGCCCGGGTGCCCGCCGACCATCCGGGCATCAACGAGCTCTTCGCGCTGCTGGCCTACGGCGAGGTCGCCGCCTTCTACCGACTGACCGATGAGGCGCGGATGGCGCCCAACCTCAACGGCCGCATCAACATGGCCAGTATGGCCGCGGCCGAGATGGGCCACTACGAGCTGCTGCGCGACGCGCTGACCTCACGCGGCGTCGACGTCGTCCCGACGATGTCGCGATACGCCTCGGCGCTGGAGAACTACCACCGGCTGACCACCCCGAGCACCTGGCTGGAAGCGCTGGTCAAGACCTATATCGGCGACGCGTTGGCCGCCGACTTCTACCTGGAGATCGTCGACGTGCTGCCCGACGAGGTGGCGGCTGTGGTGCGTGGGGTGCTCTCGGAGACCGGGCATTCGCAGTTCGTCGTCGCCGAGGTCCGCGCGGCGGTGGCGGCCAGCGACATGCAGCGCAGCCGCCTGGCGCTGTGGTCGCGCCGGCTGCTCGGCGAGGCCATCACCCAGGCCCAGTACGTGCTGGCCGAGCACGACGAACTGGTCGACCTGGTGCTCTCGGGTGCCGACGGGCTGGCGCACATGGCGCAGTTCTTTGAACGGCTACAGCGCACCCACGCCGATCGGACGGCGGCACTGGGCCTTTCCTGAAGTCTTTCCTGAGCCGGCGGTCCCGCTACTGCGAGCAGGTCGCAATCGGCGAATTGTTGTCCTGGGCGACGAGCACCGCACCGGCGCCGTCGGTGATGGCGCAGTTGAGCTGTCCGGTGAGGCTGGTCGCGGTCACCGAGCGCGTCTGCACCCCGGGATTGAGGGTCAGGGTCTTGCTCCAGGGCAGCGCGACGTTGATGTCGGTGCGCGGGAAGCCCTGCTCATCGGAGTAGATGATGGTGACCAGATCGATGAGCTGGCGGTTTCCGGTGACGGTGTAGGTCACCACCCGGTCGGGTGCGGGAGCCTCGGCCGGCGGGGGCGGCGGGGGAGGCTGCGGGGCCGGGAAGCCGTCGGCCGACGGGCTCGGTGTCACGGTGACGACGGTTTCCGGGGCCAGGGACTGCTCCGGAACCGGTCGCGGCCCGCCCGGCGGTGCGGTTGCCATGAA
>NZ_NVQF01000120.1 GCF_002592005.1 Mycolicibacterium palauense | reverse complement strand
CTGTCGAGCGATCCTTCAACCGCTTCAAGCACTGGCGAGGAATCGCCACCCGATACGACAAGTACGCCCTGAGCTACCTCGGAGGGGTAACCCTAGCCGCGATCATCATCAACCACCGCGTCCGCAATTGACAGACACCACCTAGACCGTCGGCACGGTGCCCCCATCGACCACCAGGTCGGCACCCACGACGGAGGACGCGGCGTCCGACACCAGGAACCCGACCGCCTCGGCGACCTCGGCGGGCTGGGCGGGACGGCCCAGTGGGATACCACCGAGTGCGGCCATCAGCCTGTCCAGTGCGGCGTCACGGCCCCCATCCAGGGACGCGGCCATCCGGTCGATCAGCGCCTCGGCGGCGCTGGTCTGAATGAATCCCGGCGAGACGGTGTTGACCCGCACCCCCTTGGGGGCCAACTCCCGGGACAGCCCCTTGCTGTAGGCGCGCAGACCGGCCTTGGCCGCGGCATACCCGAGGGTGGCGTCGTGGAGGGGCAGACGGCTCTGGATCGAGACGACGTGCACGACCGCGCCGCCGCCGGCGTCGATCATGTGCGGCACCAGCGCGCGATCGAGGCGCACCGCCGCCAACAGGTTGAGGTCGAGCTCATCGGCCCAGTTCTCGTCGCTGAGCGCTGCGAACCCACCTGATGGAGAGCGGGATCCGCCTGCCACATGGACCAGGATGTGGGCCCCGCCGTTGTCGGCGACGCGGGAGGACACCGCCGCTACGCCCGCCGCGGAGGTCAGATCCGCTTCGATGAAGTCATCTGCCACGGCATCGTCATCGGCGGGACGACGCCGTGCCACGGCGGTCACGTGGGCGCCCGCCGCCTGCAGTCGAGCCACGACCGCGGCCCCGGTGCCCTTGGTGCCACCGGCAACCACCGCGCGCCGCCCCTGCAGCCCGCTCATGCGTCGGCCCGAAAGACCGGCCAGCACAGGGTGGTCGTCCATTGTGTGGAATCGTCGGTGTCCCAGGAGAAGCGCTCGTAGTATTCGCGCAATGGGCCCTCAACGCTGATTGCGTGGTGGATGGCGTACTCGCCCAGGGCGCTGTACGCGAGGTCGACATCGTCGTGCGGGCCGTCGTGACGCAGAACCGCCATTTCGGCTGCGGGGATGATCGCCGGCCGCACTCGGCCGATCGACCGGACCTCGCCGTGCACCGGGATGAACACCGTCGCGGTCCCCCTGTCCCGGGCGAAGATGTCGAATCCGAACAGCGCCCCCGGCGCCCCCGTCCGGTCGAGAGAGTCGTCGGTGTGCACCATTGCCCTGAGCTCACCGACGGCGCCCTGCCACCAGGGCAGCAGATCGTCGCGGTGAACGATCGCCGAAATGGCGGCCGCCGGTGTCGCGGCGACGCTGCGGTGTTCGATGTGGGGGCCGGCCGGCGGACGCTCCAGGATGGCCCGCAGCGACTCGACGGCGCTTCGTGTCGCGGCGAGCCGGCTCTCCAATCTCTGCAGATGTCCGCTGATGAGCGCATTGCGTTCGACCGGTGTCGAAGACAGCACCGCACGCACATCCGCGATCGGCATCTCCAGTTCCCGCAGCCGGCGCACCACCTGAGCCGTCGGCAGCTGCTCGGGTAGGTAGTACCGATAGCCGGTGGCCGGATCGACCCGGTCGGGGGCAAGCAGTCCGACCTCGTGGTAATGCCGCAGTGTCTTGACCGACAGCTGCGTCATTCGGGAGAAGTCCCCGATCGACAATGGGTTGGTCACCGACTCAGTGTGAGGTCTCCCCTTGGGAGAGAGTCAAGGCTGCCTGCCGGGTTGACTCTCCAGCCACCGGCGAGCCCACGCTGCGAGCATGACTACTGCACCATCTCCGGTCCTGCAGCGCTACGTCGACGCCGTCAACGACTTCGACGTCGACGCGGTCCTGGACGCCTTCGCCCCCGACGCTCTGGTCAACGACAACCATCGGGAGTTCGCCGGCCTCGGCGCCATCCGCGAGTGGGTCTCGAACGAGATCGTGGGTGACCACGTCACCATGGAGGTCACCGAGATCGTCGAGCGGCCGGGGGTCACCGTGCTGCGGGCGCGGTACGACGGCGACTTCGACAAGACCGGGCTCCCCGACGAACTCGTCCTCACCAACTACGTCGTCGTCCGCGATGACCGGATCGCCGGGCTGTTCATCATCTTCAACAACCGCTGATCCGTGATCCGGCCTCGGGAGCCGGGAATGGCGTACCCGATGACGGCTCGATCATCGGGACGCCGTCGGTCCCTCCAGGGCGGCGCGATGCGGCTGGGTGTCCGCCCGGCCGTCACCCGCCGCGGACCGGAACCACAACGGGCCCCGGTCCGGGCCGGGCTTCAACGGGACCAGAGTTCAGCGGAATCACTGTTCAGCCGAATCACTGTTCAGCACTAGCAATGGTTGTGGCAGGCCTTGGGTGGCGACGGAGGCAGGTCCAGCGCGGGGTTGCCGTCGAAGAAACCGACCGGCTTGAGGTGGAAGCCGATGTAGGCGCACGGCATCACCGGCCAGTCCTCGGGACGCACCACGTGATGGGCGCCGACGGTGTACCACAGCACCACGTCGCTGTCCTCCAGCGGCGCGTCGTCCTCGATGAAGGTGGGCAGCCCCTGCATCTCGGCGGACTGGTACATGTAGTCACCGGCGGCGAACTTCTCCGCCGGGTCGTACTGGGTCACCCACAGGTTGTGCTGCACGAAGCGGGCACGGTCGTAGATGTAGGAGCCCTCCTGCACCATCACCGGGACCACCTCGCGGGGTACGAGCTTGTAGGCCACCGGGGCGCCCAGTTCGTTCTTCTTCGAGGGGTTGGCGATCTTCCAGTACCGGCCCGTCTCCCAGTTCCAGTCCCGCGCACCCTCGGCCTCGGAGGCCACCAACGTGTCCCTGGTGATCCAGGCGTTGTGGTGCGGGTTGAGCTCCGGATCCGGCTCGGCGATCGAATCCACCTCGTAGACACTGTTGCCCGGGCCGTCGATGCTCATGTCCAGCCGGAAGTTGAAGAAGTGCTGGTGGTTGGGCCCGTAGATGCCGGGGGCGACGAGCTTGCCCCACCGGGGTTCCTCGCCCTGCGGAATGGATCCCGTGGTCAGCACACCGGAGAGCTTGACCTCCACCTCGATCGTGGCGTCGTTGTAGAAGTACCAGAAAAACCCGTACTCGTAGTTGCCCACGGTGCAGATCATCGAGACGACCAGCCGCCGCGACCGGCGCACCTCGACCTCTTCGGTACGGAAATCGGTGTGTTTCCAGGAGATCCCGTAGTCCTCCTCGTGCATACAGATCGCATTCGGGATCGTGACCGCGTTACCCTGCGAGTCGTTGACGGTACCGTCGAAGTAGTAGATCTCGCCCAGACAGTCACAACCCAGGGTCAGTGGGTTGGCCGAGAACCCCATCCCGACCTCGCCCATGTCGAAGACGTTCTTGTTCCAGTGCGTCGGTGAGGTGTCGCCGTAGGGCACCACCATCTCCGAGAGCGAACCCCGGTACATGATGGGCCGGGTCTCGCCGCGGTCGGTGTAGGTGACCTCGTGCAGCGTGATGCCCTCGCGCGGATTGAATCCGATCCGCATCGACCACTTCTGCCAGGTGACGTGCCACCCGTCGACGGTGAAGCTCGGACCGTCGGGCTGGGTGATCTCGATCGTCTTGACGTCGTCGCGGAACTGCTCGAAGGCCGGACGGTTGTTCGGGTCGAACATGAACTGCTCGGAGTAGTTTCCCGCGGTCGGCGGCAACGGAACCACCCCGTGGTCCTCGACGTCGATGACCTCCATCTTGTCCAGGTTGAACCACACGATCAGGCCCTCGACGGGGCGGGCATAGCCGTGCTCCGAGGGGGCCGCCCGCATGAAGGTCAGCGGCCGGCAGATCAGCGGCGAGTTGTCGTAGGCGTCACCGGGACCGTAGTAGCCCGCCGGCCACGGGTCGATCATGGCCAGGCTGAAGTCGGTGACGCCGCGTTTGCGCATCGCCTCCTGCCAGCGGGTGTCCTCACGGACCTTCTCCTCGACACCGGTCATGTGCTCGACGAGGTAGGAGGGGAACTTGCCCGGGATCGCGGACCACGAGTCGATCGTGCCCGCCAGCACGTCCACCACCGCCTCGTAGACCGTCTTCACCGCGGTGTCGTACATCGTGACGAACGCCTGCCGGGGCACCGGCACCGTCGGGTCATACGTCAGCTGCGGGGTCTTGTCCGGCTCCTTGAGCTGAATCATCACGAATCGCAGTGTCTCGGTGCCGTATTCGGAGTCCGAGATGATCCGTGCCGCCGATTCGATCTCGGCACCGGTGAGGGGATCCAGTGGATAGCGGACCTGGTCACCCGTTCCCGGTGTGCTCAGTACCGTGCTGTCCATGGTCATTTGGTTGTTTCCTCCGCTTGTTCTTTGGTGAGGTCGAAGACCGCCAGGTGCGCCAGCGAGTCCTCCTTGTTGGCCTTGTGTGCCGACCGGCGTCCGAAGATGTAGACGATCAGGCCGAGGGCGACCATGCCCAGACCGATGCCGCCCACCCAGGTCATCCAGGTCGCGCTCGGCACGTCGATCCACGGCGTGACGAACGAGTAGTAGATGCCGCCGATCGTGCCCACCGTGCCGACGATCACCGCGATCCACACACCGACCATGCCGCCGGGGATCCGCCAGAACGTCTCGTTCTCATAGCGATCGGCGTACTTCTTGCGCGCGACGATCACCGGGAACAGGAAGAAGAATCCCGAGATCAGCCACACCGTGGACAGGCCACCCTGCAGGTAGACGGTGACGTTGGCCATGCTGCTCTGCGAGTACAACCCGACCAGGATCAACGAGGAGAGCACGCCCTGGATCAGGATGGCGGTCACCGGGTTGCGGGTACGTGGATTCAGATGGGTGAACAGCCTGGGCAGATGCCGCTCCAACCCGGAGACGAAGATCAGCCGGGAGTAGGCGACCTGGTAGGTCATCAGAGCGACGACGACGATGACCGCCAGGGTGACCGCGGCGATCTCCATCAGTCCGGGGAAACCGGACTGGTCGAGGTTGCCGATGACACCGGTGACCGGATCGATCTCGTCGCCGGGCAGCACCATCATGGTCCCCAGCGTGGTCAACAGGTAGATGCCGACCAGCGCAATGGATCCCCAGAGGATCATCTTCGGGCCGCTCTTACGCACCGACAGGAACTCCGCGCCCATGTTGTAGGGCGTCTCGACACCGAGCAGGTACAGCAGCACGGTGCCGTACAGGAACCCAGCTGCGGCGAAGTTGGGAACCACCGAATCGTGCAGGCTGAACGGTGTTCCCGACCCGTGCTTGCCCGCATAGATCAGACCGCAGACGAAGATGGTCACCGCGAGCACCAGGTAGACCACGAACACGATGTTCATCACCCGCTGGTTTGCGGCCAGTTTGGCCAGCGACAGCGAGATCACGCCCCACAGGATCACCAGCTGAAGAATGATGCTGACCGTCAGCCCGAGCTCGGCATGGAACGCCAACAGCAGGAACTGCAGCACGATCGCGGGCGACGCTGCGGCATTGAGGATCACCGGCACCCAGGACAGGTAACCGCCGATGAAGCCCCACGTCTCCCCCATGGTTCTGGTGGCCCAGATGTACACACCGCCTTGGCCGGGCCACAGATTGCCGAGCTCGACGACGGCCATGCCGGCCGGAATGAGGAAGGTGAGGATGCCCAGCACCCACATCGGGATCGCCGTCCAGCCACCGGCAGCCATCACCGACGAGCCGGTGATCCAGCAGATGATGAACACGTAGGCCGCAGTCAGGCCGAACGTGCTCATGACCTTCGGCAGAATCTGCTCGGGGACGAGCTCGGTCGTCATCAGCTTGTCGCGGTCAGCGGAGCTGACCGTTCGACCGGAGCCCGACGGCGGAGCTGCCTCCATCTCTTGTGTCATGCTTGGTCTCCCAGGTTTCTTGATACCTTTGGGTCAGTTGACGATTTGTCCGTCTTTCATACGGACGACACGGCTCGCTTCGTCGGCCACCGTGGGATCGTGGGTGCTGGCGACCACGGTGACGCCCAGCGTCGAACACAGGTCGCGCAACATGCGCACCACCGTCTCCCCCGTTCGGTGGTCGAGATTGGCTGTGGGCTCGTCGGCGAGCACCAGCGTCGGGTTGCTGATCAGCGACCGCGCGATCGCGGTGCGCTGCTGCTCGCCGCCGGACATCTTCGTCGGTTGGTGGTCGACGCGATGGCTCAGCCCGACCAGCTCGAGCAGTTCGGTTGCGCGTTTGCGCAGCGCCTTGCGGTCGTAGGGTTCGAACATCAGCGGCAGCTCGACGTTCTCCACGGCCGACAGGAACGGGATCAGGTTGTAGCTCTGGAAAATGAACCCGATCGTGTCGTGGCGCAGCGCGGCGAATTGGCTCTCGGTCAGCGTGGCGGTGTCCTTTCCGCCAATGGTGACCGTCCCCTTGGTGGGCCGGTCCAGCCCGCCGATGATGTTCAGCAGCGTCGACTTGCCGCTGCCGCTGGGGCCCATCAGGCAGACGAATTCGCCCGGCATCACTTTCAGTTCGGCGGCGACGAGCGCCTTGACGACCTCGTCGCCGAGTTTGTGCAGCTTCCAGCAGTCACTGATCTCGATGACGGGCTTGCCGGCGGCCTCGGTGTCGACGACGGCGCCGCTTTCCTCGATGGCGGTCATAGGTGTTTAGCCTCCTGCTGACAGGGATCGAATCGGTGGGTGTGAGGCCGCGTTCCAGGTCGGCACGACGCTGGTCGCCGCGGCCGCGATGATGCTGACGCCGATCGCGATGCCCGCGCCGGCGAGCAGACCGACGTAGGAGACCCCCGCGGCGGCCAGACCCGTCACCTGCAGGATCACACCGGTGAGACCGGCCAGGGCGGCACCGAGCAGTGCGCCGAGCACCGCCGCCACCAGCGGCTCGACGAGCAGCGCGGCAATGACGGGCTTCCGCGGAATCCCGTTGGCGCCCAGCACACCGAGTTCCCGGGTCCGGTGAGCGATGGTGCGGGTGGTGGCCACGGCGACCTCGACGACGCCCACCAGCAGGACCGTGACGGCGATCAGCACCACGGCGCGGTTGATCTCATCGGCGTGCCCCAGCGCGGCCGACTGGGCCCGGATCCCCGCCGACATCCCGAAGACCAGGACGACCAGGAAGGCTCCGGTCGCGGTCGTGACGATGGGTAGCACCATCTCGCGGATCCGTCTGCGCGCCGACATCCAGCCGTAGGCCAGTCCGTAACCGAGCATCAGCGCGCCTCCAGAAGGTCGACCGGACGGTGTTGGAGAAGCCGGTGCACCGGGATCAGGGCACCGACGATCGACATCGCCGGCACGAACATCGCCACCATGCCGGCGGCCTGCAGCCAGGCGGTCACCGTAGCGATCTGCGGAATCGTCAGCGCCACTGCCACACCGGCGCCCAGCACGCCCAGGACGTAGGCGGCGAGAAACACCAACGCGGACTCCACCAGGAAGAAGTAGAGGACCTCGTCGGCCAGCCCGATGCTCGACATGATGCCGAACTCCCGCTTCCGTTCGGAGACCGCTGCCAGGAACGACGACACCGCGATGACGAACCCCAGCACCAGCCCGATGGTCGAGATCAGCCCCAGCGTCGAGCTGGTGATCTTTCCGGAGAACAGGGCGGAGTACTTCTGCTCGAAGGTCAGCGGACCGGATCCGCCCACAGTGTCGTAGACCAGGCCGCCGCCGGCCCGATCGGGTTTGACCGAGGGATCCGCCGTGGACGGCAGCCCGACGGCGGAGCCGAAGGTCTGGCCCAGATCGCGACGCTTCTCCGCTCCCGCCGGCGCGAACACAGTCCACCAACCGTCGTCACCGACGAGCACGTGGGCCAGGTCGGTCGACACGGTCATCGACGTCCCCGACCCGGAGACCTCGGCCGTCAACGGCAGGCCGCCGACGTTGAGCACGTCGCCCGCGCCGACGCCGAGTCGCTCGGCCAGCTGTGAACCCAAAACCGCTTGGCCCGAGGGTATTTCGTCGGTGCCCCGCACAGATACCGGTTGGCCGGCCACGTCGGTCACCCCGGACAGGACGCGGGATGCGCGCCACCCGGGCGGAATCGTGATCGCCGGTGCTGCGCCGCCGGCCACCAGTGCCTGTACATCCTGGTTGAACTGCACTCCCTCCGCGGGCACCACCCACAACTGCGCTTCACCGACGACGTCGGTCACCGACTCCGCACCGGTGATGGCGAAACTCGCCGAAATGGTGCGGACCACAGTGACACACGCGATGGCGAGCGCGATTCCGAGCACCGACAGGACGAACCGCTCCGGCCGACGCCTGACGTTTGCCAGCGCGAAGCGCACCAGGCAGCCGAAGGTGTTGCCGGAGGACATGGCGATCGCCGGTGATCGTGAGGATGCTGCGGTAGACGCTGAGATCTCCACGTTGAAGATAGTCAGACCATCGCGTTTCGCGAAGAGGCCGCGGCGGGTGTCGATCGCGTTAACTAGCGACCGCCGCGGTTACGTCAGCGTGAAGGAGCGGCAACGGAATTCGTTGCCGCTTCGCCGCCGTGACCGTCGACTGGGTCCTGGATCCGACGGAACGGGCGCGCCGCCTCGAGTTCGTAGGCGAGTTCCAGCAGGGTGGCCTCGCCTCCCGCCGCGGCGGTGAACATCATGCCGATGGGCAGCCCGGCTGCGGATTCCGCGAGCGGCAGCGATATCGCCGGATCACCCGTCACATTGTGCAAGGGCGTGAACGCGACCCAGTCTATGAGTTTGCTGATGATCTGCTGGTAGTCCGCTGTGGGGTCGAGATGTCCGATCGGCGGAGTGGTGTCGGCGAGGGTGGGCGTGAGCACTACGTCGAAGCGCCGGAGAAGCCGGTTGGTGTGCCGCCGGGTGGCCGCGAGCCGGGCGATCGTCACCGGTAACCGGTGCAGGTTGCCCGCGGCGTGCCGGTCCAGCCCGAGAGTCAGGTTGTCCAGCCGGGTCCGGTCGAACGTCGGACCGAAGCGGCGAGTTCCGCTGCGCACCAACGCCATTGCCAACAGTGACCAGTAGAGCACGAAGTCGTCGACGAACGACGCGGGCACCGGGATCTCGTCGAGCTGCTCGACGTGATGCCCCAGGCTCTCCAGCAGCGAAGCGGTCCGCAGCGTCTGCTCGCGGACCTCGACCCCGCTTTCACGCAGCAGGGAACGGGTCACCACGGCCACCCGCAGCCGCCGGCCACCGGCGCCGGTGATGTCCCCCACCTTCGGCAGCCTCGGGTTGTGCCAGACATGTTCGGCCTCACGAAGGAAGGCCGCGGTGTCCCGCACGGAGCGGGTCACGACCCCGTTGGCAACGATCCGGATGGGCATCCCGCGGTGATCCTTGTCCAGCGGTACCCGACCGCGGGTCGGCTTCAGGCCCACCAGGCCGTTGCAGGAGGCAGGGATCCGGATCGAGCCGCCGCCGTCGTTAGCGTGGGCGATGGGGACGGCGCCGGCCGCCACGAAGGCCGCGGATCCCGACGAGGACGCCCCGGCCGTGTGGGCGGCGTTCCACGGGTTGCGGACCGGCCCCAGTCGCGGGTGCTCGGCCGACGCGCTGAACCCGAACTCCGAGAGCTGGGTCTTTCCGAGCGGGTTGACGCCGGTGGCCAGGAACGTGCGCGCGAAGTCTCCGTCGAACGACATGGTGCGCGGACGCCAGGCGTCGGAGCCCTCGGCGGTCGGCATTCCCGCCACCGCGACGTTGTCCTTGACGAACGTCGGCACCCCGTCGAAGAAACCCCCGTAGGGGGCCGACGACTGCGCCCTGGCCCGCTCATAGGACTCGTGGGCCAGCCCGTTGAGTTCCGGGTTGAGCCTCTCGGTGCGCGCGATGGCGGCCTCGACGGCCTCCCGGCGCGACATGGCGCCGGAACGAATGGCCTCGGCGACGCCGACGGCATCGAGATCACCGAGCGCGTCGTCGTCGAACGCGTGTATCCGTGCCATATCCCGGGACGCTACCAGACACATGTTCAATAGCAGTCGGGATCTCGACACGACAAAGCGGCAGCCCGAGAACCCTGAGGTTCTCGGGCTGCCGTTCGGTGGCCTTGCCCGTCGAGTGAGACGGTCGAGCTAGACTGCGCAGCCCTTCGAGATGCCGATCGTCAGCGTGCCGTAGCTGCCGATCCTTGCGGTGGCACCGGCGACGCAGGAGGTGTAGTCGATGTCCTCGACCCAGCCGAAGGCATTCTTGAGCCCGAAGATGGACGGCACGAAGTTCAAGATCTTCACCTGGAGGATCGGCGTCAGCGCCGGCGTCACCTCGGCGGTGGGACCCCACCACAACAGCTTGTTCTGCAGGAGGGTGTATCCGCCGGGCAGGAGGCTGCTGCTCGAAGAGCTGGTTTCCTCGACGAGGCAATCCTCGGAAGCCGCGGCGGCGGTCGCAGAACCGCAGTCCGCCGCGACAGTGTCGCCGGCACCGACCCCCAGGCCGGTGGCGAACGTCTCGGCCTGAGCGACCGGCACGGACGCAAGGGCCGCGGCCCCGGCCAGCGCCCCGGCGGCGGCACCCGCCTTGATCTTGGTGGCGATGGTGGACATGATCCCCCCTGCTTCCAGAATGTCAGTAATCAGATTGTTATTTACGCTGGGAAAATCGTCTCAGGCGCAATAGGCCCTGTCAACCGAAAGCACACTCCGTTCACGGCAATTTTTCTTTTCTTCCGGACATCCTCTTATGGACCCACCCGCAGCGGCCGGGCAATGAGCCGGTGCGTAGCGCGCCACCGTCGGCAATGTGTCGCAGTACAAAGTCCGCACAGGGCCCGAAATGGGCTCCCACTCAGTTGGACAGTCGTCGGATCCCGCGGGTAACACCTGGTAGAGGCGCCAGAGAGGGGCCGCACGGCATTCGTCGTGATCGTACCGATATCGCGAAATCCTGATGTGATCTACGCACAGCACCATGCTCGGAAATCCCCACTATCGACGGATTTCAGCAAAGCAGTCGTTACGGTGGCGAAAAACCGTTCCCCGGCCGCCCGGAAACCGCATGCCGTCTCGTTCACACCCGCGCCGGCCCGAACGTGCGCAGCCCGTACCGGACCCCGGGAAAGGAGAAACCCCGCGTCTCCGGGATCGCCGGGGTGGCGCGGGGTTTCTCGGTGAGCGGTTGGTGCGCCGCTCAAACTCGTGGCGCGGTGGCGGTCAGGCCTGCCCCACCTCGAACCGGGCGAAGCGCGTGACGGTGACCCCCGCCTCGTCCAGCAGCGCCTTGACGGTCTTCTTGCTGTCGGACACCGACGGCTGCTCGAGCAGCACGACGTCCTTGAAGAAGCCGTTGACCCGGCCCTCGATGATCTTCGGCAGGGCCTGCTCGGGCTTGCCCTCCGCCTTGGCGGTCTCCTCGGCGATGCGCCGTTCGTTGGCCACCACGTCCTCGGGGACGTCCTCACGGGTGAGGTACTTGGCCTTCAGCGCGGCGATCTGCAGCGCGACGGCGTGCGCGGCGTCCTTGCCGCCGCCCGTGAACTCCACCAGCACGCCCACCGCCGGCGGCAGGTCGGCCGCCCGCTTGTGCAGGTAGGGCTCGACGGCACCGTCGAAGTAGGTGACCCGCCGCAGCTCGAGCTTCTCGCCGATCTTGGCCGACAGGTCGGCGACGGCCTGTTCGACGGTCTTGTCGCCGATCTTGGCGGCCTTCAGTGATTCCAGATCCGCCGCCTTGGCGTCCAGGGCCGCGTCGACGATCTGGTCGGCCAGGGCCTGGAACTCGGCGTTCTTGGCCACGAAGTCGGTCTCGGAGTTCAGCTCGATGAGCGCCCCGCCCTTGGCGGCCACCAGGCCCTCGGCGGTGGCGCGTTCCGCGCGCTTGCCGACGTCCTTGGCGCCCTTGATGCGCAGCACCTCGACAGCCTTGTCGAAGTCGCCGTCCGACTCGGCCAGCGCGTTCTTGCAGTCGAGCATGCCGGCGCCGGTCAGTTCCCGCAGTCGCTTGACGTCGGCAGCGGTGTAGTTAGCCATGAAACCCTTCCCTTGGAGAAGTTAGGAAACGTCGGTGGTGGATTCGGTGGCGGCCTCACCCGTGCCCGCGGTCGCCGTGGCGGTGGCCAGCAGCTCCTGCTCCCACTCGGCCAGGGGCTCGCCGGTGGCCTCGGGCTTGCCGTCGCCGCTGCCGACACCCGCGCGGGCCTGCAGACCCTCGGCCACCGCGGAGGCGACCACCTTGGTCAGCAGGGCGGCCGAGCGAATCGCGTCGTCGTTGCCCGGGATCGGGTAGTCCACCAGGTCCGGATCGCAGTTGGTGTCCAGGATCGCGATCACGGGGATGTTCAGCTTGCGGGCCTCACCGACGGCGATGTGCTCCTTGTTGGTGTCGACGACCCAGATCGCCGAAGGCACCTTCTGCATGTCCCGGATACCGCCGAGGCTGCGCTCGAGCTTGTTCTTCTCGCGGGTCAGCATCAGGATTTCCTTCTTGGTGCGACCCTCGAAGCCACCGGTCTGCTCCATGGCCTCCAGCTCCTTGAGGCGCTGCAGGCGCTTGTGCACGGTGGAGAAGTTGGTGAGCATGCCGCCCAGCCAGCGCTGGTTCACATACGGCATCCCGACGCGGGTCGCCTCGTCGGCGATGGATTCCTGCGCCTGCTTCTTGGTGCCGACGAACAGGATCGTGCCGCCGTGGGCCACGGTCTCCTTGACGAACTCGTAGGCCTTGTCGATATAGGTCAGCGTCTGCTGCAGATCGATGATGTAGATACCGTTGCGGTCGGTGAAGATGAACCGCTTCATCTTGGGGTTCCAGCGACGGGTCTGGTGCCCGAAGTGGGTGCCGCTGTCGAGCAGCTGTTTCATGGTTACGACAGCCATTGTGAGCCCATGTCCTTTTATTGTCGGTTGTCGTCCGGCATCGGGGTGAGGCCGGACCCTGGCGCCTGCTGCGAACCGGACCCGGCCCTAGGGGTCGGGACCGCCGGCACGCAGGTGGGAACCTCGGCTCGGCCGAGGAATCGTCGTGCAGACGCGCGAAGTCAGCCCGCAAAGCGAGCTGCGTAGGCAAGTTTACACCGTTGGAACACCTGCTTTGACCACCTCTTTGACCAGCCCTGCGGCCAGCCCCATGGCCGTCCCTGCGGCCATCCCCCATGGCCGTCCCTGTGGCCCCGGCCCTTATACACATCTGACGCTGCCGACCACACCCCTTGTGTAGATCCAGTGCGGCGCATGATCATCTATCAATAATACATCA
>NZ_NVQF01000012.1 GCF_002592005.1 Mycolicibacterium palauense | reverse complement strand
CCGAGGGCGGCGGTGTCATGCAGGCCCTCTACGAGCGACCGCACCTGGCCGTCACCTCGGTCCCCGCCGAGTCCCTTCAACGAACACTCCGAGAGCATTCGCAGAGAGCATGGTGCCCTAGTGACCGAGCAAGCCTCGCCGCCCCGGAAGTCCCGGGTGGTGGCCTGGGCGCTGTGGGATTGCGGATTCGTCGGCCTCAACGCCATCGTCGTGACGTTCGTGTTCTCGGTCTACCTGACCGAATCCGTCGGCCAGGGGATGCAGGGCGGCGCCTCGCCGGGCAGCTGGCTGGGCCGGGCCCTGACCATCGCCGGGCTGGCGGTGGCCGTGTTGGCGCCGGTGACCGGGGTGTGGGTGCAGGCACCGCGCTGGCGGCAGCGGGCGCTGACCGTCCTGACCGCCGCCGCGGTGCTGTGCACCGTGGCCATGAGCCTGATCCGCCCCGAGGAGTCCTATCTGTTCGCCGGGCTGGCGCTGCTCGCCGCGACCGCCGCCTGCGGCGACCTGGCCGGGGTGCCCTACAACGCCATGCTGCGGCAGCTCTCGACCCCGCAGAACTCCGGCCGTATCTCCGGGATCGGCTCGGGGGCGGGCTATTTCGGCAGTGTCGCACTGCTGGTGTTCGTCTACGTCGGGTTCATCGCCGGCGACGGCCCCACCCGCGGGCTGTTCGGGGTGCCCGCCGCCGACGGCCTGAACATCCGGATCGTGGTGCTGGTGGCGGCCGCCTGGTTCGCCGCGTTCGCGCTGCCGCTGCTGCTGACCGCCCACCACATCCTGCCCACCGCGCTGGACCCCCATGAACACCCTGGCCTGCTGGGTGCCTACCGCAAGGTGTGGCGCGACCTGAACGCCGAATGGCGCCGCGACCCCAACCTGGTCTACTACCTGCTCGCCAGCGCCGTCTTCCGCGACGGACTGACCGGAGTGTTCACCTTCGGGGCGGTGCTCGGCGTGACCGTCTACGGCATCTCCCCGGCCAACGTCCTCATCTTCGGTGTCGCGGCGTGCGTGGTCGCCGCGATCGGCGCGGTGGCCGGCGGGCAGGTGGACGACAGGGTGGGCTCCAAGCCCGTCATCGTCGGATCGCTGTCGGCCATGGTGGTGGTCGGACTGCTGTTGCTCGCGTTGTCGGGGCCGGTGGCGTTCTGGATCTGCGGGCTGATCCTGTGCCTGTTCCTGGGCCCGACCCAGGCGTCGGCGCGGGCGCTGCTGTTGCGGTTGTCCGTCGACGGCACCGAGGGCGTGGCGTTCGGCCTGTACACCATGACCGGGCGCGCGGTGTCGTTCCTGGCGCCGTGGCTGTTCTTCCTGTTCGTCGACGCGTTCGGTACCGACCGCGCCGGGCTGGGCGGTATCTGCGTGGTGCTGGCCGCCGGTCTGGGCGGGATGCTGTTCGTGCGGGTGCCGCCGCACCGTGTCGCCGGCCGCGCGCTGGTGCTCTGAGGGCTCCCGCTATCCGGCCGGGCCGTCTGGCCGGCTATCCGGCTGGGCCGTCTGGCCGGCTATCCGGCTGGGCCGTCTGGCCGGCTATCCGGCCGAAGCGCAGATGGTCAGCCCGGTTCCGGTGCGCTGGCGCACCGGCGCGCCGTTGACGCGGACCGTGCAGGTGACCTCGCGGCCGACGTTGAGAACGGTGACACTGGCCGACGTCGCGGCGGGG
Source organism: Mycolicibacterium palauense (assembly GCF_002592005.1). Lineage (GTDB taxonomy): Bacteria > Actinomycetota > Actinomycetes > Mycobacteriales > Mycobacteriaceae > Mycobacterium > Mycobacterium palauense. The sequence continues at coordinate 94,056 of NZ_NVQF01000012.1, read as the reverse complement.
GAGGTCAGGGTGACCTCGCGGCTCCAGGGCAGCACCACGTTGAACTCGATCTGCAGCAGACCGCCGGTGTCGACGTAGGTGATGCTGATGGCGCGGCCGCGGCCGGTCACCGAGTAGACCACGGTGTCGGTGCCCCCGGGCGACACCGGCGCCCTGGTCGACGGGGTCGGTGACGTCGTGGCGGTGGTGGTCGGCAGCGGGCTCGGTGTCGTGGTGGTCGTGGGCGTCCGCGTGGTCGGCAGGGGGAACCCGGTGGTGGTCGGCGCCGGCATCGACGGCAGCGGCGCCACCACGGTGTCCTGCTTGGAGGCGCCGTTGACGATCACCAGCGCGATGACCAGGCCGACGACCAGCACGACGGTCACCCCGGCGATCAGCCACAGCCACCGCGGCGACCTCGGAGGTTCGGGAACGCCCTGGTCAGGGGGCTGGCCGGGTGCCTGGAACTGGGTCTGCGTCCAGTACGGCGGCAGCGGTTCGGTGGGATTGGCCGAGGACGGGGGAAGGTAGCTCGGATACGTGTACTGCCCGGCGTATGCCGGGTCGATCTCGGGCCGATAGTGGTTGCCCACCGGCTCGGTCGGTTGGGACCAGTGCGGCCGGTTGGGGTTCCGGTTCGACTCCCCGCCATCGGGTCGACGCGGATCGGTCATGCCCACCTCATGCCTGCAGGCTACCTGCGTCGGCGTCGGCGAGGCCGATCAGACCTGCACAGGTAGCGTGCCCCGGACCCCGACGGCGCGCCGGGGACACCCCCGGTGAGGGCGGTGGCGAGGCGCTGGCCGGGCGGGTAGCGTCCGTTTCGGCCCCGCGAGCCGGCGCGGGCAGACGAGTAGGAGGTCGATTCGGTGGGTCCGCAGGTGCGCGAGATTTACGGCGCATCGCTCTCACCGGATGCCACGGCCTTCGCCAACATCGTCGACGACGGCGGCTACCCGCGGGCCGTGCAGCGCTTCCTGCGGGGATGGCGCGCCAGTTCCTCGCGTGACGTCGAGTTGCCGGTCGAGGGCCCGGTCACCCGGGTGCTGCATTCCGCCGACGGGCACTGGCTGGCCTGCGAGGTGGCCCCGGCCGGCAGTGAGCGCACCCAGATCTGGGTCGTCACCACCGACCCCGACGACCGCGACGCGCACCGTATCGACGGGATGGGCCCCGAGAGCGAGGAAGGCACCGCCGAGCTGATCGCCTGGGACGGCACCCAAGTGGCGGCCATCCTCACCGGCGACGACGGAATCGGCGCGTCCTGCCTGATCGACCCGGCCACCGGCAACCGGATCATCCTGGACCGCCGCTCCTCGGGACGGTTGGTGGACTCCTGGGCGGGCGCGTCGCTGGTGCGGGTGGGACCCCGCGGCTACCGGGAACTGCTGATGTTGCACGGCCTCACCGAGATCTCCCTGCTGCCCTACGATCCGGGCTCGACCACCGACGCCGGGGTGATCCTCGACGACCAGATGCCGCGGCGTCTGCGCGCCGGCGCCGACGGTGAGGAGATGAAGCTCTACCACCCGGCGAAGACCTACGGCGTCAACAGCGCCGAGGGCTATGTGCGGGCGCTGATCCGCAGCGACAACGGGACCGGCCACGCCCGGCTGCTGGAGGTGACGGCGACGCCGGACGGTGTCAGCTACTACGTGGTGGCCGAGAAGCCCGGCTACGAACTCGACGAGTTCGTCATCAGCGACGACCTGTCGACGGTGGCGATCCTGTGGAACATCAACGGCTGCAGCGAACTCCAGATCCTGCAGTTCGTCGACAACACGCTCACCGATCCGATCCCGCTGCCCGGGCTGGTGGCCAGCCAGCTCTCGATCAGCGCAGGCGGCTCGATGGTGGCGATGACGGTCGAAAGCCCCTGGCAGCCAAGGACCGTCGAACTGGTGGACACCAGGACCCGCGAGTGGGAGGCCGTCGACCGGGTGCCGATGTCGGGTCCGCGAGCCGAGGCGCCGCACCTGGACATCATCACCGCGCGTGACGGTCTGCGGCTGACGGCCTGGCGTTACGACCCCCCCGAGGGAGTGGAGAGCATCGGCGCGCTGATCTACCTGCACGGGGGACCCGAAGGTCAGTCCCGGCCCGGCTACGACGAGGTGTTTCCGCAGCTGCTCAACGCCGGGATCACCGTGCTGACGCCGAATGTGCGCGGCTCCGGGGGATTCGGCCGCAGCTTCATGCACGCCGACGACCGCGAGAAGCGGTTCGCGGCCATCGACGACGTCGCCGACTGCGTGCAGCACCTCATCGACGGCGGCCACGCCGACCCGCAGCGGATCGCCTGCGGAGGCTGGTCCTACGGGGGCTACCTGACGCTGGCGGCGCTCACCTTCCACCCCGAGTTGTTCGCCGCGGGCATCAGCATCTGCGGGATGAGCGACCTGAGCACGTTCTACCGCAACACCGAGGCCTGGATCGCCGCGGCCGCCCAGCCGAAGTACGGCCACCCGATCAGCGACCGGGAGCTGCTCGACCAGCTCTCGCCGCTGCTGCGGGTGGACGCGTTGACCGCACCGGTGTTGTTGGTGCACGGCGGCAACGACACCAACGTCCCGGTCAGCGAGTCCACGCAGATGGAGGAGGCCCTGCGCGAACGGGGCCGCACGGTGCGCTACGTGGTCTTCCCCGACGACGGTCACGAGATCGCCAAACGGGAGAACCGTGAGGTGCTCGCCGTCGAGGTCTGCGACTGGCTGCGCACCGCCTTCGCGCCGTTCAAGGCCGCCTGACCGGCGATCACCCCGTGCGGGTCCGGCCCCGGAGGCGGGGGTGCGGCGCCGATGTTTGGGAATATTGCACCAGGGTAAACCTCTGGGCGCCAGGAGGTGCCGACAGAGACGGAGGCTCAGATGCGGCGCGGCGGAGGATTGCTCGGCGTGATCGTGCTGGTGTGGTTGGCGATCGGTGTGCTCGCCGCTTACCAGCGGGACTACTTCAAGTCCACTGAAACAAGCTGTGCCACTGCGGGAACCATTGCGTTGACGGTGGTCGCGGGGCCGCTGAACTACATGGGCGTCAATCCCAAGGTGGAGAACTGCGAACTGCCCCAGCCCAGTCAGTAATAGCGCTATGACCACCGCATTCACGGAAAGAGAGTCACGATGATTGTTCTCGGAGCGATTCTGCTCATCCTCGGCTTCGTGCTGAACATCAACATCCTGTGGACCATCGGCATCATCCTGCTGGTGATCGGGGCGGTGTTGTGGATCCTGGGCGCGGTCGGTCGGCCGGTGGGCGGACGCAAGGTCTGGTATTAGCGTCGGGGGTCTTGTGACGCGGACCTGAAACCAGTTGTCCCGGCGGGCCGGTGCGGATCAAATCCGCACCGGCCCGCGGTCTTTGGATAGGCTGTGTTTCCTGGTGCTCGCGGCGGCCCGGGAGGTAACTTGTCGCGCATGTCCTCCAGCGAGTTGCCGGCGCACACGCATCCCGATGAGCCCCACGAGGGTTCGGTTGCCGCCAAGCTGAATTGGTTACGCGCGGGTGTACTGGGCGCAAACGACGGGATCGTCTCCACCGCGGGCATCGTGGTCGGTGTGGCCGCGGCGACTCCCGAGGTCGGACCGATCCTGACCGCGGGTGTGGCCGGCCTGGCCGCGGGGGCGGTCTCGATGGCGCTGGGGGAGTACGTGTCGGTGAGCACGCAGCGTGACACCGAGAGCGCGCTGCTGGCCAAGGAGAAGTGGGAGCTGCGCACCGAACCGAGTGCCGAGCTCGACGAACTGGCCGCGCTCTACGAGGCCAAGGGGCTCTCGGCGGCCACGGCGCGGACGGTGGCCGAGGAACTCACCGACCACGACGCCTTCGCCGCGCACGCCGAGGTGGAACTGGGTATCGACCCCGAGGAACTGACCAATCCCTGGCACGCGGCGCTGTCCTCGGCGCTGGCCTTCACCATCGGTGCGCTGCTGCCGTTGATCGCGATCACCGTGCTGCCGATCACGCTGCGGGTCCCGATCACCATCGTGACCGTGCTGCTGGCGCTGACGCTGACCGGCGCGGTCAGCGCCTGGCTGGGCGGCGCGCCCCGCGGACGCGCCGTGCTGCGCAACCTGATCGGCGGCGGGCTGGCACTGGCGGTCACCTACGGAATCGGCCACCTCGTGGGTGGCGTCATCGGCTGACCGCCGGGCGGTGTCCCCGGCGGCCCCTGTCCCCGGTGGTCGCGGCGGTCTCAGCGGCGCGCGGTGAGTGCGGCCATCGTCATGGCGCGCAGGACCGTGCGGGACCGGTCCGGATCGGCGATCCTGCCGCCGGCGCCCTTGGTGCTGTAGGGCGTGGAGTTCAGCAGCCCGAAGACGGCGTGGGCGATCAACCGGGCGTCATCCTCGTCGCGGTCCTCGCCGCGGTCCCCGTCGCCGCGCGGACCGAGCTCGCAGAGCACCCGCACCCAGATCTCGACGTATTGCCGCTGGCTGCGGCGGACCTGTCGCTTGGCGGTGTCGGGCAGGTGGTCGAGGTCGCGGTCCTGGATGCGGATCAGGTCGGGCTCGCCCAGGGTGAAATCGAGGTGGAACTCGACCAGACCGTCGAGCGCTGCCGCGGCGTCGGCGGCCCCGGCGACCACGGCCCGCGCTCCCTGCAGCAGCCGGGTGCTGATGCCGACCAGCAGTTCGACCAGCAGCGCCTCCTTGTTGGGGAAGTGCCGGTAGATCGCGGGCCCACTGACATCGGCGGCGGCGCCGATGTCCTCCAGCCGCACGGCCAGGTAGCCGCGCTCGGCGAACAGGCGCTCGGCCGCGGCCAGCAGCTGGGTCCGCCGGTCGGACTTGCGCTGGCTGCGGCGGGTGGCCGGTTTGTGTTCCCCGGCTCCTGCGGCCGGTGCGGGCATGGCGGCTCCGTCGGCTCGCTCTGGACTTCTGCAGTTAATCGTGACTAACATACCATGAGTTAGTCATCATTAACCGAAGCGAACAGGCAGGGTCGCTTGACTTCCGTAACGTCCAACCGCGACGAGCATCTGGCACTGGTGGCCCAGCTGCGCGACAAGCTGGCCACCGCGGGGCTCGGCGGCCCCGAGCGGGCCCGGGAACGACACGTCGCCCGGGGCAAGCTGCTTCCGCGCGACCGTGTCGACGGTCTGCTCGACCCCGGCAGCCCCCTGCTGGAGGTGGCTCCGCTGGCCGCCGACGGCATGTACGACGACGAGTGCCCCGGCGCGGGCATGATCGCGGGCATCGGCCGGATCTCGGGACGCGAGTGCATGATCGTGGCCAACGACGCTACCGTCAAAGGCGGCACTTACTACCCGGTCACGGTCAAGAAGCACCTGCGCGCCCAGGAGATCGCGCTGCAGAACCAGCTGCCCTGCATCTACCTCGTCGACTCCGGCGGCGCCTTCCTGCCACGCCAGGACGAGGTCTTCCCCGACCGTGAACACTTCGGGCGCATCTTCTACAACCAGGCGACCATGAGCGCCAAGGGGATTCCGCAGATCGCCGCGGTGCTCGGCTCCTGCACCGCCGGGGGTGCCTATGTGCCGGCGATGAGCGACGAGGCCGTCATCGTGCGCAACCAGGGCACCATCTTCCTGGGCGGCCCGCCGTTGGTGAAGGCCGCCACCGGCGAGGTGGTCACGGCCGAGGACCTCGGCGGCGGCGATCTGCACGCCAAGGTCTCCGGGGTCACCGACCACCTGGCACACGACGACCGCGACGCACTGCGCATCGTGCGGCGCATCGTGTCCACCCTGGGCCCGGTGCCCCCGCGGCCCTGGGAGGTGCGCCCCGCCGTCGCGCCCGTGGCCGACCAGAGCGAGCTCTACGACGTCGTGCCCGTCGACGCCCGGGTGCCCTACGACGTCCACGAGGTCATCACCCGCATCGTCGACGGCGGCGAGTTCAGCGAGTTCAAGGCCGAGTACGGCACGACACTGGTGACCGGATTCGCCCACATCCACGGCCACCCCGTCGGCATCGTCGCCAACAACGGTGTGCTCTTCGGTGAATCCGCGCTCAAGGGAGCGCATTTCATCGAACTCTGCGACAAGCGGATGGTCCCGCTGCTGTTCCTGCAGAACATCGCCGGGTTCATGGTGGGGCGTGACTACGAGGCCGGCGGCATCGCCAAGCACGGCGCGAAGATGGTGACCGCGGTGGCCTGCGCGCGCGTACCCAAGCTCACCGTGGTGATCGGGGGATCCTACGGGGCGGGCAACTACTCGATGTGCGGGCGCGCGTACTCGCCGCGGTTCCTGTGGATGTGGCCCAACGCGCGGATCTCGGTGATGGGCGGCGAGCAGGCGGCCTCGGTGCTGGCCACGGTGCGCGGCGAGATGAGCCCGGAGGACGAGGAGGCGTTCAAGGCGCCCATCCGCGCGCAGTACGAGCACCAGGGCAACCCCTACTACTCGACGGCGCGGCTGTGGGACGACGGGGTGATCGACCCCGCCGACACCAGGACCGTGGTGGGTCTGGCGCTGTCGGTCGTCGGCAACGCCCCCGTCGAACCGGTCTCCTACGGCGTCTTCCGGATGTGAGGTCACGATGACGGAAACAGGCACGGCGACAGGCTCGGGGATACGCTTCGACACGGTTCTGGTGGCCAACCGCGGCGAGATCGCCGTGCGGGTCATCCGGACCCTGCGGCGGATGGGGATCCGCGCCGTGGCGGTCTACAGCGAGGCCGACGCCGGCGCGCGCCACGTCGCCGAGGCCGACGCGGCGGTGCTGCTCGGTCCCGCCCCGGCCCGCGAAAGCTACCTCAACATCGGCGCCGTGGTCGACGCCGCGCGGCGCACCGGCGCGCAGGCCGTTCACCCCGGCTACGGATTCCTCTCGGAGAACGCCGAGTTCGCCGCGGCGCTGACCGCGGCCGGCATCGTGTTCATCGGGCCGCCGGCGAGGGCGATCGCCACCATGGGCGACAAGATCACCGCCAAGGAGACCGTGAGCCGCTTCGGCGTTCCCGTGGTGCCGGGGCTGGCCCGGCCCGGACTCAGCGACTCCGAGCTGGTCGCCGCCGCCGAGGACATCGGCTATCCGGTGCTGGTCAAACCCTCTGCCGGCGGCGGGGGCAAGGGCATGCGGAGGGTCTCCGAGCCCGCCGAGCTACCGGCGGCCCTGGCCGGGGCGCGGCGAGAATCCGCTGCCGCCTTCGGTGACGACACCCTGTTCCTGGAACGGTTCGTCCTGCAGCCCAGACACATCGAGGTGCAGGTCCTGGCCGACGGCCACGGCAACGTGATCCACCTCGGCGAGCGGGAGTGCAGCCTGCAGCGCCGCCACCAGAAGGTCATCGAGGAGGCGCCCTCGGCCCTGCTGGACGAGCCGACCCGGTCCCGCATCGGCGCGGCCGCCTGCGACACCGCCCGCAGTGTGGACTACATCGGCGCCGGCACAGTGGAATTCATCGTCTCCGCCGACCGGCCCGATGAATTCTTCTTCATGGAGATGAACACCCGGCTGCAGGTCGAGCACCCGGTCACCGAGATGGTCACCGGGTGGGACCTGGTTGAATGGCAGGTCCGCATCGCCGCGGGCGAGACCCTGCCGTGCGGGCAGGACGACGTGGAACTGCGTGGGCACGCGATCGAGGCCCGGGTGTACGCCGAGGACCCCGCGCACGGCTTCCTGCCCACCGGCGGCACCGTGCTGGATCTCCTCGAGCCGTCCGGTGCGGGCGTGCGGGTGGACTCGGGAATCTTCGCCGGCACCGTCGTCGGCAGCGACTACGACCCGATGCTGGCCAAGGTGATCGCCCACGGGCCCGACCGCGCCGCGGCGCTGCGCGGGCTGGACCGCGCGCTGGCCCGCACGGCGATCCTGGGCGTGACCACCAACATCGACTTCCTGCGTTTCCTGCTCGCCGACCCCGACGTCGCCGCGGGACGGTTGGACACCGGACTGCTCGACCGCCGCGCCGGCGACTTCGGCGCGCCCGGCGCCGGTGATGGGCAACTGATCGCCGCGGCCGCCCTGCGCTGGATGCAGCGCTGGCAGGCCCGCACCGACGACCTTTGGTCGGCGCCGTCGGGCTGGCGCATGGGTGCCCCCGCGGCCAGCACGATCCGGCTGCGCTCCGGCGAGCGCACCGACCACGTCGGCATCACCGGCACGCCACGGCAGGCCCGCGCCGTCGTTGAGGACGGCCCGGCGCGCACCGTGACCGCCGCGCTGGCCGGCGACCGGCTCAGCGTCACCGTCGACGGACTGCGCTCGGAGTACCTCGTCGCCGAGCACGATCACCGGATCTGGCTGGCCGGGCAGGACGGTGTCGCCGTCGTCGAGGAGGTCCGCGAGGCCCCGGTGCGTCCCGACGATGCGCATGCCGGGGACGCCGAACTGGTCAGCCCGATGCCCGGGGCGGTCGTGGCCGTCAACGTGGCCGACGGCGCGGCGGTGCAGGCCGGCGCCGTGGTCGTCGCCGTGGAGGCCATGAAGATGGAGCACTCGCTGACCGCCCCCGTCGACGGTGTCGTCGAGGTGCTGGTCGGCGTCGGCGATCAGGTCAAGGTGGGTCAGCTCCTGGCCCGCATCAAGGCAACCGAGAAAGAAGCACGCGATGAGTGACTACCTGTCGACGGGCGATCTGCCCGACGAGTACGCCCAGCTGGCCAAGACGGTGCGCGACTTCGCCCAGGGCGTCGTGGCCCCCGTCGCCGCCAAGCACGACGCCGAGCACAGCTTCCCCTACGAGGTGGTCGCGGGCATGGCCGACATGGGGCTGTTCGGGCTGCCGTTCCCCGAGGAGTACGGCGGCATGGGCGGCGACTACTTCGCGCTGTGCCTGGCGCTGGAGGAACTCGGCAAGGTCGACCAGAGCGTGGCGATCACGCTGGAGGCCGGGGTGTCGCTCGGGGCCATGCCCGTCTACCGGTTCGGCACCGAGGATCAGCGGCGCCAGTGGCTGCCGCTGCTGACCAGCGGCAAGGCGCTGGGCGCCTTCGGGCTCACCGAGGCAGGCGGCGGCAGCGACGCCGGCGCGACGAAGACCACCGCCCGCCTCGACGACGGGCACTGGGTGATCAACGGCACCAAGCAGTTCATCACCAACTCCGGCACCGACATCACCCGGCTGGTCACCGTCACCGCCGTGACCGGCGGCGCGCCGGGCAAGCCCGAGATCAGCTCCATCCTGGTGCCGGTGCCCATCGAGGGCTTCACCGCCGAACCCGCCTACGACAAGGTCGGGTGGAACGCCTCGGACACCCACCCGCTCAGCTTCGACGACGTGCGGGTGCCGCAGGAGAACCTGCTGGGGGAGCGGGGCCGCGGCTACGCCAACTTCCTGCGCATCCTCGACGAGGGGCGCATCGCCATCGCCGCCCTGTCCGTCGGTGCGGCGCAGGGCTGTGTCGACGAGAGCGTGCGGTACGCCAAGGAGCGCTCGGCGTTCGGGCAGGCGATCGGCAAGTATCAGGCCATCGAGTTCAAGCTGGCCCGGATGGAGGCCCGCGCCCACGCCGCGCGCACCGCCTACTACGACGCTGCGGCGCTGATGCTGGCCGGCAAGCCGTTCAAGAAGGGGGCCGCGGTGGCCAAGATGGTGGCCAGCGAGGCCGCGATGGACAACGCCCGCGACGCCACCCAGATCCACGGCGGCTACGGCTTCATGAACGAGTACACCGTCGCACGCCACTACCGCGACAGCAAGATCCTCGAAATCGGCGAGGGCACCACCGAAGTCCAGTTGATGATCATCGCCCGGCAGATGGGACTGTGACCGTGACCGATCCGGAGAAAGTGGTCCACCAGCGCGGCCTGTGGTTCGAGGAGTTCGAGATCGGGGTGCGCTACATCCACGCCCCCGGCCGCACCATCACCGAGGCCGACAACGTGCTGTTCACCACGCTGACGATGAACACCCAGGCACTACACCTGGATGCGGCGTTCTCCGACGCGCTGCCGCCCTTCCACCAGCGGCTGGTCAATTCGATGTTCACGCTGTCCACGCTGGTGGGTCTCTCGGTCGCCCAGCTGACCCAGGGCACCATCGTGGGCAACCTCGGGTTCTCCGAGATCGCCTTCCCCAAGCCCCTTTTCCACGGTGACACCCTCTACGCCGAGACCGTCGTCACCGACAAACGCGAGTCCAAGAGCCGGCCCGGGGAGGGCATCGTGACCTTCGCCCACACCGGGCGCAACCAGCACGGCGACGTCGTGGCGACCGCGGCGCGCAAGACCATGGTGCGCAAGCGTCCCCAGGAGGAGAACTAGTGCCCCTCGACAACGCCGGCCCGGCGTGGCTGTTCTGCCCGGCCGACCGACCCGAGCGATTCGAAAAGGCCGCCGCGGCGGCCGATATCGTCATCCTGGACCTGGAGGACGGCGCCGGTGACAAGCCCGCCGCGCGCGAAGCCCTGCTCGGCACGCCGCTGGACCCGGCGCGCACGGTGATCCGGATCAACCCGGCCGGCACCGAGGATCAGCGCCTGGACCTGCAGGCGCTGGAGCGCACCGACTACCAGACCGTGATGCTGCCCAAGTGCGAAGCCGCCGAACAGGTGTCGGCGCTGGCGCCGCGGGAGGTGGTGCTCATCGTCGAGACCCCGCTGGGGGCGCTGACGGTCGCCGAGTCGGCGGCGGCGGCCAACGCGGTGGGCGTGATGTGGGGCGCCGAGGACCTCTTCGCCGTCCTGGGCGGGACGGCCAACCGCTTCGCCGACGGCTCCTTCCGCGATGTGGCCCGCCACGTGCGCTCCCAGTCGCTGCTGGCCGCCAAGGCCCGCGGCCGGCTCGCGCTGGACTCGGTGTTCCTCGACATCAAGGACCTCGACGGTCTGCGCGGCGAGGTCGATGACGCCGTCGCGGTCGGCTTCGACATCAAGGTCGCCATCCACCCGAGTCAGCTCGCGGTGATCCGCGCCGGCTATGCGCCCACCGCGGAGCAGGTCGAGTGGGCCCGAGAGGTCCTGACCGCCGCCGCACAACAACCGGGGGCCTTCGCGTTCCGGGGCCAGATGGTCGATGCGCCGGTGCTGCGGCGGGCCGAACGCATCGTGTCGCTGGCGCCGTAGCGGGGTCCGGAGGGCGGGCCGGCGGGGCTCAGCGTTTCTGCGCCGCGGCCAGCCGCGCCGCGAACTCCGGGGACCGGATCGAGGTGGCCTGCGGCCCCAGTTCGGTGCGCATCGCGGCGTGGTGAAGATCGGTGTCCACCGAGCCCGGGGCGGTCGTGGCGCGCATCGTGGCCTTGGTCGCCAGCACCACCTCGCGCGGTGCGGCCGCCGGCCCGGCGGCCAGCTCGAGGGCGGCGGCCACCGGGTCGTCGGCCACGCTGAGCGCCAGCCCGTGCGCCACCGCCGATTCGGCGTCGAAGCGCATCCCGAACAGCAGCGCCGCGCGGGCCACCTGCGGGCCGACCCCGCGCTGCAACATCCAGGTGGCACCGCCGCCGGGGTGGATGCCCAGCTTCTGGAACCGCGGATCGAACAGGGCGTGCGGCCCGGCGATGCGGACGTCGGCGGCCAGGGCCAGGTTCAGCCCGGCGCCGACGGCGGCCCCGTTGACGGCCGCGACGGTGGGCAGGGTGCAGTTGGCCACCGCCATGAACCCGTCGTAGATGCGCAGCAGCCCCTCCTCGGCGGCCGCACCCAGCGCGCTGAGGTCGGCCCCGGCGCAGAACGCCTTGCCGGCGCCGGTCACCACGACGGCGTGCACCCCGGGGTCGTCCTGTGCGCGTTCGACGGCGGCCCGCAGCTGTGCCGACATCGCGTCGGTGACGGCGTTGCGCCGGTCCGGGTCGTTGACGGTGATCAGCGCGACGCGGTCGGTGCAGGAGTACAGGACGAGGTCGGTGCCAGTCATATCGGCAACCTACCCGGCGACGAGGGATCGGACGTTCAGGCCCCGGGCGCGAAACAGTCCAGCAGGAAGTGCCCCAGCGACTCCCACGCCCGCCGGGCGGCGCGCTCGTCGTAGCGGACGCCGCGGTCGGGGTCGTCGGCCCACGGCGCCATGAAGGCATGCAGCGCATTGCCGTAGGCGTGCAGCTGCCAGTCGATGCCGCGGCCGGAGAACTCCCGGCCCAGGGCCACCACGTCCTCCGGGGGCGCGAACGGGTCGTCCCAGCCGTGGAAGACCATGACCTTCGCTGTCACGTTGGCCGTCACCTGGTGCCGCCGGGCCGCGGGCGGCGGGGTGAGCAGTCCGTGGAAGCTGGCCACACCGCGCAGCGCGGCACCGGCGCGGGCCAGGTCCAACACGCACAGGCCGCCGAAACAGAAGCCGATCGCCGCCACCCGCGCGGCGTCCACCTGGGGCGCCCCGGTCAGCACGGGCACCACCGCGGAGAGCCGCTCGGCCAGGGCCTCGCGGTCATCGAGGAAACCGGTCATGGCCGCGGTGGTGGACTCCAGGCCGCCGCGGGTGACCTCCTCGCCGAACAGGTCGACCGCGATCGCCTGGTACCCCCACCCGGTCAGCTCGGCGGCGAAGTCCAGCTGGGTGTCGCTGCGCCCCTCCATGCCGTGAAACACCAGCACGGTGGGCGCGGACCCGATCAGCGCCTCTTCGGAAACCAGGACCGCGTCGTGGCCGACACCGTCGATCTCATGGCGCAGGGAGGTGGTGATCACTGTCACCGGGAGGACGTTGCCACACCCGGCCGCCCCTCGGCCAGAGGGGTTCGCTGCGCGCGGAAAGGCCCGGCGTGGGTGGCGGACCACCCACGCCGGGCCAGTCGCCCGACCTCGTTGTCAGGCAGGGTCGTCGGGCTGGTGCCCGATGGCCTGTCCTCAGGCTGGTGCCCGATGGCCTGTCCTCAGGCCAGGCCCTTGAGCATCAGGTTCCAGTACATGAACGGCAGGCCGTACTTCTTCAGGTACCAGTACACCCGGTGCGGCTTGGCCGGATCCAGGATCGGGAAGGTCGGGGTCATCTTCAGCGAGTAGTCGAACTCGGCCAGCAGCATGTCGTGCGAGGACGTCACCAGCGGGCACGAGGCGTAGCCGTCGTACTGCGCGGTCAGCGGACGGCCCTTGATGAACGCGTCGATGTTCTCGGCCGCCACCGGTGCCTGCTTGCGGATCGCGGCGCCGGTCTTGGAGTTCGGCGTCGAGCCCGCATCGCCCAGGCTGAAGATGTTCGGATACCGCACGTGCTGCAGCGTGTTCTTGTCCACCTCGACGTAGCCGTTGGCGTCCCCGGTCGACAGCGGGCTGGACTTGATCCAGTCCGGGGCCGACTGGCGCGGCGCCACGTGCAGCACGTCGTAGGGCAGCACGGTTTCCCCGCCGCCCTCGACCATGCTGGATACGGTCAGCTTGTGCGCCCCGGCGTCCACGGCGGTCACCTCGGACTCGGTGTGCAGCTGAATGCCGTAGCCGGCGATCACCTTGTCCAGGTTGTCCGCGATCTCGGGAATGCCGAAGATGCGCGGCGTCGGCACCACCAGGTGGATGTCGATGTCGTTGAGGACGCCCTGCTTCTTCCAGTAGTCGGCGGCCAGGTAGGCGATCTTCTGGGGTGCCCCGGCGCACTTGATCGGGCCGGAGGGCATCATGAACACCGCGCTACCCGAACGGGTGTTCCTGATGAAGTCCCACGTCCTGGGGGCCAGATCGAACCGGTAGTTCGACGAGACCCCGTTGCGGCCCAACGTCTCCTCCAGGCCCTCGGTGCGGTTCCAGTCGAGCTGGATGCCCGGGCATACCACCAGTACGTCATAGGCGTAGGAGGTGCCGTCCGAACACGTCACCGTGTTGTTGTCGGGGTCGAACGCCGACGCCGACTTGCGGATCCAGGTGGCGTGCTTGGGCATCACCGAACTCTCGGCGCGCGCGGTGGAAGACGCCTGCGCCTTCCCCGCGCCCACGAGGGTCCACAGTGCCTGGTAGTAGTGGGTGTCGGAGGGCTCGATCACCGCGATGTCGGTGTAGCCCTTGCGTTGCAGGCGGGCGGCGACGGTGATACCCGCCGTGCCGCCGCCCACAACGACGATCTGATGCTTGGCAGTGATGGTCATGTATCTGTCCTAAACTGTGACCTAATCGGGAATCCTTCTGTGGCTCAGGCGTTCTGGACAGTCTCTTCCCAGGCGTTGTAGCCGCCCAGGATGTCGCTGACATCGCCGAAGCCGCGCTGGCGCAGCAGGCTGGCCGCCACCGAGGACCGGTAGCCGCCGGCGCAGTACACGACCGTCGGGGCCGCCGGGTTGAGCTCGTCGGTGCGCGACGGCAGCTGGCCGACCGGGATGTTCACCGCGCCGGGGATCATCCCCGCGTCGGCCTCGCCCGGGTTGCGCACGTCGACGATCTGCAGGCCGTCGACCGTCCTCGCGCGATCGTCGAACGCCATCGCCGTCAGGCGCGAGGCGACCTGCACCTGATCCTGGTGGTCGTACATCGCCTGGAACGGGTTGTCCAGGTAGCCGACCACGCGGTCGAACCCGATGCGGGCCAACCGATTCTTGGCCTCCAGCTCCTCACCGGGGTCGACGAACAGCACGATGTCGACATCGGAGGGAATCACCGAGCCGGCGAACTCGGCGTAGCGGCCGTCGAGTCCGACGTTGACCGCCTGGCGCAGGTGGCCGGTGGCGAACTCCTCGGGCGCGCGGCCGTCGACCAGCACCGCCCCACCCTCGAGCGCCTTCTGCAGGTCCTCGTAGGACATGGCCGCGGGCATCTTGGTCTCGTCGAGCAGCTCGCGGTCCTTGCGGTTGAGGATCGCGTCGTAGACGAAGTAGCCGGGTGCCGGTGGCTGCCCCTCGGTGACCATCTGCATGAAGACGTCCTTGGTCGACGCCCGCAGCGCGTAGTTGGACTCCTTCTGATCGCCGATGGTCGACCACAGGTCCGTCGAGAGGTTCTTGCCGCATGCCGACCCCGCGCCGTGAGCGGGGTAGACCCGGGTCGGGTCGGGCAGGGGCATCAACTTGTTGTGCAGCGAGTCGTAGAGCTTGTCGGCCAGTTCCTCGCGGGTGAAGCCGATCGAGGCCAGCAGGTCGGGCCGGCCGACGTCGCCGATGAACAGGGTGTCCCCGGTCATCACGCCGTAGGGCACGGTGTCCTCGGGGTGCTCGTAGACCACGATGCTCAACGACTCGGGGGTGTGTCCGGGGGTGTGCAGGAACTCCAGGGTCACCTCACCCAGCGAGTAGCGCTGCCCGTCCTCGACCCCCATGGCCTCGAACTCCGGCTGGGCCACCGAGGAGAACACGATCTGGGCGCCGGTGGCCTTGGCCAGCTCCAGGTGCCCGGACAGGAAGTCGGCGTGGAAGTGGGTCTCGATGACGAGCTCGATCTTCATGCCCATTTCCTTGGCGTCGGCCACGTACTGCGAGACGTCGCGCTGCGGGTCGATGACCACGGCGCGTCCGCTGGTCTCGTCCCCGATCAGATACGAGGCGTGCGACAGGCAGTCCAAGTAGTACTGGATGAATTTCATGGGTCCGGTTCCTTTCGTGCGGGTCTTCAGCAATGGTATCTGGATACCCTAGGGGGTATGTTATACGACCCGGGAGGCAGATACCAGGCCCCGTAGTCATCGAGGGCTTTGGTCCCTGACGGCGGTGACCGAGGTAGCAGGTTGGGGGCTCGGTTACCACCCGGTGAAATGCGGGTGCCACCATGGGGTTATGAAGCACATACCGTCCGGTGGATCGACTCCCGTCTCCGTCGTCACCGGGGACCCCGTGACCCGCGTCGCCGCTGACGCCACCGTCGCCGACGTCGCCAGGACGATCACCGCCGAAGGGGTGGGCGCCGTCGTCGTGGGCGACGAGGCCCGACCGGTTGCGCTGGTCACCGAGCGCGACGTCGTCAAGGTCGTCGCCTCGGGCCAGGATCCCGCCGCGGTGCGCGCCAGCGACGTCGCCAGCACCCATCTGGTGTGGTGCGAGGCCGACGCCACCGTCGACGAGGTCACCGCGCGGATGATGGACCACTACATCCGGCATATCTTCGTCGAACAGGACGGTGAGCTGCTCGGCATCGTCTCCGCCCGTGATCTGCTGGGTGTCTACGGCTCCGACGTCGAGGTCAGCCCCGCCTAAGGTCGGGCGAGGGTCGGCCGGCGCCGTCGGCCGCGGGTGTGGCGCTGCGCTCACATTGCCGGCAACTGTGAGGTAGCTTCGAACGGCACACACCGACTGGCCGCTGCCGAGGAGTTCACCGGTGGACGCGACACCATTCGGGCGCTACCAGCTGCAGAAGCTGCTGGGCAAGGGCGGGATGGGTGAGGTCTATCAGGCCTACGACACCGCAACCGGCCGTGTCGTCGCGCTCAAGGTCCTCCCACACCACCTCGCCGAGGACGAGACCTTCCAACAGCGTTTCCGCCGGGAATCCCGGGCCGCGGCCGGGGTCAACGACCCGCACGTGGTGCCCATTCACGGGTTCGGCGAGATCGACGGCCGGCTCTATCTGGATATGCGGCTGATCGAGGGCCGGACGCTGGCCTCGCTGCTCGCCGAGCGCAAGAAACCGATGGAGCCCGCGGCGGCCGTCGCGGTGGCCGAACAGGTCGCGGCCGCGCTCGACGCCGCCCACGCCGCCGGCCTGATCCACCGCGACATCAAGCCGTCCAACATCCTGATCACCCCACGCGACTTCGTCTACCTGATCGACTTCGGGCTCGCGCGCACCGCCGGCGAGGCGGGGATGACCACGGCGGGCAACACCCTGGGCACCCTCGGCTACATGGCCCCCGAGCGGTTCGAGGGCGGGCCCATCGACGCACGCGCGGACACCTATGCGCTGGCGTGTGTGCTCTACGAATGCCTCACCGGGGTGCGGCCCTACCAGGCCGACAGCCTGGAGCAGCAGATCGCCGCGCACATGATGTCGGAGCCACCGCGGCCGTCGGCCACCGATCCCAGGCTGGCCGCCTTCGACGACGTCATCGCCAGGGGCATGGCCAAGAAACCCGCCAAGCGCTATCAGAGTGCCGCCGAGCTGGCCACGGCCGCGCGCCGGGCGCTGACCGCGCCGGTGCCGCGGGCGCGCCCGTCCAGTGGCCGGCATTCGGCCCGGCAGGGTCCGTCCCGGCGCTGGCTGCGCAGGCGGGCCCTGGTGGCCGGCGGGGCCGCGATCGTGGTCGCGGCCGCCTGCACGCTCGGGGCGTGGCAGTTGTGGGGAGCACCCGGCCGCGACACCAAACCGGTCGGCCTGAACGAGTCGACCGCGCCGGCCGGCACCCCGAGCGGGTCGGTGCCGGAGATCGCGGCCACGGTGCCCGAGGACATCCGGGCGACGGGCCGGCTGGTGGTCGGCGTCAACGTGCCCTACGCGCCCAACGAGTTCACCAACTCCAAGGGCGAGATCGTCGGATTCGACGTCGACCTGATGAACGCGGTGGCCCGCACCCTCGGGCTGACACCGGACTATCGCGAGACCGCGTTCGAGACCATCATGCCCTCGGTGCAGCAGGGGCATTTCAACCTGGGCGCCTCGTCGATCACCGACACCGTGGAGCGCCAGCAGCAGGTCGACTTCGTCACCTACTTCACGGCGGGCAACCTGTGGGCCAGGCGCACCGGTTCGACGGTGGACCCCGATGCCGCCTGCGGTCTCAAAGTCGGTGTGGCCCAGGGGGTCCTGCAGCAGACGACGGAGATCCCGGCCAAGAGCGACGCGTGCGTGGCGGCGGGTCTGGCGCCCATCGACATGGTGGTGTTCACCCGGCAGGACGATCTGACCTCCGCCCTGATCGCCGGTGACGTCGATGCGATGTCGGCGGATTCACCGGTGACCGGGTTCGCGATCAAGCTCAGCGCCGGTGCCCTCGAGCCGGCCGGGGAGGTCTTCGACACCGCACCCTACGGCTGGCCGGTGGCCAAGGGCTCGGGCCTGGCCGAGCCGCTGCAGGCCGCCCTGAAGCATCTGATGGAGACGGGGGAGTACCGCACCATCGCCACCATGTGGGGCGTCGAGAACGGCATGATCGACGACCCGGTGATCAACGGGGCGCAGTCCTGACGCGTCGGGTGCGCTGCGGTTAGCTGGAGAAGCGATCGCAGGTGAACATCACGCCGCGGTCGTTGGAGATCGCGCGGGGAATGCCCGGCCTGTCGCCCATCATGCACTCGTACATGGCCCTGGTCATCATCATCATGGCGTCTTCGCCGGTGGCCGTCTGCTCCGGGTCCGGGGACGGGGTCGGCTCCGCGTTGGCGGGCCCCGCGAACCCCAGCGCGGCGACGGTCAGGGCCGAGGCCGCGAGTGCGGCGAATGTGGATTTCATGACGATCCTTTCGGGGGGTGGCTTCGATATCGGTCTCGACGGAGTGCTTTTCGGGGATGTCGCTGACGGCGCTGATGCGCGTGGGTCCGTGATCCCCCGGTCCCGGTGACTCTCAGGTGATGTCGCATGAGCGCAGCCCGCTTACGTTCCCGATGGCACGATCCTACGATCGCGCTGAGCGTCATGGTGCTACAAAATCTTTCCGAATACTTACGCTTACGCGAATTCACCGGTGCGCCAGGAGCGGCCGGTGGCCTCCACGAGGTTGCCGGTATCGAACGCCGTGGTGTGGTTCGGCCAATCAGGTTGCGCACCCCACCATTCGGTGACCGACGGGTAGTCCCGCCGCGACGCGGGGTCAGCGGCCGTAGATATCGATCTCGTGGGCCTTGACCGATGCCCACACCGAATCGCCCGGCGCCAGAGCCAGCTCGGCGAACGCGGCCGCGGTGACGTCGGCGGTCAGCGGCACCGGGCCGTCGAGATCGCAGCGCACGGTAGTGCTGTACGGGGTTGCGGCAACCAGCCGGGCCGGCCACACGTTGCGGGGGCTGCCGTGCGGCGGCGCGGTGTAGAGCGACACGTGCTCGGGGCGGATGGCGGCATAGACCGGTCCGGACATCGACTGCGTCGAGGTGAGTTCGCCGCCGGAGTCCAGCCGGACGGTGGTGCCGACGGCGAAGCCCTCCAGCAGGGTCAATCCCATCAACCGCGCGACGTAGTCGGTCCGTGGCCGGCGGGCGATGTCATGTGCCGCACCGGTTTGCACCACGCCCCCGTTCTCGATCACGGCGACATCGTCGGCCAGCGCGATGGCGTCGATCGGATCATGGGAGACCACCACCGCCGGACCCGGGAACGCGGCGAGGTGGCGGTGCAGTTCGGACCGGATCGTCAGTCGGGTGCGCGCGTCGAGGGCGGACAGCGGTTCGTCGAGTAGCAGCAGCCGGGGTTCGCCGATGAGGGCACGCGCCAGGGCCGCGCGCTGGGCCTGGCCGCCGGACAGGGCGCCGGGTCGGCTGCGTGCGTGCTCGGCGATTCCCACCCGCTGCAGCCACTCGCGGGCCTGAGCCCGGGCCTGTGGCCGGCGCACGCCGCGGGACCGCAGGCCGAAGGCGACGTTGTCGAGCACCGAGAGGTGGGGGAAGAGCAGGTAGTCCTGGAACACCATGCCGACGGGCCGGCGGTGGGCCGGCAGGTGCTCTCCACTGTCGGCGTCGTCGAGCACGGTGGGGCCCAGGGTCACCCGGCCGCGCTGCGGCCTGAGCAGGCCGGCCAGTATCCGTAGCACCGTCGACTTGCCGGCGCCGTTGGGTCCCAGCAGGGCCAGTGTGCGCCCGGGGGAGACGTCGAAGCCGACGTCGAGTGCGAGTTCGCCCCGCTGCACGCCGATCTGTGCGTGCAGGCCCTCGTCGGTGGCGCCGGCGGTCATGCCCGGCTGATCCAGCGCTCGCGCAGCAGACCGAGCGTGGCCACCGACACCACCAGCAGCAGCACCGACAGCACGATCGCCGACTCGGGATTGTCCTGGAGCGCCAGGTAGACGGCCAGCGGCATCGTCTGGGTGGTGCCGGGGAAATTGCCGGCGAAGGTGATCGTGGCGCCGAACTCACCCAACGCGCGCGCCCAGCACAGGACGGCGCCGGCCGCCACCCCGGGCGCCACCATCGGCAGGGTGACCCGGCGAAACGTCGACCACCCGCCGGCGCCCAGAGTCGCTGCGGCGTCTTCGAAACGGGCGTCGGATGCCCGCAGCGCACCCTCGACGCTGATGATCAGGAAGGGCATCGCCACGAAGGCCTCGGCGATCACCACGGCGGTGGTGGTGAACGGCAGCGAAATGCCGAAGTGTTCGTAGAGCCAGCCGCCGAGGAGACCGCGCCGGCCGAGCACCAGGAACAGCGCCACCCCGCCGACGACGGGCGGCAGGACCAGCGGGACGGTCACCAGCGCCCGAAGGGCCGACCGCCCCGGCAGGTCGGACCGGGCCAGGATCCAGGCGATCGGGATGCCGAGCACCAGCGACACCACGGTCGCGGTGGTCGCGGTGGTCAGCGACAGCCGCAGCGCGGTGGCCACGTCCGGGGACGACAGCAACCGCCCCAGCTGTGACCAGGGGGTGCGTACCAGCAGGCCGACCATCGGCAGCACCAGAAACGCCGCACCGAGGACGGCCGGGATGAGCAGCGCGGCGGGGACACCGCCGGCGGGATTTCGCCGGTCGGGTCGACCACGTCGCATACCGCTGCCTGTTCTTCCGGGGGGTCAGGGGGCCGCCGGGGGCCGGAAGCCCGCGGCCCGCAGGGCGTCCTGCCCCTGCTGGGAGAGCACCAGGTCGACGAATGCCCGCGCGGCGGCCGGATGGGGCGATTCCTTGAGGACGGCGATCGGGTAGACGTTGACCGCCCGCGCGGACTCGGGGAACTCGATGGACTGGACGGCGTCGCCGGCGCTCTGGGCGTCGGTGGTGTAGACCAGCGCGGCGTCGACCTCGCCCAGCTCGACCTTGGTCAGGGCGGCGCGTACGTCCTCCTCGAGGGTGTCCACCGACGGGGTGATCCCGGCGGCCGCGAACACGGCCTCGGCGGCGGCGCCGCAGGGCACCTCGGGGGCGCACGTCGCCAGCGTCAGATCGGGGTCGGCGAAATCGGCCAGGCCGGTGATCTTGCCCGGATTGCCCGGGGGAACGGCGATCACCAGGACGTTCTCGGCGAAGGGGACGGGCTCCCCGGCGACCTCCCCGGTCGAGGTGACGGCCGCCATCTGCTTCTCGTTGGCCGAGGCGAACACGTCGGCCGGGGCGCCCTGGTTGATCTGGGTGGCCAGTGACGAGCTGCCGGCGAAATTGAACCTCACCTCGGTGCCGGGATGCTCGCTCATGAACCGGGCCCCGAGATCACCGAAGACGTCGGTGAGCGAGGCCGCGGCGAACACCGTCAGTGGACCGGTGATGTCGGCGGTTCCGGTTCCGCCGGAACGGGTTTGGTCAGTACTGCCGCTGCCGCTGCCGCTGCCGCCGCCGCAGCCGGCCACCCCGGCCAGCGCGACTGCCAGTGTCACGGTGGTGAGCAGTTTCAGCACAGTGCTTCGCATCAGGGCACCTCCACGATCACGTTGGTCGCCTTCACCTGGGCGGCGGCCCGGCTGCCGGGTTGCAGGTCGAGTTCGTCGGCGGCCTCGCGGGACATCAGCGAGACGATTCGGTAGGGGCCGCACTGCAGTTCCACCTGGGCCATGACGCCGTCCTTGACGACGCGGGTGACGATCCCGACGAGCCGGTTGCGTGCCGATTCCAGCCGCGCGGTGCCGGGCTCGGGCGCGCTGCGCAGTTCCGTGGCCAGCCGTGCCAGGTCGGCACCGTCGACCCGTGCGGGGCCGTCGTCGCCGGATACCGCGGCGATACGCCCGTTGTCGATCCACCGGCGGACGGTGTCGTCACTGACCCCCAGTACCGCCGCGGCCTCGCTGATCCGATAGCTCATGCCCACCCGCCGAGCCTATACCGTAGAAGCGGAAATTTTTAATGTGGATATCCGTATCTACGGAGATTTACGGGCTCGCAAGTCCCGGATGTGCGACCCGGCTTCACGGCCCGCCCGGTTCGCCGTAGCGCGCGACGCGGTCCTCGATGGCATCCGCGGCCACGCGTGCCAGCTCCCCGCGGCGACGGATCGCGGGGCCGTCGAGGGTGCCGAACACCGAGACCATCACGGTCATCGTCACCGCACCGTCGGGGTTGCGCACGGGTGCGGAGATGGTGGCGACGCTTGGCGACGTCCCGAATCGTAAGGGCCCAGGCTCGGTGAGCATGCGACCGCCACCAGCCGGGTGAGGCCGTTGTGTGAACAAACTGCGCGATAGCTCGAACCCGTTGACCGACAGGCAGGCTCGGAGGCATACCGGAAGGCCCGACCGTGCCACCCTTCGGCTTCGGTGCAGTGTCCTCGGCCTCAGGAGATCTGGCGAGCACCCAAGTCGATCAGTGCCGTTGTCCCGGTGACGAACCGCGAGTCGTCGGAAGCCAGGTAGAGCACCGTCTTGCTGACATCGGCGGGTGGCATCCACGGCACCGGCATTACATTGATTTGCTGCATGGCGGCCTCGAACTCCTCCTGTGTGGGGTTGTCCTTGTCGGGGACGAACACCGAGATCATCGAGTCGTTTTGCATCATGTCGGTCTGTACGAATGTCGGGTTGATGGTGTTGACCCGGATGAAGTGCGGGGCCAGCTCGACCGACAGCGCACGCATCAATCCGACGACGCCGTGCTTGGCGGCGGTGTAGTGCGCGAGGTTACCGGGCGGCGCCTTGACGCCGTAGAGCGAGCTGGTGATGATGATCGAGCCGCCGGCGCCGCGTTCGATCATCGGTTTGAGCGCCGGCTGGATGCTGAACCAGACTCCGCTGAGGTTGACATCGACCATATCGGTCCATTGTTTTGGCGTCATCGACAGCGCGTCGCCGAGGCCGGCAATTCCTGCATTCGCACAGACGATGTCGATGTGTCCGAACTGGTCGATTGCGTCGGCCACCAGAGTGTTCATCGAATCGGGGTTCCGCACGTCGCCCTCGCGGGCCAGGATCCGCCGGTCCAGCTCTTCGACCAGCTTCACGGTCTCGGACAGGTCGTCGGGCCTGGACATCGGGTACGGGACGGAGTCGATCTGTCCGACCAGGTCGACGGCGACGATATCGGCACCCTCGCGTGCCAGCGTCAGGGCGTGGGAACGACCCTGCCCCCGCGCCGCGCCGGTGATCAAGGCGACCTTGCCGTCCAGTTTGCCCATTGTGCGGCCTCCCTCTGCGTCTCGCCGCCCGCTGTGCGTGTCGCACCGCGTGACAGTTCTCAATTCCGTTGGCCCGCTTGTTGTTTACGTCGGCCAGGTGCCGCGTAACGTGCCACGACAACACATTAGGACGGGCGGACCCGGATGGACTGTTCATCTTTGACACATCCGGGTCATGGGCATACGCGGGCTCCGTACGGACGTCGCCGATTCGGCCTGAGGGTGGGGGCGCAGGAGTAGTGTGGCGAAGTGATTTAGCTAACAGCGTTGTTTAGGTTGTGTGATATGTCAGATTCGGCATTCGGGTCCCAGTCTCTGGTTTCTCCCCGCTCGGCGCGCAGGGCCCTCATCGAGGGTGCCGAACTGCCGTCGACGGTACCCGCGCTGATCCGCCGGTCCTGGCTGCGCAGCATCCAGGCCGGGGCGGGCATGGAGCGGATCACGGTGCCCTTCGACGCAGTCAGCGGCAGCGGCAGCCGACTGTTGGCCAACGCCGCCCCAGTACTCAGCCGGTTTGCGGAGGGGCTCATCGACACCCGGGTCAACGTCCTGCTCGCCGAACGCAATGGGCGCATCCTCGCACGCTGGGCGGGCAGTAGCGCGGCTCTGCGCTGGTTGGACCGGGCATCCATCGATACCGGTTTCGTCTTCTCCGAGGAGTTCGCCGGCACCAACGGCATCGGGACCGCGATCGAGGAGCTGAAACCGGTGCACATCCGGGCGGGTGAGCATTTCGCGGAGTCGCTCATCGAGCACGTCTGTGTCGGCGTTCCCATCCACAACCGCCGCAGTCGGCGCCTGGAGGGCGTGGTGGCCTTGTCGTGTCCGTCGGCCGACGCGAACAACCTGCTTGCGCCCACGGCGCTGAACCTCGCACACCAGATCGAGAGTGAGATCACCAACCACCTCTCTGAGGCCGATCAGATCGTGTTCGACGAGTTCTTGGCCAGTAGCAGGACCAGCTCGGCGCCCATCCTGGCGCTGAGTGAGCAATACATGGTGACCAACGCGGCCGCGGCCGAACTGGTCGACATCAGCGACCAAGCGTCGCTGTGGAATCAGGCGCTGGAGTCGCTGCGTACGCGTCGTGACAGCCTGGCCACCCTGATGCTCAGCAGCGGGCGTAGCATCGACGTCGCCTGCTCGCGCATCAGTGTCGGCTCGCGCACCGTCGGTGCCCTGATCACCATCGTTCCCCACGAGCCGGCGACGACGGCCAGGAACACCCCGAACGTTGCCGTGTCCAGCAGGCTGTCCACGGCGCAGACGCTGCTTGCCGAGGTCGATGGGGCACTGGCTGACTCGGTGCGGGCTGTGTCCATCACCGGGCTGCCCGGTACCGGAAAGTTGTTCCTGGCCCGTCAGGTCCACCAACGGCGCTACGGGGACTCGCCTCAGCTGGTGTATTCCGCCGGTTCGGCGGCAACCGAGGGTGACGCATCGTGGCTGCGGCGCCTGGGGGAACTAGTCGCCGAACCGCATGCGTCGATCGTGGTCACCAGTGTCGATCTGCTTGCTGCGCAGACCGTGCGCGCCGCTGTGGAACTGCTTAAGTCGGCTCCGTCACCGAGACTCGTTGTGCTGACCCACGGACCTGCTGCCGACCCGGAGCTGCTCGCCGAACTGAGCAGGGTCAGCCAGGCCTGGATCCGGGTGCCCGAACTTCGGCTGCGCCGCGACGAGATCCAGGCGATCGCGCAGGGCATCCTGACCGAACAGGACCGACCCGCCCGCATCACCCAGCGCGCGACGGCGGCGTTGATGGCCTATTCGTGGCCCGGCAACATCAGAGAGCTGCGCACAGAGATACTTGCGGCGTCTCACCGGTCGTCCGGCGAGATCACCACCGACAGTCTCAGCGAGCACATTCGCAGCGCTGCCCACGGGTGGCGCTCGCTGACCCGACTCGAGACCGTGGAGCGCGACGCCATTTTAGAGGTGCTTGAGGCCAACAACGGCAACAAGATCAAGGCTGCGGCGGCGCTGGGGGTGTCCCGCTCGACCCTGTACCGCCGGCTGCGTGAGTTCGGGATCGAACCCAGGCGCACGGTGATCTGACTTTCTAGAGGTTCAACACCCGCGCCAACGCAGGGCCCACGTCGCGGTGGGTGGCGATCGGTGCCACCATGCCGCGCGTCTGGCGCGCCAGTCCCTGCGCCAGCATGGGGTCCACCTCGCCGGAAGTCTGCAGCAGGACGCTGAGTGATGGGAACTGCCGTGCGACCGCGCGGGGATCAGGTCCCGCATTGTGCACACAGTCCGACAGCAGGATGCCGACTCGTCGCTCGGCGTTGGCTCGGGCCAACTCGGCGGCTCCCACTGTCAGCGCGAAATGCACATTGGTCAACCCGCGTGCGGGTATTCGTAGCATCCGGTCCACCACAGTCGCGGCCGACACCGGCGCGTCGATGGGACACAGCACGGCAGCGTCCGACCAGAACGCCACCACGCCGAAGGCGTCCAACTGATCACGCATCCACAGGGACAGACCAATGATGGTGCTGGCCGCCGTCTTCCATTTGTCGCCCTCCATGGACCCCGAGAGGTCGACCATCACCACCGCGGCCATCGGGGCGTGGCGGCGACGCCGTACCACCACGTCACGGTTCGAAAATGGTTGGTGTTGAAGGTATGCCGCAATGGTCTCGTCGATGTCGACGTCGTCGTCGCCGGGGCGGTAGGGCAGTCGCACCATGCGTCCCCGGCGTCGTGAGGTGCTCTGGCCGAGGTGCTGGCGTACCCGAAGCGACAGTCCGATTCGGCGCGCGAATTCGGCGATCTCGGGGCTGTAGTGGCGCTCAGAAAGCACATCGGCGAGGTCGCGTCGTGACGCCTGTTCGCCGGCGACATACTGTGTTCCGCTCCCGCGGCCTGAAGGTCTCCGTGCCGCAGACGTTTCGGGAGCAAAGCCGCCGGCTGCCGCGGAGCTGTCCGTGAACAGCGATGGCGTCTCGGTCAGTTCCTTGGGTTTGGGCCGTCGAGCCTTGCCACCGGGTTCCCGGAAAACGTGAATCGCCGACTGCTCCACCAGCGCGGGCGGGATCAGGCTGGCGGAACCCTGGTTTCGGTCAAAAAAAAACGGTTCTCCCAAATCTCCCGTAGCACATCCTCGACGGAGCGCTCGCTGAGTTCGATCAACGACACTCGTGCTGACAGCGCCACCAGCATGGCGTCGAACATCAGATCGCGGTATTCCACATCGTCCCAGATGCCGGCGAGTTCGCCGGCGATCCCCACAATGGCGATTGCGCCCCGCACCGAGGAACCACGCCGGATGTCGGGGTGCGCGCGGGTGGCCCGTGTCAACGCCACGGCATCCTCTATCAGACTGGGATCCGCACTGCCCGTGGCGATTTGGACGATCCTTCGCTCGTCGTCCTCCTTCTGGTAGTTGAGGAAGATTCGGCACCAGCGATCATAGACCGAGTCCGAGATCCGTGCGGTGCCGACGTCGTCGAGTGGGTTCATTGACGCAACGATGCGAAAAGACGGTTTAGCGCAGAACACGCCGACCCGGGGAATGTGCACCCGTCGATCGGTCATCGCGGTCAGCAGCACGTTGAGTGTGTCTTCGGGCGCACGGTTGAGTTCCTCGATGTAGAGCACGCCACCGTCCTCCATCGCCGCGACCAGCGGTCCGGGCACGAACGCGGACGTCACGTAGCCGTCGCGCATCACCCTGGCCGGATCGTGATACCCGAGCAGTTTGGCCGGAGTGAGCTCCGAGGTGCCCTCCACCATCGCAAACGGTGTGTCGTCGAACTCGGCAACTGCGCGGACCAACGTGGACTTTCCCGTGCCCGGGGGGCCTTCCAGCATCACATCACCTCCGGCCCGGAAGGCTGCGTACACCAGCGCCGCCTCGTGCCCGCGACCGACGACAGTACGCGATACCCGTTCGTGAAAGGCGGCATAGGAGTTGGTGGCGGGATCAGACGGCATCGGGCCTCCGGCGGGTCGGACGGCGTCCGAACGCACATCGGGGCGGATGCACGGCGGGCGGGGGGAAGCCACCGTCGCACCCGCCCCGATGGGCAGATTTGGACGCCTCGGGGGAATTGTTATTTCACCGCCGCGACGAATTCGTCGGCGGTTGTCACTTTGGCGAACATCGGGAAATTGAACTTGACCGCGTTGTCGAGTTCCTCCATGGAGCTGGCGCCCATCGCGTCCGCGAGGGCATACACCGTGTAACCGCCCTCGTATGCTGAGCGCATGGTGCCTTCGCAGCAGCAGTTCGCCAGGAACCCGCCCACTACGAGGTTCTCGATCTTGCGGCTGCGCAGGATGAAGTCGAGGTTGCTGCTGGCGAACGCGTCCAAGCCGCTCTTGCCTTCGATCACGATGTCCTCACCGACCGGGGCGAGCTCCTCCACGATCTGAGAACCCCACTCCCCGCGCAGCAGGGCGTTGTGCTCAACGACCCCACCGAGGATGCCGTAGGGATCCGAGCCCAGCTCTGGGTAGCCCTTGGAGAAAGAGATCGGTGCGTGCATGACGGTCAGCCCGGCGGTGCGCGCGGCCTGCAGCGCTGCCCGTGCGTGCTCGACCATGTTCACCGTCTCGATGACCGCTTGCGTGGAGGGGTAGAACGCCCCTCCCTCGGACATGAAGTCGTTCTGGCACTCGATCAGCAGTAGCGCGGAGTTCGCCGGTAGGAGCTTGTCCATCATCTCACCTCGTTCTTCGGGTTGGTTTCGGTCTCGGTTGCGGGTCCACGGCCTTGTGGGTGGCGCATCGTGTTACAGCACACCCTGTTTAGAGGTTCCGGCGGGTACCGGGCTCAGCTGCTGGATATCGATATCCTTGGCCAACTTGCCCTCCAGCTGCTCGGGCAGCGCCTTGAACGGCTCGGCGTCGAAGTGCGCGCGCAGGCTGGCCAGGTCGTCCCACTTCTCGATCATGATCAGTTGGTCGTCGTTGGCGTGCAGTGCGTATAACTGGCACCCCGCCTCGTTCTCGTGGACGGCGGCCTGGGTCTTGTTGAGGACCTCGATGACATCGGCACGGCATTCAGGTTTCGGGAAAATATGCGCGACGACGACGACTGTTTCCGACATGCTGGGCTCTCCTTGTGACTGATGGCGGTGGTGGGGGCTCGGTATCACTCAGCCGACGTTGCTGGCATTCCAGCCGGCAGCGATCGACAGTGTCTCCCCGGTGATGTAGCGGGCCTCGTCGGAGGCGTAGAACAGCATCCCGGCGGAGATGTCTTCCGGCTGTACCCATGGCACCGGTATCGCGTTTAGAGAGGTATAGGCAGGGATGACGTCTTCGCGGGTGGGATTGTCCACGTCGGGCGCGAAAATCTGATACATCGACTTGTTGCCGTGGATCATCAGAGTGTCGACATTGGTCGGGCAGATGGCATTGACCGTGACCCCGTAGTCGGCGAGCTCCAAAGCCGCCGACTTCACCAGGCCGATGACGCCCCACTTTGCCGCGACGTAGTGCGCGAGTAAGCCCACCGGAGTGCGCCCCACCATGGATGAGGTTGCGATGATGCGCCCGTAGCGCCGCTCCATCATGTGCGGCGCCACCGCGCGGATCGACTTGAACACGCCACCGAGATCGATGTCGATCATCTCGTCCCACTGATCATCGGTGATGTCGACCAGCGGAACTGGTGAGCACACGCCGGCGTTGGCGACTAGGATGTCGATCTTGCCGAATTGCTCCAGCGCCGTCGATACCACGGCGGTGAGCTGGGCGGTGTCCCGCACGTCGGCCTGCATGCCCAGCGCGCGGCGGTCTTCCTCCTCGACCAGCTTGACCGTTTCGTCGAGATCGGCCTGGGTCGGCATGACACACGGGACGCTCTCGATCTCGGCGAGGGCGTCGCAGACGACGATGTCGGCGCCTTCGCGGGCGAAGGTTAGCGCGTGCGAGCGGCCCTGGCCGCGCGCACCGCCGGTGATGAGGGCGACCTTCCCATCGAGCTTTCCCATTGCGTTCTCCTTAGTGCGTTACGTCCGGACTGACCGCCGACTGCGTGGCAAATGTACGGCTCGCAGAACAGCGGATACTGTCTGTTTCTGACACAGTTCGCCCGCCGGGCGCCTTGTCGTTCGCAGGCTGCGGGGAGGGCGCTCCGGCGCAGTTCACAGAGGATCGACAGCGGTCACTGACCGACACGGGAGGATCCGCGAGAACGCTGGAGCGTGCTACATCGAAACACCGAGGAGGTGCACCATGGCCTGGAGAAGTCACCACGCCGAACTGTGCGCAACCTGCCACCGACGCCCCCGAGTCACCGATTCCGTGCTGTGCGTCGTATGCGGATATCCGACCATGGAAGCGTCACTCGCCCACCTGGAGATGCGGGCCGGGATGGCCCTGGTCACCTCGCTCGCCCGCAGCGCTCGGTGAGTGAACCGGGGCCACCGGGCAAGACCGCCGAGGAAGGCCGCTAGGGGTACGCAGCTCCCGTAGGTCGCCGACCCGCGAGGCGGGATGGCGTGAAACCATGGGGCCGTGCGTGCCCCCGCCTGCCCGATCCGCCCGTGACGGGCAGCCCTGGGGGCAGTGCCCGGCTGAACCGCACTCTCGGCCTGCCCACGCTCGCCCTCTACGGGCTCGGCAACATCCTCGGCGCGGGCATCTATGTGCTCATCGGGAAGGTCGCGGGTTTCGCCGGAACGAGCACGGCGCTGGCCTTCCTCATCGCGATGGTCGTCGCCTCGGTCACCGCGTTGTCCTATATGGAGCTGGCCGGTCGCTTCCCGGTCAGTGCCAGCGTCTCGATCTACCTGCACCAGGCGTTCGGAAAGCGTTGGCTCTCAACCGCGGTCGGCTTGACGATGGTCGGCGGCGGCGTCGCATCGGCGGCGGCGCTGGCGCAGGGCTTCGCGGGCTATCTGGATTCGTTGGTCTCGGTTCCGACCATCGTGGGCAGCGTGGGGCTGCTGGTGGTACTCGGCGCGGTCGCGATCAAGGGCATCGGTGAGTCGGCGACCATGGCCGCGCTGCTGACCGGGCTGGAGGTGCTCGGGCTGCTGCTGGTGATCTGGTTCGGTCGGAGGGCGTTTGCGCATCTCGATGTCGGTGCCGTGTTCACGATCGACCCGGCCGTCGGCCTCGGCGGCGTCCTGGCCGGCGCGTTTCTGGCCTTCTACGCGTTCATCGGGTTCGAGGACATGGTCAACGTCGCCGAGGAAGCCAGGAATCCCCGCCGGACCATGCCGCTGGCCATCCTGATCGCGCTGCTCGCCTCGACCGTGCTGTATCTGCTCGTCATCGTGGTCTCGACGACTCTGGTGCCCCCGGCCGAACTCGCCGGCAGCGAGGCACCGCTTACGCTGGTGTTCGAACGCAGCGGAGCCGGTCATGGAGTCGTCCTGAGCCTCATCGGCATGGTCGCCGCCACCAACGGCGTCATCGTGCAGATCATCATGGGCTCGCGGATCCTCTACGGTTTGGCCAAACAGGGCTGGATCCACGGGAGGTTCGCGCGCGTGCACCGGTCCTTCCGGACACCGGTCACCGCCACGCTCGTCGTGCTGGCGGCCATGATCGCCGGCACCGTGGTGCTGCCCCTGGTGTCGCTGGCCCAGCTCACCAGCCTGCTGGTGCTCACGATCTTCACCCTGGTCAACGCGTCGTTGATCGTGATCAAGCGGCGCCACCGCGAGCACGGCGGGTTCATCGACGTCCCGATGGCGGTGCCCTACCTCGGTGTGGTGCTCTGCCTGGGGACGGTCGTGTTCCAGATGTTCAACTGGTGACGGCGGGTGCGCGTGCCGGTCCCGGTCACGGCCCAGAAACACAGGGACGGCTGACCGCCATATCCGGCGCACGCCGGACCGTGCCCAGCCGCGGGAAATGCGCGGCTCGGCCAACGGGCGTTCGACGTGGGATGCCAATGGCGGATAGGGCCGTTACCGTGGACGGCAGTCGCTGAGGTGCGCACGTTTCTTGACGGCTTCGGTTGGTGACGTTTGTATGTCGCGCGCAGCAGGGATGCACCCAGGTGTCAGCAGAGCTGGCAGTGTTGACCTCGACGGTCGTGCCAGCCGGACGCGCTGTGGGGAAGGGGCGAGACGATCGCGACCGATTGGCCCGGCAGCTCGGACGGTGGCCCGTTCGCAGGGACCGCCTGGTACTACGCACGTTACCGGCCAGGTTATCCGCCGGCCTTCGTCGAAGACCTCGTTCAGCGACTGGACCTTGATGGCTCCGGTCGCCTCCTCGATCTGGGCTGCGGGACTGGTCAACTGACGTTCCTCCTGGCAGCCCACGTCGCCGAAGCCGTTGGTGTTGATCCCGAACCCGAGATGCTCGCCGAAGCCGACCGGCATGCACGCGAACGGGCCATTGCCAATGTGAGCTGGAAGCAGGGCGACTCAGCAGATCTTCCGGGCGACCTCGGTCGGTTCGGGCTGGTAACAATGGGTCGCTCCTTTCATTGGATGGACCGTGGGCAGGTGCTCGCTGCTCTCGATGGGATGGTCGACGACGACGGCAGTCTGGTCATCGCCAACGACAGCTGCCTCGTCCGGCCGGCTACGCCATGGCAGGAGGCCATCGAGGAGGTCCAGCGCCGATTCCTGCCGCCGGATCAACGACGTGGGCCGACGCCGAACGCCGTCACTCACCCGACACACGAGCAGGTATTGGCCGAGTCGACGTTTCGTTGGGTGCGGCGCCAGGTCTACGAGTTCCTACGCCCGTGGACCATCGGAGACGCCATCGGCTACCTCTACTCAACATCGCTGCCACTTCGTCGGCTGCTGGGTGACCGGCAGGCCGCCTTCGAAGGCGCCGTCACGGACGCTCTGCTCGCGATCGACACCACCGGACAGTTCACCGAGCCGGTTGCCTTGGAGGTTCTGATCGCTACCAGGTGCTAGGGCCTCACACGGCCGTGGAGTTGATGCCCCCGGCAGCGCCCCCGGCAGTGTCTGATTTCAGGACATAGTTGGCAGTTGTCCCGGGACATAGTTGACACCTCGTTGCACCGGGGAGGTCGGCCATGTCCAAGGCCCAGCTCGTCATCGCCGCCGTCGTGGTGGAAGGACGCAGCAAAAGCGAAGTCGCCCGCGACTACGACGTCTCCCGCTACTGGGTCCAGCAACTGGTCAAACGCTACGAGACCGAGGGCCCCGCAGCGTTCGAGCCACGCTCACGAAAACCTCATCACCATCCCAACGCCGTCGACCACGACGTCGAAGAAAAGATCGTCCTGCTGCGCAAGACGCTGACCAAAGCCGACTACGACGCCGGCGCGGCCACCATCGCCGAACACCTCAACCGCGACCCCGACATACCGAAAGCACCTGCTGTATCAACGATCTGGCGCGTATTGTCCCGACGCGGCTTCGTCACACCCCAACCCCACAAAAGGCCCCGCTCCTCGTGGATACGCTTTGAAGCCGAACAACCCAACCAACGCTGGCAAGCCGACGTCACCCACTGGCACACCGCCGACGGCACCACCGTGGAGATCCTCGACATCATCGACGACCACTCCCGGGTGGCCATCGCCAGCCACGCCCGCACCATCACCACCGGCCCCGACGTCGTGGACACCTTCCTGGCCGCGATCGCCACCTGGGGAACCCCAGCGGGCCTGCTCACCGACAACGGCGCCATCTTCACCGCCCGACAACGCGGCCACGGCCGCACCACCCTGGGATCATCCTGGGCGAGCTCGGCATCCGCTACGACCACTGCCGCCCCTATCACCCGCAGACCTGCGGCAAGGTCGAACGCTTCCACCAGACCCACAAGAGATACCTGCGCGCCCAACCCCCCGCAGAAACCCTGGCCGACCTACAAACCCAGCTCGACACCTTCACCGGCTACTACAACACCAAACGACCCCACCGCGCCCTGCGCCGACGCACTCCACAACAGGCCTACGACAGCCGACCCAAGGCGATCCCCACCGGCTACCAGATCCCCCCGCACTACCGCGTGCGCACCGACCGTATCGACAAAGGCGGCTCGATCACCATCCGCTACAACAGCCGGCTACACCACATCGGACTGTCCAAACACCTGCGTGGAACCAAAGTCACGGTACTGATCAACGACCTCGACATCCGCGTCATCCACCATGACACCGGACACCTGATCCGCAAACTCACCCTCGACGCCACCCGCGACTACCAACCACGCGGCGTAAAACCCGGAAACTCCCCCACAAACAGACCCCAGGTGTAAACAATGTCCCGGGACACCTGTCAACGGTGTCCCGGGACATCACACAGCGCCCCCGGCAGGGATCGAACCTGCGACCAACCGCTTAGAAGGCGGGCGCTCTATCCGCTGAGCTACGGGGGCAACGCGCAGGTCAGTTTAACGAAGACCCTCGGGACGCCCGGTCCGACCGTGCCACGCGCGGGCCGCGAAATCGGCGAAGCCGGAATCTGGATTCGTTAAAGTGTGACCGGCGGCACAGCCGGGTACCCGGCGGCCGCCTCGCGCCGGGCGACGAAGATCCGCGCGAACGACCTGCAAGGAGTGGCAACGCCGATGAGCCTGGCCGCCGACACCGCGTTGCGATACCTGGGTGTGGGGGCCCGGTGGGGCCGGCAGGTCGCCGCGGACCCGGCCGCGTTCTCGCGGGCCGCGGGCCTGCTGCTGCGCGGATCCCCGCGCCTGGCCGCCTGGGTGCTGGGGTGGGCCACCACCGAGTTCCCGCTGCAGGTACTGGCCGGCCACGCGCTGGGCACCGTGGGTGCTCCGCCGCTGGACCGGCTGGTCAGCGGGCTGGCCGCGCAGCGTTCGGCGGAGGTGCTCGACACCGCGTTGCGGGAGGTCTTCGGCCGGCAGTACCTCGACGGTGTGCACCATCCGCTGGCCCCGGACCCGTCGCTGCGCCTGCCCGCCTCCAGGCTGATCGACGCCACCCGGCAGCGGCGCCGCTACACGGCCGAGACTACCAACATCGCCTACGGGCCCGCCGGACGCGATCACCTGCTCGACATCTGGCGGCGACCGGGCCTGCCCGAGGCGCACCGCGCCCCGGTGCTGCTGCAGATCCCCGGGGGAGCCTGGGCGATCAGCGAGAAGCGCGGCCAGGCCTACCCGTTGATGAACCGGATGGCCGAGCTGGGCTGGATCTGCGTGACCATCAACTACAGCCGCAGCCCGTTCGCTCCGTGGCCGCAGCATCTGATCGACGTCAAGCGGGCCGTCGCCTGGGTACGCCGCCATATCACCGAGTTCGGCGGCGATCCCGACTTCATCGCCGTCACCGGCGGGTCGGCCGGCGCGCACCTGGGGTCACTGGCCGCGCTCACCGCCGGTGATCGCCGGTTGCAGCCGGGATTCGAGACCGCCGACACCAGCGTTCAGGCCGTCGTCCCGCACTACGGCGTCTACGACCTCACCGACACCGACAACATGCACGACCTGATGATGCCGTTCCTCGAGCAGTTCGTGCTGCGGGCGCGGCTGGCCGACAGCCGCGACATCTACGAGGCGGCCTCGCCGATCACCCACGTGCACCGCGACGCGCCGCCCTTCCTGGTGCTGCACGGCCGGGACGACGCGGTGATCCCGAGCCGGCAGGCGGAGTCCTTCGTCGCCGCCCTGCGCCGGGCGGGCGCGTCGACGATCGGCCACGCCGAGCTGCCCAACGCCCACCACGCCTTCGACACGATGGCCACGGTGCGGTCCCAGACCGTCGCCGAGGGGGTGGCCCGGTTCCTGGGAACGGTCTACGGCCGATACGCCGGGATGTGCCTGGACGGGACCCAGCTGCACACCAGCTCGGCCAGCTGAGCGGGGCAGGCTGCGGTCAATTGCCGGGTGTGCCATCTCTTTTCGGAGCACACCGGGGTGCCGTTGCGGGGCATCCCGGGCGACGCGCCCCAGATCCGGACAATCGGCTCCCGCCCGGGTGCGCGCAGACTAGCGTATTTGGGGCGACGACGGGTCACACGGGACCAGACGGGAAAGGGCGGCGGTGACGTGCGGGATGCGGGGCGGTGTCAGCGGTGACTGAGCCGGGTGTTTCCACCTCGCCCGACGAACTGGGCGCGGTCGATCAGCTGCTACACCGCGGCGAGGCCAATCCACGGACCCGCTCGGGCGTCATGGCGCTGGAACTGCTGGACAGCACCCCGGACTGGGAGACCTACCGGACCAACTTCGAGAACGCCTCGCGCGCCATCCGCCGGCTGCGGCAGAAGGTCGTCATGCCGACACTGCCGACCGCGGCTCCGCGCTGGGTCGTCGATCCCGACTTCAACCTCGATTTTCACGTGCGTCGGGTGCGGGTACCCGAGCCCGCCACGCTGCGTCAGGTACTCGACCTTGCCGAGGTCACGCTGCAGTCGCCGCTGGACATCAGCCGGCCCCTGTGGAGCGCCACGCTGATCGAGGGTCTGCCGGGGGGGCGTTCGGCGCAGCTGCTGCATCTGAGCCACGCCGTCACCGACGGTGTCGGGGGAGTGGAGATGTTCGCCCAGCTCTACGACCTGGAGCGCGAACCGGACCCGCGGCCCACGCCGCCGCTCCCCATCCCGGAGGACCTGTCGGCCAACGACCTGATGCGCCAGGGCCTCAACCACCTTCCGGCTTCGCTGCTCGGTGGGGTGCGCGGCGCGGTGGTGGGCGCTGTCGGGGCGGCGGGCAAGGTGTTCGGCAACCCCGCAGGGGCGTTCAGCGGTGTCCTCGGATACGCCCAGTCGGGCGCCCGGGTGATGCGCCGGGCCGCCGAACCCTCGCCGTTGCTGATGCGGCGCAGCCTGTCCTCGCGCACCGAGGCGGTCGACATGAAACTGTCGGATCTGCACCGCGCGGCCAAGGCGGCCGGCGGGTCGATCAACGACGCCTATCTGGCCGGGGTCAGTGCCGCCCTGCGGCTCTACCACGAGGCGCTCGGCGTGCCGATCGCGACGCTGCCGATGGCGGTGCCGGTGAATCTGCGTCACGATTCCGACCCCGCGGGGGGAAACCGGTTCGCCGGGGTGAATCTGGCCGCGCCGATCGGTACCGCGGACCCGGCCAAACGCATCAAGAAGATTCGATCGCAGATGACGCACCGGCGTGACGAGGCCGCCCTCGACGTCATCGGGGCGGTGGCGCCGATCCTGTCGCTGCTGCCCGACGCGGTCCTGGAGGCCATGACGGGGTCGGTGATCGGCTCCGACGTGCAGGCCAGCAACGTTCCGGTCTATCAGGGGGACACCTTCATTGCGGGTTCGAAAGTGTTGCGGCAGTATGGTATTGGTCCACTACCGGGTATCGCGATGATGGTGGTGCTGGTGTCCCGCGGCGGCTGGTGCACCGTCAGCGCCCGCTACGACCGGGCCTCGGTGACCGACGAGGAACTCTTCGCGCGATGCCTCAAGGCCGGGTTCGACGAGGTGCTGGCGCTGGCCGGCGCCCCAGCCCCGACGGCCGTGCCCGCGGCCTGTTGTCCCGCCGATGTCGGGAGGCCCGATCCGGAAGGGGTGCAGGTATGACCGAGCCACGCGACATGCGCCTGCCCGGGTCGGTCGCCGAAGTCAAGGCCAGTGCGCCCGGGCCGCACATCGGCGCGTTCTTCGACCTGGACGGAACGCTGGTGGCCGGGTTCACCGGGGTGATTCTGACCCAGGAGCAGTTCCTGAGCCGCCAGCTGGGTATCGGCGACTTCATCGGCATGATCCAGGCGGGTCTGAACCATCGACTGGGCCGTTCGGAGTTCGAGGACCTGATCACCGCGGCGTCGCGGGCGATGCGCGGCCGCGCGCTGACCGACCTCGACGAGATGGGCGAGCGGCTGTTCCGCCAGAAGATCGAGTCCCGCATCTACCCGGAGATGCGCGAACTCGTGCGCGCCCACATGGAACAGGGCCACACGGTGTGCCTGAGCTCGTCGGCACTGACCATCCAGGTCGAACCGGTGGCCCGATTCCTCGGAATCCCCAACATGCTGACCAACCGGTTCGAGATCGACGAGAACGGTGTCCTGACCGGCGGTGTGCTCAAACCGCTGCTGTGGGGGCCGGGCAAGGCCAACGCGGTGCAGAAGTTCGCCGCCGACAACGACGTCGACCTCAGGCAGAGCTACTTCTACGCCGACGGCGACGAGGACGTCGCCCTGATGTACCTGGTCGGCAATCCGCGTCCCACCAACCCCGAGGGCAAGATGGCCGCCGTTGCCCGCCAACGCGGTTGGCCCGTCACACGGTTCACCAGCCGGGGCGGCACCGGTCTGACCGGGGCGGTGCGCACGCTGGTCGGGGTGGGCTCGATGTTCCCGATCGCCGCCGGAGCCGTCGGGTGGGGTCTGCTGACCCGTAACCGCCGCCGCGGCATCAACTTCTTCACCGGCAACTGGGGGCCCGCACTGTTGGCCGCCAGTGGGGTCAATCTCAACGTGATCGGGCGCGAGAACCTCACCGCGCAACGGCCGGCGGTGTTCATCTTCAACCACCGCAACAATTTCGACCCGGTGATCACCAGCGCGTTGGTGCGGCACAACTTCACCGGGGTGGGCAAGAAGGAGCTGGAGAGCGACCCGGTGGTCGGGACGCTGGGCAAGCTGATGGACGCGGTGTTCATCGACCGCGACGACACCACCGCGGCGGTGGAATCGCTGCACCGGGTGGAAGACCTCGCCCGCAAGGGCCTGTCCATCGTCATGGCCCCCGAGGGCACCCGGCTGGACACCGTGGAGGTCGGCCCGTTCAAGAAGGGGCCCTTCCGCCTCGCGATGGCCGCCGGAATCCCGATCGTCCCGGTCGTCATCCGCAACGCGGAGGTGATCGCCGCGCGCGACTCGTCGATGATGAACCCGGGCACCGTGGACGTCGCGGTGTTCCCGCCGATCTCGGTCGGGGACTGGAGCGTCGAGGATCTCAACGAGCGCATCGCCGGAATCCGGCAGCTCTATCTGGACACGTTGAAGGACTGGCCGGTCGAGGAGCTGCCCGCACTGGAACCCTACCTGCGGCCGGCCAAGAAGGCTCCCGCGAAGAAGGCGGCGGCTAAGAAGGCGGCGGCTAAGAAGACGGCGGCTAAGAAGACGGCCGCCAAGAAGACGGCCGCCAAGAAAACGGCCGCCAAGAAAACGGCAGAGGCGCCGTCCCCACCGGCGCCGGCCGAGAACACCGGGTCCGTCGCGCCGGCAGACGAGGATGGCGCGCCCCAGATTCTCGACCACGGAGAGATCAGGGGCGGGTCATGACCAAGGCAGCCGACCGGTCCGACGAGCTGCCCTGCTTCGACACCTCCGACGACGCGCTGGTACTGGCCTCGGTGTCCTCACCGGCCGAACTCGACCTGCTCAACGCCTGGCTGTCCCGGCAGCGCCGCGAGCATCCCGAGGGCCGCATCGAGGTGCTGCAACTCCCGGTCGACGGGCAGGAACCGCCACCGGGGGTGGTGGCTCAGCTGGTCGAGGGCCTGGCGGCCGGCGACGACCGAAACGTGGTGCCGGTGCGGGTGTTCTGGGTGCCGGCGGGTCTGCCGACCCGGGTCAAGGTCGTGGGACTGCTCTCGGGCCGCGACACCTATCGACCGCCGGAGCTGATCCAGCGCCGCATCCTGCGGCGGGATCCCACCCGCGCCGCGGTGGTGACCGGTGAGCCTGCCACGGTGGCAGAACTGCGCAAGCAGTGGCACGAGACGACCGTCGCGGACAACCCGCGGGATTTCGCCCGGTTCGTGCTGCGCCGCGCGAGCCTGGCGGTCGAGCGCATCGAGTATCGGCTGCTGGGACCCGAGTACAAGTCGCCGCGCCTGATCAAACCGGAGATGCTGGCCTCCAGCAGATTCCGGGAAGGCCTGGAGCGTATCCCCGGTGCCACGGTCGAGGCGGCCGGCGAGATTCTCGATGAGTTGGCCACCGGGTGGAGCCGGTTCTCCGTGGACCTCATCCCGACGTTCTCCCGGTTCATCTACAGCCGCGGCTTCGATCCCAACATCGACTACGACGAGGATCAGGTCGACGCGATGCGCCGGGCGCTGGAGGCCCACCCGGCGGTGATGCTGTGGTCACACCGTTCCAACCTGGACAGCGCGGTGCTGACCGTGGCCCTGCAGGAGAACAGGTTGCCGCGGGCGCATCTGTTCGCCGGCATCAACATGTCGTTCGGTTTCATGGGTCCGCTGCTGCGGCGGTCCGGGGTGATCTTCATCCGCCGCAACATCGGCGACGACGCGCTCTACAAGTACTCGCTCAAGGAGTACGTGGGCTACCTGGTTGCCAAACGGTTCAACCTGAGCTGGTCCATCGAGGGCACCCGGTCGCGGACGGGAAAGATGTTGCCGCCCAAGCTCGGTCTGCTCAGCTACGTGGCCGACGCCTACCTCGACGGCCGCAGCGACGACATCCTGCTGCAGCCGGTGTCGATCAGCTTCGACCAACTGCACGAGACCGCCGAGTACGCCGACTACGCCAAGGGCGGGGAGAAGGCGCCCGAGGGCTTCAGTTGGCTCTACAACTTCATCAAGGCCCAGGGCGAACGCAATTTCGGCAAGATCTACGTCCGGTTTCCCGCGGCGGTGTCGATGGCGGAGTATCTCGGGGCCCCGCACAGCGCGATCGCCCAGGACGGCGACGCCAAGAAGCTGGCCCTGCAGAAGATGGCCTTCGAGGTGGCCTGGCGCATCCTGCAGGCCACCCCCATCAACGCCACCGCGTTGGTGTCGGCGCTGTTGCTGAGCGCCCAGGGCGTGGCCTTGACCGTCAATCAGGTTCACCACACCGTGCAGGATTCACTGGACTATCTGCAGCGCAGGGACACTCCGATGACCGAGAGCATGGTGCGGCTGCGCACGCCGGAGGGGGTGCGGGCCGCGCTGGACGCGCTCTCGGGCGGACACCCGGTCACCCGGATCGACGGCGGGCGCGAACCGGTGTGGCGGATCGCGCCCGAGAACGAGCACGAGGCGGCGTTCTACCGCAACTCGCTGATCCATGCGTTCCTGGAGACCTCGATCGTCGAGCTGGCGCTGGCCTACGCGGCGCGGGCCGACGGTGACCGGTTGGAGGCGTTCTGGGAGCAGGCTTTCCGGCTGCGACACCTGCTGAAGTTCGATTTCTACTTCGCCGATTCCGCGGCGTTCCGCGAGCATCTGGAAACCGAGATGTCCGACCACCCCGACTGGGAATCCCGGGTGGCCGAGGGCGCCGCACAGATCAACGTGCTGCTGCGCGAGAAACATCCGTTGATGTCGTTTGCGATGCTGCGGCCGTTCTTCGAGGCCTACGAGATCGTGGCCGACGTACTGTGCGACGCGCCCACCGAGGTCAGCCTGAATGACCTCACCACCCTCGCGCTGGGGATCGGCCGCCAGTACGCCGCCCAGACCAGGGTCAACAGCAACGAAGCGGTGTCGGCTCTGCTGTTCGCCACCGCCCGGCAGGTGGCCGTGGACCAACATCTGATGGAGCCCGCCGCCGACCTGGCCGAGCGGCGCAGGGCCTTCCTGGCGGAGTTGCGCGGCATCGTCGGCGATATGCGCCTGATCAACGATCTCGCCCGCGAGCAGTTCATGATCCGCGACGGCGCGCTGCGCCACCCGGCGGCGTCCAGCTGACCGGCGCGCGGGCTACAGCGGAACGACGGTCTCCCGATTCAGCGCCCGCCATGAGCGGCGGATCAGCGCGGCCGAGCGGGCGCCGGCCGAGGTGAGGTTGCGGCGTAGCGCGGAGCGGGCCAGCCGCTCGACGGTCACCAGATCGGAGACCACGTAGCCGTCGGAGGCGCGGTCCCACAGCCCGGACAGGCAGAGCTCCAGGGCGGCCATGGTCGCCACCCGCGGCGGTGCCACGTCGTCGAGGACGGGGTCGGGCACGAAGGCCGGGAACGGGCTCTCGGCGGTGCGGACGAGGGCACGAACGTGCACCTCCAGCGCCATGGGGGAAATCTCCGGCATCTGCTCGCGGTCGCGAAGCTGCTCACGCACCCGTGCGACCTCGGCGAAGACGACTTTGTCTCGCATACGGCGAGCATATTGAAGCCGGACCCGTAACACAAAATTTACACACCGGCGGGTTCTCCACAGTCGCGCCGCTGTCCACAGCACCGGTGTGTGGCAGGCCCGGTCCCCGCTCGGACGTCGCCCGCCTGCTGCTCAATGGGCTCACGCATCCGCACTGTGTACGAGAGGAAACACCCATGTTCGAGACACCCTTGACCGTCGTCGGCCGGATCATCACCGACCCCACCCTGCGCCATGTCGGCGACCAGCAGGTCGTGCGGTTCCGGATGGCCAGCAACACCCGCCGTCGCCTGCCCGACGGCAACTGGGAAGCGGGGACGTCGCTGTACCTGACGGTCAGCTGCTGGAGCAGGCTGGCCTCGGGCGTGGCCGGTCATCTGACCAAGGGCGATCCCGTGGTGGTCGCCGGTGTCGCGCACACCAGCGAATACGTCGATCGCGAAGGCCTGCCGCGCAGCTCGCTGGAACTGCGGGCCAGCGCGGTCGGGCCCGACCTGGGCCGCTGCACCGCCCAGGTCAGCAGGCCCGCCCGCTCCGCGGCCGAGGACGGTGCGGCCGCCGACGCCGGTCCGGTGCCCGGCGGTGACGCCACCGATGTCGCCACGGACGACCCCACCGACGTTGCCACGGACGTCACCACCGACGCCGCCACCGATCCGTTCATCCCCGCCGTCGCCGTCGGCGATGAACGTGGGGACGAGCCCGGACCCGTCCGCGACGCCGGCAGGGCCCACAACGGCCCCGACGACCCCGGGGACCCCGCGGACGAAGGGCTGCCGCTGTCGGCCTGACGGGCTGGCCTGCCGCCGGCCGGGCCACCGGTCCGCTCGGCGGCAGGCCCGGTTCCCCGCCCCGCCGGCCGCCGAGTCGGCCGGCCGGGGAGTGATATCACCGGCGATGTCACTTCGGCGGGGGTGACATGTCCGTTCCCGCGCGCCGGTTCGGGGTCGGGCCGGGCCGGCGGAAGTGATATCACCGGCGATGTCATGGCCGGTGGGGTGCGCGATCGGGACGGGTTGCGATACGGCTGATAGCTCGCGGTTTGGCGACCCGCCTAGGATGGTCGGCGAGCACCAACCTGTCGACCAGAAAGGCGCGACTCCGGCATGGCCGAATTCATCTACTCGATGCGGAAGGTCCGCAAGGCACACGGCGACAAGGTCATCCTTGACGACGTCAGCCTGAACTTCCTGCCCGGAGCCAAGATCGGCGTGGTCGGTCCCAACGGTGCCGGTAAGTCGAGTGTGCTGCGCATCATGGCCGGGCTGGACCAGGCCAACAACGGCGACGCGTTCCTAGCCACCGGCGCCACCGTGGGCATTCTCCAGCAGGAGCCCCCGCTCAACGAGGACAAGACCGTACGCGGCAACGTCGAGGAGGGCCTGGGCGAGATCAAGGTCAAGCTCGACCGCTTCAACGAGGTCGCCGAGCTGATGGCCACCGACTACTCCGACGAGCTCATGGAGGAAATGGGCCGGCTGCAGGAGGATCTCGACCACGCCGACGCCTGGGACCTGGACTCCCAGCTCGAGCAGGCCATGGACGCGCTGCGTTGCCCGCCGCCCGACGAGCCCGTCAGCCACCTGTCCGGCGGCGAGCGACGCCGGGTGGCGCTGTGCAAGCTGCTGCTGTCCAAACCCGACCTGCTGCTGCTCGACGAGCCGACCAACCACCTCGACGCGGAGAGCGTGCAGTGGCTCGAACAGCACCTCGCCGAGTACAAGGGCGCCATCCTGGCCGTCACCCACGACCGCTACTTCCTCGACAACGTCGCCGAGTGGATCCTCGAGCTCGACCGCGGCCGTGCCTACCCCTACGAGGGCAACTACTCGACCTACCTGGAGAAGAAGGCCGAGCGCCTCGAAGTCCAGGGCAAGAAGGACCAGAAGCTGCAGAAGCGCCTCAAGGACGAGCTGGCGTGGGTGCGCTCCGGCGCGAAGGCCCGCCAGGCCAAGAGCAAGGCCCGGCTGCAGCGCTACGAGGAGATGGCGGCCGAGGCCGAGAAGACGCGCAAGCTCGACTTCGAGGAGATCCAGATCCCCACCGGCCCCCGGCTGGGCAACCTGGTGGTCGAGGTCGAACACCTCGACAAGGGCTTCAACGGCCGTCCGCTGATCAAGGACCTGTCGTTCACCCTGCCGCGCAACGGCATCGTCGGGGTGATCGGCCCCAATGGTGTCGGCAAGTCGACCCTGTTCAAGACCATCGTCGGTCTGGAGCAGCCCGACAGCGGGACCGTGCGCATCGGCGACACCGTCAAGCTCAGCTACGTCGACCAGAACCGCGCCGGTATCGACCCGAAGAAGAACGTCTGGGAGGTCGTCTCCGACGGCTTGGACTACATCGAGGTCGGGCAGAGCGAGGTGCCCTCGCGGGCGTACGTGTCGGCGTTCGGCTTCAAGGGCCCCGACCAGCAGAAACCGGCGGGTGTCCTGTCCGGTGGTGAGCGCAACCGACTCAACCTGGCGCTGACCCTCAAACAGGGCGGCAACCTGATCCTGCTCGACGAGCCCACCAACGACCTCGACGTGGAGACGCTCGGTTCGCTGGAGAACGCGCTGGAACAGTTCCCCGGCTGTGCGGTGGTGATCTCCCACGACCGCTGGTTCCTGGACCGCACCTGCACGCACATCCTGGCCTGGGAAGGCGACGACGACAACGAGGCCAAGTGGTTCTGGTTCGAGGGCAACTTCGGTGCCTACGAGGAGAACAAGGTCGAACGGCTCGGCGCCGACGCCGCCCGCCCGCACCGGGTGACACACCGCAGGCTCACCCGCGACTGAGTCCGGCCGGACGGGGCGCTCGGCGGTCCGCCGGCAACATATCTGGCGGGTTTGCGCGCAGCCACTCGCCGGGCTACTAGTGTCGCGGGTGCGTGCCGAGTCGCCGCGGTGGCGGCGACATCCAACGACGGCCGGTACGCGTTGAGTCAGGGAGGGATCCGCATGACGGTGAATCCGGGAACGACTGCGAATCCCGATGTGCTGGCGGACTGGTCGACGCTGGACCCCGATCTGGCCGCCGCCGTCCGCACGGCCTACCTGGAGACCTACCGGGGCCCGCACGGCGACGCCCCGGAGACCGACGCCGACTCGGCCGACACCGGTGAGCTGCCCGCGGCCGGAGCCCTCGACCCGCTGCCCGAGACGCTGCCGGCGGCCCAGTACCGCCTCGCCCGCAAACGTGAGGCCGGCCAGACTCTGGTCGCGGTCTACCCGGCCGGCGACCCGGGCGGGTTCGGTCCGGCCCTGCAGGTGGTCACCGATCAGGTTCCCACCCTCATCGACTCGGTCACCGTGCTGCTGCACCGCCTGGGCGTGGCCTACGTGGCGATCATGAATCCCGTCCTGCGGGTGCGCCGCAGCGCCCGGGGCGACCTGCTGGACCTCCGGGCCGACGGCGACGCGGGCGCAAACGGGGGAGCCGGCGCCGACGGCACCGCCGAGGCCTGGGTGCACGTCCAGCTGTCCCGCACCATCAACGAGTCGGCCCTGCAGGAGGCGCAGAAGCTGCTGCCCAGGGTGCTCGCCGACGCCCGCCTGGTCGCCGCCGACGCCGCCGCGCTGCACTCGGCGCTGCAGGGCCTGGCCGAGGAGGTCGGCACCGACGAGGGCGGACGGTTCCCCGGTACCGAGCGTCGCGACGTCGCCGACCTGCTGCGGTGGCTGGCCGACGGGCACTTCGTGCTGCTGGGTTATCAGCAGTGCCGCATCGACGACGGGCGCGCCTCCGTCGACGAGGCCAGCCGGCTCGGTGTGGTGCTGCGCCGCGACCACGTACTACCGCCGCTGACCAGCGCGGGCGAGCTGTTCGCCCTGGCCCAGGCCACCGTGCCCAGCT
Source organism: Mycolicibacterium palauense (assembly GCF_002592005.1). Taxonomy (GTDB): domain Bacteria; phylum Actinomycetota; class Actinomycetes; order Mycobacteriales; family Mycobacteriaceae; genus Mycobacterium; species Mycobacterium palauense. Next base: position 49,421 of record NZ_NVQF01000012.1, on the reverse strand, counting down.
TCCAGCGCTACGGGGCCTATCCCTACATCGTGGTGGTGCGCGAGGAACGCCGCCCCGACGTCGTGGAGCACCGCTTCGTCGGGCTGTTCACCGTGGCCGCCATGAACGCCAACGTCCTGGACATCCCGCTGATCGCGCAGCGGGTGCGGGAGGCGCAGGCGCTGGCCGAGAACGACCCCAGCCATCCGGGGCAGCTGCTGATGGACGTGCTGCAGACCGTGCCGCGCTCGGAGCTGTTCGCGCTCGGCGGCGCCGACCTGCACGACCTGGCCATGGCCGTCATCGACCTCGGCTCGCGCCGGCGCACCCTGCTGTTCGTGCGGGCCGACCGGCTGGGCCACTTCGTGTCCTGCCTGGTGTATCTCCCGCGTGACCGCTACACCACCGCCGTCCGGCTCCGGATGCAGGAGATCCTGGTCCGCGAGTTCGGCGGCAACAGCATCGACTACGCCGCCCGTGTCACCGAATTCCCCTGGGCCTCGGTGCACTTCACCGTCAAGATGCCCGAGGGCACCAGCCGCCACGACATCGACGTGTCGCCGGCCAACCAGACCCGGATCCAGGGCCTGCTCACCGAGGCCGCCCGGACCTGGGCCGACCGGCTGCTCGGAGCCGTCCAGCAGGGTTCGATCGGCCAGGCCGCGGCCGAGCACTACGCCACCGCCTTCCCCGAGGTCTACAAGCAGGCGGTGTCACCCCGGCAGGCCATCGACGACATCGCCATCATCGAACGGCTCGACGACGGCGCGGTGAAACTGGTGTTCGCCGCGGACAACGACACCCAGAATCACCGGCTTACCTGGTATCTGGGCGGCCGTTCGGCCTCGCTGAGCGAGCTGCTGCCGATGCTGCAGAGCATGGGCGTGGTGGTGCTCGACGAACGTCCGTTCACGGTGACCCGTCGCGACGGGCTCGCGGTGTGGATCTACCAGTTCCGGGTCACCCCGCACCCGACCATCCCCGCCACCGGTGCCGGCGAGATCGACGACCTGGCAGAGCGTTTCGCCGACGCGGTGACCGCCATCTTCGGTGGCCGCGTGGAGATCGACCGGTTCAACGAACTGGTGCTGCGGGCCGGCCTGACCTGGCGACAGGTCGAGATCGTGCGCGCCTACGCCAAGTACCTGCGCCAGGCCGGCTTCCCGTACAGCCAGGGACACATCGAGTCGGTGATCAACGAGAACTCGAACACCGCGCTGTCGCTGGTCAAGCTCTTCGAGGCGCTGTTCGACCCCGACCAGTCCGACGCCGACAAGGCCCAGCGCGCCCAGACCGCCGCGGCCGAGGTCTCCGCCGGTATCGACGCGCTGGTCAGCCTGGACACCGACCGGGTGCTGCGCGGGTTCGCCTCGCTGATCCAGGCCACCCTGCGCACCAACTACTTCGTCGACAGAGCCGACTCGGCCCGCGCCCAGGGGGTGCTGTCGATGAAGCTCAATCCCGGGCTCATCGACGAACTGCCGCTGCCGCGCCCGCGGTTCGAGATCTTCGTCTACTCGCCGCGGGTGGAGGGCGTGCACCTGCGCTTCGGGGCGGTGGCCCGCGGCGGACTGCGCTGGTCGGACCGCCGGGAGGACTTCCGCACCGAGATCCTCGGGCTGGTGAAGGCCCAGGCGGTCAAGAACGCCGTCATCGTGCCCGTCGGCGCCAAGGGCGGATTCGTCGTCAAGCGGCCTCCGCTGGCCACCGGCGATCCCGGCACCGACCGGGAGAACACCCGCCACGAGGGCGTCGCCTGCTACCGGCTGTTCATCGGCGGACTGCTCGACGTGACCGACAACGTCGACCGCTCCACCGGGGCGGTGGTGTGCCCCGACGGGGTGGTCCGGCGCGACGGCGACGACGCCTACCTGGTGGTGGCCGCCGACAAGGGCACCGCCACCTTCTCCGACATCGCCAACGACGTCGCCAAGTCCTACGGCTTCTGGCTCGGGGACGCGTTCGCCTCCGGCGGCTCGGTGGGCTACGACCACAAGGCCATGGGGATCACCGCCAAGGGCGCGTGGGAAAGCGTGCGCCGGCACTTCCGCGAGATGGGCGTCGACACCCAGACCGAGGATTTCACCGTCGTGGGCATCGGCGACATGAGCGGCGACGTGTTCGGCAACGGCATGCTGCTCTCCGAGCACATCCGGCTGGTGGCCGCGTTCAACCACATGCACATCTTCCTGGACCCCGACCCCGATGCGGCGTCCTCGTTCGCCGAGCGGACCCGGCTGTTCAACCTCCCGCGTTCCAGCTGGACCGACTACGACGAGTCGCTGATCTCGGCGGGCGGCGGTGTCTACAGTCGCGAGCAGAAGTCGATCCCGATCAGCCCCCAGGTGCGCTCGGCGCTCGACATCGACGAGTCGATCACCGAACTGACCCCGCCGGCGCTGGTGCGGGCCATCCTCAAGGCCCCGGTCGAGCTGCTGTGGAACGGCGGTATCGGCACCTACGTCAAGGCCGAAACCGAATCCGACGCCGACGTCGGCGACCGGGCCAACGACCTGGTCCGGGTCAACGCAAACCAGGTGCGGGCCAAGGTGATCGGCGAAGGTGGCAACCTCGGCGTCACGTCGCTGGGCCGGGTCGAGTTCGACCTGACCGGCGGCCGGATCAACACCGACGCCCTGGACAACTCCGCGGGCGTGGACTGCTCCGACCACGAGGTCAACATCAAGATCCTGATCGACTCGCTGGTCACCGCGGGCAAGGTGGACCCCGCCGAACGCACCGGGCTGCTCGAATCGATGACCGACGAGGTCGGTGAGCTGGTGCTCACCGACAACGCCGAGCAGAACGACCTGATGGGCACCAGCCGGGCCAACGCACCCAGCCTGCTCAACGTGCACGCCCGCCAGATCGCCGAACTGGAGACCAGGCGCGACCTCAACCGCCAGCTGGAGGCGCTGCCCACCGACAAGGAGATCCGCCGGCGCACCGAGGCCGGACTGGGGCTGACCTCCCCGGAGCTGGCCACCCTGATGGCCCACGTCAAGCTGGCGCTCAAGGACGACGTGCTGGCCAGCGAACTGCCCGACCAGGACGTGTTCGCCGCGCGGCTGCCCTCGTATTTCCCGGGCCCGCTGCGGGACCATTTCGTCCCCGAGATCCGCGCGCATCAGCTACGCCGCGAGATCACCACCACGATGCTGGTCAACGACGTCGTCGACACCGGTGGCATCACCTACGCCTACCGCGTCACCGAGGACGCCGGCGTCGGCTACGTCGACGCCGTGCGCTCCTTCGTGGCCACCGACCAGATCTTCGGCATCGGCGGGGTCTGGCGCCAGATCCGGGAGGCCAGCCTGGTCCACCACATCCCGGTGCACGTCTCCGACCGGATGACGCTGGACCTGCGCCGGCTCGTCGACCGCTCGGCCCGCTGGCTGCTCAACTTCCGCCCGCAGCCGCTGGCCGTCGGCGCCGAGATCAACCGGTTCGGGGCCAAGGTGGCCGCCCTGACCCCGCGGATGCGTGAATGGCTGCGCGGCGACGACCTCGCGATCGTCAACCGGGAAGCCACCGAGTTCGCCGCCCAGGGCGCCCCCGAGGACCTGGCCTACACCGTGGCCACCGTGCTCTACCAGTACAGCCTGCTCGACGTCATCGACATCGCCGACATCGTCGAACGCGACGAGGTCGAGGTCGCCGAGACCTACTACGCGCTGATGGACCACCTCGGCGCCGACGGGCTGCTGACCGCGGTGTCCCGGCTGCCCCGCGACGACCGGTGGCACGCCCTGGCGCGGCTGGCCATCCGCGACGACATCTACAGTTCGTTGCGGCAGTTGACCATTGACGTGCTGGCCGTCGGCGAACCCGACGAGAGCGGCGAGCAGAAGATCGCCGAGTGGCAGCACACCAACGGCTCCCGGGTCGACCGCGCGCACCGCACCCTCACCGAGATCGCCGAGGCCGAGATCCTCGACCTGGCGACGCTGTCGGTGGCCGCGCGCCAGATCCGCAACATGACCCGGACGAGCTGAACAGGAGAGTGGTGGTGGGCGAACGGTTCGTCACGCCGGTGCCGGTGCGCTGGTCGGACATCGACATGTACCAGCACGTCAATCACGCCACCATGGTCACCATCCTCGAAGAGGCCCGGGTGCCGTTCCTGGCCGACGCCTTCGCCGCCGATATCACCACCACGGGGCTGCTGATCGCCGAGGTGAAGGTCGCCTACAAGGGGCAGCTGCGGCTGGTCGACTCGCCGCTGCAGGTCACCATCTGGGTCAACCGGCTGCGCGCGGTGGACTTCACCCTGGGCTACGAGGTGCGTTCGGTCAACGCCGACCCCGATTCGCGGCCCGCGGTGATCGCCGAGACGCAGCTGGCCGCCTTCGACATCAACGACCAGCGCCTGGTGCGGCTCTCACCGCAGCACCGCGAATACCTCCAGCGGTGGCTGCGATAACCGAGCGCGGGATCTGGCTGGCCGATCCCGCCCAACGCACGGACCTGGCCACGTTCGCCGAGCGGGTGCAGCGCCTCGACGACGCGGCCGTGATCCGGCTGCGCAACCGGGCACCGGGGTCGGTGGTGGCGTGGGTGGCGACCGGGTTCGACGTGCTGGCCAGCCGCGTGGTGGCCGGTCGGGTGCGCCCCGACGACCTCAGCGCCGGGGCCGATCAGCTGTCCCGGGGACTCGCGGCCATGGACGACTCCGGGTTCGTCGACCCCGGCTTCCCGATGGACTCGGCCTGGCGGGGCGCGCTGCCGCCGGAGTCGGGCTTCGTCCACCTCGACGACGTGCCCGCCCGCGTGATGCTCGACCTGGCTCAGCGGGGAGTGGCCCTGGCGCGCGAGCACGGCAGCGGCCAGGGCCCGCCGGTGTCGCTGCTGGATCAGGAGGTGGTCAGCGTCAGCGCCGGCGACCTCACCGTCGGCATCCCGATGCGCTGCGTGTTCGCGCTGACGGCGCTGGGTTTCCTGCCGCAGTCGGCCGGCGGGGCCGACGAGTTCGCCCCCGAGACGGTGGCCGCCGACGAGATCGTGCGGGTGCGGGCGCTGCCGGCGTGGCTGCGCATCGACGCCCGGTTCGGGTCGATCTACCGGCGCCGCGGCGACCCGGCGCTGGTCCTGCGCTGAACCCGCGCCGGACCGTCCTGCGGGCTCAGAACGGCGAGTTCACCATCGACTGCGCGGCCATCTCCAGATAGTCCAGCAGCGCCTTGCGGTGCGCGTCGTCGAGGGTCTCGGAGTCGATCGAGGCCACCGCGGTGTGCATGCAGCGCAGCCAGGCGTCGCGCTCGAGAAAGCCGATCCGGAACGGGCTGTGGCGCATCCGCAGCCTGGGGTGCCCACGCCGATCGGAATAGGTGCGCGGCCCACCCCAGTACTGCTCGAGGAACATCCGCAGCCGTTCCTCGGCACCGTCGAGGTCGTCCTCGGGGTAGAGGGGCCGAAGGATCTCGTCGTCGCGGACCAGCTCATAGAAGGTCGACACGATCTTGTCGAACGTCTCGTGCCCGCCGACGGCGTCATAGAAGGACTGCTGCACCGGTTCCATCTCCTCCATTGTGGCCGATGCCCGTCAGCCGGGGATACGCGAGAGCATCTCCTCGGCGATCGTGGCCGGTTCGTCGTCGATCTTCAGGGCGAAGACGCTGAGGTCGATGACGACGTTGCTCTTGGCCGCCAGGATGCGGTAGTAGGGCAGCGGCTTGGCGCCCAGAAAGGTGTTGACCAGGGTGGTCACGTTCTGTTTCTGGACCGGGGTGCCCACCCGCCAGGTCAGCGACGTCAGTCCCGAGGCCGACAGCGTCAGCTTCTCGCCCGCGCAGCCCCGCCAGGTCTTGGTGACCCGGGACACGAAATCGCGGGCGTCGGTGCTGCCGGCGAAACGGGCGGCGAACTGGTCGACGAGCATCGCGCTGTCGGGATCGGACAGATTCAGTTTCCGGAAGCTCTCGGCGTCGGTGTACTCGGTGGCCAGCCCCGCGATCACCGTGCCCGCGCACTCGGCCGGTTCGGCCTTGGCGTCGCTGGCCGCGTCGCCGCCGCCGGAACCCTCCTCGGCCGACCGCAGCTTCGGGTTGCCCATGATCGCGCGGATCTCCTGCGGGTTCAGCAGCACCGCCGACAGGTCCGGGCCGGCCGCCTGCGGGGGCCGCACCTGCACGCTCGGTGCCGGGCCCGCTCCGGGGGCCAGTGAGGTGCCGGGAACGGCGACCGTCGACGTCGACGGGCTGGTGGCGGTGATGCCCCACAGCGCCAGCGCGAACACCGCCAGCATGATGAACGTGTAGGACAGCGTCAGCCCGATGATCGCCCGGTCGCGTCCCGGCTGGAAGCGCTGCCGGATCTGCGAGAGCGCCAGATGGCCGAGGACCGCGCCGACGGGGGCGAAGACGAACGCGAACACCACCGACAGCGTGGCCAGCGGGTTGGTCCGCTCCGGTGGCTGGGGCGGGCCCGCCCAGGCCCCGGGCGGGAAGGGCCCCGGCTGCCCGGGCGGGCCGTAGGGGGCCTGCGGACCGCCGGGCCCGGGCCCGTACGCGAACGGCGGGCCGGTCTCGGGCGGCCCGTCGGGATACTGCGGATACCGGGGGTCGCCGGGCCCCTGACCGTACGGTTCGTATGTCACAAACTTCTCCCCTCGTGCGTGCTGTGACGAGGCGGTTGACCCCGTGACCCGGCCGCGCGTCACGCGATGTTCATCGGATTGACCAGCGAACACGGCGCAAATTGCCGTGCGGCGGTTCCCGATCCATGGTGGACTGTCCGCGGAGGACCGATGGCGCAGCGCAAACGCAACTCTAAGAACCGAGCTGGCCGCCATGTGCCGGGGGCCCTGGGTGGCCCGGCCGGCGCACCGGCGTTGCACAGCGTCGACACCGTCGCGCCGCCGGTACACGTGCCCCACGACAGTGTCTCGGTGTGGGGCCGGCGCCGGGTGCTGCTGCTCAACTCGACCTACGAACCGTTGACCGCCCTGCCGATGCGGCGCGCGGTGGTCATGCTGCTGTGCGGTAAGGCCGACGTGGTGCACGACGATCCCGACGGGCCGGTGATCCACTCGGCGACCAGGACCATCGCGGTGCCTTCGGTGATCCGGCTGCGGTCCTATGTGCGGGTGCCCTACCGGGCGCGCATCCCGATGACCCGGGCGGCGCTGATGCACCGGGACCGGTTCCGGTGCGCCTACTGCGGCAGCAAGGCCGACACCGTCGACCATGTCGTGCCGCGCAGCCGCGGGGGAGAGCACAGCTGGGAGAACTGCGTGGCGTGCTGCTCGCCGTGCAATCACCGCAAGGCCGACAAGCTGCTCTCCGAGCTGGGCTGGGCGCTGCGGTTGGCCCCGATGCCCCCCAAGGGCCAGCACTGGCGGCTGCTGTCCACGGTCAAGGAACTGCATCCGGCGTGGGCCCGCTATCTGGGGGAAGGCGCGGCCTGACCGCGTCCCGGGTCGGAAAACCCGGGCCGGACGCGCGGGAAACGCGGTCTCGATAGAGCCGGCGGGTCCGGTGGGATAGGTTTACCCCGTGAGTACCGCGCTGACCCATTCCCTGATGGGCGGGGTTCCCCTCCTGGTGCTGGTGATCGTGTACCTGCTGACCATGCTCAAGAAGGGCCCCCACCCCGAGTCCTACACGCTGCCCGACGAATGGACCTACGGTCCGATCCTGTGGGCCGCCACCGAAGAGGAAGTCGGTGCCGGGCACGGGCACGGGCACGGTGCCGAGGAGCTGACCGTGGGAGGTGGCGCAAGTGGCAAGTGGTGAGCACGCAACCGTCGCGACCGTCGATCCGGCGTCGCTGCCGGTCGGCTGGGCGGTGACCTCCAGCGGCCGGGTCTCCGGCGTCACCGAGCCCGGCACGCTCTCGGAGGACTACCCGTTCTCCATCGCGGAGCGGGTCGAGCTCGATGAGGCGCTGAAGTGGGGCACCCGGGCGTCCAAGGCCCGCTTCGCGGTCTACATCGGCGAGCTGGGGGCCGACACCGCCGCCGAGGCGCGTCGCATCCTGGGCCGGGTGCCCACCCCCAACGACGCCGTCCTACTGGCCGTGTCGCCCAACCAGAAGGCCATCGAGGTCGTCTACGGCGAGGGCGTCAAGGCGCGCGGCGCCGATGCGGCCGCCCCGCTGGGTGTGGCCGCCGCGGCGTCGGCGTTCCAGGAGGGCAACCTCATCGACGGTCTGGTCAGCGCCGTGCGGGTGATGTCGGCCGCGATCTCGCGCCCCTGACGGCACCGCACCACATCGCGGGCCCGTCCCGTCGCGCCCGTCCCGTCGGTCCCGTACCGATTGACTCGGTACTGAGAGCGAGTTCCGGGGCCGATTCTTCGCGCTCAGTACCGAATCGATCCTGGGTGTCGGTACTGCGTGCCGTTACGATGCGGCCATGACCGACGACGCGGCGATGACCGATGCCATGCCGATCGGCACCGCGCTGGACCGCGCACTGGAGCTGTTCAGCGCCGCGGTGGAGCAGATCCCCGCGACGGACTGGGATCGGCCGTCCAACCTCGCCGGATGGAGCGTGCGTGACCTGGTGGGGCACGCGACGGGCAGCGCGACCAAGGCGGTGATCCAGGTCGAGGGCGGGGACATCTGGCGCGGCCCCTCCGAACCGGCGGACTGGGTCAGCGAACGGCCGGTCGAGGATCTGCGCGAACTCGCCGAGCGGCTGCACGCCGCGCTGCCCGGGGCCGACATGGACGCGCCGCGGCCCTCACCGCAGGGCGAGGTGCCGCTGCGGCGCGCACTGGCGTTTCCCGTCGCCGACCTGGTGTTGCACAGCTGGGACGTACGGCGCAGCGGTGGCCGGGAGACCGAGCTGCCCGACGACCTGCTGGCGATGTGTGAGGCGCTGGTGGCGGGCGTGCCCGAGGAGGCCCTGCGCCGGCCCGGTGCCTTCGGGCCGGCTCAACCGGCCCCCGACGACGCGACCCCGACGGCCCGGCTGATGGCCCACCTGGGGCGCGCCGTCACCTGAGCCGGGGGCGCCCGTCAGCTCGCGTCGAACTCGCGCGCCTTCAGCGAGCGCACCACCCCGGCGCGGCCCTCGGACACCAGCCGCCGCAGTGCCGGGGGCACCTCGCCGGCCAGGAACGCGTCGGCGGCGGCGACACCGGACTGGCTGATGTCCCACGACGGGTAGAGCCCGACCACCACGGTCTGGGCGACCTCGCTGGAGCGCCGCTCCCACACCCCGGAGATGGTGTCGAAGTACCGCCGCCCGAAGGGGGCCAGCAGCTCGCCCTGCCCGGGACGCACGATCCCGGTGATGATCGACCGTGCGGTGATGTTGGCCAGGGTGTCGTCCTCGACGACCTGGGTCCAGGCCGCCTCCTTGACCGCGGCCTGCGGCCGGGCCGCCGCCGCGGCCGCCGCCTGCCGACGGCCCGTGGCGGTCGGGTCACGCTGGGCCTCGGCGTCGATGAACGGCGTCTCGGTGCCCCCGCCGTCGATGCGGCCCGCCGCCGCCAGCGCGGTGACGATCCGCCAGCGCAGATCGGTGTCCACCTCGAGGCCCGCCAGCCCCAGCTCGGCGGGGTCGCGGTCGAGCAGGTCGGCCAGCAGCACCACGTGCTGGGTGGACAGCACCGACGAGCACAGCGCGTTGACGAAGGCCAGCTGATGGTCGGAGCCGGCCTCGGCGGCGCGGGCCAGTTCGACGAGCCGGTCGGCGAAGGCCGGCCACCCCTCGGCCGACGCCCACGCCGGGTCGGCGTAGGAGCCCAGCGCGGTCTGGGCCTGCATCAGCAGCCGCTGGGCCACCCCCACCTCGGACTCGGCCTGAATGCCGCCGCTGACCAGGGTGACGAAGTTGCGGGCCTTGAGTTCGGCCTCGCGGGTCATCTCCCAGGCCGCCGACCAGGCCAGGGTGCGGGGCAGCGAATCGGCGATGTCGGCGATGCGGGTCAGCATCGTCTGCAGCGAGCCCGGGTCCAGCCGCAACGAGCAGTAGGTCAGGTCGTCATCGTTGACCAGTACCAGTTTGCCGGCCGAAACCCCCTGCAGGGCAGGCACATCGGTGCTGGGGCCTTCGACGTCGAGTTCCTCGCGGTGTACGCGGACCAGCTTGCCCGTACCGGCCGGGTCGTCGTCGTAGACGCCGACGGCCAGCCGGTGCACCCGGGTCTCGCCGGCGCCGGGCGCGGCACCGCCCTGTTCGACGGAGAACCGGGTGAAGCGGCCCTGCGCGTCGACGTCGAAGTCGGGCCGCAGGGTGTTCAGGCCGGTGGTCTTGAGCCACTGCCGCCCCCAGTGGCTCAGGTCGCGCCCCGAGGACTTCTCCAGCGCGCCCAGCAGATCCGAGAACGTCGCGTTGCCGAAGGCGTGATCGCGGAAGTAGTCGCGCAGGCCGGCCAGGAACGCCTCCAGGCCGACGTAGGCGACCAGCTGCTTGAGCACGCTGGCACCCTTGGCGTAGGTGATGCCGTCGAAGTTCACCTCGACGGCGTGCAGGTCGGGGATCTCGGCGGCCACCGGGTGCGTCGAGGGCAGCTGATCCTGCCGGTAGGCCCACGACTTCTCCACGTTGGCGAAAGTGGTCCAGGCCTGGGTGTACTCGGTGGCCTCGGCCTGGCAGAGCACCGAGGCGAACGTCGCGAAGGACTCGTTGAGCCACAGGTCATCCCACCAGGCCATGGTGACCAGGTCGCCGAACCACATGTGCGCCATCTCGTGCAGCACCGTCTCGGCGCGCCGCTCGTAGGACGCGCGGGTCACCTTGCTGCGGAAGACGTAGTCCTCCAGGAAGGTCACCGCGCCGGCGTTCTCCATGGCCCCGGCGTTGAATTCCGGCACGAACAGCTGGTCGTACTTGCCGAACGCGTACGGCACCCCGAAGTTGCGGTGGTAGAACCCGAAGCCCTGCTTGGTCTCGGTGAACAGCCGTTCGGCGTCCATGTGGTCGCCCAGCGAGGCCCGGCAGTAGATCGCCAGCGGGATCTCGCCGTGCTCGTCGGTGTAGGTGTCCTTCCAGCGGGCGTAGGGCCCGGCGACGAGGGCGACCAGGTAGGTGCTCATCCGCGGCGTGGTCGCGAAGGTGTGCACCTTCGGCCCGCCCTCGGGGCCCCGGTCCTCGATGAGGGTCGTGGCGCCGTTGGAGATGACGTGCCAGTGGCCCGGCGCGGTGACGGTGACGTCGAAGGCGGCCTTGATGTCGGGCTGGTCGAAGCAGGCGAACATCCGTTTGGCGTCGGCGGTCTCGAACTGCGAGTACAGATACACCTCGTCGTCGACGGGGTCGACGAACCGGTGCAGACCCTCGCCGGTGTTGGAGTATCGGCAGTCGGCGTCGACCACGACGACGTTGTGCGCGGCGAGCCCGCGCAGCGGAATCCCGGTGGACTCGTCATAGCCGGACACGTCGATGGCGTGGCCGTTGAGCGTGGCGCTGCGGACCTTCTCGGCGGCCAGGTCCAGGTAGGTGTCCGCGCCGGCCAGGGCGTCGAACTCCACGGTGGTCACCGAGTGGAAGGTGCGTTCCCCGGGCCCACCGCTGCTGTCGGTGAGGTCCAGGGAGATGCGGTAGCTGTCGACGGTGACCAGGGCGGCGCGTTCGACGGCCTGGTCCTGGGTGAGATTGGGAAGTGCCACGACTCTCAACAGTAATCGTGGGCGCCGACAGCGCGTACTCCCCACCTTGCTCCGGACGCCTGATGCCCATCCGGCCCGGCCCCGTCGGCATGTTGATACGTCGTCACCCAGGCCGCAATAATTGACTGAACATTCCGGAAAACCCTAGGGTGGGTTCATGGCCCGGACACGAGAGTTCGACGCGGACACCGCACTCGACGCCGCGATCGGCGTGTTTCGTGAGCACGGCTTCGAAGGCAGTTCGGCCCAGATGCTGGTGGACCGCATGGGGATCGGCCGACAGAGCCTCTACTCGACCTTCGGTGACAAGTGGCAGCTCTACCGGTCGGCGGTGCGACGGTACGCGATGGGGGAGTGCGCTGCCCATATCGACGCCCTGCGCAAGGGGCCGCGCGCCGTGGACGGCATTGCCGCGATGCTGCATCGCGTGGCTGAAACGGCTGCTCAGCCCTGTCTTGGCGTCGGATCGATCTGCGAGTTCGGTGCAACGCGGCCCGACCTCGCCGAAATCAACGAAGTCCTGGGGGTCAGTCTGCGAACTGCCGTGGCCGGACGCATCCGTGATGCGCAGCGTGAGGGAGACGTCACCGGTGACGTCGATCCCGACGCTGTGGCCCGGTTTCTCATCGCGAACATTTCGGGTATCCGTGTGGCCGGACGGGGCGGCGCCGACCCCGCAACCCTGGCCGGTCTGGCCGATATGGCGATGCGGGCGCTTCGCTAGCGGAAACCGACCCATTGTTGATCGATTATTCCTTAAAGGGGGTTTCCATGAAGGCCATAGTCATGACACGGGCCGGCGGCCGTGAGGTGCTGGAGTACGTCGAACGTCCCGACCCCGCGCCAGGTCCGGGTGAGGCGCTCGTGGAGATCGCCTATGCGGGCGTGAACTTCATGGACATCGGGGTGCGTCAGGGGGCGGCGTGGACGGACGTCCCCGACCCGAAGATCCTCGGAGTCGAGGGCGCCGGGCGGGTGCTCGCACTGGGGGAGGGCGTACACGGCCTGTTGGTCGGTCAGCGCGTCGCATGGGCGTATGCGCCCGGAAGCTATGCCGAGAGAATCGCGATACCCGTCGCGTCTCTGGTGCCCATTCCGGATGCGGTTGACGACCGGGTGGCGGCGTCAGTGATGATGCAAGGGCTCACCGCGAGCCATTTCGCGACGGACTTCTACCCGGTGCAACCCGGTGACCTCGCCTTCGTTCATGCGGCGGCCGGCGGCCTGGGGTTGCTGCTCACCCAGATCGTCAAGCTGCGCGGCGGCCGGGTCATCGGACGCGTGTCCTCGGATGCCAAGGTCCCGGCGGCCACGGCGGCCGGCGCCGACCACGTGATCGTCGATGCCGAGGGCCGATTCGCCGAGGATGCGTTGCGGCTCACCGAGGGGCGGGGTGTGCAGGTGGTCTACGACGGCTCCGGGCCCACCACGTTCGAGGGATCGCTCGACGTGCTCGCCCGGTCGGGCACCTTCTGCTGGTACGGTCCCGTCCTCGGCGGCCCCGGTCCCATCGACATCATGAGCCTACCCAGGAGCATCAAGATCGGGTATGCGGTGTTCTCCGATCACATCGCCACTCCCGCGCAGCTTCGGGAACGCACCGAACAACTCTTCGCGTGGATCGCCGAGGGCAGGCTGGAGGTCAAGATCTTCGGTGAGTATCCGCTGACGGATACGGCGCGGGCCCATGCCGAGATGGAGGGGCGCAAGACCGTCGGCAAGCTGTTGTTGGTGCCCTGAGCGCCGACGGGTCGGTGGCCGCGAACTCAACTCAGGGGCCGCGGGATCGACCCGACTTCGACGAAGCCGGGCGGTGGGTGCGGGTGGTTGGACCCCGGCGGGAACACGACCGGAGGTGTGTCGGTTGTGCCGTATGGAACCGTGCCCGTTCAGCCCTCGACGAAGGAAACATCCCTATGTCCTCTCCGGTATCCGCAGAGAAGTCCCGCGCCGATTTCTGGTTCGACCCGCTGTGCCCGTGGTGCTGGATCACCTCGCGCTGGATCCTCGAGGTGGAGAAGGTCCGCGATATCGACGTCCACTTCCACGTCATGAGCCTGGCCGTGCTCAACGAGGGCCGCGAGCTGCCCGAGGAGTACCTCGAGCTGATGAAGAAGGCCTGGGGGCCGGTGCGCGTGGCGATGGCCGCGCACAAGCTCAAGGGCGACGAGATCCTCTCCCCGCTCTACACCGCGATGGGCACCCGGATCCACAACCAGGACAACAAGGATCTCGCCGACGTCATCGCCTCCTCGCTTGCGGAGGTGGGCCTGCCCGCCGAGCTGGCCGAGGCCGCCGACTCCGACGAGTACGACGTCGAGCTGCGCAAGAGCCACCACGAGGGGATGGACGCCGTGGGCGAGGAGGTCGGCACCCCGACCATCCACGTCAACGGGGTGGCGTTCTTCGGCCCGGTGCTCTCTCGCATCCCGCGCGGCGAGGAGGCCGGCAAGCTGTGGGACGCCTCGGTGATCTTCGCCTCCTATCCGCACTTCTGGGAGCTCAAGCGCACCCGCACCGAGCCGCCGCAGTTCGACTGACCGGCGCTCCGGTTGCACGGCGGCACGGCCGGGGTCAGAGTCTTCGCATGACAGCGCCCGAACCCACCACCGACGGCACCTACCGCGACCGGATCGTGGCCGTCGAACCCGGCGGTAACGAGTTCATCGGCGAGGCGGACCGGCACGGGCGGCCCAGTCAGCTGTTCTGGACATGGGCGTCGCCCAACCTGGAATTCGCGACCATCTTCGTCGGTGTGCTGGCGGTCTCCTACTTCGGGATGACGTTCTGGCAGGCGGCGGCGGGCATCGTCGTGGGCACCGGGCTGGGTGCCGTCGCCCACTACGTGCTCTCGGCCCGCGGCCCGCTGCACGGGGTGCCGCAGATGGTGCTGGGCCGGCTGCCATTCGGTTTCAAGGGCAACGCGGTACCCGCGGTGCTGATGTCGGTGACCGCCGGGGTGGGCTGGTTCGCCACCAACAGCGTCAGCGGGGCGTTCGCGCTGGCGACCCTGTTCCACATCGGCCCGCTGCTGGGCCTGGTGCTGGTGGTGCTGGTCCAGACCGCGCTGGCCTTCTTCGGTCACAACCTGGTGCAGGCGTTCGAGCGCTGGGCGTTCCCGGTGCTGGCGGTGATCTTCGTGATCACCTCGGTGGTGATCCTGAGCAAGTCCAACCCCGGCGCGCCGGCCGTCGAGGGCGGCGTGGGCGGCCTCGGTGGTTTCCTGCTGACGGTCGGCACCGCGTTCGGCTACGCCGCCGGCTGGACCCCGTACGCGGCCGACTACACCCGCTACCTGCCGTCCTCGGTGTCCGGCGCGCGCACCGGATTGTTCGCCGCCGCCGGCCTTTTCCTGTCGTGCACGCTGCTGGAGATCGTCGGGGCGGCCTCGGTCACCATCGGCGCCGCGGCGTCGGACAACCCCACCGACGCGTTCACCAGTGAGCTGCCCGCCTGGCTGGCCGGCGCCACCCTGCTGGCCATCGCGATCGGTGCCGTGGCCGCCAACTCGATCAACGTCTATTCGGGCGCGATGGCCTTCGTGACGATCGGCATCAAACTGCCCGCGCACGTCGCCCGCGCCCTGGTCACCGTCTTCTTCGGGGTGGCCGGATTCCTGATCGCCTGGTGGGCGCTGGCCGACGCCGCCGCCAGCTATGAGGCGTTCCTGCTGCTCATCGCCTACTGGGTGGGGCCGTGGCTGGGGGTGGTGTTCGCCGATCAGTACCTGCGCCGCGGCCAGCCCATCGCCGGGTACCTCTATGACCGCTCGTACACGAACTGGCCGGGGCTGTCGTCGTTCCTGATCGGGCTGGTGGTCTCGGTGCTGTTCTTCTGCAACCAGGAGAAGTTCGTCGGGTTCGTGGTGCGCGCGGTGCCCGAGATCGGCGACATCACCTTCTTCGTCGGCTTCGTGCTGGCCGCGGTGTCCTACCTGGTGCTGTGCCGGTCGAAGATCGAGGCCGAGCGCGCGTCGCTCGCCGGGGCGCTATGACCGCGCAGCAGATGCTCGACCGGATGCTCGACGTCGCCGTCGACGAGGCCCGAAAGGGCCTCGGGGAGGGCGGCATCCCGATCGGGGCGGCGCTGTTCACCGCCGACGGGCAGCTGCTGGGCAGCGGGCACAACCGCAGGGTGCAGGACGACGACCCGTCGGTGCACGCCGAGACCGACGCCTTCCGCGCGGCCGGACGCCAGCGCGACTACCGCTCCACCGTGATGGTCACGACGCTCTCGCCGTGCTGGTACTGCAGCGGGCTGGTACGCCAGTTCAACATCGGCGCGGTGGTCATCGGCGAGTCGCGGACGTTCACCGGCGGTCATGACTGGCTGGCCGAGCACGGGGTGGCGGTCACCGTGCTCGACGACGAGCGCTGCGTGGCGATGATGACGGACTTCATCGCCGCCAATCCGGTTCTGTGGAACGAAGACATCGGAGTTTCGTGATGAGTGCTATTGCCACGGTTGATATTTCACGCTGGTACGCCGGAGGTTCCGAGGCCGACGCGGTGGCCGCTGCGGTGGACGAGGGTCTGCAGCGCGCCGGCTTCATCGTCGTCACCGGCCACGGTGTGGACCCCGCGCTGACGGCCCGCGTGCGCGCGGCCAGCCGGGAGTTCTTCGCGCTGCCCGACGAGATCAAGGCCCGCTACTCGGTGCCGGTGGGGGGCCACGGCTGGATCGGGCCCGGCGCGGAGGCCAACGGCTACGCCGAGGGCACCGAGACGCCCCCGGATCTCAAGGAGAGTTTCAGCCTGGGTGCCGAGACCGCCACCGGTGACCCGGAGGTGGACCGGATCTGGTTCGCGCCCAACGTCTGGCCGGCCGAGGTGCCCGCACTGCAGACCCTGGTCAGCGAGTACGTCGCGGCGATGCGCCGGGTCTCCGACGACCTGCTGGCGTTGTTCGCCCACGCCCTCGGCCTGGCGGGCAACCCCTTCGTCACCCTGGCGGACCGGCCGACGTGGACGATGAACATCAACCACTACCCGCCGGTGAGCGTGGTCGGTGAACCCGAACCCGGCCAGTTCCGCATCGGCCCGCACACCGATTTCGGCACCGTGACCGTGCTCGACCGCGAACCCGGTGCCGGCGGCCTGCAGGTCTACTCCGAGGGGGCCGGCTGGGAGGACGCGCCGTGGGAGCCGGGGGCGCTGACGGTCAACATCGGTGACCTGCTGGAGTACTGGAGCGGACGGCGCTGGCCGTCGGGCCGGCACCGGGTGCTGCCGCCGCAGCCGCAGGCGCCCGAGGAGGATCTGGTGTCGCTGATCTACTTCTACGAGGCCAACCACGACGCGCTGGTCACACCACTGCAACCGCCGGTCGGCAAGGTCTCGGGGCTGCCGCCGGTGACGTCATCGGCCTTCATCAAGGAACGCCTCGACGCCATCACCGTCGGCTGACCCGGCGCCGGGGACGGCGTCGAGCGCGGCCAGCTGGGCCGGCGACAGTGCGACGTCACCGGAGCGCAGGTTCTCCCGCAGGTGCGCGGGCGAGCGGGTGCCGGCGATCAGCAGGATGTCGGGGGAGTGGGCCAGCAGCCAGGCCAACCCGATCTGGGCGGGGGTGGCGCCCAGCTCGCCGGCGATGCGGCGCACCACCTCGTTGTCGGTGACCTTGGGAAACCCCGGGAACGCCGACCCCAGCGGAAAGAACGGCACCCAGGCGACGCCGTGGCCCGCGCAGATCCGGAGCATGTCCTCGCACCGGCGGTCGAGCAGGCTGTAGGCGTTCTGGACACACACGATGCCGGCCGGCAGGGCCCGGTGCAGCGTCTGCGGGGTGACGGCGCTGAGGCCGATCGCCCCGATCTTGCCCTCGTCGCGCAGCGCGACCATCTCGGCCAGCTGGTCATCGAGATCGACGACCTGGTCGCCCTCGGCCAGCACGCCGGGGCCCAGGTCCATCCGGCGCAGATTGACCACCGCGATCCGGTCCAGGCCCAGTTCGGCGAGCTCGCTCTCCACGGCGGCGCGCAGCTCGGCGGGCTTCTGCGCGGCGGCCAGCGGAACCCGGCCCCCGGGAACGTGCACGGCGCCGACCTTGCTCACGATCACGAGGTCCTCGCGGTAGGGGGCCAGCGCGGCGCGGATGCGCCGGTCGACCTCGCCGCCGCCGTAGAAGGGGGCGGTGTCGAGGTGGTCGACGCCGCACTCGATCGCGCGGCGCAGCACGACGGCGGCCTCCTGGGCGGTGCCGTGTTCGAGTTGCATTGCGCCGTAACCGATGCGGGCCACCTCATGACCCGCGATGCGGCCGGTGCCGCCGGGGCGTCGGGCGGGGTCCATGATGCTCCCGTCGTGCCATACTGACGATGCGGAGGAGCCTCCGCTTTCCTTCACCGTAACAGAATCGGAGGATCCTCCGCTTTGTCCGAGTCGACGCCGGCGCCCACCCGGGCGGACGCCCGCCGCAACCGCGAGCTGCTGCTGCGGACGGCGGCCGAGGCCTTCGCCGCCGCCGACGGGCCGGTGTCGCTGGAGGCCGTCGCCCGGTCGGCGGGCGTGGGCATCGGCACGCTCTACCGGCATTTCCCCAACCGTGAGGCGCTCGTCGAGGCGGTCTACCGCGCCGAGCTCGCCGAGGTGTCGGCCGCGGCCGCCGAGCTGCTGCGCCGCAACCCGCCGGTGGTGGCGTTGCGGCGCTGGATGGAGCGCTACGCCCGGTTCGTCGCCGCCAAGCAGGGCATGGCCGAATCCCTGCGCGCGGTCCTCGATTCCGGCTCGGTCTCGCGGAGCCGGACACGCGCCGACATCATCGGCGCCGTCGAGTCGCTTCTGGCGGCCGGCATCGACGAGGGCAGCCTGCGTGCCGATGTCCGCGCCGAGGACGTGGTGACCGGCCTGCTGGGGATCTCGCTGGCGGCCACCTCGGAAGAGCAGCGGCGCCGACTGCTCGAGCTGCTGGTCGACGGGCTGGTGGCGACGCGCGGGCCGGTCCCCGGCGGGCAGTAGGGTGATCGCCATGCGCGTCTACCTCGGGTCCGACCACGCCGGATATGAACTCAAGCAGGCCATCATCGAACACCTGACCGCCGGCGGCCACGAGCCCATCGACTGCGGCGCCTATACGTACGACGCCGAGGACGACTACCCGGCCTTCTGCATCGCCGCCGCGGTCAGGACGGTGGCCGACCCCGGCAGCCTGGGCCTCGTCCTGGGCGGCTCGGGCAACGGCGAGCAGATCGCGGCGAACAAGGTGCCCGGTGCGCGCTGCGCCCTGGCGTGGAGCACCGAGACCGCCGAGCTGGCCCGCCAGCACAACAACGCCCAGCTGATCGGGATCGGCGGGCGGATGCACACCACGGAGGAGGCGCTGGCCATCGTCGACGCCTTCCTGGCCGCCGAGTGGTCCGAGGCGCCGCGGCACCAGCGCCGCATCGACATCCTCGCCGAGTACGAGCAGACGCACGTGCCGCCCGCGGTGCCCGGCGCCTGACCGATGCCCGAGGGGCACACCCTGCACCGGCTGGCCCGGCTGCACCAGCGCCGCTTCGGCCGCGCCCCGGTGCGGGTGGGCAGCCCGCAGGGCCGGTTCACCGACGGTGCGGCCGCCGTCGACGGGCGCGTGCTGCAGAAGGCCGACGCCTGGGGCAAGCATCTGTTTCACCGCTATCAGGGCGGCAAGGTGGTCCACGTTCACCTCGGGCTGTACGGGACGTTCACCGAGTTCGCGCTGTCGGAGTCGGCCGGCGCGCCGGATCCGGTCGGTCAGGTCCGGATGCGCATGATCGGCGGCGAGTACGGCACCGACCTGCGCGGGCCCAACCTGTGCGAGGTGATAGAGGCCGCGGAGGTGGCCGACGTGGTGGCCCGGCTGGGGCCGGACCCGCTGCGCCCCGACGCCGACCCGGAGGCGGCGTGGAAACGAATCAGTAAGTCGCGCAGACCCATCGGTGCGCTGCTGATGGATCAGACGGTGATCGCCGGAGTCGGCAACGTCTACCGCAGCGAGCTGCTGTTCCGGCACGGTATCGACCCGCACCGGCCGGGTACCGCGCTCACCGGCGCCGAGTTCGACGCGCTGTGGGCCGACCTGGTGGCGCTGATGACGGTGGGGGTGCGCCGCGGGAAGATCGTCGTGGTCCGCCCCGAACACGACCACGGCGCGCCCTCGTATCGGCAGGGCCGGCCCCGCACCTACGTCTACCGTCGCGCCGCCGAACCGTGCCGGGTGTGCGGCACCGCGGTGCGCACCGAGGAGCTGGAGGGGCGCAATCTGTTCTGGTGCCCCACCTGTCAGCGCTGAGGCCGCCGCCGCGACACCCCTACCCGTCGACCGGGGTTGCGGGGTCGCCGTAGGCGCTGCACTCCGGGCACCGGGTGACCAGGTCGTGTCGGCAGTCCACCACGTGGGTGAGGAAGCGTTCGGCGGCCGCCAGCTGAGCCTGCCGCCCTTGGATCGCGCACAGGTGCCGCTCGATCACCGTGGTCCGTCCGGGCTCGTCGCGGTGCAGGAGCAGGCGGATCTCGGCCAGCGGCATGCCGACGCCCTGGCACGCCCGCAGGATGCGCAGGCGGTGCAGGTGCTCGTCGGTGTAGTCGCGGTGGCCCGCCGCGCTGCGGTCCGGTACGACGACGCCGACCTCCTCCCAGTGCCTGAGCACGTGCGTGGCGACCCCGACACGGCGCGCGGCCTCTCCGATCCTCATGCGGCGATTGTCCCGCGGCCGACGCGGTTGACTTCAGGTGGACCTGAAGTTCTAGGTTTGCCGGCATGGACTCGACGATCGGCTTCCTGCCCGCGGGACGTCCCCTGGAGGTCGACGGCGCGACGGTGATGACCTACACCCTCGGCGGCCCCGGCGCACGTGGGGACGTGGTGTTCTGCCACGGGACACCGTGGTCGGCGCGGGTGTGGGCCGACGTGGCCGCCCGGCTCGGCGCCGGCTACCGGGTCTTCCTGTGGGACATGCCCGGCTACGGGGCCGCCCCCAAGGACCCCGCGGTGCCCGTCGACCTGGCCGCACAGATGTCCCGGTTCGCGCGGCTGCTCGACCATTGGGGTCTGCAGCGGCCCCACGTGGTCGCCCACGACATCGGCGGCGCCGTCGCGCTGGGCGCACACCTGCTGCACCACCGCGACTACGCCGGGATGTACCTCTGGGATCCCGTCGTCCTCGAACCGTGGGGGTCGGCGTTCTTCCGGCTCGTCGCCGAGCACGGCGCCGTGTTCGCGGCGCTGCCCGCCGGGCTGCACGCGGCGCTGGTCCGCGAGTACATCGGCGGAGCCGCCCGCCATCGGCTCGGGCCCGACTGGGTCGACGCCCTCACCGGGCCCTGGACCGACGGCGGTGATCAGGTCGGTGGTCAGGCCGCCTTCTACCGCCAGATCGCCGCGCTGCGCAGCGAGCACACCCGCCCGATCGCCGAACGCCTGGACCGGGTGCGCTGTCCGGTGGCCCTGGGCTGGGGACGGGCCGACCCCTGGATTCCGGCCGAGCAGGCGCTGCGGCTGCAGCGGGCCCTGCCGGGCGCCGCCCCGCTGACGATGCTGGACGACGTCGGCCACCTCGCCCCGGTCGAGGCGCCGTCGTTGGTGGCCGCGGCGATCGACGACTGGCTCGCCGCGGCTCCCGTGCGGAACTGACACCGCGAGACGGCGCGGTCGACTGCGATGTGTCGGGCCTCAGAAACCGAAGTCGCCGAACCCGCCGAAATCCCCGCCGCCGTCGAACCCGCCGCCGTCGAACCCGCCGGGATCGGCGCCCATGTCGGCGTTCTGGTCGACACCCGGATCCATGCCCTGATCGAAACCCTGGTCATAGCCCTGGGCGAAACCCTGTTCGTAGCCGCTGCCGTGCATGCCCGAGAACAGCGCGTCGAACAGCAGCACCGACCCCAGACCCCAGGCGCCGGCGACCAGTGCCGGCTTCCACCACGGCTCGGAGTACCAGCCGGCGGGCACCGGCCGGCCGGCCACCCGGCCGCCGGGGTAGTAGTTCGGGGTGCGCGCCGAGGGCCCCGGCGAGGCCTCGATCTCGCGGCCCTCGAACTGCACCCGGCGGTCCTCGGTGACGCTGCCGGCCGCCCGTTGCCCGGCCAGGGTCTCCAACTCGGGGCCCGGGTCGATGCCCATCGCGCTGCGCGCCGCCCGCACGTAGTACAGGCCCTCCAGTGCGCTCTCCTTGGCCAGCAGGGCCTGCTTGGCGGTGGCGGCCTGCTCGATCTGCGCGCCGGCGGCGGTGAAGCGTTCCGAGGCGTCGGCCAGGGCCTGCTTGGAGGCGTCGTCGGTGCCGGTCAGGTTGATCACCTGCCCGCCCAGCCGGTCGATGACGCGCCGCGCGTCGGCTTTGGCGTCGGCCAGGGAGGCTTCGTTGCGCCGCTGCGAGGCCCGTGAGGAACTCCAGACGGCCAGCACGATCGCCGCGACGACCAGGACGATGAGGACCAGCAGAACGCCGTTCATGGCGTCCAGCGTACCCACAGGAAAGGGTGGTTTCGCCGAGCGCGATCGGGGCGCGACCGGGGCGCGATCGGGGGAGCGGTGCGGGGTCAGCTCGCCCGGCGGGCCACACCCAGCACGTCGTAGACCGCGTCGGACAGCACCACCGAGCGCGGGTCGGCATTGCACTTGGTGGCGTCGAACCGGTTCATCACATAGGCGTAGCCGATCCGGTGCTCCGGATCGACGAACGCGAACGAACCACCGGACCCGCCGTGGCCGAAGCTGCGCAGGTTGGGTCCGGCGACGCCGCGCTGGTTGAGCATGTACCCCAGCCCCCAGCCGTGATCGGCGACCCGTGCGCCGAGCACCACGTCGGGGTCGAATCCGCCCTGGGACTCCCGCACGGTGTCCAGGTACTCCCGGGACAGCAGCTTGCCCTGGGCCAGCGCGTTGTAGAAGGTCGCCATGCCTCGCGCCGAGACGTGGCCGTTGGTGCCGGGGAACTCCGCCGACCGCCACCGGGTGATGTCGTGGGACCCCAGCTCGTCGTCGGGCACGAACCCCATCGCCGCGGCGAGCCCGGCCATCGGGTGCTCGTCCAGCGAGACCGGGTCGGCGGGTGCCCGGCCGACGGCGAGCACGTCGCGGATGTGCGGCTTGTCCACCATGTCCGCGCAGCGCGCGTGGTCGGCGGCGGGCAGCCCGATGTGGATGTCGGCGCCCAGCGGCTCGGCGATCTCGGTGCGCAGGTACTGGCCGAGGCTGCGGCCGGTGACCCGGCGCACCACCTCGCCGAGGATGAAGCCGAAGCTGACCATGTGGTAGCCCTGCGCGGTCCCGGGACGCCACCACGGTTCGGCGGCCGCCAAGGCCCGGCACACCGAGTCCCAGTCGGTGGTGTCGCTCCAGTGCATCCGCGCGCGGGGGGCGATCACCCCGGAGCGGTGACCCATCACCATGCGGAGGGTGATGTCCTGCTTGCCGGCCTGGCCGAATTCGGGCCAGTAGCGGCTCACCGGCGCGGCGAGGTCGAGTTCGCCGCGGTCGGCCAGCAGGTGCACGCAGGTGCTGGTCAGTCCCTTGGTGCCGGAGAAGATGCTGGCCAGGGTGTCCTGGCGCCAGGGGCGTCGTCCGGTCGCGTCGGCCGAACCGCCCCACAGGTCGACCACCAGTTCGCCGTCGACCCACACCGCGACGGCCGCGCCGACCTCGCCGCGCTCGGCGAAGTTGTCGGTGAAGGCGGCGCGCACGGCCTCGAATGCGGGGACACAGGTGCCCGAGACCGCCGGCGACATGCGGGCAAAGGAAGTACTGCGCACCACGCCTCCAGACGGGAACGGACGTGGTCGTCGTGCGCCGGGTCCTGACGCTGTGGCTCTCGACGAAACACGTTCTGTGCCACGAATGTACGGTTCCGGCCGGAGCGACAGCCGCCCGGAGACCGATCGGCATCGAATCGACACCGTTCCGTGACGGGCGGACGGGGAGGCCCCGCATCCGGGGTGGGTCTTGTTAGCCTCGAGCGCGGCCAGCCGATCAAGGAGCGTCATTGTTCTCGAAGAGCAGGACGGCGCGCACGGCCGCCGGGACGATCGCCGCCACCACCGCGATGGTGGCCGCGATGCTCGGGGCGGCCGTGGCCGGCGCTGACACCGACGACGACCAATTCGTCGACATCGCCACACATCTGGGAGTCAAGTTCAGTTCGACCCAGGCCGCGGGCGAAGCGGGCAGGGGTATGTGCAACCACATCGCCGCGGGGGTATCGCAGGGTGCCGACGACGCCGCCATCCGCAGCGGCCTGATCACCGGCCTGTCCGACGCCGGTCTCGCGGACGGACAGGCCGCCGATCTGGTGCGCGGCGCGGTGCAGACCTACTGCCCGCGGTACGGCGACGTCGTCGCCGGCTGAACCGGAGTAGGCCTCAGGGGCGGCCGGGCCGGTTCCCCGGCTGCAGCGGGCCGCCCAGCGGGTTCACCCCGCCGGCCTGTGCGCGCTGCTGGTTCGCGGCGTGGGTGAGGGCGTGCAGGACCGGGTTCTCCTTGGCCAGATCGCGCCGGTCGTCCTCGGAGAGTTGATAGAACGTCCACATGCCCCACGCGGCGGGCCGGATGTAGAGCGTGGCGCGCTGTTTACGCTTGCTGTTCTGCGGCAACATCGCCGGGACCGCCACCACACCGTCGCGCGACGCGGCGCCGATCATGTCCTGCGCCAGCCGGTCGAGGTCGACCCCGTCCTGCAGTTCGTGGGCCGACGATTGCTGGCTTGCGGTGGACGAGCCCTGCAGGGCGAGAAACCAGGCCATCCTCGTCTCCTTCGCTGATCGGTTCGGCCACAGCGTAAAGCAGACGGTCGCGGCCGCGGACGACAGGCATCCCGAATAGCCGTGCGGGCTGTGCCCTGACAGCCCGCAAAGGCCGGGTTCCGGGCATACTGATCCGATGGCCGGGGACGGTGGCGAGAAGCTGTCCGAGGACGACGCGCGCATCCTGGGGTTGGAGTCGTCGGCCATCACCGGGCACACCCTCAAACTGGTGCTGCTCGACCCGGGTGACGAGCCCCTGGACCTGGACGGACTGCGCGCCGGGGTGGCCGAACGCCTCGCCGGCCAGCCCCGGGCCACCCAGCGCGTCGTGGACGGTGCCGACGGTCCGTGCTGGGTGCCCGACACCGGGTTCGACATCACCGCCCACGTCCGGCGCCGTGGCATCGCGGCGGCGGCCACCCGCGCGCAGTTGTGGCGTGTCGTCGGTGAGTTGATGGCCGAGCACCTCGACCGTCGACGGCCGCTGTGGACCGTCGATGTGATCGGGCCGCTCGACGACGGCCGCGAGGCGATCGCGGTGCGGATCCACCACGCGATGGCCGACGGCATCGCCGGGATGCGCTTCCTCGACGCGGTGTTGTTCGACCGGCAGCTCGATCATCGCGGGGAGCGCCGCGGGCACCCCGCCGCCGGCCTGCGCACGGCCCCGGAACCGTCGCGGCTGACCGAGGCCCGCCGGATGCCCGAGGCGGTGCTGCGCGAACTCGCGCGGCCCGGCCCGGCCTCGCCGTTCGACCGGCGCGTCGGCGTGGCCCGCGAACTCGCCTTCACCGTGGCGCCACTGGCGCAGCTCAAGGAGATCGGCGCCACGCGGCCCGACCACGCCACCGTCAACGACGTTCTGCTCGCCGTGGTCGCCGGCGGCCTGCGCGCGTGGCTGAGCGCCGGCGGGACCGCGTTGCACCGGTTGCGGGCCCAGGTGCCGGTCAGCCTGCACCACCGCGACGAGTCGGCCGCTGAACTGGGCAACCGGGATTCCTTCATCAACGTCGATCTGCCACTGGCCGAGTCCGACCCGCTCAGGAGGCTGGATCTGATCCGCGCCGAGACCGCCAAACGCAAGCGGCTGGGCGACGCCGAGGAGCTGTTCGACCTCTTCCACGCGCTGGGCCGGCTGCACCACGTCGGTGCCGCCGCGCAGCGGCTGGCCGGCAGCGCGCGGGAGTTCGGGGTGGCCATCTCCAACGTCCCGGGCCCGCCGAGCCCGGTGGGCGTGGCGGGACGCGCTGTGCGCCACCTGTTCTCGTCGTCGGAGCCGGCGGTGCACCATGCGTTGCGGATCTCGGCGGTCTCGTGCGCCGGTGACATCGGCATCGGGCTGTGCACCGACCCGCACGCCCTGCCCGGGGTGGCCGGGCTGGCCGAGGAGATCGACACGGCGTTCGGCGAGCTGCACGCATCCGCGCTGGGCTGATCCGCGCTCCGGTCGCCGAATCGGTGCCGGTTCAGTGCCGGTTCGGTGCCGGATCAGTGAGGGTGCTGGCGGATCACGTCCTGCACCGCCATCGCCCGCGCCTCGGCCCGCTCGTCGGCCTCCCGGATCTCCTCGGCGGTGAGCACGACGGCGTCCGGGCCCGGGTACATCAGGGCCTCGTGGCCGCTGTCGAGCCAGCGCACCAGAAACGGCGGTGACCCGTCGGCGCCGTGGGTCTCCAGGACGAGGCCGCGCTGCTCGGACTTGCCCGTGGTCGCGCTCTTGACCACCAGCCAATCACCGATCGTCGCCTTCATGGTGGACTCCTTCGTCTGCCGGTGTCTGCGTGGTTGTCGCCCGATACCGATGGTTCGCCCGCCGCCGCGACCGCGCAAGGGGCACCCGGATATGGCGGCGGGGCCCAAAGCCACCGGGGCTCTGCGGTGGGGTTCCCGGGCAGGGTCCTCCCGGGGGGCTCTCCGGCGTGCTACGCCGAGATGGACGTCAGGGTCGCCGCTTTCGCGTCCACCGCCGGCAACCACGACCGTGGTGTGCACCTCGCGCCAGCACCCCAGGCGGGCACCCGGCGGGACACCCGGTCAGCGGCCGGGATGGCGAACACCGCCCCGCGGGTGGGCCGCTGCGACGAGAATGGGTCCATGGAATCGAGCACCGTGACGTGTCCGCACTGCGGGCAGCGCAACCGCGTCCCCGCCGGCGGCGCCGGCAAGCCGCGTTGTGGCAAGTGCCGGCAGTGGTTGCCATGGATCACCTCCGCGAGCGACGGCGACTTCGCCGAGGTCGTCGAGTCCGCCTCGGTGCCGGTGCTCGTCGATCTGTGGGCCACCTGGTGTGGCCCGTGCCGGATGGTGAGCCCGGCGCTGGAGCAGCTGGCCGCAGAGCGGGCCGGGACGCTGAAGCTGGTCAAGGTCGACGTCGACACCGCACCGGGGCTCTCGCAGCGTTTCGAGGTGCGTGCCGTGCCCACCCTGCTGCTGATGGATCACGGGCGGGTGCTGGCCCGCCAGTCCGGGGCCGCACCGGTGGCGGCGCTGCGCAGCTGGGTGGATTCGGCCCTGGCCGGCTGATCGGGGCGCCGCGCCCGATCCGCGGCCCAAACCGCGGCGCAGCGGATTAGCGTGCCGGGCATGAGCTTCATCGAGTCTGTCGAGTTGGTCGGAACGGTGATCGACGGCGTCGGCGTCGCCGTGATCGCGCTGGGCGGGGCGTTCGCCGCCGGCGTCGCGGTGACGCGGGCGCGAAAGGGGACCGGCACCGCCTACCGCGACTTCCGCGAGCAGCTCGGCCGGGCGATCCTGCTCGGACTGGAATTCCTGGTGGCGGCCGACATCATCAAGACCGTCGCCATCACGCCGACCGCGCAGAGCGTCGGGCTGCTCGCCGGGATCGTGGCGATCAGAACGTTCCTGAGTTTCTCGCTGGAGGTGGAGATGACCGGCCGGTGGCCGTGGCAGCGCCGCGACTCCGACGCCGACTCCGACACCGCACCGGCGGCCAGTCCCCTGTAGGGCGGGCAGGCATCCTGGCCCGCATCGGCTACTGGCCGACGTCTCCACACAGGATCGGCTGGAAGTACAGGGTCGGGTTGCCGTCCTGCTCGATCTGGGTGGCCGACCCGAGGTGGACGTTGACGTACCAGCCGGAGTCCGGCGGTGCCTGGTCGACGTTCGGGATCACCGTGGTGGCCTCCGCGGTGCCGTCGGCCGAGGCGACCAGGTCGTTGAGGGGGAAGTGGACGGCGCCCTGGGCGCTACACGAGTCGAGGTGGATGTGCTCGGCGTGGTCGCTTCCCGCGGCGAGGCCGTTCGCGGTGACGGACACGGTGAGCGTCCTGGCGCCGGGGTCGAACGCGAGCGTCGCCGACCCCTCCGGCTGCGGACCCGAC
This sequence comes from Mycolicibacterium palauense, assembly GCF_002592005.1. Classification (GTDB taxonomy): domain Bacteria; phylum Actinomycetota; class Actinomycetes; order Mycobacteriales; family Mycobacteriaceae; genus Mycobacterium; species Mycobacterium palauense. The sequence goes on along the minus strand of NZ_NVQF01000012.1, from coordinate 21,847 downwards.
GGTGGTGCCGTCATGGTCAGCTCCGTGGACGCCGGTGCCGCGGCGGGGGTGATGTCCGAACACGAGATCGACGTGAAGCCCAGCGAATCCGGGCTGCCCAGCTGGTCCGACGGGGCCAGGTGGATGTTCAGCAGGGTGCCGCCGGCCAGGCCGTCGGGAGCCGGCTGGGAGCTGGTGACCGTCGTGTCGATCGCCCCGCTCTCGTTGGCCGTCACGTCGGGGAACGGCACCAGCACCTTGCCCGGGCTGGCGCACCCGCCCTCGTGGATGTGCATGGCGTGGCTGCTGCCCGGGGTGAAACCCTGCATGTGCAGCGTGGCGCTGACCATCCTGGAATCGGGGTCCCAGCTCAGCGTCGCGGTGCCGGAGGGTTCCCGGTTGAGCTGCACGGTGACGGGGGCGGCCGCCGCCTCGGAGACGGTGGTGGTCGTGGTGTCCGCCGGCGCGGAGGTCGACGTCGAGGACGACTGGGTCGAGTCGGAGGCGCAACTGGCCACGGTCAGGACCAAGGCGGACCCGCCGACGACCACGGCCTGCCATCGTCTGATTCTGTGCCTGCCGATGTTCATGTGCCCTCTTCTCGATCGACGCGTCGGCACGCCGGCGACCGGAGGCTGCCGCGACAGTCGGACCGCCGCGGTCCCCGCGGTGACGTCCCCACCTACGAGCCGTACTCCGCCACCCGCCGGATGCGCTGCGAATCTGCTGTGAGGTCCCGCAGAATGTGCAGTCTCTGCCGGTAAGACGGCGGCGACGTCCCGGTGCGGGTCAGGGCCCGGGGGGCCGTGGCGCTTCGCCCGCGACGGTGTCGGGTATGCCCGCGGTCTCGGGCACGCCGAGAACGAACACGACGAGCGCCAGGACCGCGATGCCCGACAGCACGAACAGCGAGACGTGGAATCCCGCCGCGACCGCGACGAACCCGGCCAGGGTGGGGCTGAGCGCGGCGCCGATGCCCTGGATGGTGGTGGCCGCGCCCAGCGCCAGGTTGAAATGGCCCGTGCCCCGGGTCAGGTCGGCGATCACCAGGATGAACATCGCACCGAAGATCCCGGCGCCGATCCCGTCGAGGATCTGAACCGAGATGATGTAGTAGGGCTGGTCCCACCAGGTGAACATGATCCCGCGGATGGGCAGAACGATGAAGGCCGCCAGGAAGATCGGCTTGCGCCCCCAGTCCTTGCCGTGCCGCGCGATCATCATCGCCATCGGGATCATCACCAGCTGCGCGACGATGATCAGCGCCGCCTGATAGACGGTGCCCTGCTTGACGTTCTCCAGCGCGAGCTCCTGGCCGGTCAGCGGCAGCATGGCGCCGTTGGCCAGCTGCCAGAGCAGGGCCGCCGCGCACAGCGCCAGCAGCGCGCGCGAGGTGAGCAGGACACCGAAACCCGACGGACGCTTGACGCGGTGATCGGCGACCGGTCCCGGCGTCAGTCCCCGGGCGACGTCGTTGTCGATCAACCGGGGGTTGATCATCAGCGTCACGACGACCACCAGGACGCTGACCGCGGCGGCGAACCAGAACCCCGCCTTGATGGTGATCAGATAGCCCGCCACCCCGAAGACCACGGCGCCGACCACGTTGCCGGCATGGTTGAACGCCGCCATCCGGCCGGTGCGGTAGGTGTAGGCCGCCGCGCCGACCAGACCCAGCGCGATCGCGGCGATCGCGGGCGGAAACACCGCCCCGGCCACACCGGTGACCACCTGGGCCGCGGTGATCACCGGATAGCTCGGGTTGACGGTGATCATCACCGCGCCGACGGCGGTGACCACGGCGGCGGCGACGATCAGGCTGCGCTTGTGCACGGTCTTGTCGATGAACGCACCGATCGGCGTCTGCACCGCCAACCCCACCAGTCCACCGACGGTCAGCACCAGGCCGATATCGGCGGGATCCCAGCCCGGAACGGTCAGCAGGTAGATACCGAGGAACGGGCCGAGCCCCGACTGCACGTCGGCCAGGAAGAAGTTCAGCCCGTCGAGTGCACCCAGGGAGCGCCCCAGCCTCGGGCCCCCGGGGGTGGGGGCCGGCTGAGGGGGCCTGACATCGGTCATCGCGCGTCCCGCCGATCGCTGGCCCGTCTCCGTGCGGTCCCACGGTATCTGCCGGGGTGCGGGGGCACGGCGGTTTGATCATTCGGCGAGCGCCAGATCCCCGATATCTCCAGAGCCCCGATGTCGTCAGTCGCCCGTTCGGCACCGGGACGCCGGGAACCTTCGCCGCGGCCGTTGTCCGTGTCCCCCGGCCGGGGGACAACGATGTCGTCCCGACTACCGGCCGATCGGCCGATGCCGAATCGGTGGTGAGGTCGGCACACTTTGATCGTGCCGGTATGGCGCCGACAACCTGAAACGCACCGCTTGTGGGAGGGAAATCATGTCCAACGCATTCACCCGTCGGGTGAGCCGCTACGTCGCCGTTCCGGCGGCGGCTCTGGCCATCGCGGGCTCTGCCGCGGTCGGTTTGGCTGCCACCAGCAACGCCGCACCGGAGATCGGCAATGGTCTCGGGCAGGTCGCACAGGTTCAGCCGTTCAATCATGATCTGAACAACCTGAACAATCTGCGACCCGAGATCCAGTGGCAGCACCAGGGGTGGCAAAACCACCAAATCTGACCCCCTGGAGTAGCGGGGGTTGGCGCCACGCGCGACCTCGGAGTCAACACGTCTGTGCCCAACCCCCGCGGCCGTCGAGGTTGCCTCGACCTCCCCAGAGCGTGTCCGCAGCGGCTGGTTCGCGAGTTTGTGACCGCTGGTCTGGAAACGACGTGGCCGGCAAACTCGGGGCATAGAGTGCCCCCCAGAGGGCGGCCGCGCCGGGGGGTCACGGGTCGCCTCGTAAAAAGGGGGCGTGACATGGGGAAATCGGCAGCGGCGACGGATTCGGCCGGGTACGCGCGCTATGTCGGACGGGTCGGCGGACTGGCGTTCGCGCTGGGGGTCGGCGCGGCGATCGCCAGTGGGACGGCGGTGGCCTCCGCGGACGCGTCCGACTCCTCGGCGGGGGGTGGCTCGACGTCGGCGGCGAGCACGTCGAGGGCCGGCGGCGGGTCATCCTCGAAGGCGTCCTCGGTGTCGGCGTCGGTGTCCTCGGCGTCCACATCGTCCGTGGACTCCGCAACGTCTGCGGCGTCGAGGGGTGCCGCTGACGTCGCGTCGGACGGCAGCGATGCCGACACGGACTCCGATAGGGACTCCGGGACCGGCACAGGCACCGACGCGGAATCCGACACCGACGCCGATGTCGAGGCGGCCATGGAGGCTGCCGTCGACGACGCCGAGGCCGAGGAGGCCGAGTCCGACGACGTTGAGGTCGACGAGGCTGGGGTCGACGAGGCTGGGGTCGACGAGGTCGAGGTTGACATCAAGGCCGACGCCGAGGTCGAGGAAGCCGTCGACGAGTCCCTCGATGCCGACTCCTCCGAGGTGGATCCCGCACCACTGGAGGACGTCCAACCCGTCATCGGCACCGATATCGGCGCCGATGACGAGGCCGACCCCGCGGTCGCCGAACCCCAACGGACACAACGCGTATCAACCACGTCCCCGGCCGCGAGCACGGTCGACCCCCCGGCCGAGGCCGCGGACAGCTCGACCGCCGCTGCCCCGGTGAACGCGTTCTTCAACAACGTGACACCGACACTCAGCCACGATCCCTCGGAGGACATCCCCGTCGGCGACACGATCCTCGGCAGCCTGCACCCCGTCGACCCCGATTCCTCGACGCTGAGGTACACCGCAACCAAGCCCGCCAACGGCACGGTCGACATCGACAGCGACGGATCCTTCGTCTACACGCCCGGCCCGACGTACGCGGGCCAGGACAGCTTCATCGTGACGGTCAGCGACGCCCGCAGCGGGTTCCACATCCACGGTGTCCAGGGACTGATCAGCCTGTTCACCTTCGGCCTGCTCGGCAACCGCGGCCACAAGACGACCGAGACCGTGTTCATCGGATCGCAGCGGACGGTCGTCGCCGCCGGTCTGCACCAGCCGGTGGACTTCCGGTTCCTGCCCGACGGGCGGGTCCTGCTCGCCGAGAAGACCGGTGCGATCAAGATCGTCGACAACGGCACCGTGCTCGACCAGCCCCTGATCACGCTGTCGGTCAACAACGCCTTCGAGCGCGGCATCAGCGGGATGACCCTGGACCCGCAGTTCAGCGACAACGGATACCTCTACGTCGCCTACACCACCGCCGAGATCCACGACCGGCTGTCGCGGCTGACCGTCGTCGGCGACACCGCCGCCCCGGACTCGGAGATGGTGCTCTACGAAACCCCGGACACCGTGGCGCTCTATCACCGCGGCGGCGGGCTGGCGTTCGGCCCGGACGGCAAGCTCTACTGGGGCAAGGGCGACGACCTCTACGCGCCCAACGGACAGGACCTGACCAACGTCTACGGCAAGATCCTGCGGATCAACCCCGACGGCACCGTCCCGTCGGACAACCCCGACTTCGGGCCGGGGGCGCACCCGCTGATCTGGGCCTACGGGCTGCGCAACCCGTTCCGGATGTCGTTCACCGCCGACGGCGATCTGTTGGTCGCCGACGTCGGCCAGTCGCTGTTCGAGGAGCTGAACCTGGTGACCGCGGGCGGCAACTACGGCTGGCCCGACTCCGAGGGCCTGTGCACCAGCGACTGCGCCGGCCAGACCGACCCGATCTACACCTATCCCCGCGGCGCCGGGGCGGCCATCACCGCGGGGCTGCTCTACACCGGCGGCCAGCTCGGCGTGGGCTATCAGGACAAGGTGTTCATCGCCGACGAGGTGCAGGGCTGGATCAAGGTGCTTACCTGCGACGCCGCCCTGACGATGTGCGGTGATCCGCAGACCTTCGACCCGGACGCCGGCCCCACCGTGGTGCTGGCCCAGGGACCCGACGGGAACCTGTACCAGCTGGTGTACGACACGGGTGACCAGGGAAGGCTGGTGCGGATCGCGCTCGCGGGACCGGTACCAGCCTGAATTCGGCCCGAATCCCGGAGCCGGTCGGCGGCCCGGAGGTCACGAGCGTCGCGGCATCACGAAGTACGCCACGATCGCCAGGGCCGCCGGCACGGCGCTGACCGCCAGCATGGTGAGTCGGACCCCGTTGCTGAAGTCCCAGTCCAGCGTCAGGGTGGACGCCTGGTGGGTGAGATGCGGGTCCAATCCAGGCAGACCCGGGCCGTGCGCCAGCGAGCTGCGCGCCGCGTCGACCTGGTGCTGGGCTTGCTGGGCCGATATCCCGCGTGACTGCGCATCGGCCAGCCACTCGCGGTGGAAGAACGCGTTGAACAGCACGATGTAGATCGTCGGGCCCAGTGCGGAGCCGGCCGTTCCGAACGTGGAGCGCATGGCCGACACCGACCCGGCCCCGTCGGGCGGGGCGTAGGACAGCACGGTGTCCGAGGCCGGGGTGGAGGCCAGGTCCGAGCCCAGATTGAGCAGCACGGTGGCCAGCACCAGCACCCACACCGCCATCGTGGGTGCGGCGGTCAGCGCCACCAGCAGACCGCTGCCGGCCATCACCAACAAGCCGGTGACCAACACCGGGCGCGCGCTGTACTTGGCGACCAGATGCCCGGCGACGATGCTCAGCCCCGCGAGCAGCACGGTGCCCGGCAGATACACCATCCCGATCTCTTGGGCCGACAGCCGCAGAATCACCCCGCCGAACTGGCCCAGCACCAGGCTGAATCCGCCGGACAGGAACCCGATGGTCATCACGGTCAGCAACGCCACCACGAATCCCGGCCGGGCGAACAACCCCAGATCCAGGGCGGGGTGCTGCGTTCGGCGTTCATGGCGCACGAAGGCCGCCAGGGCCACGCCCGCCGCGGCGAGCGACAGCCACGCATGCGGCGACCCGAAGCCGTTCTGCGCCGAGCTCATGCCGTAGGTCAGACCCACCAGCGCCACCCCGAACAGCGCCACGCCGGCGGTGTCGACGCCACCGGCCGGCTGGCGCGGCGACTCGACCGCATAGCGCGCGGTCAACAGCAGCGCCACCAGCGCCAGCATCGGGGACACCAGAAACAGTCCCCGCCACCCGAGAAGCCCGACCAGCCACCCACCGACGAGCGGGCTCACCCCGTAGAGGATCGCATCGGTGGCCATGACGATGCCGATGGCCACCGGGCGCACCGTCGGCGGGACCGACACCGTCAGCAGCGCCAGAGACAGTCCGGCCAGCGCCGTCAGCGCCAGGCCGTCGGCGATGCGCAGCACCAGCAGGACGGGGTAGTTGGGCGACAGCGCGGCCAGCAACGCCACGACGATGTTGGCCAGCAGCCCGTAGCGCAGCAGCCGTTTGAGCCCGTAGGTATCGCCGAGGTTGCCCACCGCCAGCACCGAGAAGGCCATGACCAGCGTTGCGGCGCCGGCCAGGAAACCGAGGTGGCCCGACGGCACGTCCAGACCGCGGCTGACCGCGGCCAGACTCAAGGTGAGCAGTCGGGGATCGATGGCCGGGATGGCGAAGGCGAATGCCACGCCCACCGCGGCCAGGATCGTCCCCGCGGTCATCGGTGGGCGCTCCCGAGCCCCGCCGATCGGGCCAGCAGGCATGAGCACAATTTCACACCCGCGGCGCCACCTCGCGGGTGGCTACGAGCCGAAATGAACGTGGGGCCGGTGGAGTCGCGCGGGCGTTCCGCGGGTCGGTGTGGAGCGGGCGACGGGAATCGAACCCGCGTAGCTAGTTTGGAAGTTTTCTACGCGCCTGAACGGCTGTTCGGAATCGCGCTGGTAGGCGGCTTGGCGAGACCAGTTTTTGCATTGGTCAAACGCACTTTCGGTGCGGCTGATAGCCGCCCTCGGTACCGCTCGGGTACGTCCGCGGTTCGGCTCCGTCTACGGGACCAATACGGGACCGTGTCATACCCGCCGGGGTGCGTAATTGTTCTGCGAAACTCGAACACGTGACTGTGACGGTGCCCTCCTACTCGGACTTTCTCTGGCCAACGCTTCAAGCCGTGATCTCGCTCGGCGGCTCCGCGTCCATCGCGGAATTGGATGGGGCGGTGATAGAGCGCGAGCAGCTGTCGTCCGAGCAGCAGAGTGCGTTGCTCAGTGGCGGTCCGCAAACGGTCGTCCAAAATCGGCTCGCCTGGGCGCGGACCTACTTGAAGGGTATGGGTCTCCTCGACAACAGCACACGAGGCGTCTGGTCGGTTACCCAGGCGGGGCAGGACGCGACACCCGACATCATCGAGCCGTTGCGGTCGGAGTTCGCAGCCAGCCGCAAGAAGGCGACGAAGGCCAACAAGAAGAACGGCCGCCGTGGCTCATCGGATGTGGCTGACGAGCTAGAACACGTGGAGGCTGAGGCCGAGGCCGATTGGAAAGACGAACTGCTGGACACGATGGTCAGGATGTCGCCTGGCGCCTTTGAACGTCTCGCTCAGAGATTGCTCCGCGAGGCCGGTTTCTCCAGCGTCGCAGTGACCGGCCGAACGGGCGACGGTGGCATCGACGGGCTCGGCGTCTATGAGATATCGCTACTGAGCTTTCCGGTGTTCTTCCAATGCAAGCGGTACAAGGGAAGCGTCGGCAGTTCGGCCGTCCGCGACTTTCGTGGAGCAATGGCCGGCCGGGGGGAGAAAGGACTGCTGATCACGACCGGCACCTTCACGAGCGACGCCCGAACGGAATCGAAGCGGGATGGAGCGCCACCGATTGATCTGATCGACGGCGACAGACTTTGCGACCTGCTGAAGGCCAACGGCATCGGCGTCTCCACAACCGAGAGGGTCGTCGAGGACGTCAAAGTTGAGGTTGACTACTTCGCGTCTCTAGAGCCCAAGGCGCCCGGAGCGCACATCCGCACATAGGTCATCGGCTACGTGAGCCTGGAAATCCATACACCCCACGCGCATCATTCGTCACAAATCCGTCAAGCCGACACGCCGCACTGTGATGTAGTCCACGATTTTTGAATACGCTACACACGGCGTGGCGAACTGTGTTTACAGCTGGCACGTGGGAAGTTGGGTTTCTAGTGAGCCGCACAAGGTGCTCCCTCCGGCACGCCCAGGATGAAAGCAGCAACACCCACCATGTCCGAAGATGCCAGACCTAGCGACGACGATCAGCCGAAGTTCGCCGAAGTAGTCCACACCACCGAAGAGTTGAATGAGCTGTTCGCAGCCAAGGATCACAACTGGCGCTATGCCGGGTTCGTGTCCGTGCTCGTCCAGCGCCGTGATCTCGCCAACTCCCGCGTCCGCGATCACCTGTTCCGCTTCGCGAAGCCCACCGGCGAGCGCGCCCGTGATTCCCGCGAGGTCGGTCAGTTCGTCGTTGACGCAATGCAGGACTACGCGCAGCTGATCCAACAAATGGAAGACTTCATGTTCAGCGGCCCGTTCGTCGCGATCATGTGTTCGCCGCACGACGAAGCGAGCGCCGACGCCGAAGCTGTTTATCACTGCGCGATGCGGTTGATGGACTTCTACGACCGGATTCTCGCCTTCTCCGAGCGCGCACGGGGCCTGGCCGCACCGTCCACATATGCCGATCTGCTCAATAATGTCGCGCTGCTGTCTGATTCGGGGATTGACGGGTATCACCGCTTCATTGACGAGTTTGTGCAACGTGTCGCCGAGATGCCCGCGATTATGCTCGCCGCCAATGGCGGAGAGGTTCAGGGCGAGCCCATCGTTCTCACCTTTGACTCGCCTACCGAGCTGTTAGAGACCATCGGTGAGCAGCTGAGATCCCTTACTGCTGAGGTCTAACCCCCAACCACGCCAACGACTGCGGCGACGGTCACCAAGCGCTAGTAGGTTGGGAGACTTCCTTCACTCGTCGACCGCCGCCACGCCTAGCCGCGCAGCCGCTCGCCGGGGTAGCCGCGCGGCGGGTCTCCGGGTCTCCATCGGGTTTGTCGGACGCGGACGCTGAGGTCGTGGCTGGGGGTGAGTTCGACCGGCGGGCACACCCCGACGTATCGACCGCCCTCGCCCGGCGGCGCGTGCTCCTTGCCGGGAGGCACGAGCCCAGGCCCGAAGCCAAACCCTGAGATGTCGCGGTAGTCCTTCTCCGGGTCGCGGGAATTGCGGCATCATTCGAACATGGCGACCCTCACGTTTGGATGGTCGGGGCGGTGTAGTTGGCGTCCTCGGTCACCTGCATGACGACCGCCGCGCCACGATGTCGCACGCCCGTGCCGAACCCGCTTGCGTAGAACGAATCCTGCAGGGCGTACCGGTTGGCGCCGGGAATATGGCGTAGACCGGAGTACGCAGGATTGGTGTGCTCCCGAAAACCGACGGGGTTGCGATCAGAATCCAATCCACCTGTCGCAGCGCCGATTACATATTCAGATGGGGCGTAGTGGGATTCGATCAGCCAAGCGTCGCCGTAGCTGCTCAGCACCCGCAGCCCTTCGAAGTCGGTGGGCGGGATCGCACCGACAATCTGCTCGTTGGTGAAGTAGGCGGGCTGCGCGGCCGAGGGGATGAAGTCCCACTTGGGCGTCCTGCCGGCGGCGTATTCGACACCTGCCCGCCAGAACGTCATATCTTCAACCTGATTCGGGTGAGCGAGAATGATCAGCCGCCCGCCTTGGGCGCCGAAACGCCCGTAGCCGTGGTGGACAACGTGGCGAATCATGTCCTCGATATCGGCGCTGTCGATGCTCGTTTGAGCCACTAGTGAGCATGTGCGTATGGGAACCGTCCTCTGCGATGGCGTCAACGATGGCGTCGCGAATTTCGCGGCTGGATGATGTCAAGAGTTGGCCCTTCGAAGGGTTGTGCAGCATCTGCGAACGGCGGGTTTGCGCTTGGCAGATGCTTGCTGGAGGCATGTATATGCAGGTCAGAATCCATAAACGAGGCATGAAGAGCGGCTTTATAGGCGTGCGGAGCGGCCCGAGCGTCGAACTGGGACGATGGATTACGAACTTTTGGGCCTGTTCAGGGCACTTTTTCGAGGGCAGTGCAGGCGACTCACAGGAAGTTGCTAGCGTTGGCGGCGCTTATTCAGTCATCGGGAAGGCAGAGACGACTTGTATCCAGGACAGCAGCCGGGCTACGCCCCACCACCACTGGCGGCGCCGCCACAACGAAACGTCGTCGGACTCATCGGCCTCATCTGTGCCATCGTCGGCTTCGTCTTCGCGTGTGTTCCCGGCGCTCTCATTGTCGGCTGGGTACTCCTGCCGATCGCTTTGATTCTCGGCATTGTCGGAGTCTTCCTCTCCGGCAAGACCAAGGGAACGAGCATCGCCGCGATCATCGTTTCGATCGTGGGCTTCATCGTCGGCGCCGTCGTGTTCTTCACCATCGTCGGCAACGCGTTCAGTGACGCCTTTCACGACTCAGACCTGTCCCCGGCCAGTTCGCCGTCAACCGGCAGTCAGGGCAGTAGCACAGCCCAGGCCGCCCCACCCGAAGGTGGCAGTAGAGACAACCCGCTACCCATCGGTCAGCCGGTGAGTAACGAGGATTGGACGGTCACGCTCGGCCAGCCGGTGGAAGCTGGGGATGCGGTTGCGGCAGAGAATCAATTCAATGACCCGCCGAAGCCGGGCATGGAGTTTTGGATGGTGCCGGTAAAGGCCACTTACACCGGAAAGGAGACCGGCAACCCCACATTCGGAATCAGGGTGAACTTCGTCGGTTCCGACAACAGAACTTATGGCGACTCGTGTGGGGTGGTCCCCAGTCCCATTAGCGACATCGGTGATTTGTACGCGGGTGGCACCGCAGAAGGAAACGTCTGTGTCGCTGTCCCTGCGGGGGCGGACGGCTTGTGGTCGGTGAAGACAGGATTCATTGGCGACCCCGTCTTCTTCGAGGCCAAACCCTAGAGGCGATCGCGCTTACTGCTGTTGCAGTGCCCACATGCGGAGACCGCGTTAGCACGTGCATGGTTGCCGCCCTTGGCCAAAGGGATGACGTGGTGCCACGTGTCGCCGATGCCCGTACAGCCCTGCAACCGCAGTCGACAGGGTCCTGAGGGCCTACCTAACGCTCGATAACTCGGGCTGTCGTAGGTGTCTCGTCGTCGTTGTCGATGGCGCCCACGACACCTACTGCCATTAGGCAGTGCCCACCCACTACAGCCCATGGTGAGGCAGGGGCGTCTAGCCACGCTAGGCCACCTCCGCGAACAGCATTGCATCGATCTCCTCATCGGTGTGGATGGCGGCGAGGTAGTAGTAGTCATTGAGGTCGTAATCGTCCTTTTGTCAATGCCTTTCCGTCTTGAGGGCCTTATCAGCGACTGCCGTTCGACGCGCTCGCAAATGCCATGTCGTTGAGGATCTGTTGGCCGTTGTCCCGACCCGCTTGCGCGATGAAGTCACCCGCGATGTGAACTCCGCCGTTCGTCTGATTCTGAATTGCAGCAGCAGCGCCGGCCTTGACGTCGTTCATGTTTGGCTTCCGCGGGGTCTTGGTCTCACCAGCCTGATTAGGGATGGCGGCTCTTGCGCCCGCGAAGCCGGCGAGGATGCGACCGAGCCACGACTTGTTCGGGTACGCCAGCTCACCGAGTCCGAACGTCTCGATAATGCCTTGAACCCCGATGCCGGAGCCATACCCGACATCACCCATGTACGGCCGAGCTTCGTCCCAGGAATGAGCCCCTTGGACAGCCGGCGGCTTAGCCAGTCGGCCGAGGGGAACCGTCCACCGAGGGGCGGGACCAGTTCGGATGACGTGTCAAAGGCCGTGTATCGGCCAGCCGTATTGCGGGCTAGTCGGCGCGCTACCGCGTCGGGCAACAAGGCCGCAGCAACTGAGCCCAGCTGAAGTTCCACGCGCTCCGGCGCACCCACGCGAGCCTATGCGTCGCGGCTGGGCGGTCGCCACTGGAGATCGCGCGGCTCATGGGCCATGCGAAGGTCACCACGACGCTCGGCGTCTACGCCCGCTTGTTCAACACCGACGACCACGCCGACGCGATGGCGGCACTTGGAGCGATGGAGGCCGCACCACCGCTACACGCGAAAAATGTTGTACCGCTGTGGGGTTAGGCGGTGCCCTCCGCGATCTGATCCCAGAAGTGCGGACAGAACTGCGATAGTTGACTTTCGGCGGGTGCGCCGTCCTCCAGCGCCGAGCGGCACTGCCTGGTGATCTCCTTGCGGTGAAGATCAATCTGCGGGACCAAGGTGTAGATGTCCGACATGTCGATCACGTACGTGCGGAATTGGCCGACGTCGAATGGAAGCGGGTCTGACGAGCGGGTGATCTGCACCATCGGCTTGCGGACCGCTTGGCGCAGTGCGACCTCGTAGTAGACGTTCGGGTTCGCGAAGCTCAGGTCTGCGATCACGAGCGCCGCACGAGCCACATGGTCAATGACCTGTGCCGTGATGAGACCAGGACTGCCGATCTGATCCGCGCGAACAGCGGTCAGTCCGAGGTCAGCCAGGGCAGGCTCGATCAACGCGGTCAGGACGAGGTCCGCATGCTTCCGTTGCTCGGAATCGTTGGAGCCGATGGGCGAGACGATGAAGCACGTCGTGGACAGATCGGTCCGCGCAGCGGTGGCCGCGGCAGTGGAGGCGGCAGTCTTGTTGGCGCCCAACGATCCGAACTGGATCACGTTGGTGGTGCCCGTCGCCACCGCACCCGTGGCGACGTTGCCTGTCGATGTAGGTGCTGGCGCAGGGTCGGCATTAATCTCGTCGATCACCGCATCGACGGATACCAGGTGCTCCGATCCGCTGATCGTCTTGACCAAGCCGAGTTCGCGCGCATTGGCGAGGAACACCTCAACAGCTTGATTCGCCATATCGGCGTCAATGCCTGCTTCGATGAAGCTGTCCCGCAATACATCGCTGGCAGGAAGTCGGCCACCCTTGTACTTCTCGTACACGGTCTTGAAGCTGTCGATGTTGGTGATCGCCAGGTTGATCTGAGCGCGGCGCTTTGCGCGAGCCGATGCCGAGGGGTCGGACGCGGCTCGTCCCTCGTCCGTCAGGTCAAGGAACTCGGCGGAGTAGCTGCCCGTGGTGAGGCCGTACTGGTTGCTGCCGATGATGAGCTTGCGTGTCGGTCCGCTGTCGGGCGACCTCTCCAACGCATCGAAGAGCGTCAGGCGGCGGATCTTCTGCCCAGACCCATGCTCCTGAATGGCGTTGGCCAACACCAACGCCTCGTTGAACGAGATGTTCGGGAAGGGACGGGGCCGCCGCGTGCGCTTGGCCGGCTTTGCCGGCTTGCCGCCCTGCTTGCCTTCGGGTTCTGCTTCTTCAGTCATGTATCTACTCCTGTGTGTTCACGGCCCCTTCCTTCTGATCGGAACCAACAGTTGCCACCATAGGCGAACGTGCGTTCGATTCAAGATCGACACGCCGGGCGCGGGGTAGGGGCTGAGCTGGGGCAACGCCACAATCGCAACATTGGGCTCACTGGCCATTGCAGTCCCAGTAGCAACATCGTCCCGGCCTTCGGCGAAAGCCGTTGGGGGTACAGCCGGGGTACGGCGCGATCCGTCGAACGAGCGTGCTACCGAGGATGTAGTGGTAGCTGTGGAGCGGGCGACGGGAATCGAACCCGCGTAGCTAGTTTGGAAGACTAGGGCTCTACCATTGAGCTACGCCCGCATGCAGCACTCATGGAGTACCAGGGCCAGACTGTACCGACTCGCGCGACGCCAAATCCACTCGGATCCGTCCCGGACCCCCGCGGAGGTGTTCTCGCCGGTGCACGAGCAGGTCGGCGTATGAACCGGGAGCCACGAGGCCGTAGGATGCCGTGGGCTCGCGATAACGCGTGCCCGGGCCACCTCGGGGTGTAGCGCAGCTTGGTAGCGCATCCGCTTTGGGAGCGGAAGGCCGCAGGTTCAAATCCTGTCACCCCGACCAGCACGACCGACCAGACCAGCGACAGCAGCAGAACAATCAAGGAGTTTCCGTGAAGAGCACCGTCGAGCAGTTGAGCCCCACCCGGGTGCGGATCAATGTGGAGGTGCCCTTCACCGAGCTCGAACCCGACTTCGACCGCGCCTTCAAGGCGCTGGCCCAGCAGGTGCGCCTGCCCGGGTTCCGGCCCGGCAAGGCCCCCCGCAAGCTGCTGGAGGCCCGCATCGGCCGCGGCGCGGTCCTGGAGCAGGTCGTCAACGACGCGCTGCCGGCCCGCTACAGCGAGGCGGTGACCTCCACCGAGGTCAAGCCGCTGGGCCAGCCCGAGATCGAGGTCACCAAGATCGAGGACGACGTCGAGCTGGTGTTCACCGCCGAGGTCGACATCCGCCCCGACATCAGCCTGCCGGATCTGAGCACGCTGACGGTCACCGTCGACCCCGTCGAGGTCACCGACGAGGACGTCGACGCCGAGCTGCAGAACCTGCGGGCCCGGTTCGGCACCCTGACCGGTGTGGAGCGACCGATCGTCGAGGGTGACTTCGTCTCCCTCGACCTGTCGGCCACCGTCGACGGCGAGGAGGTGCCCGAGGCCAAGACCGAGGGGCTGTCCCACGAGGTCGGCTCCGGGCAGCTCATCGAGGGCCTCGACGAGCAGCTCGTGGGCATGTCGGCCGGCGAGACCAAGGAGTTCACCACCGCGCTGGCCGCCGGCGCGCACGCCGGCAAGGACGCCGTCGTCACCGTCACCGTCGGCTCGGTCAAGGAGCGTGAGCTGCCCGAGGCCGACGACGAGTTCGCGCAGCTGGCCAGCGAGTTCGACACCATCGAGGAGCTCAAGGAGAGCCTGACCGACCAGGTCAAGCGGTACAAGAGCATCGAGCAGGCCGAGAAGATCCGCGACGCGGCCCTGGAGATGCTGCTCGAGCAGGTCGAGGTGCCGCTGCCGGAGTCCATCGTGCAGGCCCAGATCGACGAGACCGTGCACAACGCCATCCACGGCCTGGACCACGACGAGGCCAAGTTCGAGGCGATGCTCGCCGAGCAGGGCAGCAGCCGCGAGGAGTTCGACGCCGACACCCGCAGCAGCGCGGAGAAGGCCGTCAAGACCCAGCTGCTGATGGACGCCATCGCCGATGACCTGGAGATCCAGCCCGGCCAGAACGACATCACCGAACGGCTGATGCTGATGTCGCGCCAGTACGGCATGGAGCCCCAGCAGCTGATCCAGGCGCTGCAGCAGAACAACCAGCTGCCGGTGCTGTTCGCCGACGTGCGCCGCGGCCTGGCGGTCGCCGCCGTCGTCGAGGCGGCCACCGTCAAGGACACCGAGGGTGCCGTGGTGGACACCTCGGAGTTCTTCGGCCGGCCCACCGAGGCGGAGGAACTCATCGAGGCCGCCGCCGCGGACGCCGAGGCGGCCGGCGCCGAAGACGAGGCCGGGGAGGCCGACGAGGACGAAGACGACACGAAGTGACGCTGTGAGCGAACGCGCACGTCTCAAGGAGTGCGCGTGCGCCGGTGTTGGTTAATGTCGAGCGAGAACACACACGAGAAAGCAGGTATCCCGTCGTGACTGACATGCGATCTGCATCGCAGGGCCTCACCCTCACGGACTCGGTCTATGAGCGGTTGCTGGCCGAGCGCATCATCTTCCTGGGGTCACAGGTGGACGACGACATCGCCAACCGACTGTGCGCTCAGATTCTGCTGCTCGCCGCCGAGGACCCGACCCAGGACATCAACCTCTACATCAACTCCCCGGGCGGCTCGATCAGCGCCGGCATGGCCATCTACGACACGATGGTGCTGGCGCCGTGCGACATCGCCACCTACGCCATGGGCATGGCGGCCTCGATGGGTGAGTTCCTGCTGGCGGCGGGCACCAAGGGCAAGCGTTACGCCCTCCCGCACGCGCGCATCCTGATGCACCAGCCGCTGGGCGGTGTCACCGGCAGCGCGGCCGACATCGCGATCCAGGCCGAGCAGTTCACGGTCATCAAGAAGGAGATGTTCCGGCTCAACGCCGAGTTCACCGGCCAGACCCAGGAGCGCATCGAGGCCGACTCCGACCGCGACCGCTGGTTCACCGCCCAGGAGGCGCTGGAGTACGGCTTCGTCGACCACATCATCACCCGCGCCCACCTCAACGGGAGTGCCTCATGAGCAACCACACCCACCAGTCGACGGACCCGCGTCTGCAGCCGCAGGCGCGCTACATCCTGCCGTCGTTCATCGAGCACTCCAGCTTCGGTGTCAAGGAGTCCAACCCGTACAACAAGCTGTTCGAGGAGCGCATCATCTTCCTCGGCGTGCAGGTGGACGACGCCTCGGCCAACGACATCATGGCCCAGCTGCTGGTGCTGGAGTCGCTGGATCCCGACCGCGACATCACCATGTACATCAACTCGCCCGGCGGATCGTTCACCTCGCTGATGGCGATCTACGACACCATGCAGTACGTGCGTGCCGACATCCAGACCGTGTGCCTGGGGCAGGCCGCCTCGGCCGCGGCGGTGCTGCTGGCCGCCGGCACCCCGGGCAAGCGCCTGGCGCTGCCCAACGCGCGCATCCTGATCCACCAGCCCTCGCTGGCCGGGGTGATCCAGGGCCAGTTCTCCGACCTGGAGATCCAGGCCGCCGAGATCGAGCGGATGCGCACGCTGATGGAGCACACCCTGGCGCGGCACACCGGCAAGTCGCCCGAGCAGGTCCGCAAGGACACCGACCGCGACAAGATCCTCACGGCCGAGGACGCCAAGGAGTACGGGATCGTCGACACGGTCCTGGAGTACCGCAAGCTCTCCGCGCAGACGGTCTGACCGGGCCGGCCGCCGCGGTGCCGTGCCGGTCGCGGTCCGGTCAACGCGACGACACGCCAAAGACACGGTCGCGCGTTGCGCCGGTCCGGTGGGCGGTGAGGCGTTATGTTCGTGCCACAGACGAATACCACCGACGCTATTCGCTTCATCGGTCGCCTCTTACCCGGATTAGCGGGTAGCGTCGGGAACCAATGGCCCAGGCACGCCGGGGACACACCCCGACGGCACCCGGTAGACAACCGGCGGACAGGAAGTAGGACCCCACCACCATGGCGCGCATCGGAGACGGCGGTGACCTGCTGAAGTGCTCGTTCTGCGGGAAGAGCCAGAAGCAGGTCAAGAAACTCATCGCGGGCCCGGGGGTGTACATCTGCGACGAGTGCATCGACCTGTGCAACGAGATCATCGAGGAAGAGCTCGCCGACGCCGATGACGTCAAACTCGACGAGCTGCCCAAGCCCGCCGAGATCCGGGACTTCCTGGAGAGCTATGTGATCGGTCAGGACACCGCCAAGCGCACGCTGGCGGTGGCCGTCTACAACCACTACAAGCGCATCCAGGCCGGCGAGAAGGGCGGCCGCGACAGCCGCTCGGCCGAGGCGGTGGAGCTGGCGAAGTCCAACATCCTGATGCTCGGGCCCACCGGCTGCGGCAAGACCTACCTGGCCCAGACGCTGGCCAAGATGCTCAACGTCCCGTTCGCGATCGCCGACGCCACGGCGCTGACCGAGGCCGGCTACGTCGGCGAGGACGTCGAGAACATCCTGCTCAAGCTCATCCAGGCCGCCGACTACGACGTCAAGCGCGCCGAGACGGGCATCATCTACATCGACGAGGTCGACAAGATCGCCCGCAAGAGCGAGAACCCGTCGATCACCCGCGACGTCTCCGGTGAGGGCGTGCAGCAGGCGCTGCTGAAGATCCTGGAAGGCACCCAGGCCTCGGTTCCCCCGCAGGGCGGCCGCAAGCATCCGCACCAGGAGTTCATCCAGATCGACACCACCAACGTGCTGTTCATCGTCGCGGGCGCCTTCGCCGGGCTGGAGAAGATCGTCTCCGACCGCGTCGGCAAGCGCGGCCTGGGCTTCGGCGCCGAGGTGCACTCCAAGGCCGAGATCGACACCCAGGACCACTTCGCCGAAGTGATGCCCGAGGACCTGATCAAGTTCGGCCTGATTCCCGAGTTCATCGGCCGGTTGCCGGTGGTGGCCTCGGTGACCAACCTGGACCGCGATTCGCTCGTGCAGATCCTGTCCACCCCCAAGAACGCGCTGGTCAAGCAGTACACCCGGCTGTTCGAGATGGACGGGGTGGAGTTGGAGTTCAGCGGCGACGCCCTGGAGGCGATCGCCGATCAGGCGATCCACCGCGGCACCGGCGCCCGTGGCCTGCGCGCCATCATGGAAGAGGTCCTGCTGCCGGTGATGTACGACATCCCCAGCCGCGACGACGTCGCCAAGGTCGTGGTCACCAAGGAGACCGTGCAGGACAACGTGCTGCCGACCATCGTTCCGCGCAAGCCGTCGCGCACCGAGCGGCGCGACAAGAGCGCCTGACCGTTCGGCGCCTCGGCGCCCAGATCGCAGCAAGGGCCGTGCATCCCGTCGGGATCACGGCCCTGACTGCGTTTCCGGGGCCCGCACCGTGGCCGCCGGTGCCGGCCGGGCGGCGCCCGATACCCGTGCGGTGACGAGAGCCACCGACGCAGCGCCCAATGCCAGCCCGCCGAGCTGGGGCACCGTCGGCGCCTGGCCGAACACCGCCCAGGCCCACAGCGCGGTCACCGGCGGGGTCAGATACAACAGCGTGCTGGTCGAGGACGCCCCGAACCGGCGCAGGCACATCACGAACGCGGTGTAGCCCCCCAGCCCCGACAGCACCACCAGCCACAGCAGCGCCACGAAGAACGGCGGGGTGGGCGAGACCTGCCGCAGGGTGCCGGACAGGCCGGCGTAGGCGGTGAACACCGCGGCCGACACCGTCACCTGCACCGCCAGGCCGACCGCCACGTCGACGGTGGGCCGCCACCTGCGCTCCAGCAGCGCCGCCCCGGACAGCCCGAGGACGCTGACCACCGGAAACAGCACGGCGGCACCGCCGCCGGCGCCGGCACCGCCGACGGTCACCGCGACCGCGACCAGTCCCAGCCCGAGGCCGACGAGCTGGCGCAGCGTGACGCGGTCGCCCCAGAACGCCCGGCCCATCGCGATCACCAGCATCGGCTGCAGGGCGCACACCAGTGCCGTGGTGCCGGCGTCCACGCCCGCGCCGGCCGCGCCGAAGACCCCGCCGAGGAAGGCGACATGGGCGCACAACCCGAGGGCGGCCTGCTGCGCGACGGTACGGGCCGAGAGCCGCCGCAGCCTGGGGGCCACGACGGCGAGCAGCACGGCGGCGGTGACCAGGTAGCGCCACGCCAGGATCGCCGAGGCGCTGCCGACGTCGGCGGCCAACGTGGCTCCGACGAATCCGGAACTCCACAGCGCGACGAAGCCGGCGGCGAGGAGGAAACGGGCCATACCGTCCACCAAAGCATACCGATCGGTATACTTTCAGTGGACTTTGGGGGAGAGGACGGTCACATGCCCGAACTGGCCGGTCTGGACCCGGTGCCGGCGCCGGCGACCACCCGCGTCGGGCGCCGGATACTCGTCGCCGCCGGCGAGTTGTTCTACGAACGCGGCATCACCGCGGTCGGGGTCGACCTGCTCGCCGAGCACGCGGGCACCACGAAACGCACTCTCTACCAGCGGTTCGGGTCCAAGGACGGGCTCATCGCCGCCTATCTGCAACAGCGCGCCCACGACTGGCAGAACGCACTGCTCTCGGCGCTGCGCGACCCGGCGGAGTCGCCGGGGTGGGGCGGGCTGGGCGTGGTCTTCGCGGTCGCCGAACGGTGGGCGGCCGCCAACCCGCGGGGCTGCGCCTTCGTCAACGCCTGGTCCGAACTCGGCGCCGGCGAATCGGAGGCGGTCGACACCGTGCGGGCCGAGAAGCGCTGGATGCTCGAACTGTTCGGCCGCCTCCTGGGCGACGACGCGCTCGCCGCACAGATCCACCTGCTCTACGAGGGCGCCCAGATCCAGGCGTCCATCCTCGGCGACCGCGCGGCGTTCGCGCGCGCCGAGGAGGCCAGCCGGCAGCTGACCGGCGCGAGTGGGCCGGACGGTCCAAATTGACTCAGCGCGCTCCCGGGCGGGCGCGGGCGCCGTCGCGCAGGGCCTCGATCAGCAGCGGCACCTCGCCGGCGGCGAAGGGCGGCAGGCGCTCACCGGCGACGGGGGTCGTGTCGTCGGCGACAGCGACGGGAGCGGTGTCGTCGCGGACCGCGAGCGTGATCCGCCGCAGCAGCGCCACGTAGGCGTCGGGATCGGCCGAGCCGAAGACCTCCGCCGAACCCTGCTCGGCGGCCCAGCCCGCGGTCACGGTCGCGTAGCCGAGGTGCTCGGCGGCGGTGACGGCGGCCGACAGCCGTGCCGCGGCGGCGCGGTCGCGGCGCGAACCGCTGCGGGCGGCCTGCTCGGCGGCGACGACATCGAAGACGCTGTCCTGCAGGTCACGCCGGGCGCCGCGGGCCGCCAGCGACGAGGCGTCCCCGCGGGCGAGGAACGCAGTCGCGGTGGCGGCGTCCTCGAGCAGCGCGGCGATCGCCTCACCGATGCGGTGGGCCTCCTGGCGCGGCGCCAGCACCAGATAGACCACGATGGCCACGCCGCAGCCGATCACGGTGTCCAACCCCCGGTCCGCGACGACGCCGCCGACGTCGACGCGGTGCGTGCCCGAGGAGATGGTCAGTGCGATCGCGGTGATGAACACGGTCGCGATCGCATAGTTGCGCACGACGAACATCTCGATGGCGAACTGCAGCAACGCCACCACCACGATCAGCCACAGGCCCTGCGGGTGGATGCTGAGGATGACCGCCGCGACGCCCAGGCCCACGACCGTGCCGACCAGTCGCTCCGTCCCGCGCTGCAGGGTGGCGACGCGGTCGACCCCCTGGTGCAGCACCAGCACGGCGGCGGCCATCGCCCAGTACTCGTGGCCGAGGCCGACGACGACGGCGGCGGTGCCGGCCAGCGGCGCCGCGATCGCCACCCGCAGCATCACCCGGCGGGTGTGGGTGCCGGGGCGCACCGCCCGGGCCAGGCGGGTCCGCGCGGGGGGTTGCCGCAGCGGTGGGCGGTCCCGCTGCAGATTCCGCACCGCCCCGGGATCGAGCTCCCTGCTGCCGACGGCCCGGGCGGTGGCCGCGGCCCCGGCGGGTAGCGGTCGCCCAGCGTTCACCGCGCTCATTCCCTCAGTGAACAGCACATGCAGTGCGTGGTTGGCGTCGCGCAGCTCCCGCAGCGCGGGACCGGGCCGGGTCCTGCGCGGCTGGTAGTCGACGAGGGTCGCCCACGCCCGGGTCAGCGCCGTGGCCGCGCGTCGCCGCGCGACGCCCGAGTCGCGGGTGCCGTCGTGCTCGAGGTAGTCGGCGACGGCTTCCCCGGCCGCGGCCACCGCGGCCTTCTCCGGGCCACGCGGCGCGAGGAGGGCCGCGCTCATCTGCGCGCTCCAGGCGACCACGCCGCCCGCGAGAACCAGCAGCCCGATCTGCCAGGGCGCCAGGTGCGACGCCGAGACCCCGACGCCGACCGCGCACACCAGCACGAACATGTAGGCGCCGGGTGGACCCACATCGAGCGCCGAACACCACCAGACCGCGGCCACCGCGACCACCGACACGGCGGCCACCGCGAGCCAGGTGACGTCGGCCGCCCAGGCGCCCACCGTGACCGAGGTGGCCAGCGCCACGGCCACCACCGCCGACTGCGCTCCGCGGTTGTAGTACGGGCGGTCGCTGGCGTAGGCACAGGTGAACGCCCCCAGGGAGGCGATCAGGCCGGCCCCGATGTCCCCGGCGGCCCAGCCGATCAGGATCGGAATCGCGCTGCTGAACGCGACGCGGGTGGCCAGCGGCCAGCGCGGCGGCGCCGGCCGCAGCGTCAGCAGTCCGCGCAGCGGCGATGCGGTGCGGCGGTCGGTGGGCATGGATCGACCCTAGGCACATCCCGGGCTGGCCGGATCCGGCCCCGGGGGGCTAGCCTCGATTTTGCGTGGTAGTTGGTGTGGGCTCGGTCTGGTGCCGAGTTGTGTTGTTGAGTAGCGGTTTTCGTGTGGCGGCGTGGTTGGTCTGTCCCGTGACGCCGGGCGGGGCGGGCTTTC
>NZ_NVQF01000119.1 GCF_002592005.1 Mycolicibacterium palauense | reverse complement strand
GGCCCCCGTCGGGGGGAGGAATGGGGGCCGCCCCCGCGGGGGAGGTCAGGCCAGCCGGGCCACGTTCTCGCCGTGCTTGTCTTCCAGCTCGGCGATGCGGGCCTCCAACTTGGCGATCTTGACCTCGCGTCGGTCGGGCACCATGACGATCGGCAGCTCGTCGAGCGGCGCCACCACGCGCTCGGGGCCGTCGATGGAGTACACGGTGGCCATGATCTCGTCGTTGTCGCAGGACCAGGTGCCCCAGGAGCCGTAGTACGCCAGGTCCTTCGGCGGCTCGGGCTTGACGAACTCCTCGCAGAACTCGGCGAAGGGCTTCCCGCGCTGCAGACGCGCCGTACGCGCCTCGGCCCGGGCCTGCTCGGTAGCGGCCGCGTCGAGCCGGAACGTCGCCGGGTCGTAGCGCACCCCGAAGACGTCCTCGGCCACCTTCTGGCTGATCCGGCCCAGCTCGGCGTCACGCACCACCGACTCGGGCAGCCGCTCCAGCGGGTCACCGTAGCCGCCGCCGGCACCCTGGCTGATCATGTACAGCTCACCGTCCTTGGCGAGGTCGAACTGCAGGCCCATGTGGTAGGTCGAGTAGCGCCCGTCCGGGAAGGGCCGTTCGTTCATCACCTTCTCCATGGACAGGTCGAATTTCGTGTTGTCGGCGCGGAAGTGCTCGTAGACGTTGGTGCCCTTGACCATCGCCAGCGGGTAGGTGCCGCAGCCGTAGCCGCCGTACATGCCGTAGATCGAGGAGAACTTCGCGCCGGAGGTCACCGTCATGAAACCCCACTGGGGTGTGCCCTCGGCGGCGACGATCATCTCGTAGCCCATGCCGCCGTTGAACTTGCCGAACCCCATGTTGTCGCGGACCAGGCGCTTGGCGACGAGCTGCATGAACGGCACCTCCTCCTCCATCACCTCCTGCTCGGCGGTGTCGGCCATGGCGCAGAACAGCGGGGACACCGCGTCCTCACCGTCGCGGAAGGGTTTCGCCCCACCGGGCATCCCGTTCAGGTCGGCGCACAGGTTGCCGACCATGTCGCCGTGCTGGGTGATCCCGCCCCACAGGAAGGTGTTGATCTGGTTGAACCAGTTGGCCACCACGTTGCTGTACTTGTGCGGGGTGGAGAACGACATCCGGCTGTAGAGCGCCTGCATGCAGGAGAATCCGCGGAAGGACGCCTGCAGCGACTGCCCCATCGGGGCGTCGTAGGAGGCGTCGGCCCAGGTTCCCTCGTCGGAGATGATCTCGATGCAGCTCATCGCCGCCGTGCAGCGCGGCAGATCCGGCCACCAGAACGCCAGGATCGCCTGCATCATCATCGATTTCACCGAGCACAGCGGCGAGTTGATGGCCCGGTTGAGGATCTCGGGGCCGGTGCCGCGCAGGTCGACGGTCATCGTGTCGCCCTTGACGGTGATCGTGCAGGCGAACTTGATGAGGATGTTCTCCTTGAGGGTGCTGTCCATGAACTGGTCGAACCGGTAGGTGCCGTCGGGCAGCTCGGCGATCCGGCGGCGCACCTCGACGTCGACGTCCTCCACGGTGGTGCGCAGCGCCGCGACGAAGGTGTCGACACCGACCTCGTCGATCACCTTGTCGATGCGGTCCATGATCTTGCGTACCGCGGTGATCTTGACCTTCAGGTCGGCCAGCTGCAGTTTGGGGTCACGCACCGAATGCTGCAGGAACGTCAGCAGGTCCCGGCGAAGATGACCGCGCTCGACGATCTTGAACGGGCTCATCCGCAGCCCGTCGTCGAAGGCGGTTTCCGAGCCCGACGGCATCCCGCCGGGCTCGCAGGCGCCGTTCTCGCCCTCGTGGATGGTGGCGGCCACCCAGGCGATGATCTCGCCGTCGCGGATGATCGGCATGATCATCGACTGGTCGGTGTTGTGCACGTTGCCGAACCGTGCGTCGTTGTGGATGAAGCCGTCGCCCTCGTGCACACCGACGGTCGGTTCGTCCTTCCAGTACTTGTTGATGTAGCGGATCGGGTGGTGCAGGATCGCGCTGAACGCGATGACCCCGTGGCACGACAGGTAGGACACGTCGCCGGCGGCGGTGTAGATCGCCGTGGTCAGGTCACCCCACTTGGCGCCGGGGGCCGCGCCCTGGGCCTCGCACATCTCGTAGCCCTCGTCCAGGGCGCCGGCGATCCGCTTGCGGATCCGCTCCACCTGCAGCCGGTCCACCCCGGCGGCGATGGCGACCTCCTCGTGCATCGTGCGGTCGGAGATGCTGTGACTGCGCATGATTTCGGGGTCCGGGCCCAGAAACAGCGTGGTCTCGTCCATGAACTTGTCCACCCACTGGCGCTCCTCGTCGGTGAGCTTGCCCACGGGGCGTTCGTTGACTGCGGTCATTGTCTGTCGTCCTCACATCTCGGCTGTACGGCTTGTCGGGGTTGTCGGGTATTCGGTCAGTCCTGCAGGAACCACACCGCCCCCTGCACCGTGGGTTCCAGTCGCCAGCCGGGCTCGACCAGGAAGGTGGTGTTCTCGGTGGTGACGATCGCCGGACCGGTGATCACACGGTCGGCCGCCAGCGCGTCCTGGCCGTAGACCGGGGTGTCGACCGGGTCGTCGATGCCGATGAAGTGCACCTGGCGGGTGCCCGCCGGTGTCGGCGCGGTGCGTGTTCCACCGTGTTCGAGCGAGTCGAAGTTGACGACGTCGCCGTCGACGTAGGAGGCCACACGCACCGTGTTGCAGCGGATCCCGGCCTCCGGAGCGGCCGAGGCCGCGCCGAAGCGGTGGCTGTAGACGTCGCCGAAGGTCTTGATGATGTCGAGGACCTCCTTGACCCCGTTGATGCGGTGGATGTCCGACAACGCAACCGCCTGCGTCAACAGCTGATTGCCGTAACGCATGTCCAGCTCCAGCCGGTACCGGACGTCGTCGCCGGAGAAGCCCTGGCGCACGAGGTCTTCACGGCCACGCGCCTCCAGTTCCTCGACGACGGCGTTGAACTCGTCGTAGTCGGCGTAGAGCGCGCGGGTGGTGGCGTTGTACATGGTGACGTGCACCCCGCGCTCGTGGAAGTGCAGCTGTCGCATGTTGCCCGCGCCGCAGGCGGAGAACACCGAGGAGAACGGCGGCGCCAGTACGCGTTTGATGCCGGCGTGGCGGGCGATGCCGCAGGCGTGCAGCGGACCGTTGCCGCCGTAGGCCAGCATGGTGAAGTCCTCGGGCAGGTAGCCGCGGACCCGCAGTTCCTTGCCGATCCCGATCGCCATCTGCTCGTCCACCCCGTCCTTGATCACCCGGGCCACCTCCAGGGGATCCATGTCGAGGGGGTCGCACAGGTCCTCCTCGATGGCGAACATCGAGCGTTTGGGGTTGAGCTTGATGTATCCGTTGGCGTAGTTGTCCGGGTCGAGGTAGCCCAGCAGCAGGTCGGCGTCGGTGACGGTGGGGCGCAGACCACCGCGGTCGTAGCAGGCCGGCCCGGGGTTGGAGCCGGCCGACTTCGGGCCGATCTTGACCGAGTTGTGGATGCGGTCGTAGCTGGCGATGGACCCGCCGCCGGCCCCCAGGGTGTCCAGGTGCACCATCGGGACCGACACCAGCCAGCGGTCGATGGTGGGCAGGAAGTCGTAGTGCTTGACCCCGCCCTCGGGCACCAGCCCGATGTCGAACGAGGTTCCGCCCATATCGGTGGAGATGACGTGGCCGATACCGGTTTCGTTCGAAAGATGTTCGGCCGCACCGACACCGGCGATCGGACCGGAATGGATGGTCTGCAGTGCGTCGGTGGAGTTCATCTGGGCCATGCCACCGGAGTTGTGGATGACCAGCATCGGCCTGTCGTAGCCGAAGTCACGCAGGTTGCTCGACAGCTGCGCCAGGGCGTGGAACATGATCTCGTGCAGGTAGGCGTCGATGATCGTCGAGGTGGCCCGCACGTATTCGCCCTTGCGCCCGGACACCTGATGGCCCAGCAGCACCGGAATGGCACCGAGCTCGTGCGGCGGGAACTCGTCGAGCAGGATCTCCTGGATCGCCAGTTCGTGCTCGGGGTTCTCGGTGGCGTTGACCAGCGAGACGACGAGGGCCTCCGCGCCCGCGTCCACCAGCTCGCGAACCACGGTGCGCACATCGTCGGGGTTGATTCGGGCGACCACCTTGCCGGCCGAATTCACCCTTTCCTTGACCGAGCGGATCATCGCCCGCGACACCAGCGGCTCGGGGCGTTCGGCGGCCGGAAGGTTCTGCTGCATACCGTAGTCGAGGCCCTCGCCGTAGCCGCGGCCCCGCGACAGCGGGATGGTGTCCTCGAAGCCGTGGGTGACGATCGCACCGACCCGGGGCCCGTTGCGTTCGATCAGCGCGTTGGTCCCCAGGGTGGTGGCGTAGCGCACCGAGTCCACCTCGGAGAGCACCGTGGAACGGTCCAGCCCGGCCCGCTTGCAGGCCAGGTCGAGTGCGTCGTTGAAGCCGATCGCGAGGTTGTGATGGGTGGTGAGCGCCTTGGCGTCGACGTAGATGTCGTCCCAGACGAAGAAGCAGTCGGTGAACGTGCCACCGATGTCGACTGAAATGCGTTTCATGTCTTCGGATCTCCAGGTTTGGTCGGGGTCAGCGAATGTGGCCGATGGCCTTGAGGGCGGCGGTGTACTTCTGGGCGTCCTCGCCGGGGCCGTAGACGTGCACGGCCTCGGCGTCGACGCCGCGGTCCTCCCACTGCTTACGCAGGGCGGCGACGTCGATCAGGATGTCGACCGACGGCGGATGCCCGGGCGGGAGGTATTCGCATTCGATCTGGGTGCCGCAGCCCGGGCAGTAGTACTCCAGGATCCGGCAGTAGGTCGGATCGGGGCTGAACGTGTACTCGTAGCGCTGCGGATCGAGGATCGGCTGGTGGATCTCGCTGGGGTCCCGGTCGTAGACCAGGGTGCCGGGCTTGTAGTTGTCGTGTGCCGAACCCATGTCGTGGGAGCAGACCCGGCACACCCACCGTTCGGTGTCGAGGTCGATGACGAGGTATTCGGTCATGGGGACTCGCATGGCAAGTCCTCCTTTCTGGGGAATGGTCGGGCGGTGGTGGCGGCTGTGGTGTTGTGGTGGGAGTCGGGGGCCGGGTCAGGCCGTCGGGGCGGTGTCGGTGAACAGCAGGTCCCCGGCGCGGGTGACGCGGAACGTCCAGCCCGCGAGGACCCGCGCGGTGAAGAAGGGGCCCTCGATGATCGCGGGCCCGTCGCCGCAGTGGCCGGGGCTCATCTCGTCGAGGACATGGACGGGCACGTCGACGGACCCGGGGTCTACGCCGTCGGCGGCCGAGCGGACCGCGCGGTGTCCCGCCGACGGCGCCGGGCTGGGGTCGACCGCGGTGTCCGGGGCCAGTTCGGGGTGGGGAAGTGCCGCGGTGGCGGTCAGCTCGAGCGACACCACGTGGCCGGGGTAGTCGACCTCGTCGCCGGGTTCGTAGGGCAGCCGCGACACCGGTGCGTCGCCCTCGGGCTTGTCCACCAGCAACCGCCAGGACGTGTCACAGTCGTCCAGGGAGTACCCCTCCTGGAACATGTCCCGCTCGGCCCGGGCGCGCAGGGCCTCGTGCGCGGCCCTTGCCGCCCGGGCCGAGGGCTCGGCGACGATGACCTCGTAGGTCTTGCCGATATCGGAGAACGAGATCCCGAACGCGGAGAACACCGCCGCGGTGCGTGGCACCAGCACCTGCCGTACGCCGGCGAGCCGGGCGGCGCCCACCGCGCTCATCGGGCCGGCGCCGCCGAAGGCCAACAGGGTGGTGTCGGCGGTGACCAGATGCGCGAACGAGGCGGCCAGCGCCTGGAAGAAGGCGTGCTCCATCCGGATCAGCGCCTCCTCCAGGGAGATGCCCAGCGGTGTGGCGATGGTGTCGGTGATGACCGCCTTCGAGCGGCTCGGATCGAGGGTGAACGTGCCGTCGAGGTAGGTGTCGGCGTCGAGGACCCCCAGCAGCAGGTTGACGTCGGTGATGGTGGCCTGCTTGCCGCCGAAGCCGAAGCACGCCGGCCCGGGGGCAGCCCCCACCGACTGCGGTCCGACGGTGATCTCCCCGTCGACCAGCTGGATCACCGAGGAGCCGCCGACGCCGGCGGAGACGACCTCGCTCATCGGGTAGGAGATGTGCACACCCTCGATGGCGCCGACGTCGGCCACGCTCACCGCGCCGTCCTCGACCACACCGACGTCGGTGGTGGTCCCGCCGATGTCCATCATGAGCGCGTGCGGCAGCCCGTACATCGTGGCCAGTGCCGCGGTGCCCTCCAGTCCGCCCCGTGGCCCCGAGGAGTAGGTCTTGAGCGCGATGGACTTCGCCACCCGCGACGACGCCCCGTCGTTGCGGTAGACCAGCAGCGGGTTGAGCACCTTGTAGTCCTGCAGGCGCCGCTCGGCGGCGTAGAGGAACCGTTCCATGGTGGGGTGCAGGAACGAGTTGAGCACACAGGACCAGACCCGCCGGGTGTCGTCGCGGTCACTGGCCAGGTCCCAGCTGTAGATGAAGGGCACCGAGCCCAGCAGGTGGCGGGGGAACTTGCGCAGCAGCACATGGCGCAGCCGGCGTTCCTGGTCGGGGTCGGCGGCCGCCACGACCACCCGGGCGGCGCCAAGCGTGGTCAACCGGTTGACGCTCTGCACCGCCTCGAACTCGAAGTCGGTGTCGTCGAGGCCGGGGTCGAGGGTCAGCAGGCGGTCGCCCACCAGGTCGTCGAACAGCTTCTGCCCGGCGGAGCCGTTGCGCAGCTCCGATTCCAGCCCCGGCATCGAGGTGAGGATGCCGATCATCGGGCCCCGCCGTTCCACCAGGGCGTTGGTTCCCTGGGTGGTGGAGTAGCGGATGTGCTCGGTGGCGTGCAGCAGGCGTGTGGTGTCGGTCGCGCCGTAGCGCGCCGCGGAGGCCTTCTCGATGCCGGCGAACAGGCACTCCGAGAGGTCGTGCGGGGTGGTCAGCGTCTTGGTGAAGGTGAAGGCGTTGCCGTCCCAGACGCACACGTCGGTCAGCGTGCCGCCGTTGTCGATGTTGATGAGGGTGTCCATGCCGCTCCTACCGCTCCGTTCGTGAATGCGTGTCCCGTGAATGCGTGTCCCGTCGCCGGGGGGTGTGCTTTGCACCACACCGCTGGTCAACACGTTGCCGACGTCTCACCGGTTCGGGGTGTCCCAAGATGGGACACTCGAGGCCTTGGCTGTGACGCAGGTCTCGGCTCACACTGGAGGTGCTCGTCACCAGCCCACGAACGACCAGCCCACGAACCAGGGAGCCGTCCATGCCCAACAGCGCCGCGCGGATGCTGCGGGTCGCGGCCGCCCGCGCGGACTTCCTCGAATACGGGGGATCCGGGGCCGCCGGCGTGTCCGACGTGGTCGCCGCCTCCTGGGAGCGCAGCCAGGCCGCCGGGGTGGACGTCTCGCACCCGCACAGTGAGTTCACCGAGGAGATCGACACCACCTCGCTGCTGGTGCGTTCGGCGCGGCCGGTGCTGCAGCAGCTCGAGGTCGACACCGCCGACATGCCGATGGTGATCGCGTTGACCGACAACAACGCGCGGGTGGTGCAGCGCATCGACAGCTCGGCCGCGGTCGCCCGGCTGCTCGACCGGGTGCAGCTGGCACCCGGGTTCGACTACTCGGAGTCCACGATGGGCACCAACGGGATCGGCACCGTCTTCGAGGCGGGACAGCCGATCAGCGTGGTGGGCCCGGAACACTTCAGCGAGAACCTGCACATGTTCGCCTGCACCGGCGCCCCGGTGATCGACCCGATCAGCGGACGGGTCGAGGGTGTCCTCGACATCTCGTCGCTGTCGGATGCGTGGAGCCCCCTGATGCACACCCTGGCCAAGAGTGCCGCCCGCGACATCAGCCACAACCTGTTGCTCGACCGTGGGCAGTCGCAGCGTGCCCTGTTCGACACCTATCTGAGGGTGACCACCCGGGCGCCGCGGCAGCCGGTGTTCGCATTCGGCGAATCCGTGTTCATCGCCAACCCGTCGGCCCAGCTGATGTTCGATGCCGACGAACAGCGGCTGCTGCGTGAACACGCGACCTTCCTGATGGCGCACAAGGACCGGGTCAGCGACACGCTGGAGCTGCCGGGCGGGGACCGGCTGGTGCACATCCGTGGCACCCGGATCCTGGCCGGATCCGAGGTGGCGGGCATGGTGGTGATCGCCGATCTGGTTCCGGCGCGCCGGCTGGGCTCACCGGGTGACTTCAGCGAGCACCGGCTGCCGCAGGTCGCGGTCGCCACGCTGCACACCTCCGAGATCGTCGACGGGCTGCTGCGTTCGCGTGATTCGCTCGCGGGCGGCACCACCCCGGCATGGGTGCGGGCATGCTCGGAACTGCGGCAGGCGCTGCAGGCCGCCCAGCCCGCCCTGGTGGTCGGCGAAAGCGGCGTCGGGAAGTTCACGCTGGTGGCCGCGCTGTTTCACAGCGTCTACCCCGGTGGCCGCAGCATCTCGGTGGACGCGACGCAGCTCGGGGTGGAGGGCCCACCGTCGGATCTCGGGACGCTGCTCGGCGGCTCCGGGGAACCGACGCTGCACATCATCCGGGACATCGATCAGGCCAGCACCGACGGGGTCGAACGGCTGGAGGCGTACTTCACCGCGGTGGAGGCCCTGGACGGCCCGGCGTGGATCGTGGCGACCGCCTCGGACTCCCCGTCGACCTGGGACACGGACAGGGACACGATCACGGCCGCCGGTCCGGACCAACCGTTCGGCTCATCGGAATCCGATCTGCCGTTCCGGGAACTGCTCCACCACTTCGAGGTGTCGATCACGGTGCCGCCGTTGCGCTTCCGCACCGACGATCTACCGCCCATCACCTCGGCGCTGCTGCGCGGAATCGCCCCCGGACGCAACATCCGGATCAGCCCCGAGGCACAACGTCTCATCGCGCGCTACTCCTGGCCCCGCAACATCGCGCAGCTGCGCGAGGCGTTGGTCCACGCGTTGCGCCGCCGGCCGGTCGGCGAGATCCAGGAGGCCGACCTGCCCGGCTACTGCCAGACGGTGGCCCGGCGCGTGCTGACCCCCCTGGAGATCGCCGAACGCGACGCCATCGTCGCCGCCCTGCAGGACAACAACGGCAACAGGCTGGTCGCGGCCGCCCAGCTGGGAATGGCGCGCTCCAGCCTGTACCGCAAGCTCAAGACCTACGGAATCACGGTCTGACCCGGGGGACTGTCCGAAGATGGGACAGGGCGCGGTGCCGGCACGCGGCTAGGGTCGCCGGGTAGCCGATTCGCCGGTACCGCAACGGTATCGGCCGCTGTCGGCCCCAGTGACCCCGTGACCAGGAGGCCCCACCGTGACCCCGCTGTCCGCATCGTCCGTCGGCATCGTCGGCGTCGCCCACAGTCAGTTCGGCAAGCTGGAGAACGAGACCGTCGAGAGCCTGGTCGCGCAGGTCACCGTCGAGGCGATCAAGGACGCCGGCATCGAACCCCGCGACGTCGACGAGGTGTTCGTCTCGCAGTTCAACAGCGGGCTGACCCCGTTCGCGTTCCCGTCGTCGCTTCCGCTGAGCGCGGAGTCCGGGCTGTGGGGACGTCCGATGACCCGGGTCGAGAACGCCTGCGCCTCCGGGTCGGCCGCCGTGCACCAGGGTCTGCGCTCGATCCTGTCCGGGCTGGCCGACACGGTCCTGGTGGTGGGGGTCGAGAAGATGACCCACGCCGGAGGTGCGCAGGTGGCCCGGGCCCTGCTGGGTGCCGACCCGGTGCTCGCCGGCACCGACGCCCCGGGCGGCTTCGCCGGTGTGTTCGCCGAGGTCGCACGCCAGTACCGGGACCGCTACGACGCCGGGGCCTGGCTGGGCGACGTGCTCGCGAGCATCGCGGCCAAGAACCACCGCAACGGCTGTGCCAACCCCTGGGCGCAGCTGCGCAAGGACCTGGGGTTCGAGTTCTGCTCGACGGTCTCCGACCGCAATCCCGTTGTCGCCGAGCCGCTGCGGCGCACCGACTGCTCGCTGGTCAGCGACGGCGCGGCCGCGCTGGTGCTGCGCCGTGACGCCGACGGGGCGTTGGCCCACGTCCTCGGCTTCGGGCATGCCAACGACAATCTGGAGAACGACCGGCGCGACGTGCTCGAGTTCGCCGGCGGGCGCCGGGCCGTGCGGACCGCGCTCGAGATGGCCGGTGTCGGCGTCGAGGACCTGTCGTTCGCCGAGGTCCACGACTGCTTCACCATCGCGGAGCTGATCTGCTACGAGATGCTGGATCTGACCCCGCGCGGTCAGGGGCGGCGGGCGATCGAGGAGGGCTGGGTGCTGCCCGGAGGCAGGCTTCCGGTCAACGTCTCCGGCGGGCTCAAGTCGAAGGGCCATCCCGTCGGCGCCACGGGGGTGTCCCAGCACGTGATGGCGGCGCTACAGCTCAGCGGCCGCGCCGGACAGATGCAGCTGGCCGACCCCGGTGTGGGATTGGTGCACAACATGGGCGGGCTCGCCGTCGCCAACTATGTGACCGTGCTGGGCGGCTGAGTGGGCGGGGTGTCGGCCGGATAGGTGTCGGCCGGATAGCTATCGACCAGATAGGTATCGAGGAAGCCGCGCAGTGCCGGCTCCAGGCCGGACACTCCGGCGTTGTTGAGCTTGGCGAGCAGGATGACGCCCTGGTACTGCGCGAGCAGCGCGGCGGCCAGCTCGTCCGGATCGGTGCCGGCACGCAGCGCGCCGGCCTCGGCGGCGTCGCGGCAGGTGGCCGCCAGGTGCCGGTGCATGGCGCCCAGGGTCTCGGCCAGGTGTGCCCGCAGGTCGTCGTCGGTGGTCGACAGTTCGGCCGCCAGGTTGCCGAACGGGCAGCCCACGGCCCTGCCGAACTGGGCCTCCAGCCCCGCCTGGATGGTGCCGATGGCCCGGGGGATCGCGTGGAGGCGCTGCACCGGCGACGCGTCCGCCGACCCGGTCAGCTGCCGGGCGAACGCTTGGGCGTGCAGGTCGACCACCGCCTTGGCGAGCTCGGACTTCGACGAGAAGTAGTGGTAGAAGCTGCCCTTGCGCACGTCGGCGGCCGTGCACAGCTCGTCGACGCCGACGGCCTGGTAGCTGCGCTCCAGGAACAGGCGCGCCGCCGTGGTGACGATGCGCTGGCGGGCGTCGGAGGTTCGGGGCACCGTCCCACGATATTTGATAGTTGACCGGTCGGTCAACTATGGCTAGCGTGGCGGCCGAACCCCCTGCCGCCGCGATCTGGAGAACCCCCGCCATGACGACACCGACCCGCGAGGTCTTCCGGACCCCCGACCACCGCTTCGAGAACCTGCCCGGCTACGACTTCGCCCCCCGCTACACTGAGGTCGACGGCCTGCGGATGCACTACCTCGACGAGGGCCCCGCCGACGGGCGCCCGGTGGTGTGCTTCCACGGGGAGCCCACCTGGGCCTACCTCTACCGCAGGATGATCGACCCGCTGGTGGCCGCCGGGCACCGGGTGGTGGTGCCCGACTATGCGGGCTTCGGCCGCTCCGACAAGCCCACCGACCGTCGCTGGTACACCTACGACCGGCACAGCGAACTGGTCGGGCGGGTGCTGGGGTCCCTGGATCTGCACGACGCGGTGGTGGTGGTGCAGGACTGGGGCGGCCCGATCGGCCTGCGCTGGGCGGTGGAGAACGCCGACCGCGTCGGCGGGCTGGCGATCCTCAACACCGGCCTGTTCACCGGTCGGGTGTCCAAGGGGTTCATGGCCTGGCGCGATTTCGCCGAGAAGAACCCGGATCTGCCGGTCGGGTTCGTGATCCAGGGTGCGACGGCCACCGAGCTGCCCGAGGAGATCGTGGCCGCCTATGACGCGCCCTTTCCCACCGTGGAGTCCAAGGCCGGCGCCGCGCAGTTTCCGCTGCTGGTGCCGCTGAGCGAGGATGCGCCGGGAGCCGAGGTGATGAGTGGTGTGGCCGACGAGCTGTCGCGGTGGACCAAGCCGGCGCTGGTGGCCTTCTCCGACTCCGACCCGATCTTCCCGTACCCGCGTGCCGGGCAGACCTTCTGCGATCTGATCCCGAGCGTCACCGATCAGGTGTGCATCGAGGGCGCCTCACACTTCCTGCAGGAGGACCGGGGGGAACGCATCGCCCGGGAGATCCTGACCCACCTCGCGCCGAAACCGTAACTTGTGTACGCAAAACGCGGGTGGGCGCGGCAGAACCTGCAGTCTCGGCGGGTCTAGAGCCCGAACTGGGCCCTGAGCCTGCCGGTCTGGAAGTGCTCGACGATGATGCCGAGCAGCGGGATGGTGCCGGCGATGAGCACCCCGACGGTCTTGCCGATCGGCCAGCGCACCTTGACCGCGAGGTTGGCGGTGCACAGCAGGTACACGAAGTACACCCAGCCGTGCACGATGCCGATCCAGCTCAGCGAGTCGTCGCCGAACCCGTACTTCATCACCATCTCGTAGCACAGCGCGATCAACCACAGGCCGGTCGCCCAGGCCATCACCCGGTAGGCCAGCAGGGCCGAGCGGATCTTGTCGATGGGCGCGGCGCCGGCCGGTGCGGCGGGGGATTCGGGCGCGGTCATGCGGTGGTCCTGTCCTGTTTGTCTTTGCGGGCCAGTTCGGCGAGGTAGGCGTTGTACTGCTGCAGGTCGGCGTCGGCGTCGGGGACGGTGTCGGCCGGGCGCGCGGCGGGACGTTCGGGCAGAAGACCCTCGGGAATCTCCGTCGGCCCGTCGGCGCGGTCCGCCGCCGAGGCCCCTGCGGACTCCGGTGCCGACTCCAGGCGCACGAACTTGCGGTAGGCGTAGACACAGAATCCCGCGAAGAACGGCCACTGCAGCGCATAGCCCAGGTTCTGGAACGTGCCGGCGGCCGATTCGAACCGGGTCCACTGCCACCAGCCCAGCGCCAGGCAGCCCGAGGCGGCGATGATCACCAGGGCGATCAGCGGCCATCTCCGACGGCGTGTAGTGGACACCCTTCGACGGTACCGCTTCGCGGGGTACGGCAGGAATCGAGGCGGCCCGGTGCCCGACGGTTCGCTGGGGTCCCGGCGGCCCCGAAGGGTAGGCTGTGGTCGCTTCACGCGCGAGTGGCGGAACTGGTAGACGCGCTGGATTTAGGTTCCAGTGTCTTAGGACGTGGGGGTTCGAGTCCCCCCTTGCGCACCCCCGGGCGTCCGGCGCGATCACCGGTGATGCCGGCCCCGTCGCCGCGCGGACCGGTCGAACACCGGACGGTTGCGCGCCGGATTCGTCAAAGACGCTGCCGCAGCGGATGTTTGCCTTCGGGCGGTGTCGGTGAGTGCCCTCCGTGGCATCCGGCGCCGATCGGACCGGGTACCGGCCCGGCGCATTCACCGGTCGCGCGCGCCTCGACTTTCCGCGCGTTCGCGAGGAGGCCGGCCCGACCTGGCGCTACACTCCAGGCGACGTCTGTCATGCCAGGGTTGGTCTGCGCACCGCACTGAGTTTGAGGCTCCCCACTGATCCGCCCCGGCGTGTCGGGAGGTTCTCTTATCTGAGTGCCTCCTCGGTCTGAGGGTGCCGCTGGCGATGGTAGTAGAGCGCTTCAGCCCGGTCCGGCGTCAGGTCCTGGCAGTAGCCGTTGGGC
>NZ_NVQF01000118.1 GCF_002592005.1 Mycolicibacterium palauense | reverse complement strand
GAACTGGGCTTCAAACAGGTCAAGTGGATCGAGTCGATCGAGTTCGTGGACAGTTTCGACGGCATCGGCAAGGGCCACGGCGGCTACAACGAGGACCACGAGTTCTACGGGTATCGAATGCCCATCTAGCCGCAGCGATCACCCTGTCGCAGCCCGCGGCCGGTCGACACACCAGGAAGGCCGAAGGTGCCCGCCCGCGCCTGAACTCCGAATAGTGTTGCGGACACTCTCGCCAACCGAATACGACCCGAGGAGTGACCAGTGACGGCGACATCGATGCAGCTCGGAATGGTGGGGTTGGGGCGGATGGGTGCCAACCTGGTCCGTCGGCTCATGGCTGACGGGCACCGATGCGTCGTCTATGACGTCAATCCCGCGGCGGTCGAACAGTTGGAAACCGAGGGCGCAACCGGTGCCGCGTCCCTTGCCGAGTTCGTCGGCAAGCTCGACACCCCCCGCGCCATCTGGTTGATGCTGCCCGCGGCGATCGTCGATTCCACTCTCGATGCCCTCGTCCCGCTGCTCGAGCGCGGCGACGTCGTCATCGACGGGGGCAACTCCTACTACCGCGACGACATCACCCGGGCGCACAGGCTCGCAGAACACGGACTGCACTACGTGGATTGCGGTACCAGCGGCGGGGTTTGGGGCCTGGAACGGGGCTACTGCCTGATGATCGGCGGGGAAGCCGACGTGGTGGCACGCCTGGACCCCATCTTCAAGACCATCGCGCCGGGCGCGGGCACGGCCGAGCCGACCCCCGGCCGAGCACCAGATGCTCCCGGCACGGCGCCGGAAGGCTACCTGCACTGCGGCCCCAACGGCGCCGGGCACTTCGTGAAGATGGTCCACAACGGCGTCGAGTACGGGATGATGGCGGCGATCGCCGAAGGCCTCAGCATCATCGAACATGCCGACGCCGGGAAGGTCGACCGGGTGGTCGACGCCGAGACCACACCACTGCGGGATCCGTGGGCCTATCAATACGACATCAACGTCGGCGAGGTGGCCGAGGTCTGGCGCCGCGGATCGGTGGTGGGCTCCTGGTTGGTGGATCTGACCGCAGACGCATTCGCTCGGTCACCCGAACTCGATCAGTTCTCCGGCCGCGTGTCCGATTCCGGCGAAGGACGCTG
Source organism: Mycolicibacterium palauense (assembly GCF_002592005.1). GTDB lineage: Bacteria > Actinomycetota > Actinomycetes > Mycobacteriales > Mycobacteriaceae > Mycobacterium > Mycobacterium palauense. The sequence continues at coordinate 12,556 of NZ_NVQF01000118.1, read as the reverse complement.
GACGGTACTGGCTTCGGTGGACGAAGGGGTGCCCGCGCCGGTGATCACCACCGCGCTCTACGAGCGCTTCCAATCCCGCCAGCTCGGGGAGTTCACGGACCGGATACTGTCGGCGATGCGCAGCGAGTTCGGCGGCCACGCCGAGAAGAAGCAGTAGCCGCCGTGGACCCACGGACGCCCACGTCCGCCGACGTCCTGGTCATTTTCGGTATCACCGGGGACCTGGCCAGGAAGATGACGTTCCGCGCCCTCTACCGGATGGAACGACGGGGGCTGCTGCACTGCCCCGTTGTCGGTGTGGCACTGGATGATTGGTCGGCAGACACGCTTCGCGCGCACGCCCGGGCCGCTGTCGAGGCCACCGGTGAGCCGGTCGACGACGCGGTGTTCGCCCGGTTGGCGAAACGGCTGTCGATGGTGTCCGGCGACTTCGCCGACGTCACCACCTACGACAAGGTGGCATTGGCCATCGCCGGATGCCTCAATCCGGTTTTCTATCTGGAGATCCCGCCGTTTCTGTTCGGGCGGGTGGTGGACGGCCTGGCCCGTGCCGGGCTGACCGGGAATGCCCGTGTTGTCGTGGAAAAGCCGTTCGGACACGACCTTCGTTCCGCGCGGGCGCTCAACGAGCAGCTGAGCACCCACCTGCAGGAGTGGCAGATCTACCGGATCGACCACTTCCTGGGGAAGGAACCGGCGATGGACGTCCGCTACATCCGGTTTTCCAACTCGATCTTCGAGCCGCTGTGGAACCGCGACCGGATCGAGGCCGTCCAGATCACGATGGCCGAGAACTTCGGTGTGGAGGATCGCGGTCATTTCTATGATCCGGTCGGGGCCTTGCGCGATGTGGTGCAGAATCACCTGCTGCAACTCGTCGGGTTGATTGCGTCCGAGCCCGCCAGCGGCGGCGCCGACGGATTCCGGGACAAGCGGGTCGAGTTGTTCAAGGCGATTCGCCCCGCCGATCCACGGCACTACCTACGCGGCCAGTACGACGGCTATCGGGACGTCAGGGGCGTCGCCCCCGATTCGCAGACCGAGACCTTCGCGGCCATGAGGCTGCACATCGACAATTGGCGCTGGTCGGGTGTGCCGTTCTTCATCCGGGCGGGCAAGTCGCTTCCCGTGCGGGCCACCGAGATCCGGGTGATCTTCAAAAGACCGCCGACGCTGCCGTTCCTGCCGCGGGCGAGCGCACCCAACGAGCTGATCTTCCGGATCGATCCCGCCGCCGGCGTCGATCTGGTGGTGCAGGCCAAGGAGCCCGGCGCCAACGCCGCGCGCACGGTCAACCTCTCGCTGGTGTTCGCCGACGAGCTGGCCGAGGCTCCCGAACCATATGAGCGCCTGCTCTCGGATGCCATGCACGGCGACTCCAGTCAGTTCATCAGAGAGGACGGTGTCGAGCAGACCTGGCGGATCGTGCAACCGCTGCTGGAGAACCCTCCCCCGGTGCACACGTACCACCCGGGTTCCTGGGGACCGGAGAGAGTGGACGCACTTGTCGCCGGCTACCCGAGCTGGCGTGAGCCCTGGCTGCCGCCACCACGGTGAGCACGGCCGAACGACACCGCCTCGACGAGGCCGAGAACCCGCGGTCGCCGTGGCGTCGGTGGGGCACCTACCTGAGTGAACGGGCCTGGGGAACCGTCCGGGAGGACTACAGCGCCGACGGCGACGCGTGGTCGTACTTCCCGTTCGAGGATGCCCGCAGTCGGGCCTACCGGTGGAGCGAGGACGGACTGGCCGGCTGGTGTGATGACGAGCAGACCATCTGTCTGGGCGTCGCGCTGTGGAACGGCCGCGACAAGATCCTCAAGGAGCGCCCCTATGGGGTGGCCAACGAGCAGGGCAACCACGGTGAGGACGCCAAGGACTACTGGTTCTACACCGACAACCTGCCGACTCACGCCTACGCGTCGATGGTGTACAAGTACCCGCAGGCCGCGTTCCCCTACGACGATCTTCTGCACACAAACCAGCAGCGTGGCCCCGAAGACGACGAATACGAACTCTTCGATGCGCTGCGCGAACAGTGGCTCTCCCAACGCTATTTCGACATCTGTGTGACCTACGCCAAGGACGGACCGGAGGACGTCTATTGCAGGATCACGGCGACCAACCGCGGCCCGGACGCCGCCGAGATCCATGTGCTTCCTCAGCTGTGGTACCGCAACACCTGGTCGTGGGATCCGCGCCAGGAGCGGCCTCGCATCACCGCCTGTGGTGACGGTACAGCGCGGACCTGGCATCCGAAGCTCGGGCACCGGTGGATTTCCGTCACGGCCCCGGGTTGGGATGTCCCGTCAATGCTGTTCTGCGAGAACGAGACCAACAACCGTCTGCTGTTCGGATCGGCCAACGCATCACCCACCACCAAGGACGGTATCGGCGACCACGTCGTCGACGGCGTGCCCGGCGCCGTGAACACGGAGACCGGCAGCAAGGTTGCCGCCGATACGACGGCGATGTTGCAGCCGGGCGAGACCTTGGTTGTCACGGTACGTTTCGCCACTTCCGAGCCGGACGATCGGCTGTCCGAGCACGCCGAGAGGGTACTGACGGCACGCAAGGCCGAGGCGGACGAGTTCTACGCTGACATCGCCGCGGAGGATCTCACGGACGACGAGCGCCTGGTTCAGCGTCAGGCGCTGGCCGGGTTGTTGTGGTGCAAGCAGTATTACAGCTATTCGGTACGGCGCTGGCTGAAGGGTGATCCGGGACAACCGGCTCCCCCGTCGGAGCGCTGGAACGGCCGCAACAACGGTTGGCAGCATTTCGCCGTCAGCGAGGTCGTCATGATGCCCGATGCATGGGAGTACCCCTGGTTCGCCGCGTGGGATCTGGCCTTTCACTGCGTCACGATGGCACTCATCGACCCCGAGTTCGCCAAGGCGCAGATCCAGGTGCTGCAACAGTCCACCGCCCAGCATCCGCACGGCCAGCTCCCGGCCTACGAATGGAAATTCGGTGACACCAACCCGCCGCTGCACGCCTGGGCGGCCTGGCACGTCTACCAGCTCGACCGGCTCCGCACCGGGGTCGGAGACCAGGATTTCCTGGCCAACGCCTACCGGTCCTCCACGCTCAACGCCATGTGGTGGCTCAACCAGAAAGACGACAGCAACCGGGGGGTGTTCGGCGGCGGATTCCTCGGCATGGACAACATCGGGGTGTTCGACCGTGACGAGCCACTGCCGACCGGGGGCCGGCTGGCCCAGGTCGACGGCACCGCGTGGATGGCGGCGCTGGTTATCCATTTGTTGGAGATGGCGATCGAGCTGTCCCACCAGGACCCGAGCTATGCCTACATGTTCAGCCGCTGGGTGTGGGATGCCTGGCTCGTCGCAAACGTTCTGGAGAAGGGCACCTATCAGGTCAGCTTCTGGAACGCCGACACGGAGTTCTACCACGATGTCATCGAGCTGCCCGACGGCAGCAGCACCTCACTCGAGGTGTTCTCCATCCAGGCGGTCGTGCCGCTGTTCGCTGCCGTCACCATTCCGGCCGGTGCCACCGAGGTGATGGCGACGGTGCGCGACCGCCTGCAGGATCTGGCCCGCATCTACGAGCACACCGACGACGACGTGCGGCTGGCGATGGACGACGGCGACGCTTCGCACTTCATGGTCGCCGTCGTGCACCGGGACCGGCTGACCGCGATCCTGCGACGCCTGCTGGACCCCGAGCAGTTCTTCTCGCCGTATGGGATTCGCTCGCTGTCCAGATACCACCGCGACAACCCGTACCGGTACCGCGTCAACGGGGCCGACTTCATCGTCGACTACCAGCCCGCCGAGTCGCGCAGCCGGATGTTCGGCGGGAATTCCAACTGGCGCGGCCCGATATGGCTGCCCACGAACTTCCTCGTGGTCCAGGCGCTCGACTCCTACTCCCGCCACCTCGGTGATGCCTACCGGGTTCAGGATCCGACCGGCTCGGGCGAACAGGTACCCCTGGATGTGGTGGCCGATCGACTCGCCCGCCAGCTGTCCGGTCTACTGGTTCGCGACGATTCCGGCCGGCGCGCCGTGTTCGGGGACAACGACTACTTCCAGAACGACCCGCACTGGCGCGACCTGGTCCCCTTCTACGAGTACTTCGACGGGGACACCGGTCGGGGTTTGGGGGCGAGCCACCAAACCGGCTGGACCGCGACCGTCGCGCTCCTGCTCCAGTTCCGGGGTAGGTTGCACTTCGATCGGGACCGTTCCGGCCACGCCCGCTGACGCCGCGCGGTCGGCATGCCCGGGTCGGTGGGCATCACCTCCCCGCGGCCCGGCCGGCGGACCGGCGCACTGCCGCGAGTCAGACCGAGGTAAGCCTGCCGGGGTTCGGCCACGGCTTCGGCACCGGGCGGGTGCGCACCGGCTGCGGCCACCAGAACCATCTGCCCAGCAGGGCGGCGATCGACGGCATCATGAAGGCGCGCACCACCAGCGTGTCGAACAACAGCCCCAGCCCGATGGTGGTGCCGACCTGGCTGAGCACCGTCAGCTCACTGACCGCCATCCCCATCATGGTGAAGGCGAACACCAGACCCGCGGCGGTCACGACCGAACCGCTGCCGCCCATCGTGCGGATGATCCCGGTTTTCACACCGGCGTGGATCTCCTCCTTGAGCCTCGACACCACCAGCAGGTTGTAGTCGGCGCCCACGGCCAACAGGATGATCACCGACATCGCCAGCACCATCCAGTGCAGTTCGATGCCCAGCAGGTGCTGCCAGATCAGGATGGACAGCCCGAAGGCGCTGCCCAGCGAGACGGCCACGGTGCCGACGATGACCACCGCGGCGACGACGGCGCGCGTGATGATGACCATGATGATGAAGATCAGGCTCAGCGCGGCGATCGCGGCGATCATCAGGTCGTAGCGGTTGCCGTCGGACATGTCCTTGAACATCGAGGCGGTGCCGGCCATGTAGATCCGCGACCCCTCCAGCGGTGTCCCCTTGATCGCCTCCGCGACGGCCTTCTGGATCGGTTCGATGCGCGAGATGCCCTCGGGCGTCATCGGATCACCCTGGTGACTGACCATGAAACGCACGGCGTGGCCATTCGGCGACAGGAACATGTCCATTCCGCGCTTGAACTCCGCGTTGCTGAACGCCTCCGGGGGCAGGTAGAACGAGTCGTCGTTGCGCGCCTCGTTGAACGCCTCCCCCATGGCCGTTTGGTTGTCCTGCATCTCGGACTGCCTGTCCTGCTGGGCTTTCTGGGTGGCGTACTGGGTCAGCAGCATGGCCCGCTGGGTCTTCAGTGTCTCGATCATCGACGGCATCAGCTCGACCATCTGGGGCATCAGCGCCGCAAGTCGATGCATGATCGGCACGAGTTCCTTGAAGTCGGCCGTCATAGTGTCGATACCGTCGAGGGTGTCGAAGACAGACCGCAGCGCCCAGCAGGCCGGGATGTTGAAACAGTGTGGTTCCCAATAGAAATAGTTGCGGATCGGCCGGAAGAAGTCATCGAAGTTGGCGATCCCGTCGCGCAGGTCCTCGATGCTGCCCACCATGTTGTCCATGTTGGACACCATCTCCTGGGTGATCTCGGCCATCTCCTTGGTCACCGCGGACATCTTCTCCATGTCCGCGATCTGCCCCTCCATGTCCTGCGCCTGCTTGAGCGTGTTGGCCAGCAGATCCTCCTGGTACTTCTCGTTCATCTGGCTCGAAACACCCTGCTGGCTCATCATGTACGGGATCGACGTGTTCTCGATCGGCGTCCCCTGCGGCCGGGTGATCGTCTGTACCCGCGCGACGCCCTCGACGCCGAAGATCGCCTTCGCGATCTTCTCGATGACCAGGAAGTCGGCCGGGTTGCGCAGATCCTGATCGCTTTCGACCATCACCAGTTCCGGATTCAACCGGGCCGGGTCGAAGTGCCGTTCCGCGGCGGCGTACCCCTCGGCCGCCGGGATGTCCTTCGGCAGGTAGTTGCGGTCGTTGTAGTTGGTCTCGTAGCCCGGCAACGTCAGCAGGCCGACCAGCGCGAGCGCCATCGTCGCAACCAGGATGGGCCCCGGCCAACGGACGACCGCCGCGCCGACCTTGCGCCATCCCCGCACCCGCAGCTGCCTTTTGGGTTCCAGCAGGCCGAAGCGGCTGGCCACCACGACCATCGCCGCGCCCAGGGTCAGGGCGGCGAGAACGATCACCACCATGCCGATGGCCAGCGGCACCGCGAGGGTCTGGAAGTAGGGCAGCCGCGTGAACTGCAGACAGAAAGTGGCGCCGGCGATGGTCAGACCAGAACCCAGCACCACGTGGGCGGTGCCGTGGAACATCGTGTAATAGGCGGACTCCCGGTCCTGCCCGAGGCCCCGGGCCTCCTGGTAGCGGCCGATCAGGAAGATGGCGTAGTCCGTGGCGGCCGCAATGCCGAGGGTGACCAGCAGGTTGGTCGCGAACACCGAGAGTCCGATGATCTCGTGGAATCCCAGGAACGCCACCACCCCGCGCGCCGCGAACAACGAGCCCACCACCATCACCAGGACCAGCAGCGTGGTGACGATCGAGCGGAAGACCAGCAGCAGCATCACGATGATGATCGTGAACGTGACCGCCTCGATCAGCTGCAGGCTTCGGTCACCGGCGATCTGCTGATCGGCCGCCAGCGCCGCCGGGCCGGTCACGTAGGCGGTCACCCCCGCCGGCGCCGGGACGCTGGCGACGATGTCCTGTACCGCGGCGATCGACTCGTTGGCCAGGGCCTCGCCCTGGTTGCCCGCCATGTACACCTGCACATAGGCGGCCTTGCCGTCCGGGCTCTGGGCACCGGCGGCCGTCAGCGGGTCGCCCCAGAAGTCCTGAACGTGCTCGATGTGTTCGGGGTCGGCCTCGAGCTTGTCGACGATCTCGCCGTAGTAGCGGCGCGCCTCGTCGCCGAGTGGGTGCTCGCCCTCCAGGACGATCATCGCCGAGCTGTTGGAGTTGAACTCGTCGAACACCGTGCCGATGTGTTTCATCGAGATCATCGACGGCGCATCGTCGGGATTCATCGAGACCGATCGCATTTCCCCGACGACCTCGAGCTGGGGAACGATCACGTTGAGCACGGCGATGATGACCACCCAGCCCAGGATGATGGGCACGGAGAGCCTGCGGATCCACAACGAGAGTCGTCCGCGCGCGTCGTGCGGGGCGGCCGGGGGCGTGTGCGTCCTTGGCGGGCCGGAGGGCGTGGTCATGCGGATTTCACCAGGCAGAAGGTCTGAGCGGTCACGCCGGTGTAGGTCCTCTCGTCCTTGACCTCGCCGTCGATGGTGATGCGGCAGGTGAGGTGGTCGCTGTCGCCCTGGGCCACGATGTTCGGGAACACGGAGGGGTCGGTCGTCTCCAAGGTCAGCGACCAGGGCAGGGCCGCGCCGTCCAGGCGTTGGGGCTGACCGCCCAGATCCATGTAGTTGATGTTGGCGTAGGTCCCGTTGCCGAACACCTCGTAGGTGACGACCTTCGGGTCGAACGATTCGGGGTCGTCGGCGAAATTCACGGGGGTCGTCAGGATGCCGCCCGACCCGAAGTACCCGCGGATCCGGTGTACGGTGACCCCCGCGATCGCGACGACCACGACGATGAGCAGCGGAACCCACAGGCGTCTCAGCACTTTCACGACGCATCCCTCCGGGCGGGCGGCGCGAACGGCCTCGGGCCGCGGCCACTGCCTGTGCGATTGCAGCCCAACCTGAGCGGTCCTTTCACGAGCGGGCCACCGACGGTGGGGGCCGAGACGGGCGTTGCAGAGTCAACCTAGCCAAATAAGTGGATAGCGTCAATCCACTTAAGGTCTGACCTAGAATATGGCGGTGGACACTCGCGGAGCCGCGCGGCGACCGCTACGCAGGGACGCCCAGCAGAACCGGCAGCGCATCGTCGAGGCGGCGCGCGAACTGTTCGCCGCCCGCGGTCTCGAGGCCACCCACAACGAGGTGGCCCACCACGCCGGCGTCGGCGTCGGCACCGTGTACCGGCGTTTTCCCACCAAGGAGGAGCTGGTCGACGCCATTTTCGAGGACGGGATCGATGAGATCACCGCACTCGGCGACGCCGCACTGAGCAAGCCAGACTCCTGGCAGGGCCTGGTCTTCTTCATCGACGAGATGTGCCAGTTGACCGCACGGGACCAGGGGCTGCGCGAGGCGGTGCTCAGCCGCACCCACGGCGGCGACCGAGTCGAGGCCGCGCGCCTGCGACTGGATCCGGTGGTGGCCAAGGTCGTCGAGAAGGCCAGGGCGGACGGTCATCTGCGCGCGGACATCTGTGACACCGACCTGCCACTGGTCTCCATCATCGCCGGGGCCGTCACCGAGTTCGCCGGCGACATCCGCCCCGACCTGTGGCGCCGCTACGTGACCCTGGTCCTCGACGGCATGCGCGCGCAGACGCACCCGACCCCGTTGCCGGTGGGGCCGCTGAGCCCCGAGCAGCATGAGGCGGCGATGCGCAGCTGGAGCCCCGCCCGGCAGCGGTGAGCGCACGCTGCCGCCGGGTCACTTGTCAGGCTCGCACAGCGGTCCAGGCGATAGGCAAAGGCTCCCGGAAGTCTGACTCTCGGGTCAGGCTGGGGCGCGCAGCTTCTGCTTGCCGGGGCGCTCCTCCATCTGGTGGGCCCACACATGGGTCAGGTGCTCGGACATCAGCCGACCGACCTTGGTGGCCGAACCGCGACGAAGCGCATCCAGGATCTGTTGGTGGTCTTCCAACACACATCCCACGTCGGCGAGTTCTATGGACCCGTTCGGTAGCCGGTACCGGCTGCGATTGAGGATCTCCAGCACGACGTCGATGAACCGATTCCCGATCGCGCGGAAGAGGATCTCGTGGAACTCCATCGAGAGCTCCGTCAGATCCTCCCCCTGCTCGTCGGCTTCGCGCGTGCGCCGCAGGTTCTCACCAAGGCAATCCAGGTCGGCACGCGAGATCTTCTTGGCGGCGTGCGCCGCGATCACCGGTTCGAGGATCATCTTGGCGTCGAGGAACTCATCGAGTGAGGAGCCGTCGACGGTCAGGAGGTTCTCGAAGGCGTTGATCGCCGCGGGCAGCGGTTCGCGCGCCACGAACGGTCCGCCGCCGACTCCCGGCTTGACGCGCACCAGCCCCTGCTGATCGAGGATGAGCAGGGCCTGCCGGACCGCGGAGCGGCTGACCCTGAACTGCTCGCTCAGGTCACGCTCCACCGGCAGCTTGTCCCCCGGGAGATAGATCCCGTCCAGGATGGCCGAGCGCAGCTGCCGAGCGACGCATTCATGCGGGCGTTCTGTCTCAGGTACGGGAATCACTCATACGATAATAGTCGAAGTTTGGATATTTGCATGTTTTGGGTCGCGAAAAGTGAGAACGTGCATACCGACCCCGTCCGTTTCCGGTCGGCGGCAACAACAGATCATCACTGCGCTGCCGTTCTCGCTGGTCATGGTCGCTGCCTGCGTGGCGATGGTCCGCGCCTTCCGCTACGACCTGGCCACCACCCCGAAGCTGCTGCGGATCTCGGCACCCGACCACGTCGCGGCGCACCTGGCCGACAAGCTGACCCGGGAACACCCGCGACAACCCGTGTCGGCGACCCTGGCGGGATTGGTTGCGGTGCGCACCATCCCGATCGACACCTGTGAGGTGCACGAGAAAACCGGTGCGCTCACGATCAACGATCCCGTCGACCCCCTGGCGCCCGACACCGATGTCGTCTCCGAGGCCGAACTCGAAGAGGCCGAACACCGCCACCGTGCCGCCCAGCACGGAAGCGGGCACCGATAGCTACCCCTGGTCACTCCGCGACGACCGTGCGGCGCGTTCCGTGGAGACCGGTCCGTGGAGACCGTTCCGTGGCGACACTGTCAGCGCGGCTTGCGCGTCTGCAGACGCGTCAGCCGGCCGTCGCGGACCTCGGCGGCGATGGGGTTGGGCTCGGCCCTGATCTCGGCGAGGATCCTGTCGAGCTGCGTCTGGGTCAGTGGGGTCTGGATTCTCCAGGAAACCTCACCGATCCGGTCATCAGGCACGGGGGCGAGGCCGAACGGGTCCACGACCAGCGTGGCCGTCCTGGCGCCGATGACCCTGGCGGCGACACGGACCGCACGATCGGAGTCCTCGGGTCGGAAGATGTCGACGTCGAGCACCGCCAGGGATTGGCCGATCTTGATGCTCCGGGCCTTGAGGTTCGCCCGGATCAGCTGCCGTGCCACACGCAGGCACCAGGTGGTCAGGTCGGGGTAGAACCGCATCGCATTCAACGAGGTCTGGTACCCGATGGAGATGGTCATGGGGTGATAGAACTCGGCGAAGTCCTTGTCCACGGCCTGGTTCAGGGTGTACGCCACCGTCATCACCTGCGCATCGGTCGCGTAGGGCATCGCGACGTCAACCGCCAGGAACGCAATTTCTCCGTTTCGAAGGGAGACGCGGTTTTCGTAGGTGATCTTGACGTCCCACACACCGGGTTGACGTTTGAGCGCGGCCGCGAGCTGATGGGCTTCTGCGCGACGACTGGGCGCGGCGGTGCAGCCGGTCGCAGCCACCAGCGCCAGCAGCGTGACGGCGGCAGCCACGCGGCCCATCGTTCCCATGGCACCGAACGCTAGACACAGCGTTCGTCCAGGTGAACCGGTCCGTGACGTTTCTCAGGCTCAGCGCCGCTTCTCACAGATCTGTGAGGTGTTTTCCCAGCGCCCTCTCAGGTTCGGGTCCCGATTGCAGGCTGTGCCGCGGCCAAGCCCGCTGGAGGATGCCGGCCGCTGACCCGAGGTCAGGTGGTGTAGTCCAGGGTGGTCATCATGCCGGCATCCATGTGATACGTGTTGTGGCAGTGCAACAACCAGATGCCGGGGTTGTCGGCGACCAGCGCCACGGTGACGGTGCGCATCGGGAGCACGATGGTGGTGTCCTTGCGTGCGCCCAGCCCACCAGTGGAATCGAGCATCTGGAAGGTGTGACCGTGCAGGTGCATGGGATGCCACATCATGGTCCTGTTGGTGAACGTGAGGGTGGCGCGCTGCCCCTGAGTGATTCTCAGCGGTTGCCTCCGGTCATAGGTTCGGCCGTTGATTCCCCAGGTGTAGCCCATCATCCCGCCGGTCAGGACGGCCGAGAGGTCGACGTCGGCACCGGTGATCCCCAGCCCCGCCTCGGGTGTGGAGGTGAACATGTCGACGGTGCCGACGCGCCCGCTCAGCTCGCCGGGCAGGAAGTCGGGGTCGGGTGCCGCGCCGCCGGCCGTGGCGAGGATGGCGCGCGCCAGCGCATTCTTGCCCTCGGCAGCGGCCACCAGGGGGAAGACTCCGTCTCCGGCGGTGACGATGACGTCGTAGCGTTCGCTCATGCCGATCAGCAACGCATCGACCTCGGCGGGCTTGATCGGATATCCATCGGTGTGCGTGACGGTCAACGCGTGCCCGGCCAGCGCCACACGGAACGCGGTGTCGGAGGCGGCGTTGATGATTCGCATCCGGATCCGCTGGCCCGGTTTGGCGCGAAACGTCGTCGGCGCCGCCGGGATGCGGCCGTTGATCAGGTAGTAGGGGTAAGTGACGTCCCCGGCGTCCCCGCCGAGCAGTGAGCTTCCGCCGCCGCCCATTGCCATCCCGCCCATTCCCCGGGATCGTAGGTCGTCGTAGATGGCTCGCGGCGACTTGCCCACACCATCGGTCCAGTCGTCGAGCACCACGATCCACTCGTGGTCATAGTCCGCCGGTTCGTCCGGGTCGTCGACGATGATCGGCGCATACATGCCGTAGTCGGTATCGAGCCGGGTGTGGGGGTGAGCCCAATACGTCCCCGGGTCGGGGACCGAGAATCGGTACGTGAAGTCCTCGCCGGCAGCGATGTTCGGCGTGGCCGGTTCCGCCCCGTCCATGTCGTTGCGCAGGGCGATCCCGTGCCAGTGCATCGAGGTGGGACGATCCAGCCGGTTGGTGACGCTGACCGCCAGCTCGTCACCGACGTTCGCCCGGATCACCCGACCCGGGATGGTTTCGCCGTAGGCGTCCGTCCGGACGACGGGGCCACCAAGATCCACGGTGACCGACTGTGGGGTCATCGACGCGGAGACGGTGCGCCCCGTATGAGGTCGCGCCGCCTCGGCGGCGGCGATCGCCTCCGCGGATACCCCGGATGCACCGGAGGACGGTGGGCCGGAGGCCGGTGCGGGTGACACAGGCGGCGTCGAGCGACCGCACGCCGCCAACCCCAACCCCACCCCACCAGCGATACTGGCCGCGACGAATCCACGCCGACTCAGTCGTGCCCGTTCCCAACGTCCGTCCGCTACCAACGCCGCTGGCCCTTCACCCTCGCCAACCCGCGTCGACGACCGGTCTCACGTCGCGTGGCCCCCGACGTTCTGTCGTTCACGGTCGCTGCGTAGTGGTGGGCGTCGGTGTCGTACTGGTCTGGCCGGGTCCCATCATCCCGGGTCCCATCTGGCCGGGTCCCATCATCCCGGGTCCCATCTGGCCGGGTCCCATCATTCCGGGTCCCATCTGGCCGGGCCCCATCATGCCCCCGTACCCCATGGGGCCCGGCCAGATGGGACCCGGAATGATGGGACCCGGCCAGATG
>NZ_NVQF01000117.1 GCF_002592005.1 Mycolicibacterium palauense | reverse complement strand
AGATGTGTATAAGCGACCGCCACCAGGGTGAGCATCGGGGCCGCGGGCTTCTGGCCCGGCGCCCCGTAGACACGCGCCTCGCACCCGGCGCACAGGGTCAGAAGCGCCACGCTGGCCAGCGCCGCGGTGGCCTTGACCACGTTCGCAGGCCGCCGACGCATGCTGCTCCTCGTCACGTGAGAACGCTGGAAACGGGCACCCCCTGTGGGACAGAATCCTAGCTGGTCGGGGGGTGTGCCGCGCAGTTGGTTCGAGAGACGAACCATCGGCCTTTCACCATCGGCCCCGGTGACGCGATTTCGCTGCGTGCTCGACGTCTGGCACAATTGAGCAGTTGTCCGCGCGGGCCGAATGTCGCCTGCAGCGGGATTACACCGAAAGCCCGAACATCGGCTCGGCACCGGTCTGCGTTGTGCAGGCTTGTGGCTGCCGGGCCGCGACCGCAAGGAAGAGTCACCGATGAACACGCTGGACTTCGTCGACCAGGCGTCGCTGCGCGAGGATATCCCTACCTTCGGCCCCGGCGACACCGTCAACGTGCACGTGAAGGTCATCGAGGGCACCAAGGAACGCATCCAGGTCTTCAAGGGTGTGGTCATCCGCCGCCAGGGCGGCGGCGTTCGCGAGACGTTCACCGTTCGTAAGGAGAGCTACGGCGTCGGCGTCGAGCGCACGTTCCCCGTGCACTCACCCACCATCGACCACATCGAGGTCGTGACCCGCGGCGACGTCCGCCGGGCCAAGCTGTACTACCTGCGTGAGCTGCGCGGCAAGAAGGCCAAGATCAAGGAGAAGCGCTGACGGCACGCGGCGCGGGGGTGACCGTGGCCCCGGTGTCCGGGTGCCCGTGACTACGCTGACCGTGTGGCTGATCCCGTGACCCAGACCTCGGACTCCGCCGACCCCGACCGGCCCGCTGCCGGAGACGAGTCGGCCGAGTCGTCCCCCGACGAGGGCAAGTCCGGCTCCAAGAAGCGTGGCGCGCTGCGCGAGGGCGCCATACTGGTCGCCATCGCGCTGGTGCTCTACTACGTGATGCTGACCTTCGTGGCGCGGCCGTACCTGATCCCGTCCGAGTCGATGGAACCCACGCTGCACGGCTGCCCGGGATGCGTCGGCGACCGGATCATGGTCGACAAGGTGACCTACGACTTCAGCTCGCCGGAGCCCGGTGACGTCGTCGTGTTCAAGGGGCCGCCGGCGTGGAACGTGGGCTACAAGTCGATTCGTTCCGACAACCCGGTTCTGCGTTTCGTCCAGAACGCGCTGTCGGTGGTGGGCTTCGTCCCGCCCGACGAGAACGACCTGGTGAAGCGGGTGATCGCGGTCGGCGGCCAGACCGTGGAGTGCCGCGCCGACACGGGGCTGACCGTGGACGGAAAACGCCTCAACGAGCCCTACCTCGACCCGGACACCATGATGGCCGACCCGGCGATCTATCCGTGCCTGGGCAACGAGTTCGGTCCGGTCACCGTCCCGCAGGGGCGGTTGTGGGTGATGGGTGACAACCGCACCCACTCCGCGGATTCGCGCGCACACTGCACCAGCCTCCCCGCGGACGCGGAGAAGGGTCTGATCTGCACCGGTGATCCGACCAACGGCACCGTGCCCGTCGACAACGTCATCGGAAAGGCGCGGTTCATCGCCTGGCCGCCCGGGCGCTGGGGCGGTGTCGACTCGGTGAATCCGCAGCAGGGTGGCTAGATGCCCGCTGCCTGGCCGCCGCGCACCGTCATCCGCCGATCGTCGGGGTTACGCACGCTGGAGTCTGCGCTGTACCGCAACGGCCTGGGCCCCGTCGCCGGGGTCGACGAGGTGGGCCGCGGCGCCTGTGCGGGACCGCTGGTGGTGGCCGCCTGCGTGCTGAGTCCCAACAAGCTGGACAGCCTGGCGGCGCTGGACGACTCCAAGAAGCTGGGCGAGAAGGAGCGGGAACGACTGTTCCCGCTGATCAGGCGCTACGCCCTGGCCTACCACGTGGTGTTCATCCCCTCGGCGGAGGTCGATCGGCGCGGGGTCCACGTCGCCAACATCGAGGGCATGCGCCGCGCGGTGGCGGGCCTGAGCGTGCGGCCCGGCTATGTGTTGTCCGACGGTTTCCGGGTCCCCGGGCTGTCGGTGCCCTCACTGCCGGTGATCGGCGGCGACGCCGCGGCGGCGTGTATCGCCGCGGCCAGCGTGCTGGCCAAGGTCAGCCGGGACCGGTGGATGGTCCGGCTGGACGGTGAGTATCCGGGCTACGGATTCGCCGAGCACAAGGGCTATTCGACGTCGGCGCATTCGGCGGCCCTGGCCGAATTCGGCCCGTGTGATCAGCATCGTTATTCGTTCATCAATGTGCGCCGGGCGGCGAGTGGAGCACGGGCGGTCGACATCGTGGAGGGGTGTGGCGAGGGTGAGGAGACGATGGATGGCCAGGGGCCGGGGGTGGAGAGCGCAGTGACCGTGGGTGGAGGAAGATGGGAAACGCACCGACAGAAGGACGACTGGGCAGATGAGCGCTGAGGATCTCGAGAAGTATGAAACCGAGATGGAGCTCTCGCTGTACCGCGAGTACAAGGACATCGTCGGACAGTTCAGCTACGTCGTCGAGACCGAGCGCCGGTTCTATCTGGCCAACAGCGTGGAGATGATCCCGCGCAACGCCGACGGCGAGGTCTACTTCGAACTCCGGTTGGCCGACGCGTGGGTCTGGGATATGTACCGGCCGGCCCGGTTCGTCAAACAGGTGCGGGTGATCACCTTCAAGGACGTCAACATCGAAGAGGTCGAGAAGCCCGAGCTGCGGCTGCCGGAGTAACCGGCGCGGCCGGGCGCCGTGCGCGTCCGGACGGGACCCCGGCCGGCGCCGGCAACGCGCCATGGAAAGTGATATCGCCGGCGACATCACCGGCCGTCTTGCCTGGTAGGGATCTCTGAGCGGACCTTCCAGCGGACCTTTCACCGGCCCTTGCCCCGGGGCCCTCGGTGCACTCCGCCCTGTGGATGACTCTCCGATTGGGGACAACCCCGCCGGATCCGGCCCGCGCGGGCAGGGTGCGCAGACGCGATGTCGGGGCGCGGCCGGATGCTGCCGCCATGACCAAGGACATGACTACGGACCTGACCACGGACCCGACCACGGACCCGACCACGGACCCGACTACGGACTTGACTGCGTTGACACGGGCACAGCTCGGAGCCCTGGGGGAGAAGCTGGCCGCCGACCATCTGGCGGCGCAGGGTATGCGGATCGTGGAACGCAACTGGCGGTGCCGCTACGGCGAGCTCGACATCGTCGCCGCCGACCCCGCCACGCGGACGGTCGTGTTCGTGGAGGTCAAGACCCGCAGCGGTGACGGGTACGGCGGCGTCGCCGAGGCGGTCACCCGCGACAAGGTTCGCCGCCTGCGCCGGCTGGCCGCGCTGTGGCTGGCCCAGAACGATCGGCGGTGGTCGGGCGTGCGTATCGATGTCATCGGCGTGCGCGTCGCCCGGGGCCACGGTCCGGAACTCACGCACGTGGTGGGTGTCGGCTGATGGCACTCGGGCGTGCGTACGCGATCGCCGTCAACGGACTGCACGGCGAGGTCGTCGAGATCGAGGCCGACATCAGCTCGGGCCTGCCCGGAGTGCACCTGGTGGGGCTGCCCGACGCCGCCCTGCAGGAGTCCCGCGACCGGGTGCGCTCGGCCATCACCAACAGCGGCGACCAGTGGCCGATGTCCCGGCTGACCCTGGCGCTCTCCCCGGCGACGCTGCCGAAGGTGGGCAGTGTCTATGACATCGCGCTGGCCGCCGCGGTGCTCTCGGCGGGGCGCAAGAGGGCATGGCCCAAGCTGGAGAAGACGGTGCTGCTGGGTGAACTCGCACTCGACGGCAGGATCCGGCCGGTGCGCGGGGTGCTGCCCGCGGTGCTGGCCGCGCAGCGCGAGGGCTGGCAGACGGTCGTGGTGCCGGTCGGCAACCTCGCCGAGGCCAGCCTGGTCGAGGGGATCGAGGTGCTCGGGGCGGCCACCTTGGGTCAGCTGCGCTCCTGGCTGGACGGGGCCGGCCGCCTGGGTGACCGGGTGGTCGGCGGCAGGCCCGCCGAGCGGCACGCCGCCGACCTCCTCGACGTGGTCGGGCAGCCCCAGGCCCGGTTCGCCGTCGAGGTGGCCGCCGCGGGCGCGCACCACCTGATGCTGACCGGCCCGCCGGGTATCGGCAAGACGATGCTCGCCCAGCGTCTTCCCGGTCTTCTCCCGGTCCTCGCCGAGGAGGAGGCGCTGGAGGTGACCGCCATCCACTCGATGGCCGGCACCCTGTCGGAGACCACCCCGTTGATCACCTGCCCGCCGTTCGTCGCGCCGCACCACACCGCGACCGTCGCTGCCCTGGTCGGCGGTGGCTCGGGAATGGCGCGTCCGGGGGCGGTGAGCCGGGCGCACCGCGGGGTGTTGTTCCTGGACGAATGCGCCGAAATCGCCACCAACGTCCTGGAAGCGCTTCGCACACCACTGGAGGACGGCGAGGTCCGGCTGGCCCGCCGCGACGGACTGGCCCGCTATCCCGCCCGGTTTCAGCTCGTGCTGGCCGCCAACCTGTGCCCCTGCGCCCCGGCCGACCCCCGCGACTGCATCTGCGCCGGCGCGGTGAAGCGCCGCTATCTGGGCAAGCTGTCCGGACCCCTGCTGGACCGGGTGGATCTGCGGCTGCAGATGCATCCGCTGAAGGCGGGTGCGTTCAACAGCGAGGCCGGTGAACCGACCTCGGCGGTGCGGGCGCGGGTGGCGGCGGCCCGGGAGGCCGCCGCCCAGAGGTGGAAGGTGCTGGGCGTTCGCACCAACGCCGAGGTGCCCGGACCGGTCCTGCGGCGGGGGTTTCGGCCCGCGTCCCAGGCCATGGCACCGTTGCGCGCGGCGGTCGACCGTGGCCTGCTCAGCATCCGCGGAGCCGACCGCACGTTGCGGGTGGCGTGGTCGCTGTGCGATCTGGGCGGGCGCGGCTCACCGAGTCCCGACGACGTCGCCACCGCGTTGAGCTTCCGGCAGGACGGAGCCGCCCGGTGACCGCCGGGTCGGCGCGACGACGGGAGGCGTGGGCGTACCTGGCGCGCGTCGCCGAGCCGCCGTGCCCGCAGCTGGCGGCCTTCGTCGCCGCCGAGGGGCCCGAGGACGCCGCTCGCCGGATCCGCGCCGACGATGTGCCCGAACCGCTCGGGCCCCTGGTGCAGGCCCGCCGCCACATCGATCGCGCGGACCGCGATCTTGAGATTCTCGACCGCCGCGGCGGCCGGCTGATCACACCGGATGACCCGGAATGGCCGCATCTGGCGTTTCGGGCGTTCGTCGCCGGGGAGTCTCCGCCCAAGCCGGGACGGTACCCACCGATGGTGCTGTGGGCCTGCGGGCCGGCCCGCCTCGATGAGATCGCCGAACGCTCCGCGGCGATCGTGGGAACCCGGGCCGCCACGTCCTATGGCGAACACATGGCCGCGGACCTCGCGTCCGGGCTGGTCGAGGAGGACGTCGCGGTGGTCTCCGGCGGTGCCTACGGCATCGACGGAGCCGCCCACCGCGCCGCGCTGGCCGCCGATGGCGTCACCGTGGCGGTGTTGGCCGGCGGGGTCGACGTCGCCTACCCGGCCGGACACTCTGCGCTGCTGCACCGGATCGCCCGGACGGGTCTGCTGCTCACCGAGTATCCGCCGGAAGTGCGTCCGGCGCGGTATCGCTTCCTGACCCGCAATCGCCTGGTCGCGGCGGTGGCCGGTGCCACCGTCGTGGTCGAGGCCGGTCTGCGCAGCGGAGCCGCCAACACCGCATCGTGGGCGGAGTCGCTGGGCCGCGTGGTCGCGGCGGTCCCGGGCCCGGTGACCTCGGCCGCCTCGGCGGGTTGCCACCAGCTGATGCGGGGCAACGCGGTGGTGGTCACCCGGGCCGCCGAAATCATCGAGATCGTCGGACGCAGCGGCGAACTGGCCGACGAACCGGCGCACCCCAGCGGACCGCTGGACGGTCTCACCGAAGCCGAACAGCGCGTCTATGAGGCACTTCCGGCGAGGGGCCTGAGCAGTGTCTCCGAGATCGCCGCAAGTTCGGGCCTACCGGCGCAGCGGGTGCTGGGCCCGCTGGCGTTGCTGGAGGTCGCCGGTCGAATCGAGCAGGAGGACGGGCGGTGGCGTCTGCCGCGCCGGAGGGCCCGCCCCGGAGCAGGGGACCGGTGACTGTAGCGCACTGGTGTGCGGGCCCGGCTCGTATAGTCGGGTGGGTCCGTTTGGAGGAGACGAGAGGGCGCTGGTGGCCGGTCGACCGATACACACATTCG
The DNA here is from genome assembly GCF_002592005.1 of Mycolicibacterium palauense. Taxonomy (GTDB): domain Bacteria; phylum Actinomycetota; class Actinomycetes; order Mycobacteriales; family Mycobacteriaceae; genus Mycobacterium; species Mycobacterium palauense. Next base: position 7,526 of record NZ_NVQF01000117.1, on the reverse strand, counting down.
AGGTGGTCAGCACCGAACACCTCACACAGCACATGGTGCGCGTGGTCCTCGGTGGTCCCGGGTTCGACACCTTCACCCCCGGCGAGCACACCGATTCCTACGTCAAGCTGGTGTTCGTCCCGCACGGTGTAGACGTCGGAGCCCTTCCCAAACCTCTGACGATGGACAGCTTTTCGGAGCTGGACCGCACCCACCAGCCAACCGTGCGGACCTACACCGTGCGCCGCGCCGACCCGCACGCACGCCAGATCACGATCGACTTCGTCACCCACGGCGAACACGGCGTGGCCGGCTCGTGGGCGCTGCACGCCCAGCCCGGCGACCCCGCCTACCTGATGGGACCCAGCGGGGCCTACTCGCCGGATCCGGACGCGGACTGGTACCTGTTCGCCGGGGACGAGGCCGCTCTCCCGGCGATCGCTGCGGCACTGGAGGCGCTGCCCGCCGACGCGGTCGGCAAGGTGATCGTCGAGATCGCGACCCCGGACGACGAGATCGACCTGCCCGTCCCCGACGGCGTCGAGCTCACCTGGGTCTACCGCGGCGGGCGCGCCGATCTGGTGCCCGAGAGCAGCGCCGGCGACCACGCGCCGCTGATCGAGGCGGTCCGCGGAGCCCAGTGGTTGCCCGGGCAGGTGCAGGTGTTCATCCACGGTGAGGCCCAGGCCGTCATGCACAACCTTCGGCCCTATATCCGCAAGGAACGCGGTGTCGACGCGAAGTGGGCGTCGTCGATCTCGGGATACTGGCGTCGCGGCCGCACCGAGGAGACTTTCCGGCAATGGAAACGCGAACTCGCCGAGGCGGAGACGGGCAATCCGGCGTGAGTCTGTCACGGTAGGGACGTGCACCCGCCGCTCGACGCCGTCCTCGACGAATTCGCCGATCACCTCGCGCTGGAACGGGGCCGCTCGGTGCACACCCGACGGGCCTACCTCGGCGACCTGCGGTCACTGTTCGAGTATGTCGCCGAGCGCGCGCCGGGCGGCGATCTGAGCGCGCTGTCCCTGCCGGTCCTGCGGTCGTGGCTGGGCCGGCAGGCCGCCGCCGGTGCGGCGCGCACGACGCTGGCCCGGCGCACCTCGACGGTCAAGACCTTCACCGCCTGGGCCGCGCGCCGCGGTTATCTCGACTCCGATCCGGCGGTCCGGTTGCAGACGCCCAAGGCGCACCGCACGTTGCCCTCGGTGCTGCGTCAGGACCAGGCGCTGGACGCCATGGCGGCGGCGAAATCCGGTGCCCAGGAAGGTGATCCCGTCGCGCTGCGTGACCGGTTGATCGTGGAGCTGCTGTACGCCACCGGCATCCGGGTCAGCGAGCTGTGCGGGCTCGACATCGACGATGTCGACGTCGACCGCCGGCTGCTGCGGGTGCTGGGCAAGGGTGACAAGCAGCGCAGCGCCCCGTTCGGCGTCCCCGCCGCCGCGGCGCTGCGGGACTGGCTGGAGCGGGGGCGACCCGAGCTGTTGACAGCACGCTCCGGCCCGGCGCTGCTGCTCGGCGCCCGCGGGGGACGGCTGGACCCGCGCCAGGCCCGCACGGTGGTGCATCAGACCGTGGCCGCGGTGGGCGACGCCCCCGACATGGGCCCGCACGGGTTGCGCCACAGCGCGGCCACCCATCTGCTCGAGGGCGGTGCCGACCTGCGGGTGGTACAGGAGCTGCTGGGCCATTCCACGCTGGCCACCACCCAGCTCTACACCCATGTCACCGTGGCGCGGCTGCGGGCCGTGCACGATCAGGCGCATCCGAGGGCCTAGCGGCACACCGGCCCCGGTCGTCGCGGCTATTCGGTGAGTCGCAGCAGCAGGGTCCAGTGGTTGCCCTGCTCGTCGCGGCGGTAGGACAGTTCGTCGAGGACCCGGTGCGCGATCGCCAACCCGCGCCCACGGTCGGACATCTCGTCGGGCATCTCGGCGGGTCGCAGGTCCACGGGTGCGGGATGGCCGTCGTCGGTGAAGATCACCGTCACCGCGTCCGCGGCCGCGGAGACCTCCATGTGCAGACGCACCGACCGTCCGCCGCCGGAATGCTCGATGATGTTGGCGGCGATCTCGCTGACCGCCAGGTCCATGTGCATGCGCGCCAGCTCCGGAACATCCCGATCGGCCCACAGCTCGTCGAGCGTGCGCTGGACGGCCTCCAGGGTTCCGGGGCCGGTCATGGTCTCCAGGACGTAGGTCCGTCTAGGACGGGTCATCGAAAGCCACATCTGGTGACTCGTGGGTGCGTAACACCCGGTTGAGGTTGGTCAGTTCCAGGACGGTGACGACCTGACGTGTCGGTGCGGCGATGCGCAGGTCGCCGCCGGCCTGACGGGCGACCTTCAGTCCCGAGATCAACGCACCGAGCCCGGACGAGTCGATGAACTCGGTTCCGCTGAGGTCCACGACGACGCGGGTGTTGCCACCGTCGATCAGCGCGTGCAGCTGTTTTCGCAGGGCCGGCGCGGCAACCATGTTCAGCCGCCCGTCGGGGCGGACCACCACGGCCCCGGATGCCGTACTGCGAGTGGGATATTGACCCATCAGACTCCCTCCGTTGGATGACCGCGGTAGCGCACCGCCTGGACGACCACGCTGAGAATGAGGAGATCGAACATCACCCAGAACAGGTTCACCCCGACGCCCAGCACCGAGATCGCGCCGAAATAGAGCTGCACGATCCCGATGGCGGAGGCCACCACCAGCATCGCCATCGCGGCGAGCTGCCACTTGACCAGGTGCCAGGGAATGCGGCCGGCTTCCTGCCGGGTCTTCGGGGTGACCGCGAAGCCCAGGGGCCGCCCGAAATACACGTTGCGGAACGCGGTGACGCAGGCGCGGATCCACACGGGGAACAGCGCCAGACTGTACTGCTGGCCGCGCCAGGTCGGGGTGCCGCGGCTGATGATGATGAACATCAGCTGGTTGAGCACGAGGAAAGGAATGAGCCGGCCGAAGAAGTCCCAGCTGTAGGCCTGCACCGGCATCACACCGAAGATCAGATAGATCGCGGGCGCCGCGATGTAGGCCAGCGCGGCGAATCCGGCCAGGTAGCTCCACATCGTGGCCCAGTACATCAGCCGCTGCCCGATGCTGAGCCCCTTCTGCACCAGCGGGTTCTCCTTGAGCATCACCTGGACGGTGCCCTGGGCCCACCGCAGGCGCTGGGTCAGCATGGTTCGCACGTCGTCGGGGGCCAGCCCGCGGGCCAGCACCTCGTGGTGGTACGCGGAGTTCCAGCCCATCGCGTGCATGCGCATGCAGGTCGCCATGTCCTCGGTGACCGAGATGGTGGCCATGGGCAACAACGGTTGCGCCTCGTCGCCGCGTCCGACGTCGACCGCCTGGATCATCGCCCGGATGGACTCCAGCGCACCCAGCGGGGACCACTCCCGGCCCGCCAGTGAAGCCAGCGTCTCGTCGTCGAAAACGAAGGGGGTCGAAGAGGTTTCGGAATCCTCTCCCAGCTCCTCGATCACCGCGAGATCGTCGGCGATGGCGCTCATGTCGGACTCGACCAGGGTGCGGGTGGCGGCATCGACGCGCTGCTGGAACTCAAAGGTGATCTCGGCCAGCGGGTGCTCGTGGCGTAGTTGGGCGCGGGCCTCACGCACCGCCTCGCGCACCGAGTCCAGCGCCGCGCGAACATGGGGCTCGTCGGAACCGGCCTGCCGGCGGGCCTTCTTCAGTATCTTCTCGGCGGCATAGACGGTGCGGCTCACCCCGTCCTCGACGGCGTCGACGTAGCCGCGGACACCCAGGCGCATCAACACCTCGCGGCGGAGCACGGCGTTGGAGCCGCAGAAGTACGCCGCATTCCACCCGTCCTTGCCCTGCTGGATGGGCCCGTAGAACAACGGCGCCTGGCTGCCCAGCGGGTCGCTGAACGGGACATTGTGGAAGTACTGCGGAGTCTGGACCAGGGCCATGTGCGGGTCGCGGAAGTAGCCCAGCGTCCGGTCCAGGATCTGCGGCTCGGGGACCTGGTCGGCGTCGAGGACGAGGATGAACTCGCCGTCGGTCTCCATCAGTGCATTGTTGAGGTTGCCGGCCTTGGCGTGCCGGGGTTTGTCCGACCAACTCGCCGACCGGGTGATGTAGCCGATGCCGCGTTCGGCGGCCGCCTCGGCCAGGTCGGCCCGCTCGCCGTCGTCGAGGATCCACGTCGAGTGCGGGTAGGTGATGCGTCGGGCGGCCTGCGCGGTCTGCAGCACCATCTCGATCGGCTCGTTGTAGGTGGTGATGTAGACGTCGACGGTGGCACCCTCCGGTGGCGGCGGAGGCGGTGAGCGGCGCAGCAGCCGCCACATGGTGAACCCGAACAGCAGCGAGTCGATGACGCTGTAGGTCTCGGCGATCACCAGCGGCACCGCGATCCACCAGGCCGTCCAGTTGATCGACGCCAGCCAGCGCCAGGCGATGTAGTTGATTCCCAGCAGCGCGGTCACCAGGATGAGCATCCGCATCCACGGCGACGGATAGCTGCCGCGGGAGCTCTCGGGCAGGCGGTGTCTCATGAGGCCGGATCCCGGCGTAGCGCCACCACCGTGATGTCGTCGAGCGTGGGGTGGGCGGCGGCCAGCGCCCGGATCCGGGCGCACAGCTCGTCGGGGTCCGGGTGCCGCCTGAAGAAGTCCAGGGCGAATCCGACGCCGTCCGCATCGCCGAGGACATCGCCGAGGACATCGCCGAGGACATCGCCGCTTTGGTCACCGCCGAGGTCACCGCCAAGATCGTCGAAGAGGTCGAGGATGCCGTCGGAGGAGACCACCAGGGTGTCGCCCGGCGCCAGGGTGACGGTCTGGGATTCCCACACGTCACCGCGGAACACGCCCAGGGGCAGCCCCCGGCCGGCTAACGGCCGCGCGTCCCCTCCGCCGCGGACGAGCGCGGCGAACCCGTGGCCGGCGTCGGTGAAACGCAGCGTCCCGGTCTCGACGTCGAGATGTCCGTGGAACACCGTCACGAACGTCTCGGTGCTCTCCAGGTCCTCCTCGAGCTGTGCCGCCACCGAACCGACCGCCTCGGCCGGGCCGGATTCGCCGGCGGACCGGTCGAGCACCTGTGCGGCCACCCGCAGCGCGGAGCGCACCATGGCGGTGAGCATCGCCGCGGCCAGGCCCTTGCCCATCACGTCGGCCACCGTCAGGGTGATCCCGCCCCGCAGCCGGTAGTGGTCGTAGAAGTCGCCGCCGACGGCGTGGGCCGGCAGGCACACGCCCCGAAGCCGGTACCCGCGCAGATCACCCAGGGGCGCCGGCAGCAGCCGGCGCTGCACGAGGGCCGCGCGCTCCAGATCGTCGGAATGCTCGATCTCGTGCTGGGCCCACAAGGCCAGCTCCTTGAACGTGTCGAGCTGGGCATCGGTCAGCGACCGGGGCACCACGTCATAGACGCAGAACGTGCCGACCACGTGGCCACCGGGGCCGTGCAGCGGGTAGCCCGCGTAGAACCGGATGCCGCCGTCGCCGCCGATCCCCGGGATGTTCGCGAACTCCGAGCGCACCGCGTCTTCGAGGATCAGCGCCGGGTCCGTGGGGCGTTCGTACCCGCGCACGACCGTGGCCTGGCACACCGTCTGGACCCGCGGGATCGAGGACGCCATCGCCAGGCCGTCGACCTGCTTGAACCACTGCCGGTCCCGGTCGATCAGCGACACCGCGGCCATCGGCACCTGCAGTGCGGTGCGGGCCATCCGGGTGATCCGCGCGAAGCGGTCCTCGGCGGGGGAGTCGAGCAGGTTGAGTTGTTCGACGGCGCGCACCCGCTGCTGCTCGAGTTCGTCGGGCAGGGTGTAGCAGGGGGTGCTGCCGATCTCGGCGGTCACGCCGGGACCCCGCTCTCGGCGTCCCGGGTCCGTGCGCGCAGCGCGTCGGCCATCGCGGCGGCGGCGCGCCGCGAACTGGTCAACCGCCAGTCGGTCTCCTTGTCGTGGTCGAACCAGACGAAGCCGGTGACATCGCCCTGGCCGTCCAGATAGGCCACCAGATCGGTGATCCACCGGGCCTTGTCACCGCCGGCCTCGGCGCAGCCGACCTCCGCGACGAGGATCGGTGTCCCCGGTCGGAGGCCGCGCAGTTCCTCGAGCGTCGCCCCGAACAGCTCCTGCGGTGAGATCCAGGTGGTGTCGGGCCGGATGGTCCCCCAGTTGTAGCCGTCCACGCCGAGGAGTCGACGTAGCCGTCACCGGGATACCACTGTGCCAGGGGCGCCATCCCCGGCGTTGTGGTCCCGGGTGCCCAGACCCAGCGCACGTTCTCGGCGCCGGCGTCGCGGAACACGTCGTGGACGTGGCGCCACGTGCGGACATAGGTGTCGGGGGAGGTGCCCGCGCTCGGCGACCACGGGTACCAGTGACCGTTGAATTCGTGGGCGAAACGCAGCCACACCGGCGTGGCCGTGGCCGCCAGCCGGCTCGCCCAGTCCGCCAGGTGGTCGTCATGGACGCCGGTGCCGATCTCGGCCATCGCAACGGAGGAATGCTCGGCTCCGCGTCGTCCGGGCCACAGCCAGGGCTCCCAGGTGACCACGGGCAGCGCGCCCGAGCGCGCGACCGCGGTCACCTCGGCGGCCGGGGCCGGGCAGGCGAAGTCGGCGAACCACAGCACCGACAACGGGTACTCCCCGAGAACGTGGTGCAACTGCCGGATGCGCTCCTCGTCGGTCGGGCCACCGTCCATGCTGACGCCGAACCGCAGCCGACCGCCCCGGACGGGTTCGGTGGCTAACGTCGGAACCCTCACCCGCACCCCCAACGGACCGAACCGTGACGTGTCGTTCGCAGGTCTCCCCACACGAAGAACCGCTGCGACGCGGGTTAACTATATTCGCTGACCGCGTGGTAATCCGGTCAACGCGGGTTGCTCTTCGGTCCGTTTCCGCGGCCCCGGAGGCGCCGGCCCCGGCCGCCTTTGCGGGGGCAGTGCCAGCAAACACTTCCCGGTCCCGGGCGGGGTGCTCATCCGCGCAGGGGACGCAGCCGGATCGGGGTTGCGGCCAACAGTCCCAGCGGGTCGACGTAGGCGGCGTCGGCCGCCGGTCCCCACATCGCGCCCCAGTGCAGGCAGGTGGGGCGGCCGCAGCCACGGTGCCCGGGCTGCAGGGCTCCCAGCGCGGTGGCCGCGTCCACGTGCTGGCCCGCGCGTACCCCCGGGCGAACCGGCTCGTAGCTGGTGCGTAGACCGCCGGGGTGGCTCACCGAGATCACCGGCCGGCCCGCCAGCGTCCCGGCGAAGACCACCGTGCCGGAGCCGGCGGCGAACACCGCCTGGTCGGGACTTCCGGCGAGGTCGACGCCGCGGTGTCCCCGCAACCAGTTCGGCGACGGCGCGTCGAAGCTCCGCAGGATCGCCGGGGCCGGCCGCAGGGGCCATTGCAGCCGGGAATCCGCGGGTGCCGCCGGGGCCGGCCACATCAGCGCGACGACGCCCAACGTCAGCAGAATGTGCATCGGCCCAGTTCACCGTCGCAGGCGGGACGGCGCCAGCGCCGGCGGCGGCGGTTGGGGACGGCCTGCCGGGTGGGGATGCGGCAGCGTGAAGG
>NZ_NVQF01000116.1 GCF_002592005.1 Mycolicibacterium palauense | reverse complement strand
AGATGTGTATAAGCGACGACGTGGACACCACCGGTCCGTCGGTGATCACCGCGACCACCCCGCCGGTGTCGCCGACGGGGCCCTCTGAGGGGCCCTCGGAAGAACCCACCGGGTCGCCGGCGAGCACCGGTCCTTCCACCGCACCCTCGTCCCAGAACCCGTCGGAAGCGCAGGCCCCGACCTCCTCGGAGGCTCCCGACGGTGCGACCAGCAGCGCGCCGACCCCGTCGACGGCACCCTCGGAATCGGTGACATCGCCATCGCCATCGCCGTCAGAGTCGCCGTCGCCGAGCTCCAGCGCGACCCCGTCCAGTGCGGCGTCCAGCGAGGCGCCGCCGAACACCTCCAGCGCGATCACCACGACGACCACGACGGCTGCGCCGGCGGCGGCTGCCGAGGTCGGCGAGGAGTCGGACGCCGCCGGGCAGACCGCCGGGCAGACATCGGTGGCCGGCCCAGCCACGGAGGGAGACGCGCAGAGCGCCGCGCCGGCCACGACAGGACCGGAGTCGGTGGCACCCCAGACCTCCCCCCAGACCTCGGGGGCGCCGGCGCCCCAGACCTCGGAGGCCCCGGCCTCGCGGTCAACGCCCGGGCAGACGACTCCTCAGCAGACGACGCCGAAACAGACCCAGCAGACGGCGCCGAAGCAGACCCAGCAGACGGCGCCGAAGCAGACGACTCAGAGTCAGCCCAAGCCGGTGGTGACCACCACCACGCCGGTCCCGGCGGTACAGGAGCCGGACGCCGGCGAGGGCTGAGCGGTGCGGCTCAGGAACCGAGGGGTTCGGCGGGATTCAGCCGTCAGCGATAGCCGTCGGTGTCCGAGGTCGCCTCGTTGAGCGAAGCGTCGGCGTAGCCGCGGCAGTAATCCCAGGTGACGTAGGCGTCGGGTTCGGGGTCATAGGCCGGTTCGTGCGGGCGGACCGTGCCGTCCACCAGCAGCTGCAGCAAATTGGCCCGCAGCATGTCCCAGTCGTGGTAGTGATCCTGCTGGCACTCGTCGCAGCAGACGACCAGGCCGCGAATTCCTTTGTGCGCCAAGAGCGATTCGTAGACCGCCAGGTCTGCCAGATCGGCTTCGACCGCGGCCCGTTCCTGGGAGTCCAGCGGCTGGCCCGGCTCGATCGCGTCCAGCGCCGCCGACGGGTCGCAGGGGTCATCGGCGAAGGGATCGGGCGGCAAACCCGGTGGTAGGTGGTCGCGCACGCCTCTACAGTACGCAAGCCCGCGACGATCGCGCTAGCGGATCGCGCGTGTCTGACCGGGTGGGCGGGCCGTTCCCGCTGGCGTGGCGGGTGGGCGCGAAACCTGATCGCGACGCCGAGCCGATAGGATGGCATTCTCCCATTCCAAAGTCCGGTATGGCCGCGCTTCCCGTGGTGGCCATATGTATGCAGTAGGCACGGAGGACGGCACGGGAAGGACTACGCGCGACACCCTCGATGGAGGCCCCACGATGGCTCGACCTATCCCCGATACCCGCCGCGGGCTGGCCGACGACCCCATCCCCACCGGCGGAGACGATCCGCACAAGATCGCGATGCTCGGGCTGACCTTCGACGACGTGCTGCTGCTGCCCGCGGCCTCCGATGTGATCCCGGCGACCACGGACACCTCCAGTCAGCTGACCCGCAAGATCAGGCTGAAGGTGCCCCTGGTCAGCTCCGCGATGGACACCGTCACCGAGGCGCGGATGGCGATCGCCATGGCCCGCGCCGGTGGCATGGGCGTCCTGCACCGCAATCTTCCGCTCGCCGAGCAGGCCAGTCAGGTCGAGACGGTCAAGCGCTCCGAGGCCGGCATGGTCACCGACCCGGTCACCTGCTCCCCGGAGAACACGCTGGCCGAGGTCGACGCGATGTGTGCCCGGTTCCGGATCTCGGGCCTGCCCGTCGTCGACGATTCGGGATCGCTGGTCGGGATCATCACCAACCGCGACATGCGCTTCGAGGTCGACCAGTCCAAGCCGGTCTCGGAGGTGATGACCAAGGCGCCGCTGATCACCGCGCGCGAGGGCGTGTCCGCCGACGCCGCGCTGGGTCTGCTGCGCCGGCACAAGATCGAGAAGCTGCCCATCGTCGACGGTAACGGCAAGCTGACCGGGCTGATCACCGTCAAGGACTTCGTCAAGACCGAGCAGCATCCCGACGCCACGAAGGACAGCGACGGCCGGCTGCTCGTCGGCGCGGCCGTCGGGGTCGGCGACGACTCCTGGTCGCGGGCGATGTCGCTGGTCGACGCCGGCGTCGACGTGCTCGTCGTGGACACCGCCCACGCGCACAACCGCCGGGTGCTCGACATGGTCGGCAAGGTCAAGGCCGAGGTGGGTGACCGGGTCGAGGTCGTGGGCGGCAACGTGGCGACCCGCGCCGCGGCGACGGCACTGGTGGAGGCCGGTGCCGACGCGGTGAAGGTCGGTGTGGGCCCCGGCTCGATCTGCACCACCCGGGTCGTGGCGGGAGTCGGCGCGCCCCAGATCACCGCGATCCTGGAGGCGGTGGCGGTCTGCGCACCCGCCGGCGTGCCGGTGATCGCCGACGGCGGTCTGCAGTACTCCGGCGACATCGCCAAGGCCCTGGCGGCCGGCGCGTCCACCGCCATGCTGGGTTCCCTGCTCGCCGGTACCGCCGAGGCGCCGGGGGAGTTGATCCTCGTCAACGGCAAGCAGTTCAAGAGCTACCGCGGCATGGGGTCGCTGGGGGCCATGCAGGGCCGCACCACCGGCAAGGGCACCAGGACCGGCTCCTACTCCAAGGACCGCTACTTCCAGGACGACGTCCTCAGCGAGGACAAGCTCGTCCCGGAGGGCATCGAGGGCCGGGTACCCTTCCGGGGTCCGCTGTCGACGGTGATCCACCAGCTCACCGGGGGACTGCGGGCCGCGATGGGCTACACCGGCGCGTCGTCCATCGAGGGGCTGCAGCGGGCGCAGTTCGTCCGGATCACCGCTGCCGGGCTCAAGGAGAGCCATCCGCACGACATCACGATGACGGTCGAAGCGCCCAACTACTACTCGCGCTAGGGGGTTGTTGTGCGCGACATGGTCGAGATCGGAATGGGCCGTACGGCCCGCCGCACCTATGAACTCGATGACGTCACCATCGTCCCGTCCCGGCGGACGCGCTCCAGCAAGGACGTGTCCACGGCGTGGCAACTCGACGCCTATCGGTTCGAGATCCCCGTCGTCGCCCATCCCACCGACGCGTTGGTCTCCCCGGAGTTCGCCATCGAACTGGGCCGCCTCGGCGGTCTCGGCGTGCTCAACGGTGAGGGCCTGATCGGCCGGCACTCCGATGTCGAGACCAAGGTCGCCCAGGTGATCGAGGCGGCGGCCAAGGAGCCCGAGGGCGGCGCCGCGATCCGCCTGCTCCAACAGCTGCACGCGGCCCCCCTGGACCCCGACCTGCTCGGTTCGGCGGTGACGCGGATCCGTGAGGCGGGAGTGACCACCGCGGTGCGCGTCAGCCCCCAGAACGCGCAGGCGCTGACCCCGGCGCTGGTGGCCGCGGGAATCGACCTGCTGGTCATCCAGGGCACCATCATCTCGGCCGAACGGGTGGCGCAGGGGCGTGACGGGTCCGGGGAACCGTTGAACCTCAAGACCTTCATCTCCGAGCTGGACGTGCCGGTGGTGGCCGGCGGTGTGCTCGACCACCGCACCGCGCTGCATTTGATGCGTACCGGTGCGGCCGGGGTGATCGTGGGCTACGGATCGACGTCCGGGGTGACCACCAGCGACGAGGTGCTCGGCATCAGCGTCCCGATGGCCACGGCCATCGCCGACGCCGCGGCGGCCCGGCGGGAGTACCTCGACGAGACCGGCGGCCGGTATGTGCACGTGCTCGCCGACGGCGACATCCACACCTCCGGCGATCTGGCCAAGGCGATCGCCTGCGGTGCCGATGCCGTCATGCTGGGCCCGCCGCTGTCGCTGGCGGCCGAGGCCCTCGGCGACGGCTGGTTCTGGCCGGCCGCCGCGGCGCACCCGTCGCTGCCCCGCGGGGCGCTGCTCCAGGTGGCCCTCGGTGAGCGGCCCGGCCTCGAGCAGGTGCTCACCGGGCCGTCCGACGACCCGTTCGGATCGCTGAACCTCGTCGGCGGTCTGCGCCGCTCGATGGCCAAGGCGGGCTACTGCGATCTCAAGGAGTTCCAGAAGGTGGGGCTCAGCGTCGGAAGCTGAGCCCGCCCCCTCGGGTTAGGGTTACCTCTCTGGCAGGTTACCCGCCGGTAAGGTCATACTGAGCCGATGCAGCCGGATTACGACGTCCTCATCATCGGGTCGGGTTTCGGAGGCAGCGTCAGTGCGCTGCGGCTCACCGAAAAGGGTTACCGCGTCGGGGTCCTGGAGGCCGGGCGGCGGTTCTCCGACACCGACTTCGCGCGCACCTCGTGGAATCTGCGCAAGTTCCTGTGGGCACCCAGACTGGGCTGCTACGGCATCCAGCGCATCCACCTGCTCCGCAACGTGATGATCCTGGCCGGCGCGGGGGTGGGTGGCGGCTCCCTGAACTACGCCAACACGCTCTACGTGCCGCCCAAGGAGTTCTTCACCGACCGGCAGTGGGCGGGCATCACCGATTGGCACGCCGAGCTGATGCCGCACTACGAGCAGGCCCAGCGGATGCTCGGCGTGGTGACCAACCCGACCTTCACCGACGCCGACCGCATCATGAAGGAGGTCGCCGACGACATGGGCGTCGGGGACACCTTCGTGCCCACACCGGTGGGGGTGTTCTTCGGCCCGGACGACACCAAGACACCGGGCAGGCGGGTCCCCGACCCCTACTTCGGTGGCGCGGGCCCGGAACGCACGGGGTGCATCGAGTGCGGGGCCTGCATGACCGGATGCCGCTACGGCGCCAAGAACACCCTGGTCAAGAACTACCTGGGCCTGGCCGAGTCCGCCGGGGCGCGGGTGCATCCGATGACCACCGTGACCGGGTTCGCCCAACGAGCCGACGGCCTGTGGGAGGTGCGCACCGCCCGCACCGGCGCGCTGTTGCGACGTCGGCGGCGCACGTTCACCGCGACCCACGTGCTGTTGGCGGCGGGTACCTTCGGCACCCAGAAACTACTGTTCAAGATGCGGGACACCGGTGCGCTGCCGGCGTTGTCGTCACAGCTGGGGATGCTGACCCGAACGAATTCGGAGTCCATCGTCGGGGCCGGGCGGCTGGCGGTGAAGCCGGACCTGGACCTCACGCACGGTGTGGCGATCACCTCGTCGATCCACCCGACGGCCGACACCCACGTCGAGCCGGTGCGCTACGGCAAGGGCTCCAACGCGATGGGTCTGCTGCAGACGTTGATGACCGACGGTGCCGGGCCCGGAGGCTCCGACGTGCCGCGCTGGCGCCAGTTGCTGGATCAGGCCCGCGCGGATCCGCGCAAGATGGCGCGGATGCTCAATCCCCGCCAGTGGAGCGAACGCACGGTGATCGCGCTGGTGATGCAGCATCTGGACAACTCGATCACCACCTTCACCCGTCGCGGGCCGTTCGGGATGCGCCGGATGACGAGCAAGCAGGGCCACGGCGAGCCGAACCCGTCGTGGATCCCGGCCGGCAACGAGGTCACCAGGCGCATCGCCGCCAAGATCGACGGCGTGGCCGGCGGAACCTGGGGGGAGCTGTTCAACATCCCCCTGACCGCGCACTTCCTCGGCGGCGCCGCCATCGGCGAGGACGCCGGGCACGGGGTGATCGACCCCTACCAGCGGGTCTACGGCTACCCGACGCTGTCGGTCGTCGACGGTGCGGCGATCTCGGCCAACCTCGGTGTCAACCCGTCGTTGTCCATCACCGCGCAGGCCGAGCGCGCCGCCTCCTTGTGGCCCAACAAGGGCGAGGAGGATCTGCGCCCCGAGCAGGGCAAGCCCTACCGGCGGCTGGCGCCGGTGCCGCCGCGGTCCCCGGTCGTTCCCGAGGGCGCTCCCGGCGCACTGCGGCGGCTGCCGATCGAACCTGTCGCAACCTCGGGCTGAGGCCCGGCAGGGAGAGAGACGACCGCTCGGCGAACGGGCTCAGGCGGACTTGGACGTGGCTTCCCGGAACGCATCGACGATGTCGGCGGGGATACGGCCGCGTTCGGCGATCTGATACCCGTTGTCGCTGGCCCAGGCCCGTATCGCGGCGCCCTCACCCCGATGGATGGGGGTGTAGGGCCGAAACGACGGGCCCGATACGGCGAAATCGCCGCCGACCCGGCGACGCCGGCGGGCCGCCTTGACCCACTCCGCAAGCTGGCTGCGCAGCCTGTCGGCGTTGCTCGAGGACAAGTCGATCTCATAGCGCACGCCGTCGAGCGAAAATTGCACCGTCTCCTCGGCAGGCTGCTCACCGTCGAGATCGTCAACCATATGAACGCGGACTTGCCTTGCCATAGCGGACTGCATCCCTCCCGTTTCCGAACCACTACAGTTTGCTGATACGGGGAACCAGCAAAGAACCTTTTCCTATTTTTACGCTGTTTCCCAGCGTCCCCCAGGTTCCCCAACCGTTTCAGCAACACTTTTAATATACGCCATCGATTCGGAGTCGGTGTTCGCGCTGATGTGCCGGCGATGTGTCGGCGGTGTGGTGCGGCCCCCGCGGTTTTCGCCGGCGCCGACCGGAGTGGCTGCGGGTGTGTCCCCGGGGAAGCCATCCGGAAAGGCGAGGTGGGCGCCACTAGACTGGACCGGTGAGCGCTCATTCGTCCTCGTCGCCGCGTCCGGTCCTGGTGGTCGACTTCGGTGCGCAGTACGCCCAGTTGATCGCCCGGCGGGTCCGCGAGGCACGGGTCTTCTCCGAGGTGGTGCCGCACACCGCCTCCGTGGAGGAGATCAAGGCCAAAGAGCCCCAGGCGATCGTGCTGTCCGGGGGGCCGGCCAGCGTCTACGCCGAGGGGGCGCCCCAGCTGGACCCGGCGCTGTTCGACCTCGGGGTCCCGGTCTTCGGCATCTGCTACGGGTTTCAGGCGATGGCGCAGGCGCTCGGCGGTACCGTCGCGCACACCGGAACCAGCGAGTACGGACGCACCGATCTGAAAGTGCTTGGTGGGCAGCTCCATTCGGATCTCCCGGAATCCCAGCCGGTCTGGATGAGCCACGGGGACGCGGTGACCGTGGCCCCCGAGGGGTTCGAGGTGGTGGCCCGCAGCACCGGAGCGCCGGTGGCGGCCTTCGAGGATCGGGCCCGCCGGCTGGCCGGCGTGCAGTACCACCCGGAGGTGATGCACTCACCGCACGGCCAGCAGGTACTGAGTCGCTTCCTGCACGAGTTCGCCGGAATCGGAGCCAAGTGGACCGCGGCAAACATCGCCGAGACCCTCGTCGAGCAGGTGCGCGACCAGATCGGCGACGGGAAGGCGATCTGCGGTCTGTCCGGCGGGGTGGACTCCGCGGTCGCCGCCGCGTTGGTGCAGCGCGCCATCGGCGACCGGCTGACGTGTGTGTTCGTCGACCACGGTCTGCTGCGTGCGGGCGAACGCGCCCAGGTGCAGCGCGACTTCGTCGCGGCGACCGGAGCCAGGCTGGTGGTGGTCGACGCCGAAGAGCGCTTCCTGCAGGCGCTGTCCGGGGTCACCAACCCCGAGGGCAAGCGCAAGATCATCGGCCGCGAATTCATCCGCGCGTTCGAGGGTGCGGTCCGCGACGTCGTGCACGCCGGGGACACCGGGGATGTCGAGGACACCGAGACCGAGTTCCTGGTCCAGGGCACGCTGTATCCCGACGTGGTGGAGTCCGGTGGTGGTGCCGGTACGGCCAACATCAAGAGTCATCACAACGTGGGCGGGCTTCCCGACGATCTGAAGTTCACGCTCGTGGAGCCGTTGCGGCTGCTGTTCAAGGACGAGGTGCGCGCCGTGGGGCGCGAGCTGGGACTGCCCGAGGAGATCGTCGGTCGGCAGCCGTTCCCCGGTCCGGGGCTGGGAATCCGCATCATCGGCGAGGTGACCGCGGACCGGCTGGACACGCTGCGCCGGGCCGACGCCATCGCCCGCGAGGAACTCACCGCCGCCGGTCAGGACGCCCAGATCTGGCAGTGCCCGGTGGTGTTGCTGGCCGATATCCGCTCGGTGGGCGTGCAGGGTGACGGTCGCACCTACGGGCACCCGGTCGTGCTGCGCCCGGTCTCCAGCGAGGACGCCATGACCGCCGACTGGACCCGGGTGCCCTACGAGGTGCTCGAGCGCATCTCCACCCGGATCACCAATGAGGTGCCGGAGGTCAACCGGGTGGTGCTCGACATCACCAGCAAGCCGCCGGGCACCATCGAATGGGAGTAGTCGGCGCCGGAATCGGTTGAGGCTCAGTCGGTTCCGGGGTCGACATCGGGGCGGTCATCGGGGCCGTTCTCGGGGCCGTCGTCAGGGCCGATGTAGTCGGCGAGCAGGCCGGTGACCAGTGACTCGATCGAGGTCTCGATGGACTGGGCCAGGGAGGCCGTGACGGCGGCGACGGCCTGGGTGCGGAAGCGTACGAGCATGGTGATCAGCTCGGCCACCGCCGCGTCGTCGGGCAGCGCCTCACCGGGTTTGATGGTGTCGGAGACGTGTTCGGCGCCGGCTTGCACCAGGATGTCGGCGATCCGGTCGACCAACGGCAGCACCTGTTCGTGGATGTCGATGAGCTTGTCCATCGGGACGCCGAATCCCCGGATCTCGTCGAAGGCCTCGATGAGCGACGGGCGCACCACCGTGACCGTGTCCGGGTCGGCGTCCTCGGTGCGCAGCAGGCCGATCGCGGCCAGGCGGTCGAAGGCCGCGTCGTCGTCGATCAGGCGCCGCGCCTGCTGCTGCGACATGTGCTGGGGTTTCTCGGTGGCCCAGGCGCCGACGATGGCCGACTCCAGGCCCAGCACCTCGCCGATGTTCTTACCCTGCTCCCAGGCGCTGAGCATCTCGTGGACGTGGGCGATGTTGTAGCCCCGGTCGAGCATCGAGGTCACCAACCGCAGCCGGGTCAGGTGGGTGTCGTTGTAGAGCGCGATCCGGCCGACCCGCAGCGGCGGATGCAGCAGTCCGCGGTCCCGGTAGACGCGGACGTTGCGGGTGGTGGTGCCGGCCAGCCTGGCCAGCTCGTCGATGCGGTACTCGCCGGAGGCGGCGGCGGTCTGGGCGTTCGGGGCGGCCACCACGGCGTCGAAGAGCTGGGAGACCGCGGTCTCGAGCACGTCCCGGGAACCTCGGCGCACCCGGCTGTTGGCCCGGCGGAGGTTGGTCAGGATCGCGCCGATCGGGCCGGTCGGTGGGCGTGGCTGTCTCCCGGGGACCATCGTCGGGTCTGCCCGTCCCTTCGTTGTTCGGCGGTCAGGCGTGCGCCGGCTCGGCGCGCACCACGCAGGAGCGCGCCGCCTCGTAGTCGGCGAGGCGGAAATCCCGCATCTGACGAAGATACTGCGTCGCCAGGCCCGGGTACATCGACGCGTTGAACCCGTCCCCGGTCAGATACCAGCTGGTGCAGCCCGACATCCAGGTCGTCCTGGTCAGCCGGCGCTGGATCTGCTCGTTGTGGCGTCGCTGCGCCTCGGCGCGGACGTCGAGGTAGCGCAGGTCCTCGCGCAGGATCGTGGTGATGCCGGTGACCGCATAGTCGAGCTGGGCTTCGACGTAGACCAGCAGGGAGTTGTGTCCCGGACCCGAGTTGGGCCCCGTCATCACGAACAGGTTCGGGTAGCCGTGCACGCTGACGCTCTTGTAGGCCTCGGCGTGCTGTGACCAGTCCTGCGCCAGGGTGCGCCCGCCCCGGCCGGACACCGGAAATGGTGGGCCCGACAGGTGCACGTCGTAGCCGGTGGCGAACACGATGGCGTCCAGATGGTGCTCCACCCCGTCGCTGGTGCGGATCCCGGCCGGGCTCAGTGTCGCGATGGGCCAGTCGATCAGCTTGCAGTTGTCGCGCTGCAGCGCGGGGTAGTAGTCGCTGGAGATCAGCATGCGCTTGCAGCCGGGCGTGAAGTCCGGGGTGAGTTGGCGGCGCAGCCAGGGATCGGCGACGGTGCCGCGCAGGTGGGCCCGGCCCAGCCGCGCGACCAGCCCCGACAGCGGCGATTTCCACACCAGTGCACCGGCACTGGCCTCGTGGAACCAGAACAACGCCTGGCGGGCCAGGTCCTGGGTGACCGGAACCCGGGCGAACAGGTTCTGCACCGGTTCGGGGATCGTGACGTCCAGTCGCGGCAGCACCCAGCCCGGGGTGCGCTGGAAGACCTTGACGAACGCCGCGGCCTTGACCAGCTCCGGCACGATCTGCACGGCGCTGGCGCCGGTCCCGATCACCGCGACCCGCTTACCGGTGAAGTCGTAGGAGTGATCCCAGGCCGCGGCGTGGATCTTGTGGCCGCGATAGGTGTCGATGCCGCGCATCTCGGGGAAGCTGTGGTCCGAGAGCGGTCCCGCCGCCAACACGACGGTGCGGGCCTGAAAAGGTCGGCGCCGCTTGACTTTGACCGTCCATACACCGGTGTTCTCGTCGAAGCTGAGACCGCTGACCGCGGTGTTGAACCGGATCACCGGACGCAGCCCGAACTCGTCGGTGATGTCCTCGATGTGGGCGTTGAGCTCGGCTCCGGTGGGATAGAGCCGTGACCACAGCGGGTTGCGGGCGAAGGAGAACGAGTACAGCAGCGACGGAATGTCGCAGGCCACCCCCGGATAGGTGTTGTCGCGCCAGGTGCCTCCCACCCGGTCGCTGCGCTCCAGGATGACCAGATCGTCGACACCGGCCCGCTTGAGTCGGATGGCGGCGCCCAGACCGGTGAATCCCGCACCGATGATCACGGTGTCGTGCACCATCGGTCAGGCCGCCGGCTCGTAGGTCAGTTCCTTGAACCAACTCGGGACCGGCCGCAGCAGCCGCCTGGGGTAGCGCTCGGAGAGCCAGACCAGCGAATTGGCCAGCAGGTGGTAGGGGTGGCGCGGATTGACCACGGCCGCGGCGTGCCGTTTGAGCACCTGGTAGGTGGGCACACGGTGAGTGAACTCGCCGCGCTCACCAAGCTGTCTGAACCGCTTCACCGCGTTGTAGAGCCGCTCGGGTTCCATACCCATGTCGCCGAGCTCGTTGCGGATGCGGTTGAGCAGCGGCACGTACATCAGGGCGCCGATGATCAGGCCGGGGGTGGCGACGTTGCCGACGAACTCGATGGCCAGCCGTCGGGCGTCGGCGTGGCCGATCATGTTGAGCACCGCGAAATCGACGGCGATGTGCCGGGATTCGTCGTTGTTGATCTTCTCGAACACCCGGTGGCAGACGGGGTCGTCGACCTCATCGAGCAGGAACTTCAGCAGCGCACCGTCGAGGGCGACCTCCAGCATGGGGATCACGGTGCCCAACACCGACAGCGACATGCCGTCGGCGTAGCGGTCCAGCCAGTCCATCGCCATGCGGATGTTGATGTTGGGCTCCGGCATCTCGCCGTCGTCGAGCATGCCCCACCGTTTCATCAGCGCCAGTTCGGCATTGGCGTGGCGTTGCTCCTCGGCATGGAAATACCGGTAGATCTCGGCAATGGTCGGGGTGGGGGCCTTCTTGGCCAGTGCGGCGAATCCGCGCGCGCCGATGTTCTCGATCCAGCACAAGTCGGCCATGAACGCCTTGAGCCGAGGCCGCATCTCCTCGGAGATGGTTTCCGCGCCCGGCGCCGTCCAGTCGATGTCCACCAGTGCCCACTGGCGGTCCTTGATCTTGGCGAGCATCGCCTCCATGTCGATTCTCGTGGTTGGGGTGTTGGCCATGCGCTTCTCCTTGATCGTCATGACGAGACCGCTCTGCCGATGCGGGCGACGAGCACCATGGTCCGGGTGAAGGTCTGTGGTGCGAATCGTTTTGCTCCCCAGCAGATCCGGGCTTCGGGCTGGGGCATGCAGTACAGGCCACCGCGGTCGTTGGTGTCCAGAGACATCCGCACGACCGTGCGTGGCGACATCCCGGTCCAGCGCATCAGGCGCTCGGCAAGCGCGGCCGCCGATGCCACTGCCGGCGCCGGTGACGACCGCGGCGCCGTCGTAGCTGCGCCGTGGGGACCCGAGCGCTCCGAACATCCCGAACACGCCAGGGCGCTATACGGCGATTCCGGTGCGGTCCCCGGCCGGGATCGCCTCGGAGATGAATCGTGCGGCCACGGTCATGGCCTGGGCGGCTTCGGGGGACAGGCGTGGCAGCGCCTGGAAGACATGCACCTGGTCCGGCCAGATCTGCAGTGTGCAGTCGCCTCCGGCGAGCCGGATCGTTGTGGCGAGGTGCTCGGCGTCGGCGGCGAGCATCTCGGCGCCCCCGGCCTGGACCAGGGTGGGGGGAAACGGCGGTCCTGCGGCAATGTCGTGACTCAGCCGTGGATGGTCGGGATGTACTCCGCGGCAATATAACCCGACGAGGCGGGCGGCGTCGACGGACCTGATCGCCGGGTCGGGGCGCAGGAGTTCGCGCTGACGGGCCCGGTGCAGCGTGAGGTCGGCCAGCGGTGAGAAGAGCACCATGGCCGCCGGTCGCGGATGGGCTGGACTGTGTAACAACAGGTCCACTGCGAGGTGCCCGCCGGCGGAGTCACCGGCAAGGACGATCCGCTCCTCGGCCAGGCCGACCTCGTCGCGCAGCCAGTCCCAGCCGGCGTGGGCGTCATCGGCGGCGGCAGGGAAGGGGTGCCGTGGCGCCAGGCGGTAGTCCAGACAGAACACCGGCAGCCGGGTCAGCCGGGACAGCCAGGCCGTCAGTCGCCGGTGGGTCCGCGGCGAGCACATGGCGTATCCGCTGCCGTGCAGGAAGTAGATGGCCCGATCCGCGCGCTCGATGCCCGGGGCCAGGACCCATTCGCCCCGGACGCGGCGCCCGGCGGCGGTGGTGACCTCCACGGGCTGCACCCGGACGCCGGTGAGCGGGGGACCGAAGGCGTCCATGACGGTGGCCACGATGCGCCGCGAGGCCCACAGCCCCCAGGCCTGTTCGGGTGGAAGGACCGTGCCGAGGCGCCGCAGGGTGTGGAAGCTGAGTGCGGCAGCGGTGCGGGATCGGACGGATCCCCGGCGGCGGGCGGGTGGCCGCGTGGCGGTGGGAGGCACGTGGTGGGTTCCTTCCGTGGTGTCCCGGTGGGTACCGGGTTCAATGAGTACAGTCGCGAATAGTGACATTTGTCAATGGCAACCTCCGGCGGCGGATGTGCGGCAGGTGAGGGTTGCGACCGCGTTGACGTCTTGACGTTCCCGCCGAGGCGGCGTTTACTGTCTGTATCGAACATATGTTCGATACAGACGAGGAACGGGCGCTTGGGAAGGGGGGTATGACGGCGGCGCTGAGCTCGGAACGAGACCAGGAACTGCGCTCTGAACAGCTGGAAATCCTACGCCGGCGGATCGCGGACGTCTCCGGGAAGGTCGGCGTCGGTCATCGCGGTCAGGGCCGTGAACAGGCCCCCGTGCTCGCCGGGGAGAGTTTGCTGCCGGTGCCCGATTCGCTGGCGGACCTGCTTCCGGGCGGATTGCCGAGAGGGGTGGTGGCGGTATTGACGGGAGCGCGGTCCCTGTCGTTGAGCATGGTGGCCGCGGTGACGTCGGCGGGCTGCCACGCGGCCCTGGTCGGTCAACCCGGCGCCGGGCTGCTGGCCGCCGCCGAGATGGGCGCGGACCTGAGCCGGCTCGCGGTGATACCGGATCCCGGGGGTGATCCCGTCGAGATCGCTTCGGTCCTGATGGACGGGATGGATCTGGTGGTGCTCGGTCTGCCCGGCCGCGGCGTGGCCCCCGGCCGGGCGAAGGCGATGACCGCACGCGCCCGGCATCGCGGATGC
Source organism: Mycolicibacterium palauense (assembly GCF_002592005.1). Taxonomy (GTDB): domain Bacteria; phylum Actinomycetota; class Actinomycetes; order Mycobacteriales; family Mycobacteriaceae; genus Mycobacterium; species Mycobacterium palauense. The sequence continues at coordinate 135 of NZ_NVQF01000116.1, read as the reverse complement.
GCCCTGCTGATCACCGGTGGAGATTGGCCCGGGGCCCAGATCCGGCTGGATGCCCGGGTGTGTGGATACGAGACGACGGGGGGCGGGCGGCCCGGCCTCGGCCGGATCAGCCGGGTCCGGCTGTCGATGCGGGGG
>NZ_NVQF01000115.1 GCF_002592005.1 Mycolicibacterium palauense | reverse complement strand
CCGGCAGCGTCAGATGCGTATAAGAGACCGACCCTGACCACCCCCACCGCCACCGCCACCATCACCAACGACGACACCGCCTCGCCCGGGGATCTGACGCTGAGCATCGCCGACGCGACGGTGGTGGAGGGTGACGGGTCGACGACGGGCTGGCTGAGCACCGACGGCAACCAGATCGTCGATTCCGCCGGCAACCCGGTCGAACTCTCCGGGGTGAACTGGTTCGGTTTCGAAAGCGAGATCTACGCGCCGCACGGCCTGTGGACGCGCAACTACGAGGACATGATGGACCAGATGGTCGACCTCGGGTTCAACACCATCCGGCTGCCCTACTCCAACGAGATGCTGCACACCACGTCGGCGCCCAGCGGCATCGACTACTCGCTCAATCCCGACCTGCAGGGGCTGTCCCCGACGGAGGTGATGGACGCCGTCATCGACTACGCCGGTGAAATCGGGATGTATGTGATCCTCGATCACCACCGCAGCACCGCCGGGGCCGGCGTGAGCGAGAACGGCCTGTGGTACAACAACCAATACGACGAGCAGCGGTGGATCGACGACTGGGTGTCGCTGGCCGCGCGCTACGCCGACACCCCGACGGTCATCGGCTTCGACCTGCACAACGAGCCCTACAACGGGACCTGGGGCGGCGGCGGGTCCACCGACTGGGCCGCGGCCGCCGAGGACGCGGGCAACGCCGTGCTGGCGGTCAACCCGAACCTGCTGGTCATCGTCGAGGGCGTCGCCGCCTACAACAACCAATACTATTGGTACGGCGGCAATCTCATGGGTGTGGCGGACCGTCCGATCGAACTCGACGTGGACAACCAGCTCGTCTACTCGCCGCACGACTACCCCAATTCGGTGTATCCCCAGCCGTGGTTCCAGGCCGCCGACTTCGGCGAGGATCTTCCCGACGTCTTCGAGCAGATGTGGGGCTACATCTACGAGCAGGAGATCGCCCCGGTCTACATCGGCGAGTTCGGCACCAAGCTCACCGATCCCAAGGACCTCATCTGGTACGAGGCCATCACCTGGTACCTGTCCGGGGACTTCGACAACAACGGCACGATCGACATCCCCGAGGGCGACGAGGGCATCAGCTGGACGTTCTGGTCGTGGAACCCGAATTCGGGTGACACCGGCGGCATCCTGGCCGACGACTGGGACACCGTCAACGAGAACAAGCTGGTCTATCTGGAACCGATCCAGTTCGAACTCGACGGTTCCCCGGGGGCCAGCGTCGCCCGGTTCGTGGTCACCCTGGCCCAGCCGTCCAGCGCGCCGGTGACGGTGCTCTACAGCACCTCCAGTGGCACCGCCGCCGAGGGCGCCGACTACGTCGGCGCTTCCGGCAGCATCACCTTCGACCCAGGCCAGACCAGCAAGACGGTCACCGTGGTGGTGCTCGCCGACACCCTCACCGAGGGCGCCGAGACGTTCACCGTCGCCCTGTCCGATCCGGTGGGCGCCACCATCGACGACGGGTCGGCCACCGGCACCATCCTCGACGGGTCGGTCGCCTGACGACGGTGCCCGGTGGGTCACCCCCGTCGGCGGTGGCCCACCGCTGACGGGGGTGGTCGTGCTCGCCACGTCGGATCCGTTCGATTCCGCGCTTGGGCCACCGGATCGCCGCGGGCAGGGGAGGCTGGAGGTGCGGCGGATGACCGGACCGCCGACCACCACGATCCCCCGAACGGAGGTGCCCGCATGACGAAGGTGCTCGTCACGGGCTTCGGCCCCTATGCCATGGCTCCGGTGAACCCGGCGCAGCTGACCGCCGAGGCGCTCGACGGCCGAACCATCGCCGGGGCGTCGGTGGTGTCGCGGATCGTCCCCGGCGCATACTTCGAGGCGGTCGCGGCCACCGTCGCCGCCGTCGAGGAGCAGCACCCCGACGTGCTCATCATGCTGGGCGAGTTCGGTGGCCGCGCGGTGATCACCGTCGAGCGGCTGGCGCAGAACCTCAACGACTGCGCGCGCTACGGCGTGGCCGACACCGCCGGCAAGGTGCTCTCCGGTGAGCCCACCGCGGTCGACGGCCCGGTCGCCTACTGGGCGACCACCCCCAACCGGGCGATGGTCTCGGCGATGCGGCGCGCCGGTGTGCCCGCCGACCTGTCCGACGCCGCGGGGACCTTCGTGTGCAACCACCTGATGTACGGGATGCTGCACCACATCGCCACGAAGGAGTTGCCGATCCGGGCCGGCTGGATCCACCTGCCGTTCCTGCCGGAGGTCGCCGCGCGCGAGGAGAACCTCGGCGCGCCCAGCATGTCGGTGCAGACCTCGGCCGCGGGGGTGGCGGCCGCGATCGAGGCGGCCGTGACCCGCACCGAGGACAGTACCGAGGTGTTCCTGTCTCGGCTGCAGATCTGAGTCGGCAGGTCACCGGCCACACGGCGCCGGACACGGCCCGTGACACGCCGATGGAAGATGCACAGCCGTAATCCCCTGCACTAGTCTGGCTTTCCGATCAGAGAGGAGTCTTCGGGTGCGGGCTGAGGCAGCGCCCAGCACCCAGGCTTTGCGGGGCTGGCAGCGACGGGCACTGGTCAAATATCTGGCCGCCAAACCGCGGGACTTCCTGGCCGTGGCCACCCCCGGCTCGGGTAAGACCACCTTCGCGCTGCGGGTGGCCGCCGAGCTGCTCGGCGAGCGCACCGTGGACCAGGTCACCGTCGTCGTGCCCACCGAGCACCTCAAGATCCAGTGGGCCCAGGCCGCGGCCCGGCACGGGATCGCGCTGGACCCGAAGTTCTCCAACTCCAACGCCCAGACGTCCTCGGAGTACCACGGCGTCGTCGTCACCTACGCCCAGGTGGCCAGCCACCCGACCCGGCACCGGGTACGCACGGAGAACCGACGGACCCTGGTCATCTTCGACGAGATCCACCACGGCGGTGACGCCAAGAGCTGGGGCGAGGCGATCCGCGAGGCGTTCGACGACGCCACCCGCCGGCTCGCGCTGACCGGGACCCCGTTCCGCAGCGACGACAGCGCCATCCCGTTCGTCACCTACTCTCCCGACGCCGAAGGGTTCATGCGGTCGCAGGCCGATCACATCTACGGCTATTCCGATGCCCTGGCCGACGGTGTGGTGCGCCCGGTGGTGTTCCTGGCCTACTCCGGTGAGGCGCGGTGGCGCGACAGTGCCGGTGACGAGCACGCCGCCCGCCTCGGTGAGCCGCTGTCCGCCGAGCAGACCGCCCGCGCCTGGCGCACCGCGCTCGACCCGGCCGGCGAGTGGATGCCCGCGGTGATCGCCGCGGCCGATCGCCGGCTGCAGCAGAAGCGCGAACACGTCCCCGACGCGGGCGGGATGATCATCGCCTCCGATCAGACCGCGGCCCGCGCCTACGCCGAGCTGCTCACCCGGATCACCGGCGAAGTACCGACGGTGGTGCTCTCCGACGACCCGGGCTCCTCGGACCGCATCACGGCCTATTCGCAGGCCGCCAGCCGCTGGCTGGTGGCGGTCCGGATGGTCTCCGAGGGTGTCGACGTGCCGCGGCTGTCGGTCGGCGTGTACGCGACCAGCGCCTCGACGCCGCTGTTCTTCGCCCAGGCGATCGGGCGGTTCGTGCGGTCGCGCCGGGCCGGCGAGACCGCCAGCATCTTCCTGCCGTCGGTGCCCAACCTGCTGCTACTGGCCAGCGAGCTGGAGGCCCAGCGCAACCACGTGCTGGGCAAGCCGCACCGCGAATCCGAGGGCGACCCGCTGGACGCCGAACTGGCCGAGCAACGCAAGACCGAGAAGAGCGAGCTGGAAAACGGCTTCACCTCGCTGGGCGCCGACGCCGAACTCGACCAGGTCATCTTCGACGGTTCCTCGTTCGGCTCGGCAACCCCGGCCGGCAGCCCCGAGGAGGCCGACTACCTCGGCATCCCGGGCCTGCTCGACGCCGCGCAGATGCGCGAACTGCTGCGCCAGCGGCAGGACGAGCAGCTGCAGAAACGCACCGCCTCCGGCGAGCAGGTGCCGCGGGCCACCCACGGGCAGCTCCGCGATCTGCGCAAGGAGCTCAACGCCCTGGTGTCGGCGACCCATCACCGCACCGGCAGACCCCACGGCTGGATCCACAACGAACTGCGCCGCATCTGCGGCGGTCCCCCGGTCGCCGCGGCCACCAGAGACCAGCTCCAGGCCCGGATCGAGGCCGTCCGCCAGTTGGCGCGCGAACTGTGAGTCACCGGTAGCCGATTAGAAATCCCCGCTTCGGGGAAGTCGGCGCTGAGCAGATTCGCCGACACCGGGAAGCGGGGCAACGCCAGATGGCACATCGGGACGCCACCACCACATCCACATCCGCGACATCCACATCCGCGACGTCAGCAACGACGTCAGCAGCGACGTCAGCAGCGACGTCAGCAACGACCACGCCGACCCGGCGCCGCCGGCGCACCTGGCCGGCCGTGCTCGGCGTGACGGCCGCCGTGGCCGCGGGCCCGCTGCTGGCCGCCTGCGGCGGTGATGGCGGTGACGGCGGTGACACCACCACGACGACCCCGAGCACCAGCAGCACGACGGCACCCACCAGTGCGCCCACGAGTGCACCCCAGACGGCGCCGGGCACCGGGAATGCCCCCACGGGCGCTCCCACCGGGGCCGGGGAGCCCGGCGGCGGCGGGGCGATCCCGGGCGGGCCAACCGGCAGCGGCGGCCCCCAGGGCGGTAGCGGGACCATCCCCGGCGTCGGAAGCGGCGGTGGCGGCCCCGAGGGCGGCGGCGGGTGCATCGACGGCGTCGGTTGTGTGACCGTTCCCGCGCCCTGACCGGGCGGTGATTCCCGCGCCCTGACCGGGCGGTGATTCGGCGGGGTGGGAGCCCCTCAGAACCCCAACAGTTCGGGCAGGTCGGCCACCGAGTCGATGACGTAGTTGGGTTGCATGGCGAACTCGTCGGCGGCCCAGCGGTCCAGCGTGTCCTGCCGGAACTTGCCGGTGCGCACCAGCACACCGGTCATGCCGACCACCTGACCGGCCAGCACGTCGTTGTTCAGGTCGTCGCCGATCATGTACATCTCGTCGGGTTCCACGCCGAGGCGCGCCGCCGAGGCCAGGAATCCCTCGGGGGCCGGCTTGCCGACGGCGGTGGCCTTGCGGCCCGACACCTCCTCCATCCCGAGCAGATACATGCCGGTGTCGATGCGCAGGCCCTCGGTGGTCGTCCACGACGTGCTGCGGTGCATCGCCACCACGGGCACGCCCTGGGCCATCCAGTCGTAGACCCAGCTCAACGTGACGTGGTCGTACTCCGGACCGGCCCCGCCCATCAACACCACGTCGGGGGCGTCGGGCATCGGCCCGCCGCGTGTCTCCACCGACGACACCAGGTCGATGCCCGGCATGTCGTCGGCGATCACTCCGCTGTTGACCAGGAAGCACCGTGCACCCGGATACCGATCGCGGACGAAATCGGCGGTGAGCACCGCCGCGGTGATCACCTCGTCGGGGGTGACGGCCATCCCGGCCTCGGTGAGCAGATCGGCGATCTGCTCACGGGTCCGGGTGGTGGTGTTGGTGAGGTAGGAACGGGCGATCTGGTGGTCGGCCAGGACCTGCAGGGTCTGGGCCGCGCCGGGAATCGGCTGCCACGACGTCACCAGCACACCGTCGATGTCAAAGAGCACTCCGCCGGTCGCCATGGTGCGACAGTAAACGCGCCTGCCACACACGCAACTCGGGACCGCCCTACATCCTGGCCCACATGCTGTCCGCCACCCACGGCGATGCGCGCGCCGCGACGGTCCAGGCCAGCTCCGCGGGAATGTCGAGAACCTCGTAGCGCTTGGTGCCCGCAGCGGTGGCGGCGACCAGTGTGGCCACCCCGGCGCGGCGCTGAAACCAGCTCTGACGCACCGTCCAGCCCACGATCCCGGCGGTGGCCACACAGTCCCGGCGCCGTTCGGCGCTGCCCTGGCGGGCCACCAGCCAGTCGGCGTCGACGCGGTGTCCCAGCGCCCGGACCCGGTCGGCGGCAAGCGCCACGCTCCCCGCCGTCAGCACCGCCCACAGCCCCCACACCCAGAGCGGCGGATGCCACACCGCCTGCCCCGCGACCAGAACCACCAGCAGCGCCGCCGGCGGCGCCAGCGCCCGGACGAAGCGCCGGCGTGCCGCGGCGCGGCCGTGGGAGCGCAACGCCCCGCCGACGACATCGCCGTCCCCGACCAGCTCGGTGAGCACCCCGCGGGCGGTCGGCCCGGGACACGGCGGCAGCAGCAGCGACGACTCGCCCGCCCCGTGCACCCCGGTCATGATGGCGTCCAGGCGGGCTCCGCCGAACCAGCGCACCACCAGCGGCTCCCGCAGCGAGCCGCCACGCAGCCGGCTCATGTCGAAGGTGCGTTCGGTGATCCGCAGCAGCCCGTGCCGCAGATGCAGCGTGTCACCGGGTGATCGGCGCCGCTCCAGCACCAGGTTGCCGTAGGTCAGCAGCGAGCGCCCGACCGCCAGCACCACACTGGCCAGGACCACCACCGTCACCCCGATGATCGCCGCAACCACCGGGCCGAAGCTCCGCGCGGCCGCCAGGCCCGACTCCACGGCCGCGGACTCCTGCACCGCCGCGCCGAACCCGGCCTGGTAGAGCAGGCCGACCGCGGCCCCGATCATCACCAGCCCCGACAGGCTCAGCGGGCTGTATCGCAGCCAGGCCGGCTGCCAGCGGGCCAGCACCGTGACCCGCGCCGCCCCGCTGTCGGTGTCGGTACCGGTGTCGGTGCCGGTGCCGGTGCCGGTGTCGGCCCGGCCGCCCGCACGGCCCGGTGCCGCGTAGGCCAGCAGGATCGCCCGCAGCCGCGGCACCTCCTCGGTGGGTACGGCGTCGAGTTCGAAGACCCGCTCGCCGACGGCCTGCTGCCCCGTGCCGACGCGCAGCACCATCAGGCCCAGCAGCCGGTGCAGCAGGCGCGCCTCGGTCTGCACCGACCGGATCCGGTTGCGGGGCAGCGCCACCGCGCTGCGCTGCAGCACCCCGGTGCGCAACCGCACCTCGTCCTCGTCGATCCGGTAGGTGGTGGTGAACCAGCGCGCCACACCGAGGGCCACGATGATGGCCACGCCCAGCAGTGACCACAGCGGGTTTCCGGTGGCGCGGCCCAGCACGATCGCGCCGACCAGCAGCGGCAGCTGGCGCAACAGTTCGTGCACCGGGTGCACCAGCAGCATGCGGGGGCTCAGCCGCTGCCACTGGCTCACGTGGCGTCCCCGGCGCCGATCGCCGCGATGTCGGTCAGCCGCGCCACGATGGCGTCGGCGACGGGCGCGTCCAGCGCCACGATCTGCACGGCCCCGGCCGAGGACGCCGTCGTCACCGTCACGTTGGCCAGCCCGAACAGCCGGTCCAGCGGGCCGCGGTGGGTGTCGACGGTCTGCACCCGCGAGATCGGCGCGATCCGGCGCTCCTGCACCACCCAGCCGGTGCGGGTGTAGACGGCGGTGGGGCTGACCTCCCAGCGGTGCACCCGGTACCGCCACAGCGGCACCACGACCACGGCGAACGCCGCGCCCAGCACGCTCAGCGCGGCCACCAGCACGTGCAACCACCCCAGGCTGCGGTCCAGCACCAACCAGACCAGCTGCGCGAACGCCAGCACCGCCCAGGGAATGGCGTTGCCCAGCGCCCACACCAGCGGCGCCTTACTGCTGGGCGGGTGCGCCGGATCGACGAGCCCGACGCGGTCGCGTGCCGCTGCGCTGTCCATGGTTCGAGGATGACGCAGGGGCGCCCGGAAGTCATGACCGCCCCGACGCCGCAGTAGCCACCCGCCGCGGCCCGGGCCGGCCGTATGTTCTATGCATGAGCCCCACATGGAGTGAGAACGACGTCCCCGACCAGACCGGCCGGATCGCCATCGTCACCGGCGCCAACACCGGCCTGGGTTTCGACACCGCACGGGTCCTCGCCGCCCGCGGCGCCACCGTGGTGCTCGCCGTGCGCAACACCGACAAGGGCAACGCCGCGGCCGCCCGCATCGTCGGCGCGGTCCCCCGCGCCGACGTCGCCGTGCAGCCGCTGGATCTGGGCTCGCTGCAGTCGGTGCGCACCTCGGCGGCCGAGCTGAAGGCCAACTATCCGCGCATCGACCTGCTGGTCAACAACGCCGGCGTGATGTACCCGCCCAAGGAGACCACCGCCGACGGGTTCGAGCTGCAGTTCGGCACCAACCACCTGGGGCACTTCGCGTTGACGGGACTGCTGCTGGAGAACCTGCTCGGCGTCGACGGATCGCGGGTCGTGGTGGTCGCCAGCGTCGCCCACAAGATCCGGGCCAAGATCGACTTCGACGACCTGCAGTGGGAACACCGCCGCTACGAGCGGGTGGCCGCCTACGGCCAGTCCAAGCTGGCCAACCTGATGTTCGCCTACGAGCTGCAGCGACGGCTGGCCGCGGCCGGTGCCCCCACCATCGCGGTGGCCGCCCACCCCGGCGTCTCCAACACCGAGCTGACCCGGCACACGCCCGGCATGGGGCTACCCGGCATGAAACAGCTGGCCGCCCTGGTGTTCAACAGCGCCGAGCTGGGCGCGCTGCCCACCCTGCGCGCCGCCACCGACCCCGACGTGCGCGGCGGCCAGTACTACGGGCCCGACGGGTTCCGCGAACTGCGCGGCCACCCCAAGCTGGTGCAGTCCAGCCGACAGTCCCACGACCGCGCCGTCCAGCAGCGACTCTGGACCGTCTCCGAGGAGCTCACCGGTGTGAGCTACCCGGTCTGAGATGCGCACCGACATGCGGACCGTCGAAGAGCACGAGCGCATCGTCGCCGCCCTCATCCAGCCGCGTCCGGCGGCCGCCCTCGCCCTGGCCCCGGCCGAGGGTCTGGTGCTGGCCGACGACGTGGTGGCGGGTCTTTCCCTGCCGGGATTCGACAACTCGGCCATGGACGGGTACGCCGTCCTGGCCGAGGACGTCGCCTCCGCGTCGCCGGAGCGGCCGGTGCGGCTGCCCGTCGCCGAGGACATCCCGGCCGGCCGCACCGATGCGCTGACGCTGGCCGCCGGGACCGCCCACCGCATCATGACGGGTGCACCGCTGCCGGCCGGCGCCACCGCCGTCGTCCCGGTGGAGGCCACCGACGGCGGCACCGGCACCGTCGAGATCCGCTCGGCGGCCGAACCCGGCGCGCACATCCGGCGGGCCGGCGAGGACGTGACCGCGGGCACCACCGTGCTGCACCGCGGCGCCACCATGACCCCGGCCGCGTTGGGTCTGGCCGCGGCGCTGGGCATCGCCGAGCTGACGGTCCGGCCACGCCAGCGGGTGCTGGTGATGTCGACGGGCACCGAGTTGGTGGCCCCGGGCGCACCGCTGAAACCGGGGCAGATCTACGAGTCCAACGCGGTGATGCTGGCCGCGGCGGTGCGCGAGGCCGGCGGCGAGGTGGTGGCGGCCACCATGACCGGTGACGATGTCGCGGAGTTCCGCTCGGCGCTGCAGCGCCACACGCCCGGCGCCGACCTGATCGTCACCACCGGCGGTGTCAGCGCGGGCGCCTACGAGGTGGTCAAGGACACCCTCTCCGGTGGCGACCGGTCCGGCGACGAGGTGCAGTTCGCCAAGGTCGCGATGCAGCCCGGGATGCCGCAGGGAGCGGGGCGGGTCTCCGGGGTCCCGATCGTCACCCTGCCCGGCAACCCGGTCAGCGCCCTGGTGTCCTTCGAGGTGTTCGTCCGGCCGGCGTTGCGCGCCGCGATGGGTCTGGCGCACCCGCGGCGGCCACAGCGGTCGGCGACCCTGACCGAAGCGCTGAGTTCCCCGGCCGGCAAGCGCCAGTTCCGCCGTGGGGTCCTCGAGGGTGACCGCGTCACCACCTACGGCCCGCCGGCCTCCCACCACCTGCGCTGGCTGGCCTCGTCGAACTGTCTGCTGGAGATCCCCGAGGACGTCACCCACGTCGAATCCGGCGCCGCGGTGCGGGTGTGGGATCTGACGGGTTGACAGCGCGCAAATATGCGCCGCTCGGCATGGCTGTGTGCAAGGGTGAGAGCATCACCGACCTCAACGGCGAGGAGCACCAGACATGTCCCGACAGGATCACCCGCACGCGCCCGCCAACCGCAGCTGCAACTGCAGCTGCGAACGCTGCGCCAGCGGCGCGCACTGCTCCAAGCCGAGCAGCGGCTGCAACAAGTAACCGCCCCTCCCGTCCGCCGGCACCGGCGGGCGGGCTACATAGAATGGCCCGGTGGCCCGCCGCCCCCGCACGTCCGAGACGTCACACCTGCTGGACCTGGTCCGCTCGCAGATCCCGCCCATGCATCCCGCCGGGCGGCCGTTCGTCGCCGCCGGCCTGGCGTTCGCCGCCCTGGGCCGCAAGCACCGCTGGGCCTGGACGGCCGGACTGGCAGCCGCGGCGGCCAACGCCGCGTTCTTCCGGCACCCCCACCGCGTGCCCCCGACCCGCCCCGGCGCCGTGGTGGCCCCGGCGGACGGCACCATCTGCCTCATCGAGTCCGCGCCGCCGCCGCCCGAGCTCGGCCTCGGCGCCACCCCGCGGCCCCGGATCAGCATCTTCCTGTCGGTGCTCGACGCCCACGTGCAGCGCGCCCCGATCGGCGGCGAGGTGGTGGCCGCGGTGCACCGCCCCGGGCTGTTCGGGACCGCCGACCTGCCGGCCGCCAGCGTCGACAACGAACGCAACAGCGTGGTGATCCGCATGCCCGACGGCCGCGACGTCGTCGTCGTCCAGATCGCCGGGCTGGTGGCCCGGCGCATCGTCTGCGAGATCGAAGCCGGCGACAGGATCGACATCGGCCAGACCTACGGGCTGATCCGCTACGGGTCGCGACTGGACACCTACCTACCCGAGGGGTCACAGATCCTGGTGTCGGTCGGGCAGCGGACGATCGCGGGTGAGACCGTGCTGGCCGAGCTGTCATGAAACCACGCATCCGTGCCCCGCAGGTGAGCCTGCGGCTGCTGCCGAGCGCGATGACCGTCGCGGCGATCTGTCTGGGGCTCTCGGCGGTCAAGTTCGCGCTCGACAACCGGCCCACCGAGGCCATGGCGCTGCTGGCCGTGGCGGCCATCCTCGACGCGCTGGACGGCCGGACCGCACGCATGCTCAACGCCACCTCCAAGATGGGCGAGGAGATCGACTCGCTGGCCGACGCCGTCAACTTCGGGGTCGCGCCGGCGTTGATCGTCTACGGCACCCTGCTGTCGCACTCGCGGATCGGCTGGATCGTGGTGCTGCTGTACGCGGTGTGCATCGTGCTGCGGCTGGCCCGCTACAACGCCATGCTCGACGCCGGCGATCAACCCGCCTACGAGAAGGAGTACTTCGTGGGCATGCCGGCACCGGCCGGCGCCATCGGCGCGATCGGACCGCTGGCCGCCAAGATGCAGTTCGGCGACGGCTGGTGGACCTCGGAGCCGGCGGTGGTGATCTGGATGCTCGGGGTGTCACTGCTGGTGGTCAGCACCGTTCCGATGCGCAAGATCCACACCTTCGCGGTGCCGCCCACCATGGTGGTGCCGCTGCTGGTGCTGCTGGCGATCCTGGTGGCCGCGGCGGTGTTCTACGGCTACCTGGTGATCCTGGCGATCATCCTCGCCTACGTGATCCACATCCCGTTCGCGGTGCGCACCAAGGCGTGGCTGGCCCAGCACCCCGAGGTGTGGAACGACAAACCCAAACAGCAACGCCAGGCCAGGCGGGAGTTCCGTCGCGCCCAGCACCCCAACCGCAGGATCGCCCACCGCCGCTCCTCGGCGCGGCTGCGGCTGCGCAAGCCGGGCCGTTAGGGCAACGCCGAGATGGCCCCGCAGCTGTCCTTGACCGCCCGGCTGAACACCTCCGCCCTCGACAGTCGGCGCGGGGTGATCCGCCTGCACCCCGAGGCGGTGGCGGCGCTGGGTATCCGCGAGTGGGACGCGGTCTCGCTGACCGGTTCGCGGACCACCGCCGCGGTCGTCGGGCTGGCGGGGCCGGACATCGCCCCGGGTACCGCCCTGCTCGATGACGTCACCCTGTCCAATGCCGGGCTGCGCGAGGACGCCGGCGTCGTCGTCGCCCCGGTGACGGTCTACGGCGCGAAGTCGGTGATCGTGACGGGCTCGCGGCTCGCCTCGCGGTCGGTGTCGCCGGCGACGCTGCGCCAGGCGCTGCTGGGCAAGGTGATGACCGTCGGCGACATCGTCTCGCTGCTGCCCCGCGACCTGGGGCCCGGGTCGTCGAACTCGCAGGCCGGCACGGCGCTCGCGTCCGCGGTCGGCATCACCTGGACCTCGGAGCTGCTGACCGTCACCACCGTCGATCCGGCCGGGCCGGTCAGCGTCCAGCCGAACTCGCTGGTGGCCTGGGGCGAGTGGGAACCGCACGGACCGGCCTGGGAGCCGCGGACCACCGGTCCCGACGCCGGAATCGCCCGTACCAACGAACCCCCCGTCCCGCCCGGCGTGCCCGAGGTGTCCTTCGACGACCTCAAGGGTGCGCACGTGCAGGCCGGCAAGCTCACCGAGTGGCTCAAACTGTCGCTCGACGAGCCGCAGCTGCTGCAGAAGCTGGGCGCCAGCCCGCGTCTCGGTGTCCTGGTGACCGGGCCCGCCGGCGTCGGCAAGGCCACCATGGTGCGCACCGTGTGTGCCGACCGCCGGCTCGTCGAACTCGACGGGCCCGAGGTGGGCGCGCTGGCGGCCGCCGACCGGCTCACGACCGTCGCGCGGGCGGTGGTCGCCGCGGGTAAACCCGTCACACCCGACGAGGCCGGCGGCGGGGTTCTGCTGATCAGCGACATCGATGCGCTGCTGCCGGCCGATCCCGAACCCGTGGCGAGCATGATCCTGGCCGAGCTGCGCAAGGCCGTCGCGACGCCGGGGGTGGCCTTCATCGCCACCTCGGCGAAACCCGACGGCGTCGACGCCCGGCTGCGCGCCCCCGAGCTGTGCGACCGCGAGCTGGGGCTGACGCTGCCCGACGCGGCGACCCGCAGGCAGCTGCTGGAGGTGCTGCTGCGCGCGGTGCCGGCCGAGGGCCTGAATCTGGAGGAGATCGCCGGCCGCACGCCGGGGTTCGTGGTGGCCGACCTGCAGGCGCTGGTGCGTGAGGCCGCCCTGCGCGCCGCCTCACGGGCCAGCGCCGACGGCGCACCTCCGGCGCTGACCCAGACCGATCTGACCGGCGCGCTGACGGTGATCCGGCCGCTGTCGCGGTCGGCCACCGAGGAGGTCGCCGTCGGGGCGGTCACGCTGGAGGACGTCGGCGACATGGCCGATACCAAGCAGGCGCTGACCGAGGCGGTGCTGTGGCCGCTGCAGCACCCCGACACCTTCGCCCGCCTCGGCGTGGAGCCGCCGCGCGGTGTGCTGCTCTACGGCCCGCCCGGCTGCGGTAAGACGTTCGTGGTGCGGGCGCTGGCCTCCACGGGCCGGCTCTCGGTGCACGCGGTCAAGGGCGCCGAGCTGATGGACAAGTGGGTCGGCTCCAGCGAGAAGGCCGTCCGCGAACTGTTCCGCCGGGCCCGCGACTCGGCCCCGTCGCTGGTGTTCCTCGACGAGATCGACGCCCTGGCCCCGCGGCGCGGGCAGAGCTTCGACTCCGGGGTCACCGACCGCGTGGTGGCGGCCCTGCTCACCGAGCTCGACGGTGTGGAGCCGCTGCGCGACGTCGTGGTGCTCGGCGCCACCAACCGGCCGGATCTGATCGATCCGGCGCTGCTGCGGCCCGGGCGGCTGGAGCGGCTGGTGTTCGTCGAACCGCCCGACGCCGAGGCCCGTCGCGACATCCTGCGCACGGCGGCCAAGTCGGTTCCGCTGTCCGACGACGTGGACCTGGGCGCGTTGGCGGCCGAGCTCGACGGCTACAGCGCCGCGGACTGTGTGGCGCTGCTGCGCGAGGCCGCGATGACGGCGATGCGGCGCTCCATCGACGCCGCCGCGGTCACCGCCGCCGACGTGGCGACGGCCCGCGAGAACGTCCGCCCGTCGCTGGACGCGGCACAGGTCCTGGCGTTGCGGGAGTTCTCGGCGCGCTGAGCTGACACCCGCCTGCCGACACCCGCATCCCGCCCTACCCACCACACCCGCATCCCGCCCTACCCGCACCGAACGTGCGTGCAGATC
>NZ_NVQF01000114.1 GCF_002592005.1 Mycolicibacterium palauense | reverse complement strand
GCTGTTCCCGGTCCCCGCTCCCGTCGCCGCCGTCGTCCCCGAAGAGGCCGGCGGGATCGTCCTGGCGCAGGCAGGGTCGAACCCCGTCACGAGTGAGGTCATCTCCGCGTCGCGACTGCGAGTGATCGCCCCGCAGGCCGCCATCCCGGCCGTGCTGCCGCCCGGGGACTGCCCGGAGCAGGGCCTGCAGGTCAAGACGATCCTGGCGGCCCGATCGATCAGCGCCATCTTCCCGGAGATCACCAGCATGGGCGGGGTCCGGCCCGACGCGCTGCCCTGGCATCCCAACGGGCTCGCCGTGGACGTGATGATCCCGAACGCGGGGTCGGATTCCGGCATCGCGCTGGGGAACCAGATCGTGGCGTACGCCCTGAAGAACGCCGAGAAATTCGCGCTCCAGGACGTCATCTGGCGCGGTGTCTACTACACCCCGGGCGGATCGCAGCGCGGCGGCTACGGGCACTACGACCACGTCCACATCACCACCCACGGGGGCGGTTATCCCTCCGGCGGCGAGGTCTACCTGCGCTGATCGGCGCTCGACGGTCGTTGGGCCGCGTTTGGCCGGGCCCGGCAACGGGGAACCAGCGCAGTAGTCGCTGAAGACCCGATCGGGAGGAGATCCCCATGCCGATGACCAAGAAGAGCGGCAAGCCCAGGAAGAGCGAACTGCCGAGCACCCTGCAGAAGTCCGGGAAGAAGGCCCAGCGCACCTTCGCCAAGGCCCACGACGGCGCGGCCAAGGAGTACGGCGAGGGCGAGCGCGCCCACCGCGTGGCCTACAGCACCCTCAAGCGCAAGTTCGAGAAGGTCGGCGACCACTGGGAGAAGAAGGACAAGAAGGGACCGTCGGATGAGCGTGCCCGAAGTGGTGGACCGAACGCCACGGGCAGGACCGCCGAAGGTGTCGACGCGAATGCCACCAAGAAGCACCTCATGGATATCGCACGCCGGCTTGATATTTCGGGCCGCTCCACGATGAACAAGGGCGACCTGGTCACGGCGATCGAGAAGGCCAACCGCCGTGAGACCGCGCGCGGCCGCTGACGCCAGGATCGCTCTCCAGGAGAGCGGTGGCTCACTCGCGTTTGACGATCGCCTCCTCGAAATCCAGGCCGCGAAGCGCAGCCCGTAGAACCTCGTCGTCGATCCGACCGCTGTCGCGTTCGTCGATGAACGCATCCCGTTCCGCCTCGATCATCTCCAGGCGCAGCCGGCGGAACACCGCATTCAGGGACTCGCCGGTCTGGGACTCGCCGGTCTCGGCGTGGTCGGGCCGCAGTCCCTCCCAGGCCGAGTGACGCCGCCGCGCGTTCCAGTTCTTCAGGGCCTCCGCGGCGCGGTCGTGGGCCTCGGTGCGCTGCCCCCGAGCCTGCACGGCGGCCAGCACATCGTCGAGGCGGTCCGCGGCCGCCCGCGCGGCGCGCTCCTGAGCGGCGGCCGCCGCCACGGCCTCGGCCCGCTCGTCGTGCCCGCGAACGCCGAGCGCCTTGATGATCCACGGCAGCGTGAGGCCGTGCAGCAGCAGCGTTCCGACCACCACGACGAACGTCAGGTACACGATGTGCGGGCGGCCCGGGAACGGAGCGCCGGACAACGTGGTGGCGGGGAGGGCGAACGCGGCCGCCAGCGACACCACCCCGCGCATCCCGGCCCACGCCACGACGAACACCTCCGCGACGCTGGCAGCGTCCGCACGATTCCGGGCGCGGGCCGACACCAGGCGGGGCACGTAGGTGAACGTGTAGATCCACACGATCCGCACCGCGATCACCGCGGCGAGCACCGCCGCCGAGTAGCCCAGCATCACCGTCGCCGGCATGCCGCGGATGTCGTCGAGCACGCCGGGCAGTTGCAGGCCGATCATGAAGAACGCGAACGCCTCCAGAATCAGTTGCAGCGCCTTCCAGACCGCGTCGTCCTGCAACCGGGTCGCATATCCGGCCCGGGTCGACCGTTGGCCGAGGATCAGCGCCGCCACCACGACGGCCAGCACACCCGAGCCACGGATCTCGTCGGCGACGAGGTAGATGATGAACGGGGCGGTCAGGCCGATCGCGCTCTCCACCAGCGGGTCGTCGAGCCGGGAGCGCAGATGGGTCAGGAGGACTCCCGACGCCGCTCCCGTCAGCACACCGCCGACGAGAGCCAGGGCGAACGTCCCGGCGGCGGCTCCCCAGCTGGCGGCCACGCCGATGGCCGCCGCCAGCGACACCTTGTAGGCCGTCAACGCGGTGGCGTCGTTGAGCAGGCTCTCACCACCCAGCAGGGTCATGGTCCGCCGGGACAGGCCGAGCCGGCGGCCGATCGCGGTGGCCGACACCGCGTCCGGGGGTGCGACGATGGCTCCCAGGGTCAGCGCCGAGGCGATGCTGAGCCCGGGCACCGTCTTGTAGGCGACGAGCACGACCGCCAGGGCCGTGGCCAGCGGAAGGCCGACCGCGAGCATGGCCACCGGACGAATGTTCTTCCGCAACGCCACATAGGAGCTCTCCAGCCCGGCGGACCACAGCAGCGGTGGCAACACGATGAACAGTACGAACTCGGGATTCAGGTCGATCTCGGGGAGGCCCGGGATGAGGCTGGCCGACAACCCCGCCACCACGAGCACCAGCGGTGAGGACAGGTTGTAGCGCCGGGCGAACGCCGAGATCAGGACCGCAACGACCAGCACGGCGATCAACCTCGTCTCCATGCCCGTACCTCCTTCGCGTGCGCCTTCCGGGTGGGCCCGATCAGCATGCCGACCGACCCCCCACGATGCGCACCCGGTGTCGACGTTGCCAGCGCGCCACCGCCCCTCGGCTGGTTCGGCGCACCCGGCCCGATAGACGGAAAGCGCTGTTTGCCGGATGCCGACAGGGGTATACAGACGTGCGTGGGTTTCGTGGAATTCGTCCGAGATCGCTGGTCGGTGCTGTCGTTCCTCGCCTACCAGCACATGAGTCTGGTGGTGCAGACCCTGGTGCTCTCGACGGTTATCGCCATGCTCATCGGGATCATGATCTACCGCTCGCACTGGGGTGTGGCACTGGGGAACACCGTCACCGCCGTCGGCCTGACGATCCCGTCCTACGCCCTGCTCGGCGTGCTCGTCGGCATCGTCGGCCTCGGCGTGTGGCCCTCGGTGATCATGCTGTCGTTCTTCGGGGTGTTCCCGATCCTGCGCAACGTCGTCGTCGGACTCTCCGGTGTGGACAAGACCCTGGTCGAATCCGCGCGCGGGATGGGCATGAGCCGGCTGACCACGCTGGTACGTCTGGAGTTGCCGCTGGCCTGGCCGGTGATCATGACCGGCGTGCGGGTGTCCGCGCAGATGCTGATGGGCATCGCGGCCATCGCGGCCTTCGCGCTGGGGCCCGGCCTCGGCGGCTACATCTTCTCCGGCATCTCCCGGATGGGCGGGGCCAACGCCACCAACTCGATCGTCGCCGCGACCATCGGGATCCTCATCCTGGCCGTCATCCTCGACACCGTGCTCAACGTCCTGACCCGTCTCACCACCCCAAGGGGGATCCGTGTCTGATTCGGAGATGTCTGACTCGGCGACCGGCGGTGCCCGCATCCTGCTCGACGGGGTGACCAAACGCTACGGCGAGGACTCGGAGCCCGCCGTCGACAACATCACGATGGAGATCCCGGCCGGGGAGATCGTCATGCTCGTCGGCCCGTCGGGCTGCGGCAAGACGACGACGATGAAGATGATCAACCGTCTGATCGAACCGACGAGCGGGCGCATCCTCATCGGCGACGACGACATCACCCGGCGCAACCCCGACGATCTGCGCCGCCACATCGGCTACGTGATCCAGGGCGCCGGGCTGTTCCCGCACTTCACCGTCGGCGACAACATCGCGATCGTGCCCAAGCTGCTCAAATGGGACAAGGAGCGCATCGCCGCCCGCGTCGACGAACTGCTCGACCTGGTCAGCCTCGACCCGGCGCAGTACCGCGACCGCTACCCGCGGGAACTGTCCGGCGGCCAACAGCAGCGTGTCGGGGTGGCCCGGGCGCTGGCCGCCGACCCGCCGGTGCTGCTGATGGACGAGCCGTTCGGCGCGGTGGACCCGATCACCCGCCAACGGCTGCAGGACGAACTGCTGCGCCTGCAGGAGGACCTGCACAAGACCATCGTGTTCGTCACCCACGACTTCGACGAGGCGGTCAAGCTCGGCGACCGGATCGCGATCCTGCAGGCCGGTTCCCGGATCGTGCAGTACGACACCCCCGAACAGATCCTCAACAACCCCGCCGACGACTTCGTGCGCACGTTCGTCGGCGCCGGCGCGGCCCTCAAACAGCTCACCCTGACCCGGGTGCGCGACGTGGACCTGCACGAGGCGGCCGTGGCGCACGTCGGCGACGACCCGCGGGACGCCGTGCGCAAGGCGCGTTCCATCGAACGCGAACACGTCATCGTCCTCGACGCCCAGGACCGCCCGCAGCGCTGGCTGTCGCTGGAGGAACTGGAGAACCCGCGGGCGCTGGAACGGGTGGCACGCGACGACGAGCTGGAGTCGGTGAGCCTGGCCTCGACGCTGAACGACGCGCTCGACGAGATGCTGACGTCCTCGCACGGCGTGGTCGTCGTGACCGGGCGGCGCAACACGTATCAGGGCGTGGTGCGGGTGGAGACCATCATGGACGCGATGTCGGGTCTGCGCTCGGCCGCGCATGCCGCGGAGCGGACCTCGTGACCGCGCCGCCCGTCAGCGGAGACGTCGCGGAGTCGGCCGACTCCACCACCGAACATCGCGGTGCCGGGTTCGGGTGGGCCCGTTGGCTGTTGCAGCCGCTGGCCTGCGTGGTGGCGGTGGCCGCCTGCCTCATCTACGTGCAGGTCGCCGACGTGTCCGCCTCCGAACAGCGTTCACTGGGTGTGCCGAACCTGCTCGAGCTGCTCAGCCAGCACATGACGGTCAGCCTGGCGGCCACCGTATTGACCTGCGCCGTCGGCATTCCGCTCGGGGTCGCGTTGACGCGCGGGCCGATGCGGCGCTACGCCAAGCCGATCATCACCATCGCCGGGTTCGGGCAGGCGGCACCGGCCATCGGGCTGATCGCGCTGGGAGCGGTGCTCTTCGGCATCGGACCGGTGGGTGCCGTCGTCGCGCTGACCGTGTACGGCGCCCTGCCGATCGTGGCCAACACCGTCACCGGTCTCGACGGCGTCGACCCGCGGCTGGTGGAGGCCGGCCGCGGCATGGGCATGTCGGGCGCGGCGACCCTGCTGCGTGTGGAACTGCCCCTGGCGTTGCCGGTGATAGTGGCGGGGGTGCGCACCGCGCTGGTGCTCATCGTCGGCACCGCGGCGCTCGCATCGTTCACCGGCGCAGGCGGATTGGGGCAGCTGATCACCACCGGCATCAAGCTGCAGCAGCCGGTGACCCTGGTGGTCGGCGCGATTCTGGTGGCCGCGCTGGCCCTGTTCATCGACTGGCTGGCACGCCTCGTCGAGCTGGTCGCCGCGCCGAAGGGACTGTGATCGCCGTGCGAGCCGCGCGAGCCCTGGGAGCAGTGGTCCTGGCCGTCATCACCGCGATGGTGCTGGCCGGTTGCGGGCTGCAGTCGGCCAGCGGCACCGTGCTCGACGCGCAGCCGGGCACCATCAAGCACTACGACTCGCTGGACGGCGTGAAGATCACGGTGGCGGCCAAGGACTTCACCGAGCAGCTGATCCTCGGCAACATGCTCTCGATCATCCTCAACGCCGCCGGCGCCGACGTCACCAACATGACCAACACACCGGGAAGTTTCGGCGTTCGGCAGGCCATGCTGTCCGGCGACGCCAATGTCTCGCCCGAGTACACCGGCACCGGCTGGATCAACTACCTGGGCCACGAGGACCCCATCAAGGGGTCGACGGAGCAGTGGCAGGCCGTCAACGCCGAGGACCACGCCAACGGCCTGACGTGGCTGCCGCCCGCGCCGATGAACAACACCTACGCCTTCGCCATTCGCGAGCCGGAGGCCGAACGGCTGGGGGTCACCAAGCTCTCCGATCTGGCCACCCTGGACCGCTCCGATCTGACGTTCTGCGTGGAAAGCGAATTCGCCAGCCGCAATGACGGTTTCGTGCCGATGCTGCAGACCTACGGTCTGTCGCGGGCCGACCTGGGCAACGTCATCACCCTGGACACCGGTGTCATCTACACCGCAACGGCCCGGGGCGACTGCAACTTCGGTGAGGTGTTCACCACCGACGGCCGGATCCCCGCCCTGCACCTGCGGGTGCTCGAGGACGACAGGCAGTTCTTTCCGCTGTACAACCTCACCGAGGTCGTCAACACCGACCTGCTCGACGCCCATCCCGAGCTGGCCGAGATCTTCGGACAGCTCAACCCGAAGCTCACCAACGACGTCATGCTGAGCCTGAACGCCAAGGTGGACAACGACGGTCAGGATCCCGCGATCGTCGCGCGCGACTGGCTGATCAAGGAAGGACTGCTGACGGCGTAGCGCGGCCGTGTTCCGACCCTTCAGAACGGTGGGGGTTCGTCGGGGTGTTGGCCCAGGTCATGTAGGGGCTGGTGCTGGGTTTGGTGGTGGTGTTGTGGCCGTCGAACACGATGCGTAGGCGACCGCGCCCGAGGATGTTGAGTGGGACGGGTCAGATCGCGAGTCCGTACCGGTTCAGCTCAGTGCCTTGGCGCGGAGCGCCAGGCGTTCGATCGAAGCGGCGAAGAACGGCGTCTCCTCGGCGTTGTGCACCGACACCGCCGACTGGTAATCGTGGCGGGCCTCCTCATAGGGGATGCGGTGAGCTTCCATGTACCGGTCGTAGTTCGGTGTCGTCCACACCCAGACGTTGTTGGTGAAGTCGTGATACCCATCGCCCTTGTGATCGGCGACCAGCTCCCACACGACTTCGGTTTTCGTGTATTCACGGCCGATCAGGTTGTCGGAGATCGAGTGGACCCGGCAATGCAGCTTCTCGCTGATGTCCTCGACGTAGTGCTCCACGATGAGGGCGCCACCGATGTCTTCGACGTTGATCGACATCCGTCGTCCGTCGGGCGTGCGGGTGAATCCCGCCGAAAGGTGGGCCTTCGATCGTGGCGTGCAGTTGATGTATTCCTCGTCGCCGAGGGTGAAGAGCCACTCGGTGATGTCGATCATCGAAGTCGGCGCGTTGATCGAGAAGCTGGCACTGGACTCGCAGAGTAACCGGCGCTGAAAGCCGTTCGACGAATCGTGATGGATGTGTGTCATCTGGGATCTCCTTGGGTTGCACGCTTGCCGTCATCGGCGTGGTGACAGCGAGCAGACCACAGCCCGGATCGGATTCTCCTGAGTCATTCGACTCAGATACGGCAGCCGGCCAGCGGGAGTCAAATGACTCGAGACTATGACCGCGCGCGCGTGGTGGGCTGTCTGAGACGAAATAGCTTGAGAGCAGGGAGTCCGGTATGAGAGCAGCTGTTTTCCTCGGGAAAGGGATGGTCGCCACCGAACAGCGTCGCGACCCGCTCATCCAGAGCTGCGCCGACGCCGTGGTGCGGGTCGATCTGGCCTGCGTGTGCGGTTCCGACCTCTGGCTCTACCGGGGTGAAAGTGACTATGCGCCCGGCAGTCCGATCGGTCACGAGTTCATCGGGGTTGTCGACCAGGTCGGGGACGACGTCACCGCGGTCGCCCCGGGTGACTTCGTGATATCACCCTTCACATACAGCGATGGAACCTGCGCGAACTGCCGGAACGGAATGACGTCGGCGTGTGTCAACGGTGGGTTCATTCCACGCGACAGCCACAGCGGTGGCCAAGCCGAACTCGTCCGTGTCCCGCTGGCCGACGGCACCTTGGTGAAGGTGCCGGGAGCGATCTCGGACTATTCTCCGCTCCTCCGTGCGGCGCTGCTGACGCTGTCGGATGTGATGGGTACCGGTTACCACGCCGCGGTATGCGCGGGCGTCGAGCCGGGCGACACCGTCGCAGTCGTCGGCGACGGTGCGGTGGGCCTGTGTGCCGTCATCGCCGCCAAGCGACTCGGTGCCGAACGCGTCATCGCCTTGAGCCGCAACCCGCGAAGGCAGCACCTCGCCAAGCACTTCGGCGCCACGGATATTGTGGCCGAGCGAGGACGTGAGGCAGTGGAATTGGTCAATGACCTCACCAAGGGGATCGGTGTCGATGCCGCACTCGAGTGCGTCGGGACCGGCGAGTCGGTCCGGACGGCGATCGGCGTGTGCCGGGCAGGGGGCATGGTCGGCAACGTCGGACTCCCGCACGGTGTGCACATTCCCGCGGAGAGGATCTTCGCGCGCAATGTCGGCGTGCGCGGCGGACCCGCGCCGGTCCGTGCCTATTTGCCGACTCTGTTGGCCGATGTGTTGGCCCAACGCGTCGATCCCAGCCCGGTGTTCGACTTCGTCACAGACCTCGACCACATCGGAGATGCGTACGCGGCGATGGATGAGCGGCGCGCGATCAAGTCACTGGTGGAGGTCGCCGGCAGTGTCTGAGCGCAGCGTGGAGAGGGCATCGCGAAGGGCCGCCCGGTTACCGATCCCGAGCTTCGGATAGATCCGGTAAAGGTGACCTCCGACCGTTCGCGACGACAGGTAGAGCTGCGCGCCGATCTCCTTGTTGGACAACCCGCGTGCCGCCAGATCTGCGATGGCCCATTCCTGTGGGGTGAGAGCGGGCATCTCCCGAGGAACGGTCGACACATCCCGGGCGGCCCGAAGCTCGGCGCGGGCACGAACGGCCCATGGGTGGGCACCGATCGCCTCGAAGGTCTCAAGTGACTCGTGCAGCGCGATCCGTGCGTCCTTCAGGCGTTGTTCGCGCCGCAGTCGACTGCCGTACTCGAGTTGTACCCGCGCATGGTCGAACGGCCAGCACCGGGTCTCCTCCCCGCACAGGGCAGCTTCGAACATCTTCAGGCTGCGGCCGCTATCGGCGACCAGCGCTGCAGCCCCCCCAACCAGCAGCGCAAGCCGTGGGGAGAGCTCGGCAACACCGGAGTCTTCCATCGCGTGGACGTGCCTGATCGCCTCCTCGCGACGCCCGGTGCGCAGCGACGCCTCAACCACGTCATAGGCGAGCCAGAGGGCATGGGGCTCGTACCGCGCGAACGTTCCCGGCGGACTGAAGGCGATCGCGTGGCGATAGGCGCCTTCCCAGTCTTCGGCCGCCTCGGCCGCCAGGGCCCGGGCGTGATGGCTCAACCGCTGTATTCCGAAGGCCTCCCGGGACAGCGTCGTGCGGTCGAGTTCGGCGGCCCATGTCTCGGCCCCGGCGGCATCTCCGCGGACCGCGGCGAGAAGCGCCTGCACGTAAAGGAAATACCAGCTGGTCGTCAACCCGGTGTTCCCGGCTCCGGCCAGGCCCTCTTGCGCCAACTCCTGTGCGCGCTGCCAGTGCCCGGACACGTAGTCATCAAGGCACTGCAGCATCAACGCACGGAAATACGTTCTCATCGCGTCACCACGACGACCGGCTTCGATGAGACGCCAGGTGGATTTCCGGCCCGCCGCCAGCAGGTCGACGTAGACGGCGGCGGTGTTCAAGCGGACCGTGGTCATCGGATCGCCGTCATCGGGCTGCGCGTCGATGAGAGAACGCAGCTGTCGGCGAACCCCGGACCCGAGGCGGACGGGATCGCCGAAGGCGCGACTCAGCACCAGAAGCTCTGTGGGGCAATCGGGCCGAAGCTGAGCGAGGGCGCTGAAGTAGGTCTCCCAGTAGGCCGGTACGCCCGCCTGCCAACAGATGATGAACCAGGTGTAGAACACCTCGATGAGCTCGCTGTCGCAGGCCCGCCAACGATGTGCCCCGGACCTGACCGCGTTGTCGATCATGCGGTGCGCCGATCCACAATCGCCCCCGGTGTCGGCGTAGACGATCGCAGTCGCGATCACGGCGTGCAGCGAGCCCGGCCCCCGCCTCGGCAGGGTCCGAAAGTCGTCGAGGTGCTGTGAGGCATCGACCGGTTCACCGATCACTTCTGCGTGGAGGTAGGCCGCCAGGGCGAGCCGGCGACCGCGGCCATCCGTATCCGGACTCAACCGTGCCGCACGTGCGAGCGCACCGGCGCAACCGTAGGCATCCCCACGCCGTAGCGCATCGGTTGCGGTCTCCTCGAGCAGGTCCGCGGTGTCACCGTCCACGTCGAGCGCGGCCTCGGCGAGATGCCATGCCCGCTTCGACGGCACGTTCCGTAACGTCTCGGCGATCACGCCGTGGGCCTCCCGGCGCTGCTCCGACGTCGATTCCTCGACGACGGTAGCCCGGATCAGCGGATGGGCGAACCTGATCGACAGCCGCGCCTGATCCACGACTACCAGGCCGGCGTCCTCGGCGGGGACGAGCGCCCCGAGGTGGATGTCGAGTTCTCTCAACGCGGCCATATCTTCTCGGTCGTCGAGGGCCAGCAGCAGCAGGCAGTGCCGCGTCTCGACCGGAAGGTCACAGATGCGATAGGAAAGCGACTGCTTGAGCCGATCGGTCATCGGTATGTGATCGAGGGCGCTCCCGGCGCCGCGGGGCGTCTGTTCCAGCACCCTGCCGAGTTCGCGGATGGCCAGTGGGTTGCCCTGCGCCTGGTGCAGGACTCGGCGTCGAGCGAGGATCGGTAGCGCAGGGTGCCAGAGATCCACGAGAACTTCCGCGTCACGGTCGGTGAGCGGCTGCACGGCGATGTCGGTATCTGCGTCGCCGTCGAGGGCGATCCGCGGGGAAACCTGTCTCGAGTCGCGCACCGTGGCGATGAAGCCGATGCGAGAATCCGCCACATGCTGGGCGACGAAGGACAGCACCCGAAGGCTCGCCTCGTCGAGCCAGTGCAGATCGTCGACGGCGACGACGACCGGTTGCCGGCACGCGATCCTCTCGAGCAACGTCAGCGTCGCACCACAGACCAGCAGCGCCGTGGCGGGTGGTCCGGCCGCATAGCCCAGGGCGACGGCCAGGCCTTGGCGGTACGCCGAATCGAGCTCGTCGAGGTGCGTCCGCAGCGGTCGGAGCAGCCGGTTGAGGCCGGCGTGGCTCATCGACGCGTCGAACTCGGTTCCGGAGGTCGCCAGGACGAGCGCACCAGATCTCGCCGCGATCGAGTGCATCTCCTCGAGAAGCCGCGTTTTGCCCACACCAGCCGGCCCGACCAGCAATCGAGTCGCACCGCTGATCGCCGACCGCGCGACGAACCGGGTGAGCTCGGCGACCTCCGCCTCGCGTCCGACGATCGCCGCGCCCGCGGTCACGCGCTGTGCCACGGGTCTACGGTGCCGTCCCGGCGCGCGCGGCGCATTGCAGCTAGCCGTAGTTTCGTGGAGCCGATGACGGGAATCGAACCCGCGTATTCAGCTTGGGAAGCTGATGTTCTGCCATTGAACTACATCGGCATGTGCTGAGGAAGGATAGCAACTGTGCGGCGATCCTCACCAATGCGCACCGGCGCGGGGCCGATACGCTCGTCGGGTGCTGCTCTCCGATCGTGATATCAGGGCGGAGCTGGCGACCGGCCGCCTCGCCATCGAGCCGTTCGAGGATGCCCTGGTGCAGCCGTCCAGCGTGGACGTGCGCCTGGACAGCCTGTTCCGGGTGTTCAACAACCTGCGGTACACCCACATCGACCCCGCACTGCGCCAGGACGACCTGACCAGCCTGGTCGAGTGCGCGGCCGGCGACCCGTTCGTGCTGCACCCGGGGGAGTTCGTGCTGGGTTCGACGCTGGAGGTGTGCAGCCTGCCCGACGACCTGGCCGGTCGGCTGGAGGGCAAGTCGTCGCTGGGCCGGCTGGGTCTGCTGACCCACTCGACGGCGGGGTTCATCGACCCCGGCTTCAGCGGGCACATCACCCTGGAACTGTCCAACGTCGCCAACCTGCCGATCACGCTGTGGCCGGGCATGAAGATCGGCCAGCTGTGCCTGCTGCGGCTGACCAGCCCGGCCGAGCACCCCTACGGCAGCGAGAAGGTCGGCTCGAAGTACCAGGGCCAGCGCGGGCCGACTCCCTCGCGTTCGTATCTGAACTTCATCAGGTCCGAGTAGCCCCGCCGGTCAGGCCCTCGACGTCGACGACCTCGCCGCGGTTGATGCTCACCCAGTCCCGGCCGTCCAGGTAGGGGCGCAGGCTCGCGCCGATCAGCTCCGCGTCGGCGGCGGTCTTGGGCCGCTGCAGCTCGTAGACGTGCGGCAGGGCGGCCATCCCGGTCACCACGGTCCACAGCGTCAGCGCCTCGGGCCCGGTCGGCGGGTCCACCAGCACCGGCCCGAACAGGCACTGCCCGTCCAGGAACAGCGTCGGCACCCCGTAGCCGCCGGCGTCGAGCACGCGTTGGTGGTCGGCGCGCACCTCGTCGTGGGTGCTCGGATCGGCCAGGGCGGCGTCGAAGGCCTCGGGGGCGCCGATCTCGCCCAGCAGCCGGCGCGCGACGTCGGGGTCGTGCGGCTTGCCGCCGCGGTCGTGCAGTTCGGCGCCGATCGCCGCGTACCAGCGGTCCAGCATTTCCTGGCCGCTGCGGCGCAACAGCGCCCCGATCCGCATCAGCGACCAGCCGTAGGACCAGTCCCGCTCCCACGGGTGTTTCTTGCCCTCGACCCGGTTGACCTCCTCCAGGCTGAAGAACCGCCAGTTCACCGTCAGGGGCGTCTGGTCGCGCACCGCCCGGATCCACAGCGAGGTCTGGTAGGCGAACGGGCACATCGGGTCGAAATGGAAGTCCACGCTGCTGCTCACCCCACGAGCATCCCACTGGCGGGGCCGCCCGGCCCGCGTATGGTGATAGCTACCGGATGTCGAGGGGTCCGCGCCGATGCTCACCGCCGCGCGAACGCCCACCTGCCGCACATGTAACACAGCAGGTGGGAGGCTCGATATACGAGTTGGTCGCGTAGCGCTCGAGGGGTCGGCGCCCGGCTGGAATTGACGCAGGTAGCAAATATTGTGGAGGGGCAGTGGACATCGCACTCGGGGTGTCGATGACGCCTACGACGGTCCGCATGGTGCTGGTGGAGGGAGAAAAGGCCGACGGGGTCACCGTCGACCACGACGTGTTCGACGTCGCCACCGGGGAGGCCTCGGCAACGGCCTCCGAACAGGTCATCGCCGCGCTGCTGGGCACCCGCGAAAGCGCGCGGGAGGGCGGCCACCGGCTGGTCGCCACCGGCATCACCTGGCACGACCACGCGGAGGCCGCGGCGCTGCGGAACGGCCTGGCGGCCCGCGACATCGACGACGTCATGCTGGTTTCCGAGCTGCACGCCGCCGGGGCGCTGGCCCAGACGGTCGGTGCCGCGGTGGGATACGACCGCACCGCGCTGTTGTTCCTGGAACGCGACACCGCCACGCTGTCGGTGGTCGACACCGCCGACGGGTCGGTGGTCAAGGTGCAGCGCCAGGACCTGCACACCGAGGACGCCGTCGCCGAGCTGACCGGCATGGTCGCCGGCCTGACCGACCTGAAGACCCCGCCGCAGGGCGTGTTCGTGCTCGGCTCCGGCGTCAGCATCGCCGCGATCAGGCTGCAGCTGGAGTCGGCGACGTCGCTGCCGGTGACCGCGCCCGAGGAGCCCGAGCTCGCGCTGGCCCGTGGCGCCGCGCTGGCCGCCGCCAACGCCCCGCTGTTCGAGGCCTCCACCGTGGGCCTGGCCTATGCCCTCGACGGCGGCGAGGGCACCACCGCCGGGGCCTACCCGGCCGGTGCGGAGATCACCCAGGCCGCCGGGGCCGGCTACACCGGGGCGCCGGCGCCGCTGGCCTACAGCGAGGTCGACGCCGAGCAGGACGCCGATTTCCTCGGGGAGTTCGACGGCGATATCGACGGTGATATCGACGGCGGGGACGCCGAGTCGGGCCGCAAGCCGTTCCTGCTCGTCGGCAGCGCATTGACCTCGGTGTTCGTCATCGGGGTGACGGCCCTGGTGATCTCGCTGGCCGTCAGTATCCGCCCGACCGTGGATGAACGGCCCAGCCCCGCCGAGAGCGCCATCATCCCCACCCAGGTGCCCGAGGCGCAGCCCCCGGCCCCCGAGGCCGTGGTCCCGCCGCCCGCGCCCGAGCCGCCGCCGGAGACCATTCAGGCGCCGGTGCCCGTGGTCCAGGAGGCGCCCCAACCGCAGGCCCCGCGCACGGTGTACGTG